>NZ_NPFV01000018.1:0-596011 GCF_002259365.1 Rhodococcus sp. 14-2496-1d | reverse complement strand
GGAGGCGAGGTACTGGTCGAGGATGTGTCCGAAGGCGTCGGCTCGTCGCTTGGCGGGGCTGCGGTCGTCTCCGGTTTTGGGTGTCTCGTCGCCGTCGGCGGCGGGTCGTGGTTCGGTCAGCGGTGAGAGTGCGGTGAGCAGCTTCTCGCCGGTGATCGCATCGAAGTCTCCTTTGAGTACCAGCCGGCCGTTCAACGTCTTGGAGGCCAAGAGTTCGTTGCGGTCGGTGTCCTCGGCGGGTGGTGTCTTGCCGCCGTAGGTGTCGTGGAGTCTGGTGATCGCTTCGCGGATCCGGTCGGTGCGTGCTTCGGGTCCGGTGGCGGCGGTGATCATCGCCTTCCTGGCCATGTCCTGCCCGGCTTGGGGGAGGTTCTTCGGTGGGGTTTCGGCGAAGGTAAGGATCAACGCGGCGTGGTCGACGGTCATGACGCCGGCGTTCACGGCGTCGGCGATGTCGGGGAAGTTCTTCAGTCCGCGGGCGAGGGCGACGATCTTGTTTGCTTTACCCGCCGAGAGCAGGGTGGTGGAGGTGAGCCAGCCTGCGGGGCCGGGGAATCCGAGTTTCTCCCGTGAGACGCGGGTGTCGATGTCGGCGACGAGAGCGATGCGCCGGGCTTCGAGCAGTTGGATCTGGTGGGAGACCGCAGCAGACTCGGCGAGGAGTTCTGCCTCGCTCAGTTGCCAGATCGCTGTGGTCATGCCATGAAGTGTATCGAACGTGCGTTCGACTGACAACCATGGTTGAATCGAAAACTATTGCGCTGCTTGACTATTCAGTCTTCCAAACCTGTCGGTGAGGTGTGGTATCGGATACAGGCGTGCCCTGCCGATAGAGGATCTTCCAATCACCCGCGCGGCGTTGCCACAACGTCATCCTGCGGGTGGATCGGCCGCCCTGCTCGAGAATGTAGGTCAGCAAATACGTATTCGAGGCAATTTCTCGGAGCTCGAATTCACTGGCTGTCCAGTCGACATCGAGTTGCCCGGTGGGGTCGGATGCGTATCGCTTTTCGAGAACGGCCCAGACGTGCTCGCGGTCGTATCGCCTGCCCGACGCACCGACCTCCCAGAAACCCACGTCCGTCAAGCGATCGAAATCCTCACGCGTGATGCCAAACTCACGGCGATGGAAAATCGGCTCTCGTCGTTCGAGCTCCTCGAGCACCGCATACTCGTCGAACACAGGATTGCCCGCCGAGCGTCAGCCGATGGTCCCCAGTGACGCCAGGGTTTTCACCACAGCCCGTGCGGCTTCTGCGCCTTTGGTTTCGAGGTGGGCGGTGAAGAAGGCGTTGTGGTCGGCGTGTTCGTGGAAGTGGTGTGGCGTCAGCACCACGGAGAACACCGGCACGTCGGTGTCCAGCTGCACTCGCATCAGGCCGTCGATGACCGCCGTTTCGACGAAGTCGTGTCGGTAGATTCCGCCGTCCACCACCAGTGCAGCGGCGACGATCGCGGAGTACTTGCCCGTCTTGGCGAGCCGCTGTGCGTGCAGTGGGATCTCGAAGGCCCCGGGTACCTCGAACACGTCGACAGTCGTCTCGGTTTCTCCGAGATTCTTCAGCTCGGCAGCGAATCCCACTCTCGCGCGATCGACGATGTCCAAGTGCCAGCTGGCGTGGACGAAGGCAATGGATCCGGCGAGTGGAGTCGTCATGGATGCGATGCTAGCGGTATCGCTCGTCGAGCAAGTCGAGTGTCGGGCTATCGAATTCACCGGCGAAATACTTCTGCAACACTTCGCCGAATACGGACGGACCCTTGGTAGCTTCGGCGAAAAGCGTCATGGACGAATGCAACTTCAGGTTGTCGGGATAGCCGAAGATCTCGTCGACCGTCCGCCCCTCGACAGCTGCCACAAGCCTTGCTGCCTTCTTCAGGCGAGGGGCCCAACACTTCGTGCGAGAGGTAGAGCTCCGCCTCGGTCAGATCGGCGATGCCGAAGTGTTGAGCGGTCGCGCTACGCCCCAGTCCCGCCAACTGCGGGAACACGAACCACATCCAGTGTGTCTGCTTGCGTCCCGCCTTCAGTTCCTTCGTTACCGCGGTCCAGACGGGGTCCTGGGCGTCGACGAAGCGTTGCAGGTCGTATTCGGTCATGCCGTTCAACCTAGGTGAACCCACGCAGCAGCGTGTCGACGGTCGCGTCGAGAAGATCCTCGATCGCGACGCCGTCGAGCAGGTCCCCGGTGGCCAGCATCGCAAGTCCGTGCACGCTCGCGAAAGCAACCCGCGCGAGGATCTCGGGTGGAGCCTCGGTGATCACACCTGCGGCGATGGCTTCGCTGAGCAATGCCTCGGTGGCGGTCATGCTTTCGTGCGCAACAGTTTTCAGCTTCTCGCTGGCGTCGGGATGATGCTTGGTGCTGTACATGACGTCCAGCAACTCCGGATGTTCGACCGCGAATCCGAGGTAGGCGCGAGCGACTGCACGAAACCGAGCCATCAGCTCACCGGGCCCAGTTGCCGCGGCGACCATCCGGCGGTTCAGTTCCTCGAAACCGTGCAGGGCCAGCGCATCCAACAGCGCTTGCTTGTCGCGGAAGTGGCGCGCGGGAGCACCGTGACTGACGCCGACATCTCTGGCCAGTTGCCGAAGCGACAACGCGTCGACCCCGCCGTGCGCGATGCTCCGTTCGGCCTCGTCGAGCAACACCGCGCGCAGGTCGCCATGGTGGTAGCGCTGCGTTGCCATGACCTCACCCTAGGCGATGTTGGCGTTGACAACAATGCTGACACTGCCTACATTGGCAGCCATGACTTCCACAGCGCTCATCACCGGAGCAAGTTCGGGCCTCGGCGAGGAATTCGCCACCCGCTTCGCCGCACGCGGCGAGAACGTCGTCCTCGTGGCGCGACGCGCCGATCGACTGAACGCCCTGGCACGGCGCATCGAAGCCGATCACGGGGTGACGGCCACCGTCGTAGCCATGGATCTTGGCGTCCCCGGCATCGGCGAAACCCTTCGAACCACATTGGCGGACAGGGGAATCACACCCACCACACTGATCAACAACGCAGGCTTCGGCACGCACGGGAAGTTCGCCGACGAGGATCCGAAGCGCGTGGCCGCAGAGATCGCCCTCAACATCAGTGCGCTGGTCGACCTCACTCACGCATTCCTGCCGAACCTGACCGGCGCACTGATCAACGTCGCGAGTACCGCCGCGTACCAACCCACACCCAACATGGCCGTCTACGGCGCAACGAAGGCATTCGTCCTGAACTTCACCGAAGCGCTGGCCTTCGAGCACCGCGCCTCGCTGCTGAAGATTCTCGCGCTCTCCCCCGGCCCTACCCGCACCGAGTTCTTCGACGTCGTCGGATCCGAGGACGCCGCGGTGGGCAACTTCCAGACCTCCGAGCAAGTGGTCGCGACGGCTCTGCGCGCGTTGGACTCTCGCCGCACCCCCGCCAGCATCGTGTCCGGCCTGTCCAACAAGATCAGCGCCGGCAGTGTCCGTTTTGCTCCACGTGCACTGGCCACCGTGATCAGTGGTCGCCTGCTGAAAGCATGAGGCCGGCAAGGATGCGCTCGAACACCACTCGCTCGGAAGCCGGAATCGCGTCGAGCAGATACCGTCTGACCGCCTCCGCGTGAACGGGCCGCGCGCGCACGACGGCGTCGCGCCCCACCTCGGTGAGAACTACCTCCACTCCCCCGTCGACCGGACGACGAGTGATCAGTCCGCGGTCGGCCATTCGGGTCAGATGATGCGACAGCCGACTGCGATGCCACTCGAGCAACGCCGCCAATGCGCTCTGCCGCAGCACCCCATGCCCTATTTCGTGCACTCGGGTCAGAACCGCGAAGTCCTGATCCGACAAGCCAGTTCTGTCCGCGATCTCCGCGGTGACGCGAGTCCATACGGCGTCCTGCGCCCGCTTCCACGCGTGCCACAGGGCCATCTCGGATTCGTTCAACAGCGTCATTGCGCCACCCTATCCACCGACCTGTTGACATGACAACACAACCGGGTGCATGGTGTTGATATGACAACACACACTGCTTTGGTCACGGGTGCCAACCGAGGCATCGGCCTTGCCATCGTCCGCGGCCTCGCCGCCCAGGGGTTTGTCGTCTATCTGGGCTCGCGAGATCTCGCCGGGGGCGTCACCGCGGCCACCGGGATCGACGGAGACGTACGCCCGATTCGGCTCGATGTCACCTCGGCCGACGACATCGACGAGGCCGTCCGACACATCGACACCGAAGTGGGCCACCTCGACGCTCTGATCAACAACGCAGGCATCAACGTCGGCTATCACCGCCCTATCGAGGAGAATTCGTCGGATCTGCGAAAGGTGTACGACGTCAACGTCTTCGCCGTCGTCGATGTGACCAACGCATTCCTGCCGCTACTGAGAGAGTCCCCGGCCGGTCGGATCGTCAACGTCACCAGCAAGCGCGGTTCCATCGGCGAGGACGGCGCATGGGTGGGCACGCCATCGATGGCGTATTCGAGCTCGAAGACCGCTCTGAACGCCCTCACCGTCCACTACGCCCGAGACCTTGCCGATACCCCGATCAAGGTCAACGGAGCAGCTCCTGGGCACGTCGCCACCGACTTCAATGGATTCCGCGGAACGCGATCGCCGGACGAGGGTGCGGCCGTGGCGATTCGACTCGCCACCCTCGACGCCGACGGACCCACCGGACTGGTTTTCGAGGACAACACCGTCCTCACGTGGTGAGGCGTACGCGCGCCTACCCCCGTGTCCGACGCGAATCGATCACTCCCGTATCGAATCCGGCCAGGTGCAATCCCCCGTGGAATCGGGCGTGTTCGATCTTGAGGCACCGATCCATGACGACGTTCAATCCCGCTGCCTCGCCGTCGTTGGCCACCTGCTCGTGCCACAGCCCCAGCTGAAGCCAGATCGTCTTCGCCTGCGCTGCAATGGTTTCCGAAAGCACTTCAGGAAGGTCGTCGTACTTGCGGAACACGTCGACCAGATCCGGCGGCTTCGGTAGTTCGGCGAGTGTGGGGTATACCGTCGTTCCTTCGATGTCGGTGACCGTCGGGTTCACCAGAAAGATCTCGTAGTTGCTCGTCGACGAGAGGTATCGGTTGACGAAGTAGCTTGCCCGCGAGGGGTTCTTCGACGCACCGACGATCGCGACGGTCTTCGTCTCTCGCAGGATGCGTTGCCGCTGCGGCGCGGACGGGCCCTGCCAGGTGCGTTCGCTCATGACCGAGCCTTTCCTGTTGCCAGCGTCAGGGCCTGATCCAGGTCCCACAGAATGTCCTCGGCGTCTTCGAGGCCGACGCTGATACGAATCAGCTCGGGACCGACACCTGCTCCGCGCAGTTGCTCGTCGGTCAGTTGTCGGTGCGTGGTGCTGCCCGGGTGGATAACCAGCGTGCGCACGTCACCGATGTTGGCGACGTGGCTGGCGACCTGGACGCTCTCGACGAACGCCTGCCCGGCCTCGCGGCCACCGTCGATTCCGAAAGCGAACACCGCACCGGGACCGGCGGGAAGGTACTTCGCTGCCCGGTCGTGATGCGGATGGCCCTCCAGGCCAGCCCATCTCACGTAGTCGACACGCGAATCGTGATCGAGCCACTCGGCGACCACTCGGGCATTGCCCACGTGCGCGTCCATCCGTTGCGGCAGCGTTTCCACTCCCTGGATCAACGTGAATGCCGATTGCGGTGCCAATGCGCCCCCGATGTCGCGCAACTGCTCGCTGCGCAGCTTCGTCAGAAAGCCGTACTCGCCGAAGTTCCCCCACCACGACAGCCCGCCGTACGACGCGACCGGTTCGGTCATCTGCGGGAATTTACCCGAGCCCCAATCGAATCGACCGGATTCGATCACCACTCCCCCGAGGGTGGAACCATGTCCGCCGAGGAACTTGGTGGCCGAGTGGATCACGATGTCGGCACCGAATTCGATGGGCCGACTGAGCCAGGGAGTCGCCATCGTCGCGTCGATCACCAACGGAATTCCGTGATCGTGGGCCACGGCGGCGAGACCCTCGAGGTCGGCGATCTCGCCCGACGGGTTGCCGATGATCTCGGCGTAGATCAGTTTGGTCGAATCCGTCACCGCCGCTTGGTAATCCGCCGGATCGGTGCCGGGAACGAACGTGGTCTCGACGCCGAAGCGGCGCAGGGTCACATCGAGCTGGGTCACCGTGCCGCCGTAGAGTCCGGCCGCGGCAACGATGTGGTCTCCGCTACCGGCAAGCGCAGCGAACACCGCGAACTCGGCCGACAACCCACTGGCGAACGCGACCGCCCCGATACCGCCTTCGAGGCTCGCAATGCGCTCCTCGAAGGCGGCGACGGTGGGGTTCCCGATGCGGCTGTAGACGTTGCCGTACTTCTGCAGAGCGAACAGATCGCCCGCGTCCGCCGAATTCTCGAACACGTAGCTCGCCGTCTGATAGATCGGCACCGCGCGCGAACCGGTGGAAGGGTCAGGTCTCGCTCCGGCGTGAATTGCTCTGGTACGCAGGCCGAATGTCCGTTCGCTCATGACATCAGGCCGTTTCGAGAACGGTGTGAATCGGGGTGGGATTGCGCGTCAGATCCAGCACGGGGCAGTGGTCGTCGACGGCCTTCTGCAGCTCCTCGTACCGCTCCCGGGTTTCGGGACCGGTGACGGTCACGACGACGCGCACCTCACCGAATCCGGGACGAACGTTGTCGTCGAAACCGAAGAATCCGCGAACGTCGAGGTCACCCTCGGCCTTGGCCTTGATGTCGTCGACGACGATACCGAGCTTCTCCGCCCAGACGCGGTACGTGACCACCTGGCAGGACAGCAGTGACGCCAGGTAGTACTCGAGCGGGTTGGCCGCCTTGTTCTCACCACCGAGGGCGGGCGGCTCGTCGACCTCGACGCTGTACTTGCCCAGGGTGACGGTGCTGGCGACGGCATCGTGCGCGGTGACCGAGGCCCGGAAGACCGCCTGGGCGTTCTTGGCGTCGGCCTGCACGGCCTCGTCGGTGGCGGCGATGATGCCGCCGAGGTGGGACACAGATGTGGTCATGGGTGATCCTGTTCGTCGAAAAAGGTTGCCGGAAGAACCCGAGGAGCACGTAGCTCGTCGGGGCTGGGTTCGATCGACAGTTACGAACAGGAAGAAGTGCAGACCAGGCACAGATCGATGGTGCGACGACGCACGAGCCTTCTGCCCGCGTCGGTCACATGTGTCTCGGTCACGGTGCCGACAATAGCCTAAGAGAACTGGTCTGCGCCGACGTCGGTTTCGTCGTCGGTGATCGCCGCGACGATACGTTCCGCCACCGCCTCCGGCGTCAGACCCTGGGGCAGTTTCGGTGCCTGCCCGGCGATCGGCCGCGTCGCAAGACCCGTCTCGGTGTGCGGCGGACGCACGTCGACGATTCTTATCTTCGACTTACGTGCCTCTGTACGAACGCTTTTCAGCAGTGCCGTCACCGCGGCCTTGCTCGCCGAGTAGGCACCCATGTTCGGCATCGGCTTGTCGGCCACGACGGCACTGATGTTGAGCACGAACCCGCCCTGATCCAGCGTGGTCAGCGCTTCTCGAAGTACCCGCAATGGTGCGAGATAGTTGAGCAGCAACAGTTCGTCGACGGTGTCGTCGTCCACGTCGGTGACCGGCCCGAACGCCACGACACCTGCGGCGATGACGATCCCGTCCAGTCCGCCGTGGTGTTCGACGGCCTCCGCGACCACCGAGCGAGCCGAATCAGGCAGCGTCAGATCGGCATTCACCGTGTGGTGGTCAGACTCGATGCTCCGGCCGCTCACGGTCAGCCGAGCACCGGCCTTCGCGAGCTGCTCGACGATCGGACCGCCGAGACCGCCACTGGCACCGAATACGAGAATGCGCGCACCATCGATAGTGGTCATCTCTCGAATTTAACCGCCGCCTCGCACTCCTGCTGACGACGGCGTTCATCAGAGCAGTTCGGCTGCGCGGCGGACCACATCGATGCAGATGTCGAGATTGAGCGGGCTCAACGTCGAGAAGCCCTGAGCCACTTCACCTTGTTCGAGCACCACCACCCGGCCCGCTGCGACGCTCGGCAACGAGGTGAACAGTTCGGTATCGACGATCCCGGTCGAGCCGAAGTCGAACACGACGAGCACGTCGGCATCGGCGAGGATGTCGGCGTTCTCTGCGGAGAACTCGGGGCGCGGGGCGTCGGCGGTCGCTCCGTCGGACAGGGCGGCGACCGTCGTGAACCCGGCCCGCCGGAACAGATCCACGGCAGGGATCGACTCGTGACCGAGTCCGTAGAACGTCGACGTGTCGTAGGCGGCAATCAGACCGACCGTCGCACCTGCGACGTCGAGGCCTTCGAGCGCGGCGGACATCCTCGCCTCGGTGTCCGAGATGAGCTCGTCCGCGCGATCTCGCCGATCGAGTGCGTCGCCGATGATCTGCAGGTTGCGTCGCCAATCGAAGTACGCGATCTGAAGCACCGGGGCGAGCGATTCGAGCTGGGAACGAGACTCGGCCACCCCGTCGTCTCCGATGATGAGGTCCGGTTCGGCCGCGGCGATGCGCTCGGTGTCGATCGACTCGCCGAGGGAGATCCGCTCACTCGACCCGCCGAGTTCGGTGAGGGCGTTCTCGTGCCATTCCCACGACCGGTTCGGTGCGCCGGTCATCTCGGCGAAGCCCTCACGCACTCCGAACTGCACGGGGACGACACCGAGCGCGAGCACCGTGTCCAGATCCCACAGGTTGGCCACACACGCCACCCGCTGTGGCCGACGGTCGATCACGACGGACTCACCGGCGTCGTCGACGATCGTGCGGGGATATCCGTCCGCGGCCGTCTCGTCGCCCGAGGCCTGCTCCTCACCGGTACCGCATCCGGCGAGCAGGGCCGCGATGGCGACGCTGCCGATGAGGAACTCACGACGCGTCGCGGCCTCGATCGTGCCGGTCTCGAGCTGGGTTGCACCGATGGCGATTGCGGGCGCAGGTGCGGTCATGGCTCAAAACGATAGGCATGCCTAACCTATGACGTCAACAGCGTCAGCCGAGCAGCTTCTTCTGCACCTTCCCCATCGCATTACGCGGGAGGGAGTCGACGACGCGAATCTCGCGGGGCCGCTTGTGAATCGACAGCTCGGTGGCCACCAGATCGATCAGCACCCGATCCTCCACATCGGTGCCGACGACGAACGCGACGATGCGCTGACCCAGATCGTCGTCGGGCACACCGACCACGGCCACCTCGTCGACGCTCGGATGCCCCAGCAACACCGTCTCGATCTCCCCTGCGCCGACGCGATATCCGCCGGACTTGATCAGATCGGTCGAGGCTCGTCCCACGATTCGATGGAAGCCGTCGGGCTCGATGAGAGCGACGTCCCCGGTGTCGAACCACCCGTCCTCGGTGAAGGTCTTCGCCGTCGCCTCGGGGTTGTTCAGGTAGCCGTCGAACAGCATCGGGCAGCGGATCTGCAACGCTCCGATGGATTCGCCGTCGTGCGGCAGGATTTCGCCCTTCTCACCGCGCAACCGTGTCTCGACGCCCGCAACCGGCAGTCCGACCGAGCCTGCTCGACGCTCCCCGTCGGCGCGGGTACTGATGGTGATGAGGGTTTCGCTCATGCCGTATCGCTCGATCGGAGCCTGGCCGGTGAGTTCACGCAGCTTCTCGAACACCGGGACCGGAAGCGGGGCACTGCCGGAAACCAGCAGACGGGCACCGGCAAGAGCGCGGGCCGAGTCCTCGTCCGCGGCGATGCGCGACCATACGGTCGGCACCCCGAAGTACAGGGATCCGCGTGCGGCCGCGTACAGCTCCGGCGTCGGCTTACCGGTGTGGATCAGCGGGCTGCCCACCCGAAGCGGGCCGAGGACACCGAGAATGAGGCCGTGCACGTGGAACAACGGAAGCCCCTGCACCACAGTGTCTTTCGACGTCCATGCCCAGGCCTGCGCCAACGCGTCGAGCCCGGCCGCGATGGCGCTGCGAGAGATCAGGACGCCTTTCGGCGGGCCGGTGGTACCGGAGGTGTACAGCACGAACGCAACCGAGGACGGCAGCGGTTCGGGGTAGCTGTGCCACGACCGTGCATGCTGACGCACCGGCAGAACATCGAGGCCGGAGGTAGCGGGCGGCGCTTCACCGAGCCACGCCTGCGCGCCCGAGTCGCGGAGGATGTGCTCACGTTCGGCCACCCCGGCATCGGGCGGAACGGGTACCACGGTGACACCGGCGATCAGTGCACCCACGACGGCGAGCACCGTCTTCACCGACGGCGTCGCGTAGATCGCGAGGCGGTCGGCTCGTGAGATGCGCTCGGCCACGGACGTCGCCGCGCCCAGGATATCGGCACGAGAGAGGGAGACTCCGTCGATCGTGATGGCGTCGGGAATATCGTCTCCCCGCGCAACGGCGAGTGGGTTCAGTGAACGAAGCAGCACATGGCTACCGTACATACATGGACGTGGACGGAATCGACACCGGCGACTACGCCGAGTACATGACGGTCGCCGCTGGTGACCTGCAGGCGGGTGTCTATCTGATCGGAACCGACGCAGAGCAGGACACCGATTCCGAGGACGACCTCGATCTGGACCTCGAGGACTCCGATTCCGACGATGACGACATCGACGTCGCACACGTCACCGACGGCGCGCCGAGGCTGGTCTACTCGGTGCAGTCCGACGACTTCTGGACCCGCGTCGAATTGGCCGATCTCCGAGCCACCCAACTCTACGAGGAAGCTCACGCACGCAATCCCGAGGTCAACACCGAGCCGAAACGGTTCACCACCGTCGAGGCGTTCGGCAGCAACGAACTGGTCTACATCCTGCGCATCCGACGCGGCGGCTGGGATGTGGGCGAGCCGGACCTCGAGCCGTGATCGGCTAGCCCCCTCTGGTCCTCGCAAACGCGCGCGCGTTTGCTGAACGCGAGTGGTTTCGCGTCACGAATCTGCGTGCCTATGGCAAGTGCGCGCGCGTGTGTGCGAGATCCAGGCCGCGCACCAGTGCCCGTCAGTCGTGAAACGTGATGCTGCCGATTCCCTGACTCAGGCCGAGGATGCGACGGTGCCGACGCCGAGCGCGACCAGGATTCCGGCGCTGATGCGGTCGATCCAGTCGGTGACCGCAGGCCTGCGCAGCAGCGCGACCGCACGTGAGGCGAGAACGGAAAACACTCCCATCACCAGAGCGGCCACCACCACCTCGACCAGCCCGAGCGTCATGGCACCGGTGAAGGTGACCACGGTGAGGAACTGCGGCACCACTGCGAGGTAGAACAGCCCGACCTTGGGATTGAGCGCGCACGAGAGAACTCCGGCGCCGAACGCCGACCACGCAGACGCAGCGACAGGCACCAGCGGCTCACCGGCCACCTTGTTCTTCCGTCGGGCGCGGAAAGCCTTCACGCCCAGGTACAGCAGATACAGTCCGCCGAGAATCTTGACGACGCGATACGCCGTCGCGGACTGTTCGACGATCGCCGCCAGCCCGACGGCCACCAGCACGGCCCAGAACAGTCCACCGATCGCGACGCCCATCGCCGCCGCGATGCCCGGCTTGAGACCGCCGATGCTGTAACGCAGCACCAGAAACGAATCGGGCCCGGGCAGAATCGCCAGCAGAAAACACACACCGGCGAAGCTGAGCAGCAGGCTGAGAGTCATGGGTACATGAGAACACCCGGGCCGAGCCGAAGCCAACCGACTTTTCTGTCCACAATTCGCATCGAGAAACGGAATTCCGTTCGCCGGGCCGAATTGTGGACAGTCTGTGCACCACGCACTATCCGCGCAGGCGAGTCGCCGCAGCCTCGATGCGTTCGTCCGTGGCCGTCAACGCGATCCGCACGTGATGGGCACCGTCGGGACCGTAGAACTCCCCCGGTGCGGCGAGGATGCCGCGCTGGGCGAGCCAGTCGACGGTGTCGCGGCACTTCTCACCCCGCGTGGCCCAGAGGTAGAGCCCGGCTTCGGAGTGGTCGACGGTGAAGCCCGCTGCCTCGACGGCGGATTTGAGAGTCGTTCGCCGGGCTCGGTATCGCTCGCGCTGGATGTTCTCGTGCTCGTCGTCGGCCAGTGCGGCGGTCATGGCAGCTTGGATCGGCAACGGCACCATCATGCCGGCATGCTTGCGCACCTCGAGCAACTCGGCGACGAGGGAGGCATCTCCGGTGACGAAGCCGGCGCGATAGCTGGCCAGGTTCGAGGTCTTCGAGAGTGAGTGCACCGCAAGGAGATTGGTGTGATCTCCGTCGCACACGCGGGGGTCGAGAACCGACACGGCCTCGGCATCCCAGGTCAGACCCAGGTAGCACTCGTCGGAGACGACGATCGCGTCACGTTCGCGGGCCCAGTCGACAACCTTGCGCAGGTGCTCGACACCGAGCACCTTGCCCGTCGGGTTGGACGGCGAATTGACGAATATCAACGACGCCCGCTCCGGTCCGAGACGCGCGAGACCGTCTGCCCGCAGAATACGAGCGCCGGCAAGCAGAGCACCCACTTCGTAAGTGGGATATGCCAGTTCGGGGATGACGACCAGGTCCTCGGCTCCGAGGCCCAGCAATGTCGGCAACCACGCGATCATTTCCTTGGTGCCGATGGCAGGCAGCACCGCGTCGACCCCGATGCCGGTGATCGAGTAGCGGCGCTCGAGCGCGGCGACCGCGGCCTCCCGCAGCGCAACGGTACCGACGGTGGTCGGGTATCCGGGTTCGTCCGCAACCGAATTCAGTGCGGTGCGGATGACCTCGGCAACCGGATCCACCGGTGTCCCGACCGATAGATTGACGATGCCGTCCGGGTGCGCCGACGCCGTCTCCTTGGCAGCGGTCAACGAGTCCCATGGGAAATCGGGCAGCGTCGCTGCCACCGCTCTGCGTGCCAAGGCGTCAGTTCTCGCCCATGGGAGGCAGAGCCTTGATGAACGGCGGGTCGTAGTCCGTCTTGCCGAGCTTGGCTGCGCCACCGGGAGATCCCAGGTCGTCGAAGAAATCGACGTTGGCACCGACGTATGCGCTCCACTGCTCGGGCACATCGTCCTCGTAGAAAATGGCCTCGACGGGGCACACGGGCTCGCAGGCTCCGCAGTCGACGCATTCGTCGGGGTGGATGTACAGCATTCGGTTACCCTCGTAGATGCAATCCACCGGGCACTCTTCGATGCACGCTTTGTCCAGTACATCTACGCACGGTTCTGCAATCGAGTAGGTCACTGCTGCTCTCCCCTCCTGTATCGATCGTGGGCGCTCGCGCGCCCTGAGCATCCTAGTATCGCCGTCCGAACTCGAGGCCGACCGACTCAGGGTCGCCTCACCTGCCCCGCTCGACTATCGACGCAACTGCTTCGCGGGCGAGTCGGCACCGAGTGCCGATGCCTTCTTGTGGGCCGCGAGCCACTTGCGCCCCAGCTTGGCGGCACGCGAGAGGGCGCCGCGCTCACCGAGATATCCGGCGACGCCACCGACGAGCGGGATGGCACCGAGCACGCGGTAGAAGCCGCGGGGGTGCGGACGCTTCTCCAGTTCGCCTGCCACGTCCCGCAGTACGTTCGCGATCTGCCACATTCCGCGCAGCAGTGCGAACGGACCCGACTTGGGTGACTGCTCCTTCTGCGCTGGAGCACTGTCGGCCAGGGACGTCAGATCGCGCTTGCACAGCACCGATCCGAGCAGCGCGACGTGCGTCTCGCGGTCGGTGACCCCCGACTCGCGCGCCACGGCCACGAGCACCATCGCCTGGTTGGCGAACCCGAGCAGATCCTGGATCGGCAGGCGGTTGACCAGAATGCCGAACACACCGGGGAACGCCACGGCCACGGTGTTGAGTGCGCCGATCCGATTGACCCACCACTGCGAACGAGCGTCGCTGTCGAGCTTCTCCCAGCCCGCGGTACCGGGGAAATCGGTGGTGTCGAAGGCCTTCGCGAGGAAATCGATGACGTTGTCGAGCGTCGAGTCATCCGCGGAGGACTCACGGAACGTGCGCCCCTTGAGCCCGATCGGATCCCGTGTCGCCAGTATGTCGAGCACGGGATGAATGATGGCGACGGCACTGCTCAGAACCGCGGCGACTCGACGGTCGTCCATGTCAGACAAGCTCCATTTCGAAAAAGGGGACCCGAGGGTCAGATCAAGCCGGCAACCGATACCGCCGGAGCCGGGCCGTACGTGGTGGTGCGCTGACGAACCGGTCGTCCGATGCCGTCGGCGATCTCGTGCAGTTCCGCGACGGTCTTCTCCGAACCGTTCTGCGAACCCGCCATACGCGAGATCGTCTCCTCCATCAGGGTCCCTCCCAGATCGTTCGCGCCTCCGTTCAGCATCGCCTGTGTACCCGTGATTCCCAATTTCACCCACGATGTCTGGATGTTGTCGATTCGGCCGTGCAGCATGATGCGAGCCAGGGCGTGCACCGCACGGTTGTCGCGGTTGGTCGGCCCGGGTCGGGACGCTCCGGCCAGATACAGCGGCGAGGACTGGTGCACGAACGGCAGCGGCACGAATTCGGTGAACCCACCGGTCTTGTCCTGGATCTTCTTGAGCACGTTCAGGTGACCGACCCAGTGCGACGGATTGTCGACGTGCCCGTACATCATCGTCGAGCTCGACCGCAGGCCCACCTCGTGCGCGGTGGTGATCACTTCGATCCACTCGGCAGCGGGCAGCTTGCCCTTGGTGAGCACCCAGCGGACCTCGTCGTCGAGGATCTCCGCGGCCGTACCCGGTATCGAGTCCAGCCCGGCGGCCCGGAGTTCGGTGAGCCACTCGCGAATCGACTGACCGCCGCGGGAGGCCCCGTTGACGATCTCCATCGGTGAGAACGCGTGCACGTGCATGGACGGAACCCGAGCCTTGACCGCACGCACCAGGTCGGCGTAGCCCGTCACCGGTAGTTCGGGGTCGATTCCACCCTGCATGCAGACCTCGGTGGCACCGACGACGTGCGCTTCCCACGCACGATCGGCGACCTCGGCGGTGGACAGGGTGAACGCATCGGCGTCACCCTTGCGCTGCGCGAACGCACAGAAGCGGCACCCGGTGTAGCAGATGTTGGTGAAGTTGATGTTCCGGTTCACCACGTAGGTGACGGTGTCTCCGTTGACCTGCTTGCGCAGATCGTCCGCCAGGGCCGCGACGGCGTCCATGCCCGGACCCTCGGCCGTGGCGAGTGCGAGGTACTGCTCGTCGGTCAGCCCGGCCGGATCCTTCTCCGCCGCCGTCAATGCGGACACCAAGTCGCGATCGACCCGCTCGAGCCCGGCGAGATCGCGCACCTGCTCGCGAATGGAGTCCCAGTCGCCGAACGCATTCGCCAGATCCGAGCGCGTCTCGGTATTGCGTCCCTGAGTGTCGATCTCGGTGTTCAGGTCGACGCGTCCCGAGGACTCCCACTCCTCGTCCGGCTCCTGCCACGGCAGACCCGTCGGGTTGACGTTCTCACGCGCCATGCCGGTCTCGGGATCGGCGAGCGCCCGCACGTGCGCCGAGATCCGCGGATCGATCCACGGAGCGCCGGCCAGAACGTACTGCGGTTGCGCTGCAACACGTTCCACCAAGCGGTAGCCCGCCTTGTCGGACAGCTCGGCGAGGGTGTCGAGGTTGGGCCACGGCCGCTCCGGGTTGACGTGATCGGGAGTCAGCGGCGAGACCCCGCCCCAATCGTCGACGCCTGCACCGAGCAGCGCTGCGGTCTCCTCCGGCTCGACCAGATTCGGCGGAGCCTGAATCCGCATCGACGGGCCGACCACGATGCGCGTCACCGCGATGGTCGCCAGGAATTCTTCGAGCCCCGCATCGGGAACGGACCGCATCGCGGTGTCGGACTTCGCCAGGAAGTTCTGCACTATGATTTCCTGAACGTGTCCGAAAGACTTGTGCACCTTACGAATTGCCATGATCGACTCGGCGCGATCGCGCAGTGTCTCGCCGATTCCCACCAGAATTCCGGTCGTGAACGGAATGTTCAGGCGACCCGCGTCGGTCAACGTCCGCAGCCGAACCTCGGGATCCTTGTCGGGGCTGCCGTAGTGCGCCTGCCCCTTCTCCTCGAACAACCGACGCGAGGTGGTCTCGAGCATCATCCCCATCGACGGGGCGACCGGCTTGAGTCGCGACAGCTCCTGCCACGACATCACTCCCGGATTGAGGTGCGGCAGCAGTCCGGTCTCCTCGAGCACCCGGATCGACATGGCGCGCACGTAATCCAGGGTCGAATCGTAGCCGCGGGAATCGAGCCACGCCTTGGCCTCGGGCCACCGCTCCTCCGGTCGGTCACCGAGGGTGAACAGCGCTTCCTTGCACCCGAGCGCGGCACCCTTGCGAGCGACGTCGATGATCTCGTCGGGATCCATGAACATCCCGTGCCCGGCGGCATTGAGCTTGCCGGGCACCGTGACGAACGTGCAGTAATGGCACTTGTCACGGCACAACCGCGTGATGGGTACGAAGACCTTTCGCGAATAGGAGACCGTCTTCGGACGCCCGGCCGACTCCAGACCCGCATCACGAACTCGCGCGGCCGACGCCATCAGATCCACCAGATCGTCCCCGCGCGCATGCAGCAGAACCGTCGCCTCGTCGACGTTCAACGAGACTCCGTCCCGGGCGCGACGCAGAACGCGGCGCATGGCGGAAGCGGCTGGAGCGGTATCAGGCAGCGAAGTCACCAGTCGATCATGCGCTTCCTGGTACGCACGTGCCACCCACCCCTCCCCCATTCGGGTCGTTCCGCAGGCTCCACTCCTCCCCTCCCGGGTCGTTCCGCAGGCTCCACTCCCGCCGTACTCGGGTCGTTCCGCAGGCTCCGGGGGTGGTGGTTACCGAACGACACCCCTAGGTTTGTAGCCGTGACAACGATGACCGATCCGCAGTGGCAACCCTCTCCGCGTGCGCGTCTGCTCTGGGCGCTGAGTGCCGGTCTGCTGTGGGTACCGATCTTCGTCGCCCAGATCGTCTGGGCCGTCGTCGACTCGAACTGGACCACCTGGCCACACGTCACCGTCCTCGTCGCCTCGATCGTCCTCGCGGCCCTGCACGTCGCGGTCGTGCCACAGTGGCGGTACCGCGTGCATCGCTGGGAGATCAGCGACACCGCGGTCTACACCCGCACCGGCTGGTTGAGCCAGGAGCGGCGGATCGCACCGATCTCGCGAGTACAGACCGTCGACACCGAGCGCGGACCGCTCGATCGTCTGTTGGGCTTGGCCACCGTCACCGTCACCACGGCGTCGTCCGCGGGCGCGGTGAAGATCACAGCGCTCGATCAGGACGTCGCGGACAAGACGGTCGCGCGCCTGACCGATATCGCCGGCCGTACCGTCGGAGATGCCACGTGACCGCCGGCAGCCCGCAGGATCAGGCGGAACTCCTCGCCGTCGAGGAGGAACAGCCCTGGCTGCGCCTGGACAAGCGAATGCTGTTGGTACATCCGGTGAACGAGGGCATCAAGATTCTGCCGGTGCTGTTGATCTCGTTCTTCGTCGGCAGTCAGAGCGGTAACCACTATTGGAGTCTCGGCATCCTCGCCGTCGTGGTGGTGTTCGCAATTCTGCGGTGGTTCACCACCAGCTACCGAATCGGTCCGGTACACGTGCAACTGCGCACCGGAGTGTTGCAGAAGAAGGTCCTGTCCATCCCGCGCAACAGGATTCGGTCGGTCGACGTGGAAGCGAACGTCCTGCACCGCGTACTCGGCCTGTCCATCCTGCGCATCGGCACCGGGCAACAGGCAGGCAAGGGTGAGGCCTTCGAGCTCAATGCCCTCGACACCTCGCTGGTACCGGCACTCCGCGGAGAGCTGTTGCAGCGAGTCTCGGGGCAGGTCCCGGCGACCGACGGAACACCCACCGCAGCAGAGGATTCCGGTGTGGAGATTGCGCACTGGCAGTTCTCGTGGGTGCGGTTCGCGCCGTTCTCCATCACCGGCATCGTCACCATCGCTGCGGCCGTCGGCGTGTTGTTCCAATACGGGCTCGGGCAGACACTGGCCGAGTCGTCGGTGGTCTCCAACAGCATCGACTCCGCCGAGCGATTGGGCATCGCGGTGTTCGTCGTCGTGGCGCTGATGGCGCTGCTCGTCGTGTCGAGCATCTTCGCATGCGTCCGCTACCTGCTGGCCTACGCCAACCTGACCGTGACGGACCAGGGACGCACCATGCACGTCAGCCACGGACTGCTGCGCACCCGTCAGTCGACGCTCGATCGCAAGCGACTTCGTGGCACCTCGCTGTCCGAACCGCTGCTGCTTCGTGCGGCCGGCGGAGCAAGGCTGGACGCCATCATGACGGGCGTCAGCGCCGAGAAGAAGGAATCGTCTCTGCTGCTCCCCCAGGCCCCACGTGCCGAGGCGCTGCGGATGATGACCACGGTGCTCGGCGAGGCCGGCCTGCACGGAAGTTCGGACCGGCCTCTGCTGCAGCACGGACCCGCAGCGCGTCGACGCCGCTACACCCGCGCTGTGCTGCCCGTGCTGGTTCTCGGTGCAGCGCTGGGCATCGCACAGTACGTCGGCGCACCGATCCCGTTACTGGCGTGGATCGCGGTCGGAGTGTTGTTCGTTGCCGCCTTCGGACTCGCTCACGATCGCTTCCGCGGTCTCGGCCATGCAGTGCTGCCCGGTTGGCTCATCACCCAGCACGGTTCCCTCGACAGGACTCGACACAGCCTCGAAGCCGCTGGCATCATCGGTTGGACCGTGCGGCAGACCTTCTTTCAGCGTCGCGCCGGGGTGGCCACCATCGTCGCCGCGACTCCCGCAGGCGTCGGACATTACGAGGTGATCGACATCCCCATCGAGAATGCGTGGGCGATGATCGACGCCGTCACCCCTGGAGCCGGGGACGTCTGGCTGCACCGGACCTGACATGACGCGGCCGCAGAGCATCGACGAGCTCGACTTCGCGGTGGCCGAATGCCGCGCCTGTCCACGCTTGGTGCAGTGGCGTGAGCAGGTCGCTACCGAGAAACGGGCCGCATTCGCGAACGAAAAATATTGGGGCAGAGCCGTTCCCAGCTTCGGACCCGCCGATGCGGCGATGCTGATCGTCGGGCTGGCACCGGCCGCACACGGCGCGAACCGCACCGGTCGGATGTTCACCGGTGATCGAAGCGGTGACGTTCTCTATCGAGCGATGCATGCGGTCGGCCTGGCCAGCCAACCCACTGCCACCCATATCGGAGACGGATTGACGCTCAACGGGGTTCGCATCGCTGCTCCGGTGCACTGCGCTCCGCCGCAGAACAAACCGACTCCCACCGAACGTGACCGGTGCAGACCCTGGCTCGACGACGAATTGCGGTTGCTGCGTCCGACCCTGAGGTCCGTCCTCGTTCTCGGAGCTTTCGGCTGGCAGTCTCTGCTGCCGACACTGGCCGCGAACGGGTGGGATGTGCCGAGGCCCGCACCGAAATTCGGCCATGGGGCTCGGCTCGACCTCGGCTCGATCACCGTGTTCGCCAGCTATCACGTGAGCCAGCGAAACACCTTCACCGGACTGTTGACTCCGACGATGATCGAGGACGTGCTGCGGAATGCGGGTCGGCATGCACGCTTGCTGTGATCGCCTTCATCCGGAACATGAACAGCAGCACTCCGGCGGGGCCCGCACCGGCCACGATGAGCAGCATGGTGCGCCAATCGGCGAGTAGGAGAACGTCGCCTCCCGGTCCGCCGAGCATGCACAGCACCACCGCGGCAAACCAACCGAACAGGGGCGATGCCACCCAGATCGGTCGATCTGCGACTTTGCGTGCGGCCAGAATCAGAGCGACGTTCGCGATCCCGCCGAGCACAGCGCTGATGGGGAACTGCACCGAACCGAGGTAGGTCGGTAGGAAGAAGACCGACAGAATTCCGGACAGGAAGCCGTCGAACACCAGTACTGCGACAGTCGCCCAGGACACCAGGGCGACAGTATTGGATGCGGCCTTCGAGATCATGCGCCCAATACTGCCTTGACCCGGGTCGATTCAGTGCACCGGCACTCAGGAAACCGGCGGGTATCCCAGTGAGGTCAGCAAGTTGCTCGCACCCATGGCGATCTGTCCCAATACGTACTGGTACAGATCTGCCTGCGCGCCGAACTGCGGCTTGAGAGAATCGACGAACGCGACGATCGCGTCCTGCACTACCCAGTTGTACATGTGTGTTCCGCCCCTGCTGTATCGAGATCAGTGATTCGAGCCACAGCCTAGTACGCCGGCGAACAGGTCGTTCTCCCTGCCCGTCTCATCGGGGTCGAGTTCACCGCGGACGAGCACGTACTGCTCGTCGAGCAGAATCGGTTGGGCGATGTCGTTGGACAGTGCGTACTCGCTTCCCGACGGTGCGACGGTCACCTGAGTTGCGTGAGCCCGGAGCGCATCCCTCTTGGCATCGAGCACGCCGCGAATGTCGACACTCGTGGTGACGACGCTCTCGGGAACACTCGGCAGCTCGCCGACCTCCGGCATTCGCCAGTGCGCGGGAATCTCCTCGATGGCGGCCAGTCCCGCCTGCAACTGATCGTGCCCGGTGACCGTCCAGTAGAACTTCGCCACCTCCCAGGGCGATCCGACGCCGGGGAACGACTCCGTACCGCAGACCTCAACGGCCTCGGTCACCAGCGAGTGCACCTGCTGATGGTCGGGGTGGCCGTATCCGCCCTCGGGGTCGTACCCGACGACCACCTGCGGTCGGAGCTCGCGCATCACCGCGACGAGCGCTCCGAGAGCCTCCGTGCGATCGGCGTTGACGAACGCGCGCGGTTTGCGGGCAGCCGACGTCCCGGCCATTCCCGAATCTCGCCACCGTCCGGCACCGCCGAGAAATCGAGGTGGGTTGCACCCCAGTGCCGCGAGAGCGCGGTGCAGTTCCAGAATTCGGTAGCCGCCGAGCTGATCCGCACGGTCGACGACCAGATCTGCCCACGTCTCGCCGATAACTTCCCCCTCCTCGCCGAGCGAGCAGGTGAGCACCGTGACGTCCGCTCCGGCACGCACGTAGTGAGCGATGGTGCCGCCGGTGGTGATCGTCTCGTCGTCCGGGTGTGCATGCACCAGGAGCAACCGCTGCGGCTCTGTCATGGAAGGCTCCGGCATTGAAGGCTCCGGCATCGTCTGCTCGCTCGTCGAATCGTTCGTCATCGCTGTGTCGCTCGCTGTGTCGTTGTCGTCGGTCTCGCCGGGTTCGGTCATCGGGGTGTCCGTATCCACTGCGACGCGTCGGCGAAGATCCCGACCTCCACCGGGCCGGTCAACGAGACGCCGGTGATGCCGGGAACGGCGGCCACCACGGACGAGTCCTGCATGATCGGCAGGGTCGACGCCAGCGACCACAGTTCGGGCTCGACCTCGTTCCTGGCCACGGTGGGGTCGAGACCGCTCACCAGTGCCCTGTCGATCGTCGGTTGCAGTTCCGGAACGCACAGGCCGGACAGGTTGCGCAGCACCTCGACGCCGTCGCCACTGCCGTCGGCCGCTGCGTCGATGCAGCCGAATCGTGAGGCGAGGGCCGTGGCGGGGTCGACCCCCGCGCTGGTCCATCCCACGACCGCGTCGACGGTCCCGTCGGTCAACGCCGTCGAATACAGTTCGTCGGCAGGCAGTGGGGTGACGGTGGCGTCGATGCCCGCGCCGACGAGTTCGTCGGCGGCGGTCCCGGCGACCGCGAGCGCGATGTCGTCGTTCTCGACCGCACCGATCACGAACCGCAACGCGGTGCCGGTCGCGTCGGCAAGGCGGGTGACGGGCGACCGAGGAGCGCCCGTCTCACTCGGGGCGGGACTCGTCGTCGGAGCCGCGGTGGTCGGTGCGCTCGG
Source organism: Rhodococcus sp. 14-2496-1d (assembly GCF_002259365.1). Taxonomy (NCBI): domain Bacteria; kingdom Bacillati; phylum Actinomycetota; class Actinomycetes; order Mycobacteriales; family Nocardiaceae; genus Rhodococcus; species Rhodococcus sp. 14-2496-1d. The sequence continues at coordinate 574,257 of NZ_NPFV01000018.1, read as the reverse complement.
ATTCGGTGTCGAGGTCACCACGGCATCGGGTGTCGGCACGAACCCGGCCCGACCGAGTAGATCGAGGGCAGCGGTCTTGCCGATGGGGGCGGGCGCGGTCGCGGAGTAGCCGGGGTCGGACGGCGAGGACAGCTGCGCAGCCGCCCGGCGATCGGTCGCGCCGCCGCCTGCTCCGACCGTGGCCAGCAGGTTCGGATCGAGCAGACCGAATATCCCTTGCCGCACAGCAGAATCGGACATGTTAGGAGCTCGACCGTTGATCGTCATCGACAGCACACGTGACTGCCTGACGGTGTCGGTTCGCACTCCGGGAATTGCGGAGAGCTGCGCCCGCAGCGCCGAGCCCCCGCGAACCTGAGCGATCTGAGCGTCACTGGACCGCAGCGAATCGGCCAGCTGCGCAGAGGTTCCTCCGCGGCGGATGAGGATCTGGTCCGGTGATGCCGGTCGGTCCCAGAATCGATCGTTGCGTTCGAGCAGGATCTCGTCGCGCCCCCGGTCGACGGTCTTGATGTTGAACCGCGAACCGGAGACCGGCACGTTGTCCGTCAGGCCCCCCTGGAAACCGCCCGGTGAGTCCTTGAGCAGGTGCGAGGGCACCAGATCGGCGAACAGTCGCTGCCAGGCCGGATACGGCGACGAGAGCGTCACGTCGACCGTTTTGCCACCGCCCGAGGACGCAACGTCGCTGATCAGGGCGTACCCCGCCGGATCGACGACACCGGGCTGGGTGATCATCTGCTGCCACAGGTAGCGGAAATCCTCGGCGGCGATCGGCGCGCTGTCGGACCACTGGGCCTCGTTGCGCAGCTGGTAGCGGATGGTGAACGGCGATTGCGACGTCACCTCGGCCGAGAGCAGCAAGGACAGGTCCGGCTCCCAGGTGGTCACCCCGGTGTCGGGGTTCTTGACCGGGCGGAACGGGCTGGGCAGAACCAGTGAACTCACCGCGGCCGTCGCGGGCGACTGATCCGCCAGAAGATGTGGATTGAACCCGATACCGACGTCGTCGATGGCGACGACGACCGGATCACCGGTCTCGGCCGGAACCATCGTCGTGCTGACCGGAGTCTCGACACTCTCGATGGGGGGCGGCGGATCCGCAGTGCACGCGGTGAGAGCCAGAGCGATGGCAGAAACCAGAACCGTCGGCATCAGCACCTTGCGCAACGAGGATCTCCTTGGTAGTCGGCTACTTCTGCGACAGAAGCGACGCGCCCCACGAGGGTGACACGTCGCTTCTGCCGCACGAAGTGAGTCTTACAGAGCAGCCTTGTCGCGAGTCTTGCTACGCGAACGCTCGCGGGCGCGCTCGTTGGAATCGAGGTGCACCTTGCGGACGCGGACGACCTCGGGGGTCACCTCGACGCACTCGTCGCCTGCACAGAACTCCATCGCCATTTCCAGGTCGAGCTTCTTGGGCTTGGCCAGGGTCTCCATGACGTCTGCGGAGGACTGACGCATGTTGGTCAGCTTCTTCTCGCGGGTGACGTTGATGTCGAGGTCTTCCTGACGCGGATTGATGCCCACGACCATGCCCTCGTAGGTGTCCGCACCCGGCTCGACGAAGAACGTGCCGCGGTCGGCCAGCTGGATCATCGCGAACGGAGTGACGGTGCCGTTACGGTCCGAGACGAGCGAGCCGGTGTGGCGGGCGCGGATCTCGCCTGCCCACGGTGCGTATCCGTGGAAGACGGCGTTGGCGATACCGGTGCCGCGAGTCTCGGTGAGGAAATCGGTGCGGAAACCGATCAGGCCACGCGAGGGAACGATGAACTCCATGCGAACCCAGCCTGCGCCGTGGTTCGTCATCTGCACCATCTTGCCCTTGCGAGCTGCGAGCAACTGAGTGACCGCGCCGAGGTACTCCTCCGGTGTGTCGACGGTGAGCTCTTCGAAGGGCTCGTGCAGCTTGCCGTCGACCTGCTTGGTGACCACCTGGGGCTTGCCGACGGTGAGCTCGAAGCCTTCGCGACGCATCTGCTCGACGAGGATGGCCAGCGCCAGCTCGCCACGACCCTGGACCTCCCAGGCATCGGGGCGACCGATGTCGAGAACCTTGAGCGAGACGTTACCGATGAGCTCCTGGTCCAGACGGCTCTTGACCATGCGCGAGGTGAGCTTGTGGCCGCTGACGCGACCGACGAGCGGGCTCGTGTTGGTGCCGATGGTGACGGAGATGGCCGGCTGGTCGACGGTGATGCGAGGCAGCGCGACCGGATCCTCCAGATCTGCGAGGGTGTCGCCGATCATGATGTCCGGGAAGCCCGCGACGGCGACGATGTCGCCTGCGACGCCGCGCTCACCGGGGACGCGCTCGACGCCGATGGTGTTGAGCAGCTCGGTGATCTTGGCCTTCTGGACGACGGGTTCGCCGTCGACCTCGCGCATCCAGCTCACGGTCTGGCCCTTGGAGAGCTGGCCGTTGTGGATACGCACCAGGGCGAGGCGGCCGAGGAAGGCCGACGCGTCGAGGTTGGTGACGTGGGCCTGCAGCGGTGCGTCGACGTTGCCCTTGGGCGCGGGGACGTAGTTGAGGAGTACCTCGAACAGCTCGTCGAGGTTCTCGGCGTCGGGCGCGTGGCCGTTCTCGGGCTGAACACGCGACGCCTTGCCCTCACGGCCGGAGGCGTACAGAACGGGGAGATCGAGTGCGAGCTCGGCGGCCTCGGACGCTTCGTCGTCGAGGTCGGACGCGAGGTCGAGGAGCAGATCGTGGCTCTCCGAGACGACCTCTTCGATGCGCGCGTCGGGACGGTCGGTCTTGTTCACGACCAGGATCACCGGGAGCGAGGCGGCGAGCGCCTTGCGCAGGACGAAGCGGGTCTGCGGGAGCGGGCCCTCGGAAGCGTCGACGAGAAGGACGACGCCGTCGACCATGGACAGGCCTCGTTCGACCTCGCCGCCGAAGTCGGCGTGGCCGGGGGTGTCGATCACGTTGATGACGGTGATCGTGCCGTCGGCGTTGCGCTTGTGAACGGCCGTGTTCTTGGCCAGGATCGTGATGCCTTTTTCTTTTTCGAGGTCACCCGAGTCCATGACGCGGTCGATCGCTTCGGCACGTTCCTCGAACGCGCCTGACTGCCGGAGCATGGCGTCGACCAGGGTGGTCTTGCCGTGGTCGACGTGTGCAACGATGGCTACGTTGCGAAAAGTGGTGGTGCTGTCGATGTTGTCTGCACTGCTTGGGGCGCTCACGCGAAAAATTCTCCTGGAGTCGAATGCGGGCTCTTGTTCGCTAGCGGGCTTATGTCGCTAGAGAAGCGCGCTGCACCGCGAGGTTCTCGCGACTGATCGAGTTTACCCGTAGTCCGACGGTACCCCGCGCCACCCTCAGGTCTGTGACCTGCGCCACCCATTAGTCTTGGTGCTCATGGGCAAGATAAAGGCAGCAGATGTCTCGGGGATGAAGCCCAAGAAAAAATGCTGTCGCAAGAAGGTTCGGTGCATCAAATGCCCCGTGGTCATCATGCGAATGAAGAAACTCGAATCGGCGGGCGCAACCAAGAAGGACCTCAAGAAGGGCCTCAAGACCGCCCGGGCGAAGTGAGCAGGATCTCCAGCAGTTCGGGCAGCCAGAGCCGGTCCGCATCGACGAGATCCATCGTCGGCAGCGTCTCCGCATCCACCCACCGCAGGGCCGAATGTTCCAGCGCTGCAGGCATTCCCGAGACGAGCGAGGCCCGGTAGGCGCGCAGCACCAGCCCGCCCGCAAGATCGACGTCGCCGCTCAGCGTCGCTCCGACCGAGCACTCGACTCCCAGTTCCTCCCGCAACTCGCGCACCAGGGCCGCGTCCTCGGACTCGCCGGGCTCGACCTTGCCGCCGGGCAGTTCCCACAGACCCGCCAGCTCGGGCGGACGGGTTCGTTGCGCGAGCAGCAGCCTGCCGTCGTGCGTCAACGCGGCTGCGACAACCACAGCGGTGGGGGTACCGGACATGCCACCATCTTTCTATGACCGAACTGCTGACCGATCGCGACATCGAGGACGCCCGGCTCGACGAATGGACCGTGGTCGGGAAATCCCTGACGCGCACCGTCGAACTGGCGTCGTTTCCGGCTGCCATCGAGGCGGTGAACCGCGTGGCCGAGGCCGCGGAGGAAGCGGACCATCACCCGGACATCGACATCAGATGGCGCACGCTCACGTTCACCCTGTCGACGCACAGTGCCGGCGGGCTCACACAGAAGGATGTGGATCTGGCGCGTCGGATCGATGCACTGACCGCGCCTTCCTGACTCGCCCGGCGTAGACCACCCAGCCGAGGAACAGCGCTGCTCCGACGACGTCCACGGCACCTGCCCATGCTTCCAGTGCGGGACGAGGGATGGTCCAGATCGACTCCTGGAAGAAGCTGAGCAGCCACGGCACCCCAACGGTCACCGTCACCAACCAGTATCCCGCGACGATCTTCGCCCCGGCGACGTCACGCAGGGGGCCGTGCACCAGCCAGATCACCATCGGGATCACCCAGATCCAGTGATGCGACCACGAGATCGGTGAGATCAGCAGGCCGAACAGTTGCACGATCACCAGCGTGCCCAGATGGTCTTCGCGTCCGATCGCACGCCATGCCGCGATCGCGAGCCCCGTCGCGACGACGGCGGCAACGATCCACAGTGGTCCCTGCCCGACGTCCTCCCCCGCGATCCGACTGAGCGCACCACGCAGAGACTGATTCCAGACCGAGCCGACGGGGCCGATGCGGTCGGCATCGCCGAGAAGCGTGGTGAAGTACGTGGCCGCCTGATGTCCGAGTGCTGCGTAACTGACCGCGACGGAGAGGGCGAAGGCCACAGCCGAGAACGCTGCGGCCTTCCATCGCCGGGTGGCCAGGAAGTACAGACCGGTGATGGCCGGGGTCAGCTTGATTCCGGCGGCGAAGCCGACCAGTCCGCCTGCCACCCACCACCTGCTGCTGCGTACCGCGAGAATTGCCAGCAGCACCAGGAATACGTTGACCTGGCCGTAGTCGAGTGTCGTCCGTACGGGTTCGGACCACAGCCCCAGCGCGGTCCACAGCATGGCGATACGCACCCAGCGCGCCTCGGCGGCGCGCTCGTCGCCGAGGACCATCGACAGCGTCAGCCTCGCCACGGCGAACAGCGCGATCATGGTCGCGGCTTGCCACAGGACGCCGATCACCGTGAACGGCAGATAGTGCAGCGGGAAGAACACCAGCGCGGCGAACGGCGGGTACGTGAACGGGAGCGGGAAGTCCGGGGTCTGTACCGAATACGTGTAGTCGTACAGATTGCCGCCGAGCAGTGCCGCGGAGCCGTCGACGTAGACGTGGAGGTCCACGAGGTTCATTCCGTTGGGCGTCGCGAAGGCCCAGACGAAGCGGCTCAGCACCGAGACCGCGAGCAGAACGGGGGCCAGCCGAACAAGTCGGTTCACTGTGCGTGCGGTTCCGTTCGGTATCGATGCGGTGTATCGGTCGTCGAGCTTATAGGGCTCCGCTCATGCGCCCCAACCGCCTGCGCACCGGAGTAACATTTGCATCACCTTTCACACTGATAACTTCAGTAACAGGTTATCGTGTGCGTCTGCGGAGAATTCGCAGCGTGTGACCAATAGACTGCCCTGGCAAAGATGCGACGGGGGAGGGCTCCACCGACAACAGCTGTACATCGGGGATTGCGCTACATAGAGTGACCCCTCGAGCACCGGCTGTCGCCGTGGGCCCGCGTCATGATCAGAATGGGGAATATCACCGTGCTTCGTACCCGCGGAACGCGTCGCGTAGTTACAGCCTTGGCCGTAGCCGCAGCCGCCGCACTCGTCGTGCCGACCAGCGCATCCGCACAGCCGTTGGTGCCGATGGCACCGGCAGATCTGCCCGCAGCGCCGGCCGATCCCGCTGCTCTGATCGCTCAGTTCCTCCCCGCCCCCGGTGAGCCGATGCCGAACCTGGCCGACGTCGAAGCACTCGCCTCGTTCGCACCGGCCATTCTCGGTGCCGCAGCCGGACCTGCCGACGTGGGAGCTGCTCCGGCGGCGGACCTGCTCGGTCAGGCCCGCACCCTGCTGGAAACCGCACAGCTCCCGGACCAGGTCAAGGCACTGCTCGAACGGGTCATCACCTTCCTGGACGGCTCCGGCGGCGGCGGACCCGAACTGCCGTCGGACGGACCCGTCATCGCCCAGTTCCTCTACCCGACGCTCGGCAAGGGATGCATTTCCGACACCGCCGATTCCGTCGGAACCGCCCTCGCCGTACCGGGACCGGCCACCCTGCCGCCTCCCGGACCCGGTGCAGGACAGGCCGGCTTCGTCTTCACCGCCCTCGGCACTGCGCCCGTCGCTGCGCAGCAGGCAGCTCCGCTGACGGTGACGTGGCTCAACATCGACAACCGTCGCTCGGGAACGCAGGACCTGACCGGCGCGGCCATGATCAACACCGACGGTCCGGCAACGCTGTCCGCGATCGCCGACACCGGCCCCGGACGCGTCCTCTCGGTGATCTCCGGTTCGATCACCACGCAGTCGAAGGAAGATCCGGCCGCAGCTCCGCGCAGCTGCACCTTCCTGCCCACCATCGGTACGGTCTACGTTCCGTAGCTCGTATCTGCTCCACCGACAATTTCGCCCCCGGCTTCATCGGAAGCCGGGGGCGAAATTGTCGATTCGGGCGAATTCCGAAAACAACGATGCGTTGCATTCGAGAATTGCCCGAATGAATTACATCGATGTTATTTCAGAGAATGTTCGCCTCGGATTTCGACCACTGCCCGTAGTCGGCTTTCAGAATGTTGTTGATGTCGACCTTGACGCCGCCCACGAAATCCTTGTCGATTCGAATCTGATGAATGTGAGCGTCGGGGTGAACGAAGCCCTTGGGTGTTCCCCAATTGTGCTGCCAATACCACTGGCCGAGTCCGGCGACCGAGGCCAATTCGATGGTCGGTGAGTTGGCGTAGATCCCCGTGTTCTCGGCTCCGATCACCGATTGCCAGCCCAGGATGTACGGCGCGATCAGAGTTGCGAACTCCACGGCGGTGGGGTTGTCGTCGATCGATGCGTAGATCGGGCGGTCCGTCGGACCACCGGCGGCGAGGTGGAGTTCGAGTCCCCGTTCTGCATGCTTGACACCCGCCGCATACCCGCCACGCCAATCGGACGTGGCCCCCTTGCCGAACTGATAGTTCGAGACCACTTCCAGCCCTGCGGACGTCAGCGAGTCGGCCTCGGACTTGCGCATCGGCTTGCCGATCATCCAGTTCGCATCCGGTCGCCGATCGGAGACGTACCGAACGGCCCCGAGGTGACCGGCCGCCTTGATGGCCGCTGCCGACGGCACCCCACCCGAGTAGTCGACGAGGGTGCCGAGCCCGGCGTCGGCGTGCGCGGTCGCCGTTCCCAACGCAACCAATCCGACGGCGGCCGCGGACCCCGCGGCGGCGTACTTGAACAACTCACGTCGCGAAACCTGCACAGAAATTCCCATCGTCGTTCGATCGCTGCGGCGCGCCTACCCGAGAAATCGCACAACCACTGCTATTTTTTACCGTTTGTCGTATCCCACCACAATCCCATCGGTACCGCCAGCCCCACTGCTCACACCCACCACGTTCCCCTCCGGCTTCACACGTGCACCTCGAGCACCGAGATCTCGAACATGAATATGGTGGAGTGGACGATGCACGGACGAACGCGCTGAGGAGTGGATGGACATGGGCGTAACGCTTGCCAAGGGTGGAAATGTCTCGCTGACCAAAGAAGCACCGAACCTGACCGCCGTCAGCGTGGGTCTCGGCTGGGATGTCCGTGCCACCACCGGCGGCGACTTCGACCTCGACGCCAGTGCTATCGGACTCGGCACGACGAAGAAGGCGCTGAGCGACAGCTACTTCGTCTTCTACAACAACCTCCGCTCCCCCGACGGTGCCATCGAGCACACCGGAGACAACCGGACCGGCGAAGGTGAGGGCGACGACGAGAGCATCGATGTCGACCTGGCGGCCCTGACCCCGGACGTCGACTCCATCGTCTTCCCGGTGTCCATTCACAATGCCGATGCCCTTGGCCAGAACTTCGGCCAGGTCGTCAACGCGTTCATCCGCGTGGTGGACAAGTCCGACGGGCGCGAACTCGCCCGCTTCGACCTCACCGAAGACGCCTCGACCGAGACGGCAATGGTGTTCGGCGAGCTGTACCGCCGCGGCGCCGAATGGAAGTTCCGTGCCATCGGCCAGGGCTACGCCTCGGGCCTCGAGGGGATCGTGCGCGACTTCGGCATCGACGTGGGCTAGCTGTCCGCGCACAGTGTCGCTCGGACCGTCTCGATTGAACAACGGATTCCGGCTGAGCTTGTGACGTCCAGATGATGTGTGGTGGTATCAGCGCACACGCAACATAAGCCTCATCAGTCACAGGAGTCACACATGTCTCGTCGCCTCAGCCGTCTGGCCGGCGCGCTCGCGCTCTCCTGCGCGGCATTGCTCGCTGTCCCCGCCACTGCTGCAGCGGATCCGGCACCGGCCGATCCGCTGGCGCAGGCGATCGCCGCACTGCAGGGACAGGGTGGTGCCTCACTCGACGCCGCGACCGCGATCGCAGACTCACGTACCCCGGTCGCCGAGGACGCGAGCGTCGATCCGTTCGCCGCACTGAACGCGGCCAACAAGGCCCTCACCGACTTCGGCATCACGCCGTTCTTCTACCCCACGGCAGCGATCAACTGCGCCGCTACGGCGGGCTCGCCCCTCGGCATCGTTCCGGGTGTCGCAGGCGGAGCGGCCGGACCGTGGCCTCAGCTGACCGCGCCGGCCATCCCCACCTTGCCGTTCCTGCCGTCCATCGAGATTCCCGAGCTCAATGCCGTCGACAAGGGCGAGACGATGTTCGCGTTCGTTCCGGCCGGAATCGTGAACGATTCCGCAGACAAGACCGGGATGCAGGTCGCCTGGTTCAACGTCAACACCCTGAAGGGCGGATTCGCCGACTTCGGCGGCTTGGCAACCACTCTCGCCGACTCGATCCTCGCCAACTCCGGCGTGCCCGACGCCGCGAAGGACATCGTTCGGCCGTTCGTCATCGGCGCGATCGACTCGCTGCCTGCCGCCGGTGCCCGCGCCGTACCCGTCGAAACCGGATCGGGAACCGTTCTCGCCGCGGTGTTCGGCACCGTGAACCACAAGGCCCTCGACGGTTCGGACAAGAGCTGCTTCTTCTTCCCCACCGTCGGCATGATCAACGTCGCCTAGAGTTTCCGCTCGATCACGAAAGGCCCTGCAGCGCACTGCTGCAGGGCCTTTCGGCTGCTACGCGCTGACGATTCGGCCCAACCGGCCCAGGACGGCCTGCATCTCGGTGTGTTCCGATCGCGCCGCCCACGGCCGTTGCCTGTTCCTTCCCCGCATCTGCATCGCCGCCCCGGTCACGAGGTCACCGTTGGGGGCGAAATGCACACGAACGATCTCGTTGAGTGAGCGCCTCGAGCCGAAACCCGGTACGACACTGCAGAACCCGTAGGGAAAGAGCGGCGCGTCGGGTTCGTTGTACTTTCCACCGACGAAAACCGGGCCGCTGGTACGAAAGTCGCGGCACTGCGCGATGAAGCCGTGGAACGCACGACCCCTCTCACGTCCGTAGTAGGCGATGCCCACTCGCCCGGACCCGGTGGCGGTGATCGCGCCGAAGCGAGCGTCGCGCACCCCTGGTGCCGACACCACCACCGGCCTCGACCACGTCACCGCACCGTCCGAGGACCAGGCCGCATGCAGCAACCCGTCGCGGTCCGGCCACACCGCGTACACATTTCCGTCGTCGTCGACGGCCATCGACTCCGGCAGCAGATAACGCGATCCGAGCAGCAGAAAATGCACTGCATTGTGGTATTTCGCCAGCGCCGAACCGGGGACCATCCGAACGTCCCACGTCAGGCCCTCGTCGCGACTGACCGCCACCGCGAACCGTCGGCCGTAACGGCCACCGATGTAGACCGTGCCGTCCGGGGCGACGACGCCCTTGCCGAACGCGACGTACTCCCGACTCGGCAACCCGGGGATCTTCTTCGAATCGATGTCGAAACCACCGGCCACCTCCCACTTCACCCCGCCGTCGAAGGACCGCCAGATGACCTGCCGGGTGACGTTGATCAGTGGCCGCACCCGTACTGCGAACGGCGTGGGCGCGGAGAGATACGTAACTCTCCCTGACCGTGAATTACTCGGTCCGGCAAATACTTTGGCGTCCATCCTCGCTTTCGATGCCACTTTCCGGGTGCGCCAGGTTTCGCCCCGGTCGTCACTGACTCCGAGGGTGAAGCCCGTTCGCAGCGGGTGGGGCGGCACCGCGTCGAAACGGCCGGCGTGCAGAAACAGCCGCTCGTCGACGTCGTCGAAGTACAGATAGGGTCGGTTCCGACTCTGCTGCACCCCCTCGGGAACCGATGCGCGCCACGACTTTCCGAAGTCGGACGAGCGCAGTACACCGACACCGTCGACGGTGAACGCGGGCGCGACGAAGACCGTGTTGTCCGCCGCCACCCCGAGGGTGCAGGCCGCAGAGCCGTACTCGGTGTAGGAGATGTCGGTGACGAAGTCGGCCGATGCGGCGGCATTGGTCGAGGAACGCAGTCCTGCCCGATAACCCGAAGCAACTCTGGGCGTCACGACACCCGCCATGGGGTGCCACGGCGTCGCGGCCACAGTGCTGGTCGATGCATTGGACCAGGCTAGCGCCGATGGCACCGGTAGACCTCCAGGCAACCGAAGAAGTCCTCGGCCCGTCCTGGTGACAGATCACAGAACGGGACCGATCAGTACGTAAAATCTCGGTTCGCAGTGTGCCGCATAGGCTCATCGTGTGCCCCGCGCTCGAGCCGACAACCGCCGCCCCCGATCGACGCGCCTGCATCCGGCCGATGCGCGCGCGTACTGGATGGCGTCGAAAATTCCGAGCGACCAGTTTCTGCTGTACTGCTTCGACAACGGATCCGAGGGCCTCGACGCCGAAATGCAACGCCTGCACGAGCGCAGCGGGCGCATCGAGGTTCTGCGTCGACGCATCACCGACGTCGCATTCGGTCTCGACTATCCCCGCTGGACCGAGGCGGGCCCGCGCCCCGACACGATCTCCGTCCACCGAACGCCGCGCACCTGGCCGGAGTGCCTCGACGCGATTGCGGCATCGTTCGCCCGTCAGGTCGATCCTCGAGTGTCCGTGTGGCGCCTGCACCTGTATCCGAACATCGCCGACGCTCCCGGCGGCGCGGCCGTCGTTGCCGTGCTACAGCTTTCGCACGCGGCAGCCGACGGAACACTGGCCGCTCGCACTGCCCGCGACCTGTTCGGTACGCACCCACTTCCACCGGCCTCCGCGCGGGCGGAGCCTCCCGCGGTGTTCGAGCAGGCATCCACCATCGTTGCCGCTGCGACCGTCCCGCTTCGACTGGCACAGATGGTTCGCGGCGGCGTCCGTGCCCGACGCGACGCGCTGAGCCTCGGACGAGGCACCGACTCGGGTGAGATCCCTCCGCCCGCACACTCGCGCGCGCCGACCGCCCTGGACGTGCCGCCCGCCGGCCGGACGTCGGTGCGCACCATCGTGCTTCCGAAATCCGACCTGCAGTCCGCCGGCACCACCGTCACCACTTTCGTACTGACCGCAGTGTCGGTTGCACTGCAACGGCTTCTCGGCGATGGTCCGGACCTTGCCGCCGAGGTCACGCTGGCGAGGGACACACGAGCCGACGCACGAAACAATTTCGGCAACGTCGGTGTCGGACTGTTCACCGACGAGCCCGACATCCGCACTCGCAGTCGACTCGTATCGGCCGATCTGGCCGCGCGTCGTGCTCGCGCGAACCATCCATTGTCGGAGGCCGCCCGCGCGTCACAGGACGCCGTCGAAGCACACGTGCCTGCATTTCTGGCCGAATGGGGCGTCGTGCAGTTCGACCCGACCGCAGTCCCTCCGTCCGTCACCGGGAACACCGTCGTCTCCAGCGTCTCGCGCGGTGCCGCAGACCTCACGTTCGGCGGCGGCTCCGTCCGATTCACCGCCGGTTTCCCGGCCCTGTCCCCGGCCATGAGCCTGACCCACGGAGTGCACGGCATCGGCGATACCGTCACCGTCGGAATCACCTCCAACAGCGCGGCCGTACCCGACCCGGATCTCTACGAGGCACTCCTTCGCGACGCTCTCGCGGACGTACGCGCGGCTCTGGCCTGACCGGGACCGAACTGCCAGGCAGTTCTCAGCATTTTTCGGGCGTCGGGCTCAGGTTCTCCCACCAGACTGACAGTCATGAGCCAGCAGAAGGTCACCGTACTCGCCGTCGGAGGTACCGGAGAATCACATCCGTCCGACCACCGAACGCGGGTGACGGGCCTGCTGGCCTGCGTCGTCGGTGAGCTCGACGACCGGTTCGTCGGCCGGTGGGTCGGCTATCCGGCGTCGTACGGTCCGGTTGCATTCGGCGGACTGTGCTTTCGACACAGCGCAGACATCGGCGTCAGACGCCTGCGCCGCGCCATCGAGGGCACCAGCGGACCGATCGCCCTGATCGGGTACTCCCAGGGCGCGACCGTCGTACGCGAGGTGCTCGGTCTGGTGCACGCCGGAACGATCGACGGCAGCCGCATCGTTGCCGCTGGTCTTATATCGGATCCTCAGCAGCCGGTAGGTGCCGTCGACGGATGCACCGGACGTGGCGTCGCCGGTGCGGGTCCGGCTCTGCCCGAGTCGATTCCGGTCGAGTGGATCGGTCTGAAGTCCGACATGATCTGCAACGCCAGCGACGACAGCCTGATCCGTGACATCGCGGACCTCACCCGATGGATGTCGTTCCGGACCCCGAAAATCTGGCTACGCGAGCTGTGGAGTCTGTTGCGCAGCAACAGCTTCCAGAACGCGACCCGAACCCGCCTTCGACCCTCGCAGTGGGCGAAGGATGTTCGACGCCTCCGCACCGCGGCGGTCGAGGTGTCCGGTTATCTACCGCAGTCGTTGCGCTGGCACCGATTCGAATGGGCCAATCCCGGTGGCGGGCGACACATCGCGTACGCACGCGAGCCGTACGAGGGCGACTCGACAGGATGTCAGGTTCTCGCGCGCTGGTTGGGCGGGCAAGCGGATCGGCGCGAGGAGCTGCTCAGGACTTCTCTGCCACAGCGGCGAGCTGCCTGAGACCCTTCTCGAAGTCCGGCCCGACCAGCTTGTCCATCGAGAACACCTTTCCGATCAGAGCGAACAGCTTGCTCTGCTTCCCTGACATTCGCCAGGTCACTCGGGTTCCGTCGGCGACGGGCTCGAGCAGGAATGCCGTGACGTTCCGATTCTTGAACGGCTTGGTGAACGCGAGGTCGAGCACGATTCGTTCTTCGGGAATCGACTCGGTGATGGTCATCGTCCCCGCGCCTGCCTTGCGGTTACCCGACCACGAGTACGAGGCACCGACTCCGGCGTCGGGACCGCCGTAGGTGCGCTTCAGGTCCGGATCGACTCCCTCGTAGGGCGACCATTTCACCCACTGACGAAAGTCGTCGATCAGTGCGTGCACGGTTGCGGCGTCGGCCCGAACCACGGCGGAGCGCTCGACCAGGACGGGTACGGCTTCACCGGTCATTGCGGATCAGTCCCTCTTGCACAGGCAGAAGATGTGCCCGGCCGGATCGCGGAACACCCAGAACGAGGGTTGCGCGTGGTCGATGAGTTCGGCCCCGGCGTCGACGACGAAATCCCTGGCCTGCTCCATGTCGTCCACCACCAGATCGAGGTGAATCTTGATGCCCTCGCGCGGCCAGTCGATGGGGACGAAGTCCGGTGCCTTCTGAAATGCCAACCGCAGATCACCCGGACCGTCGATCACCACCCAATCGCCGTCGTCACGAGACTGTTCCCAGCCGAGGATGGTGCTGTAGAAGCGGCCGAGCGCAGCCGGGTCCGGGCAGTCGAGCACCGTGTAGTCGACGGTGATCCTCGGTGGTGTCATGGCGAACAGACTAACGCTCAGCCGCCGACGGCAGGGGCGATCGTCTCGAACCACGCCTCGTGCAGATGCTGCTCCCAGTGGTTCCACCAGTGCACACCGGTACCGGTGATCTTGACGTTGGGTCGCCCGCCCGCGGCCTGCAACAACGGAACGAATGCCCGGCTGCTCATCCCTGCCGCCGTCTCGAGCGGCACCATCTGCGCGAACCTGACGGGGTCGAAGCTGCTGCTGGCCGGGTTGAAGACCGGGTCCGTGGCCGGCGAACCGCTACCTGAGGAGACGAAAACTGCCGTGTTGCGCAGAGCACCGACATTGAGGGACGGGTCGTTGCGGATCCACTCCGCGGACGGCCAGGTACCCCACATGTTGCGCGCGTTGCCGCCCATCTCGCCGACGGCGACGGCGATGCCCTGGGCGAATCCGGGACTGCTGGCGGTCGGGTAGCCGCTGAACGACGCGACCGCCTTGTAGAAGTCGGGGTGGTGCGCGGCCAGGTTCAGCGCCGAGGTTCCGCTCATCGACAGTCCGGCCACGGCGTTGTTCACGTTGTCGCTACCGAACCGATCCGCCATGAACGGCGGCAGCTCCTGGGTGAGGAAGGTTTCCCACTTCACCCGCCCGAGCTTGGGATCGTCGCGCTGCCAGTCGGAGTAGAAGGTGCCGCCCCCGCCGAACGGGATGACCACATTGACGTGCTTGTCGGCGAAGAAGCTCTCGACGTCGGTCTCGATGAGCCAGCCGCTGTTGTCCTCGGGTGCGCGCAGCCCGTCGAGCAGATAGAGCGTCGGCGCGGGTCCCCCACCGGCGGCTTTGAGCACCTTGATCGGAATGTTCTTGTCCATCGACGGCGAATAGACGTAGACGAGCTCGGAATCGGCCTTCGCCACACCGGTCCCCATCAGCACCGTTGCCATCGTGGCCACCAACACGGCCACCACGGCGAGCACCAGACTTCGTATCCGAGCATGCAGCATCGACATTGTCCCCTTGTTCGTATCTACCGACCGTCCCGGGGCAGGGTAACAGGCCGGTCACGGCACCGCCTCCTCTAACGCAGCGGGTTGTCGACGATCCACCACGCCGCATAGGGCGGCAACCACACCGAGCCGGTGTCGTCGACCTGCAGATCGTGCTGCGAGAGAACCTCGACCGGGGCCGGAATTCCGAGTTCGATCAGCTGCGCGTGCGGAAACGAGCGGTGTTCGGCGGTGACGTTGTAGAGGGCGACGAGGGTGCCGCTCGGATGCCGCCTGCGCACCACGAGCAGACCGTCGTCCGACTCGCTCTGCACGTCCACCGGCGCTTCGGCGTGCAACATCGGCAGGCCGGCGCGCACCTTCGCGATGCGAGCGATTCCGTCGAACACCCGTTGTGCGTCACTCCCCCGCTGGAATCGGCCGGCTCGATCGGCATCGGTCACGCGCGGCCGATGCACCCATCGGTTGTCCTCGGCATGGGCCGGTTCGTCGGCCCAGTTCGGATCTCCCGGGGAGCCGAGCTCGTCGCCGCTCCATACGACGGGAATGCCACCCCATCCGGCAATGATGGCGTGTGCGAGAAAGATTCGACCGAACGCGCCGTCGGGATCCAGGCGGGACTCCCCCAGTCCGGTCAGCGCGGCTGCGGTGCCGCTGATCCGACGGTCACCGGTGTCCGGGTTGTACTGGAACACCAGGCCTTCGGCCCAGGAGCCGTCGAATTCGCCCGAGTACCAGTCGGCCAGAAAGTGGCGATGCCCTGCGCCCGAGAGTCCCAGGGACGCCGCGTCGCCGTCGTCGACGGCCCAACCGATGTCGTCGTGGCAGCGAACGTAGGTCACCCAGGTGCCGCTGGGTGGTGTGGGCGGCAACGACGCCAGGGCGTGGCGCGCCAATGCTGTACTGCCCGTTGCCAACATCGACCACACCTGGACCATCAGCGAGTTGTGGTAGGCGATGTCCGAGACCCGTCCGGTGTGCCGGCCCTGACCCAGGTACGGCAGCAGATCGCGGGGCCCGACGATCGCCTCGGCCTTGAACAGCGTGGCCGGAGCCGCCAGTCGGGCGGTGGCTCGCAGGGCCTGAGTGACCGCATGCACCTCGGGCTGGTTCTGGCAGTTGGTGCCGAGTCGCTTCCACAGAAATGCGATCGCGTCGAGGCGCAGCACTTCGACCCCGAGATTGGCCAGGTGCAGCACGATGCTTGCGAACTCCTGCAGCACAGCGGGATTGGCCCAGTTCAGATCCCACTGCCATTCGTTGAACGTCGTCCACACCCACTCGCCGAGTGTGTCGTCGAAGGTGAAGCTGCCGGGCGCGAAGTCCGGGAACACCTCGGGGAGTGTGCGCTCGTACGAGTCCGGGGTGGTGCGATCGGGATAGATCAGAAAGTAGTCTCGATACTTCGGATCGCCCGAGCGCGCCCTCTCGGCCCATTCGTGCTCGCGGGCAACGTGATTGAGCACCAGATCGACCACGAGACTGATGCCGCGTCCGCGTAGCGTTTCCGCGAGCGCCCGCAGGTCCTCGTTGGTGCCGAGGTCCTCGCGAACCGCGCGGTAGTCCATCACCGCGTATCCGCCGTCGTTGTCACCGGGCCGCGGCTGCAGCAGCGGCATCAGATGTAGGTAGGTGACACCAAGATTGGTCAGATGGTCGAGTCGCTCGCCCACCCCACGCAGCGTCTGTCCGTACCGATCGACATAACAGGCGTAGCCGAACATGTCCGGCTGCTGGAACCAATCCGGTTCGAGCAGCCGACGCTGATCGAGCCGGTGCAGATCCTCGGGGCGGGACGCGTAGGCGCTCGCAGCGATCTCCACCAGGGTGGCCGCCACCGCGTCGGGATCGGGATAGACGGCCGTGACCGCGTCGTGCAGATCGGGAAACCACTGCTCGAGACGCAACTCGAAGGTCTCACGTCGGTAGGCGGGAAGCTCGTCGAGGATCTCTCGGGTGACGTCGGAGACGGCGGGGTGAACCATGGGCTCATTCTGGCATCGACCCCGGCGTGGGGACGCGCATACATCCGGTTACCGCGGGGTATCACAGCGCCATGTCATTGCTGACCCGCACATTGGACATGATCCTCGACAGAGCAGTCGTTCCCGGATACTCCCGCATCGGTGCCACGGTGCGTCGACGATTCTGGGCCGCGGATCCGACGCCGTTCCCCGCCCCCATCGACATGGTGGTGACCGGCGCGTCGTCCGGATTGGGCGCAGCCACCGCGAAGGAACTGGCCAGGTTGGGGGCACGGGTGCACCTGGTCGGCAGGTCGGCCGATCGGCTGGAGTCCGCGGCCGCGGCCATTCGAGCCGAGGTGCCCGACGCCTCCCTGGTGGTCCGCGAGTGTGACATCAGCGATCTCGATTCCGTGGCGGCCTTGAGCGCTGCTCTCGCATCCGAGCTCACGTCGGTGCACGCATTGGTGCACTGCGCCGGGGTCATGCCGGACGAGCGGCAACTCTCGGCGCAGGGGCACGAATCCGCTTTCGCCACCCACGTTCTCGGGCCGGTCGCATTGACCGTGGGACTGCGAGAGCTGTTCGACGCCGGATCGCGGGTCGTGTTCGTCTCGAGCGGCGGCATGTATGCGGTGCCGCTGCAGAACTCGGACTTCGAGTACGAGAACGGCAAGTACTCCGGCATGACCGCCTACGCTCGCACGAAGCGAATGCAGGTGGTGGTGGCCGAGCAACTGGCCGAACGCTTTTCGCTCGAAGACGACCCGGTGGTGCACAGCATGCACCCGGGCTGGGCGGCCACTCCCGGCGTCACCGGATCGATGCCGATGTTCGGTTCGGTGATGAAGCCGATTCTGCGCAACGCACATGACGGGGCCGACACGATCGTGTGGCTCGTCGGGTCCGATCAGGCCTTGACCAGCACCGGCACGTTCTGGCACGACCGGGCCCCGCGTCCGACTCATTACCCTTCCTGGCGCGGAGATTCACCTCGCGTGCGAGATGCACTGTGGGCGAGCGTGGTCGAGGCGACGGGGATCGAGACCGAACCCGCGGCCGGTGGCTCACAGACCGAGTAGGTCGGCCGATCTGCGCAGGCGCATCAACACCTGAAGGTCGAGAGCATCGTCGGGGTCACGCCACTGCGTACCGATCAGCCGGTCGATGGCGTCGAGCCGTTGGTAGAGCGTGTTGACGTGCACTCCCAAGCTCGACGCGGTGGCCGAATGGTGGCGACCGTGAGCCAGATACGTCGACAGGGTCTCCATCAGCGGGACCCCGCGCTTGTCCTGCTCGGCGAGCAGCGGCCCGAGCTTGTCCTCGGTGAGTTCGTCCAGGTGCTCACGGGCCATGTGGCTCAGCAGGATTCGATAGATTCCCAGGCCGCGCGCCGAGGACACTTCTCCGTCTCTGCCGAGGGTCGTCAGCACGTCAGCAGTCTGTTGTGCTTCTCGGAACGCCGTCGCCAGCGCGTCGGCTCCTCGCGCGGGTTCGGAGATTCCCACGGTGGCCCGGGTGACGATCATGCGACGAACGGCAGCGGACTCGCGAGCGGGAACGACCAACAGGATTCTCGAACCCTGCTCCGCTACAACCGATCCCGGGGGCAGTGCGAGAGATTCCAACTCGGTTCTCGACGCGTTACTCTGCGCGACCGCCACACAATACGTCACGTCCGGAGTCAGTCCGGCACGGTGGAACTGCCTGCGTTCGTCCTCGGGCGTCGACGTCGGATGGAGGAGTAGATCGAGCAGGAATGCGTCCTGCGCCCGGCGTGCGGATTCCGCGGCCGCGCGCTCCTCGGCCAGCGACAGCGCGATGGCCGGCACAGCTCGATCGAGAAGTAGGCGGGTCTGGTCGTCGTCCGATCCGACGGAGATCAACACCCCCAAGAAGCGACCGGCAGCCACCACCCGGCGCGCAGTGATCTCGTCGCCGACGGCAGTATCGGCACCCGCCCTGCAACGTTCGACCAAGGCTTCGACCTGGACCGCTCTGTCCTCCAGGGCAACCGGTACGGACGCGCCATCGCCCACGAAATACGCCGGACGTTCGGTGGCCGACGCCACCTCCCGAACCAAACTCCGCACACCGCCTCCTCGGAGCACGACCTGTGTCAACGTGCGGTCCCATTGCAGAGTCTGCTCCAATTCCTTTGTGCGGAGCGACAATTCGGCGTTGAGGGTTTCGAGCGTGTCGATCGCTCGCACGTTCTCGATGGCGATGGCCGCGTGCGCGGCCAGTGCGGACAGCAGAGCGATCTCACTGTCTGCGAAATCCCGCTCCTGCCGCTTGCACGCGAACAGTGCGCCGATCACGCGGTCGCCGACCCGAAGCGGTACGCCCAGCAGACCGCGCATGTTCTCCGACCGCGCAGCACTGTCGGCTCCCGTGATGTGCCGAAATGCAGGTTCGCTCTGATAGTCGGGTGTCCACGACGGCGAGGCACCGCGCACGATCAGCCCGACGAGCCCCTCGTCCAGCGTGAGCCTGATGCCCACCAGTTGCGGGGTAAGGGCACCACTGGTGACCTCGATGACGAACTCGTCGCCGTACACCGAACCCATGTAGGCCAGGTCCACGCCGAGCAGCCTGCGCGCCTGGTCCACCACTTCCTGCAGCAGAATGCGATTGTCACGCACAGTCGTCAGGCGCACCGCGATGTCGTTGAGCGCCGAGAGTTCGGTGCTGCGCTGTTTGCGTTGATCGAGCAGAGTGCGCAGCCGGAGTGCCGCATGTGCCTCGGCTCCGGGACGATCCCGTCGATGGGCTTCCAATTCATCGACGGACGCGTCGTCGAGCAGCATTTCCATCCATGACTTCGCGGGCGACATGGAGAAAACCTACATTGGCCGAGACCCGCGTCACAGCTAAAGTCGAACACATGTCGCTCGTGGAACAGTTGTCCGAGGTCCTGCCCGCGGATCGGATCGTGGTTGACCCGGACGTCGTCGCCTCCTACCAGCACGACGAGGCCGAATGGGCACCGTATTCGACGCCGGTCGCCGTCGTGCGACCCCGCAGCGCCGAAGAAGTCCAAGCTGTCGTTCGTGCATGCCTGGCCCATGGCGCACCCATCGTCACCCGTGGGGCGGGCACCGGACTGTCCGGCGGCGCGAACGCCACCGAGGGATGCGTCGTTCTCGCGCTCGACGGCATGGACACGATCAAGGAGATCGACCCACTCGAGCGCTACGCCGTCGTCGAGCCTGGAGTCGTCAACGATCACCTGCGCGCAACCGTTGCCGAGCAGGGTCTGTGGTATCCCCCGGATCCGGCCAGTGCGCCGTGGTCGACCATCGGCGGCAACGTCGCCACCAATGCCGGCGGATTGTGCTGCGTCAAGTACGGCGTCACGCGCGACTACGTGATGGGCATGCAGGTCGTCACCGGAACCGGAGAACTGGTTCGACTCGGCCGCAAGACCGCCAAAGGCGTTGCCGGCTACGACCTTGCAGGCTTGATGGTCGGATCGGAGGGCACCCTCGGCATCATCACCGAGGTGACCCTGAAACTACGCCCGCTGCAGGATCCGCAGCGGACCGTCGCCGGCTACTTCGATTCGATCGTCGACGCCGGGCGTGCCGTCGCCGCGGTGGCCGCCGCCGGCTTGACGCCGTCCGCACTGGAATTGATCGACAGGCAGTGCCTCATCGCCGTCGACGCGTGGAAGAACATGGGCCTGTCGGTCGAGGCGAATGTGGTGTTGCTCGGACGTATCGACGATCCGGGTCTCATCGGAGACCAGGAAGCCGAGAAGATGCTCTCGTGCTTCGACGAGGCCGGAGCGACCTGGTCTGCGGTCTCGACCGATCAGGAAGAGGCCGACGCGCTGTTTGCGGCCCGACGGTTGGCGTATCCCGCGATGGAACGTCTGGGTCCGGTGTTGACCGAGGACGTGTGTGTGCCGAAGAAGCATGTACCCGAGATGCTTTCGCGCATCGAGCAGATCGGCCTTCGCTACGAGACGACCATCGCCAACATCGCACACGCCGGTGACGGAAACCTCCACCCGCTGCTCATCACTCCGCACGACGACCTTCCGGCTCGCGAACGCGCTCAGGCCGCCTTCGCCGAGATCATCGACGCTGCACTGGAACTCGGCGGCACCGTGACCGGCGAACACGGAGTCGGACTGCTCAAGATGGACGGCCTGGTACAGGAACTCGACCCGGTGGTGTTGGAAATGCACCGAGCTGTGAAAAAGGCACTGGATCCCCATGGAATCCTGAACCCGGGCAAAGTGTTCACACCCTGACAGCGCTTGGTTCGCACGGTCCTATGGTTGTGTTCGCAGACTGCCGTTGTGCAGCAAGGTAACCAGCAGACTCGGGAGGCCGTTGATCAGGACGAGAACCGCAATCACTAGACCCACGGCCAGCCACGGCTCAGTCAGCCAGAAATGATTGCCGAGCTGTAGCGCACCGACGATACTCAGTATCCATCCAGCCGCCTGGGCACGTCGGGCACGCTGGGCAGGCCTGACCGGATACGAGCCGTTCACTGTGGGCAACGTACGGCCATAGTTCTCACGGGCTGCGATTCGAGCTGCCACGACGTGAAGCAGTACAGCAAACGTTATGGCACACAACGCAAGCACCATGTGACTGTCACCCGCTTCCCGATCAGTCCCTGTCAGCCTAGTTTCTCACCCTCTGAGACGATAGGCCGATGACGACCAAGCTGACGATGAACTTCGGATCTGCGCTTCCCATCGGGTGGACCGAACTCGACCGCAATGCGGAAGCGGAGCACTGGTCGGTGTTCACAAGTAAGTTCGGGTTTCGACCCGGGACAAAGCCTGACTCGTGGCCGGCCATTTCCGAGCCTGCCCCCTCGATGACATTCGACCTCGCCGCCCATTCCGTCCGCACGACAGCGTCGTGGTCTGCCCGAGCCGACGCGATCAACGCGGAAGCGTTGCGCTGCTTCGTCACCGAGTTTTCGGACAACCCCACCTTCGTCGTCCTGGACTGGCAACACCCCGGCTACAGCTTCGACGCGGAAGCGCACGCCGACGCGGCCGAGAACGGTGAGTGGCGCGTCCCCGTCCACCCGAACGGCGACTACTACATCTTCGCCCGAGACGGATTCACCGAAGGGACCTTCGGCCATCCGTGGGAACGCACCTTGTGTGTCTTCGGACCGCGTATGGTCGCCACGCTCGGTCACACCTTGGCAACATGGCTTCCCACGATCCGCGTCGACGGCCTGCGAGCGGCGGCTCGATAACCGTCGGAGGCCGCCGGGAGGTCAGAGCACCGTGGATTTCGATTCGAATGCGTCAGCCATCGAATCGCTGGATCCGCCAGGGCGGAGTCTCGCGACGCGGTCGGACCCTGATCGCGCGAAACCGATAACCGTCCTGATCGACAGCAGGCTCCCACTCGAAGTCGACCTGCTCGCCTACTGCGAGCTCGGAGACACCTCCACCGATGTCGAACCCTGTTCCCGATCGAGAGTCGATGACCTCATCGGGATGCAGCGCGCTGAAGAATGACCAGCATCCACCCGGAGTGTCCTCGGAATCGATGACGCCCCAACTCTCTTCGCCGTTCCACATGGACACCACTCCGACTGACCACGTTCCGAGCCGAATCGGTTCGTCCCGATCCAGATCTGTCACTTCGGTGACGGTGCCGTCAGGGGCGATGTCCCAAGCACCGAATGTCGGACGACTCGACTGTGGAACCGGTTCGGTGCCCAGGGGCCATGCGCGAACTGTGAAGAAGCTGTGCCCGTACCGAGGTTCTTCCTGTGGCTGCCACTCGAACTCCACCTCTTCGCCTGGAGTCAGCACCGGCAATCCGTGAACAGCAACGGCGCCAGACGGCGTCCAGCTTCCGCCCGGAGTGTCCTCGGAATCGATGATGCCCTCCATGCCGAGAATCTCCCAGCTCCGGACCCGCCCGCGACTCGTCATCCGTCGAGTATGTCCGGTGTTCGCCGCAAGAGCCGAATCCGGTTCCGTGCACATACTCAGCTTCGTGCGCAGCCGTTCGTCAGTGCGCCACCGGCACATTTGTATTGCTCTCGGAGCGGACTCCCATTCGGCTGCGCAGAGCGATCACCAACACCACCGCCATGAGCATGACACCGCCGACCACCCACAGGCCCGCCTTGGCGTTGCCAGTGGCGTCGAGCAGCCACCCCGTCACGTATGGGGCACCGAAGCCCGAGGTGTTGCCGACCGAGTTGATGATCGCGATTCCAGCCGCTGCGCCGGCTCCGGTGAGGAAGGTGCTCGGCAGGTACCAGAAAACAGGTAGAGCGCAGAACACGCCGACGGCGTTGACGGTCACCGCAATCATGGTGGTGAACGGTGAATCCATGTACAGCGCAAACGGAATGGAGATCGCACCGATCAGAGTCGGTATCGCTACATGCCACGTTCGCTCGCCGGTCCGGTCCGAATGCCGACTCCAGAGCACCATCGCCACCGCGCCCACTGCGAACGGCACCGCCACGATGAGTCCCGTGGTCACGAGCGAGAAGTCGGTATCGAACGTCTGCTTGAATCCCGCGACGATGCTGGGCAGAAAAAAACTCAGGGAGTAGAGGCCGTAGGTGATGCCGAAGTAGATCAGGCCGAGCATCCATACTCGTACATCACCGAGCGCACGCTTGACCGAGCCGCTGACGTGCCCGCCTTTCACTGCGTCCTCGGACTCCAATTCCGCAGTGAGCCATTCCTTCTCGTCAACGGTGAGCCACTTCGCCTGAGACGGTCGATCCGTGAGATAGAACCAGGTGATCACGCCGAGCAGAATCGCCGGAATGCCCTCGAGGAGGAACATAACCCGCCAACCCGACAGTCCGAACAGACCGTCCAGGTACTGAATGATCGCACTCGACAGGGGCGCACCGAGCGCCGATGACACAGGCAGAGCCAGCAAGAACAGGCCCATCAACCGCACTCGGTAGGCGCGCGGAAACCACATCGTCATGTACAGCAGTACGCCGGGAAAGAAGCCGGCCTCGGCGATTCCGAGAAGGATGCGTAGACCGTACAGCCACCCTGCCGTCGGCACGAAAGCCATGGCGGCGGCCACGATCCCCCACGACACCATGATGCGGGCGATCCACCGTCGGGCACCGAATTTGTGCAGCGCCAGATTGCTGGGCACTTCGAACAACAGGTACCCGATGAAGAACAGTCCCGACGCCAGGCCGAACATCGTCTCGGTGAGGCCCAATTCGTCGCTCATGGTCAGCTTGGCGAGGCCGATGTTGGTGCGATCGAGATAGTTGACGAAGTAAGCCAATCCGAGGAACGGGATGATGCGTCGAGCGACCTTCTTGACCACCCTCGATTCGATCTCGGGCTTCGACGTGACTGCAGGCATGGGCTCGGCCTTCCCTAGATCGAAAGTGACCTGGACCACGTTATGGGCGACTCGAGCGAAGGTCTATGGAGAAACCACCCATCGACGGCGGGTGTGTGAGGGTGAAGTCTCCAGCACTCGCGACGGGCTGCCGTGTTGCAGTCCTATACCCACGCTGCGATCCTGTGGTTGTGCGGGTAGCTCTCATTGCCGATATTCACGGCAACATCGCGGCGCTCGACGCCGTCGTCGACGACATCGAACGCCATCGCGTCGACTCGGTGATCAATCTCGGCGATCTGTTGTCCGGCGGCCTGCATCCGCGTCGAACTGCGGACCGGCTGATGGCACTCGGTTTTCCCACTGTCGCGGGAAATCACGACCGCTATCTGCTCGAGCAGGACCGGGAGTCCATGGGCAGTTGGGATCGGCACGCCCATGATCGACTCGACGACGAGCATCGACAGTGGCTGGCCTCGCTGCCGTTCTCATTGGAGTTCGATGGCGGAATCCTCGCAGTGCACGGAACACCCACCGATGATGAGCAATATTTCCTGCACTCGGTGGACGACAACGGCTCTCGCGAGGCAACCGAGGCCGAGATACTGGACAGGGCAGCAGGTTTCATGGACCACTCCGTCATCGCCTGCGGCCACACCCACCTGCAGCGACAATGGACTCTCCCCAGCGGCACACTCGTGGTCAATCCAGGGAGCGTCGGCGCGCCCGCTTACGACGACGATCAGCCCTACCCGCACGTCATGGAATCCGGCTCTCCGCATGCGCGCTACGCGGTACTCGACGACCACGACCGTGGCAGCTGGACAGTCTCGTTCGAGCTGGTCGAGTACGACCACGTCGGTGCCGCCGCCGATGCCCGCGCACACGGGATGAGCGACATCGCCGACGCACTTCTCACCGGATTCGTCGGCCCTGCGCCGCAAATGCCGTCACACTGATCGCGTGAAGATCACCGACGCTCAGCGCCGACACCGGCTCGTCGCGCAGCACTTCGCCCGTGCATCGACCACCGAAGCTGTGGTGTCGTCACTCCTCGCGTTGCATGCCACCGATCCGGCGACGGTGTATCTGTCGGTGCTCGCCCGCGCTCGAACACTGGAACTCTCGGATGTTCGTGATGCGATGTACGAGCGCCGGAGCCTGGTGCGGTTGATGGCGATGCGGCGCACGATGTTCGTCGTCGCTCACGACGACGTTCCGATGATTCACGCTGCGGCGAGCCTGGGAGTTGCGCGCACCATGCGGGCACGCCTGATCAAGCAGGTCTCCACGTTGCCCACCGAACCGGTAATCGCCGATGTCGAATCATGGCTCGCCGCAACCGAAGCCGAGACCGAGTCGGCGTTGCGATCGATGGGGACCGCGACCGGGGCCGAGCTGTCTGCCGTCGTGCCCGGCCTCAAGACCGCGCTGCTGCCGACCACCGACAAGGTGTACGACGTCAAGCGGTACGTCACCTCGGAGGTACTGGTGATGATGGCCGCCGAGGGAAGGCTCGTGCGCGTCGAACCGCGGGGCGCGTGGACATCGCGACGCCACGCGTGGGCACCGATCGATCACTGGTGGCCGGACGGGATTCCCGATCTCGACGAGACCGAGGCACGTGCCGATCTTGCCCGACGTTGGCTCGAGGTGTTCGGCCCTGCGACCCTCGACGATCTGCAGTGGTGGACGGGCTGGAACAAGACACAGACTCGTCAGGCGGTGTCCGGACTGAACACCGTTACGGTCGAACTGACCGAGGGCGACGGAATCATGTTGTCCAGCACTGTTTTCGATAAGCCTTCCGGCACGAGCGTCATGCTGCTACCTGCGCTCGATCCCACGCCGATGGGGTGGAAGCACCGAGCCTGGTATCTGGGTGAGCACAAGGCCCCGCTGTTCGACACCTTCGGCAACATCGGCCCGACCATCTGGTCCGGTGGTCGTATCGTCGGCGGTTGGGCGGTCACCGGTTCCGGAGCAGTGGTGACGGAATTCCTGGAGGACGTCGGGGCTCCGGTGTCGAAAGCCGTTGCAGCCGAGGCAGAAAGAATAACCACCCTGCTCGACGGCACCCCGGTGGTCCCGTCCTTCCCGACGCCGCTGGAGAAAAAGTTGCGGGGAAAGAAGTAGCCGATATCTGCCTGGGCAGCGGGGCACGCGGCCGAACGGTGCCCGAATTCGCGATAGGGTCGGACCGTGCCGATCAGTCTCGTTTCCATCGTCCTCCCCGTGTACAACGGGTTGCCCGATCTGGATGAGCAGCTCGAGGCCGTCGCCGCACAGGACTACACGGGCGACGTCGAGCTGATAGTCAGCGACAACGGCTCGACCGACGGCCTGCGCGCACACCTCGAGAATCTCTCTCTGCCTATGACGATCCGCATGGTCGACGCCTCCGCCAAGCGTGGAGTCTCGTACGCCAGAAACGTCGGCGTGAAAGCTGCGCACGGCGACATAGTTGCCTTCGTCGACCACGACGACGTCGCTCATAAGACTTGGCTGACTGCTCTGGTACATGCACTCGACAGTTTCGACGCGGTGGGCGGCGCACTCGAAGTCGAATCCCTCAATTCCCCGGAGGTGGCGGCGTGGCGAACCGTCCCGCCGCCCGGCGCTCTGTTCCGCTCCGCCTATCTGCCGTACGCACCGGGGAGCAATTTCGCCATGTGGCGGAGGGTGTTCGAGAAGGTCGGAGACTTCGACGAAGACTTCGTCGGCGGTGCCGAGGACGTCGACTACTCGTGGAGAATTCAGCAGGCGGGATCGACACTCGGACATGCCGCGGATGCAGTGGTCGCCTACCGCGTCAGAACGACTGTCCGTCGATCGTTCGAGCAAGGTCGGGCGTACGGCCGGACGTCTTATCAACTGTCGACGAAGCACCGCGCATCGGGCTGCCCACACCCCTCGTCCTTGGTCAGGATTCCCGTACACGCGGTGTCGATACTTTATCTTGCGACAGTTCGTAATCCGTGGCTGCCGAAGATATTGAGACCGCTACCGAGTGGTTTGTGGGCTCACTACATCGGGATTCACTACGGCGCTCTGCGAACACGAGTGACCTCGCTCGGCCGACGACAGAGACCGAGCGTCCGATGACGCACGAGACCGTCGATGCGCTACGCGAAGAGACTCTCGGCGTCCTGCGGCCTCACGCGGAACCGGGAGATCGTGTGGCGCACCTGGACTTTCCGAATCACTACAATGCCGGTGACTCGCTCATCCACGCCGGTGAGGTCGAGTACCTGAAGCGGTTGAACGTGCACGTCGACTACGTGTCCGATCCGTTCACCCACAACGATGCTCTACTCGAAGAACGAATCGGCGACGGGACCCTGTTCTTGCAAGGCGGGGGAAATTTCGGCGACCGGTGGCCGATCGACCAGAGGTTTCGTGAAGCAATCGTTGCGCGGTTTCCTCGCAACAAAATAGTGTGCCTCCCCCAGAGCATCGACTTTGCCGATGCCGGAGCCCTTACGAGGACCGCAGCCCTGTACGCGCAGCACCCGGATCTCACCCTCATGCTCCGTGAACAACGTTCGTACGAATTGGCGCTCGAGCATTTCCCGAGCAATCGCGTCGAGTACTGTCCGGACATGGCTTTCGGTGCCGAGATCGCGCGCAGCGCCGAAGGCTCTGCAGTGGAGGTCGTGAAGCTCCTGCGCGCCGATTCGGAAAGCCTCGGTCATGCATCGGTGAATATCGACGCTTCATCCGTCCAATACGATTGGGGCCTGCACGGAACGGATCTGGCGATCTCGACGGCGGTGATGCTGCCGACTCTGATTGCGCAACGTTTCCCCAGAACAAATCGTCTGCTCTACCCCGCCCTTCTCCGCTCGTACGAGCAAACGGCGAAGCTCAACCTTCGTGTGGCCCAACGCATTCTGAACCTCGCACCCGTCGTCCTCACCGATCGACTGCACGCCGCGGTACTGGCGGCGATGATGGGCAAGCGTGTCGTGGCGATGGACAACGCGAACAGGAAGGTGTCCGGTATCTACGACGCCTACCTGCACCGCTTCGACAACGTCCACTTCGCGTCGACCACCGACGAGGCCGCCGAGTTGGTACGGCAGGCCGTGTCCGACTGTCGGTGAGAAACGCTGCTCGACCCCGCGCGGAGGTTCAGAAGGGGTAGCGCCCCTCGGCCCAGGCGCGGGCAGCCGGAGGTGTCACCCCATCGACCGGTTCGCCGTCGCGGAAGTACTGCGTGTGCAGAATCCGGCCCGCATCGACGGCTTCCTGCCATGCCTGGGTGGGACCTTCGCCGAACCAGAGCCACGGGGTGATGTCGTCCATGATCACGATCGAGTCCGCGGTGGCGAGTGGACGGAGGTCGTCGAGGTCTGCGCGAGCACCTTCCACCGAATGGTCGCCGTCGATGAAGATGACGTCGAACCGTACGTCCGGATGTTCCTTCGCATAGGCCGCGATGGTGATGTGCGAGTCGCCCCGGATCAGGGTGTGCCGGCCCGGAAAGTGTTCGTCGATATGTGCTTTCGCGGCGTCGCTGTAGGCATAGGCGGCCAGGTCGAAGGAGACGACGGTCGTATCGGGCGATGCGTCGAGGAACGCCCAACTCGAGAAGCCGGCATTGAACCCGACCTCACAGATCAGCTTCGTACTCTCCCGTGCCGCAAGCGAAGACAAGTATGTCTGCTCCGCCTCATCGGCTCCACGCTCGAAAGGTTCCCCAGCAGTGGCCGTTCGGTGCACCAGTGCTTCGAGTTCCTGCAGACCCATTCACGTTCTCCTATCGTCCGATTCGAAGCGTAGTCAACATCATTGGGCGGCGCAGACGACGACGCCCACTCGCAGAACGTGCCGCAATGATCACCGATAGGCGTCCCTGCGATGAGCAATTGCGATCACTCGCACCACAACTCGGGTGTCGTAGATTTGGTGGATGAGGGGTCACGGATGAACTCACGTCGGGCAACGACCGGACCCGCGGTCGACCGAACGTGCTCAGTCGACGACCGAACGGACGATCTCGGCGATGCGCTGCGCCGTGCCCTCGTCCACGGTCTCGAAGAACCACGCCGCAGGCATCAACTCTCCGTCTGCGCCACCGGCAGCGCGGAACACCGCCTTCTCGGTGATGGCCAGATTCAGTCGATCGTCGTTGCGCAGCGTCACCAGCGCCGGTGTGCTCGCCGACTTCGCATAGGCGGGCATTCCGTACCAGATTCGCGGCTTCAAAGTGGGTGCCGC
Source organism: Rhodococcus sp. 14-2496-1d (assembly GCF_002259365.1). Classification (NCBI taxonomy): domain Bacteria; kingdom Bacillati; phylum Actinomycetota; class Actinomycetes; order Mycobacteriales; family Nocardiaceae; genus Rhodococcus; species Rhodococcus sp. 14-2496-1d. The sequence continues at coordinate 544,821 of NZ_NPFV01000018.1, read as the reverse complement.
GGACACGATGATGTCGTGCACACGCTGCATGACCGAACGCCGTGGTTCGTCCATCTTCGAGATCTTCTCGATCACCTGAGCGAGGTTCTTTTCGTCCTTCGACGACATGTCATGTCCTTTCGCCAACCGATGTCGGGCATCGGCACAATGAAGGAGGCGCATTTCTGCGCCGCACCCCATCCGGACATGTCCTGAACTGGTCAGGCCTCTCCTCGATGATTCACGTGGTTGCCACGTGGAAGCGCAGTCGGTGGCGCGTACCACCGCGGTAACAATATCTGACACTTGGCGGTAAAGCGCCGCCGATTCTGCAATTCGGCGACTAGACGTTGAAGCGGAACTCCACCACATCGCCGTCGGCCATGACGTAGTCCTTGCCTTCGATGCGTACCTTGCCTGCGGCCTTGGCCGAGGCCATGGAACCCGCGGCGATGAGGTCTTCGTAGGAGACGATTTCGGCCTTGATGAAGCCGCGCTCGAAGTCGGTGTGAATGACGCCCGCAGCCTGGGGTGCGGTGTCACCCCGATGAATCGTCCACGCGCGGGCCTCTTTCGGGCCTGCGGTGAGGTAGGTCTGCAGGCCGAGAGTGTGGAAGCCTGCACGTGCCAATGCATCGAGACCCGGCTCGGTCTGTCCGACCGATTCGAGCAGTTCGGCTGCCGATTCCTTGTCGAGTTCGAGCAACTCGGATTCGATCTTCGCATCGAGGAACACCGCATCGGCGGGCGCGACGAGGCGAGCCAGTTCGCCGATCTTCGCGTCGTCGGTCAGCACCGACTCGTCGGCGTTGAAGACGTACAGGAAGGGCTTGGTGGTGAGCAACTGAAACTCACCGAGCAGCTCGAAGTCCAACTTCGCCTTGGCCGAGAACAGCGTCTTGCCGTCGTTCAGCACAGCCTGCGCGGCCAGCGCCGCATCGAGTGCGGGCTTGCGATCCTTCTTGATCCGCACCTCTTTCTCGAGGCGCGGAATGGCCTTCTCGAGGGTCTGCAGATCGGCGATCGCGAGTTCGGTTTCGATGACCTCGATATCGGCGGTCGGGTCGACGCGACCGTCGACGTGCACCACGTCGTCGTCGGCGAAGACACGAACGACCTGGCAGATGGCGTCGGCCTCACGAATGTTGGCGAGGAACTTGTTGCCCAGGCCTGCGCCCTCGGACGCACCCTTGACGATGCCGGCGATGTCGACGAACGACACCAGCGCAGGCACGAGCTTCTCCGAACCGAACACCTCGGCCAGCTTCTCGAGCCGGGGATCCGGCAGCGCGACCACTCCGACGTTGGGCTCGATGGTGGCGAACGGATAGTTCGCGGCCAGCACATCGTTGTTGGTCAGTGCATTGAAGAGGGTGGACTTGCCGACGTTGGGCAGTCCGACGATTCCGAGGGTGAGGCTCACGGTCTATGGAGTCTACTTTGACGACACCACCAGCTCGGACAGTGCCCGGCCAGCGTCGATACTGGAAGCGCCGAGGGGTGCAAGAACGACGTGATCCGCTCCCGCCTCGTGGTGCTCCGCAACCCGCGAAGCGATCGTCCCGATGCTCCCCCACATCACCAGGCTGTCGATGAATCGGTCGCTGAGCTGGTCGACGTCGGCCTGGGAGAAGCCCATCCGCAGAAAGTTCTGCCGATAGCCGGGAACAGTGGCGAGAAAGCTCAGCGGCTGCCGAGCTGCAGCACGCGCCCGATCCGGGTCGGACTCGACCACGACGAACTGGTCGACCACCAACGTCGACCCACCGAGTGCACCGCGCGCCTGCGCCGTCCACTCCGGCGTCACCAGCAACGCGATTGCGCCGGCAGCGCGGTCCCGCGCCATCTCCAACTTCTTCGGACCGAGCGCCGCGAGCAGAAGGTGATCGGCGGGCACCTCGAGCTCGTCCAGGTACTTCCTCAACCCGGCCAAAGGCCGAGCACTCTGCGGCCCACCGAGGCCGACAACGAATCGACCGGTGCCCGAGAGCCCGTCGAACAGCTCACCGGTCTGTGCAGGTGAGTACACATCGACCGGCACGATCCCCGGAACGATGGTCGCCTTCTCGGTCGCGTGGACCAGATCGGCCAACCTGCCGAGCCGATCCAGCTGTCCACCCGGCAACCAGACCGAGGTGAATCCGAGTGATTCCAACTCGTGTGCGTCGTCGAGGTACGACGGCGATACGTCGATGGAAATGCCGAGTCTGCCGAGACCGAGTGTGTCCATGCAGGCGACGCTAAAACCTCGAGTTATATCGAGGTCAAGTGCGGATCGCCGAACTCGGGTCCCAACTCGCCAAGATCGGCAGAATCTCGGCAGTGCTCGACCCGTCCTCGACCGTGTAGACGATGAGACTCTGATCCGGCTCGCTGGGCGAGGTCAGAAACTCGATACCGAATTCGAGGGTTCCCGCCGCCGGATGCTGGATGATCTTGGTTGCGCGCTCGAATTCGCGAACCTCGTGGTCGCTCCACCACTGCTCGAAACATGGCTCTGCGGAACGTAATTCGGCGATCAAGGCGATGAGCGCGCGATCCCCCGGTCGACGAGCGAGGTCACGGCGCAACCCCGCGACCGATGCTGCCGCGAACTGCGACCAATTGACGATTCGCTCGCGGGCGATGGGGTTGCGAAAAAGATAGTGGAACAACGACTGGTCGGCGGACGGTTGCAGACTCAGTACCGATCGGACCAGCGAGTTGCTGGCCAGGACGGCCCCGCTGCGCCCGAGCAGGATCACCGGCACATGGTCGAGCGCCTTCATGACCTGGAGCAGCCCTGGATTCGGTACCTGCGCAGCATCCTCGGTGGGCGTCGCCGGGGACGCGAGATCGAGTAGATGCGCGGACTCGACATCGTCGAGCTTCAACGCACCGGCGATTGCCAGCAGCACCTCGTTCGACACGTTGGCCTGCCGACCCTGTTCGAGTTTGCTGTAGTAATCCGGACTCACTCCGGCCAGAGCCGCCAGCTCTTCGCGCCGCAGCCCCGGCACCCGTCGGGCACCGGGATACGTACGAATCCCCGCCTCGATCGGGGTCATGCGGTCGCGCCGATCACGCAGAAATGCGCTGAGGGCGGACCTGTCTTTGTTCACGAATCCCACAGTAGCGACATGGGCGATCGGCAACCTGGTCATGACAGACCTAGGCAGAACGACGCCTGGTTGCCTGCCTCGACCGACCGTAGACATGGCGTCATGACTTCTTCCACTTCTCCGCAGCTCCTCGGACGCACAGCCGTCGTCACCGGATCGACCAGTGGGATCGGTGCTGCCATCGCGCTGACCCTCGCCGCCCAGGGGGCATCGGTGGTCGTCAGCGGCCGCGACGCCGAGCGCGGCAAGGCCCTGGCGCACAGCATTTCCGAGACAGGCGGCACTGCGGCCTTCGTCGACGTCGATCTCTCGGGCAGCTACCAGGAGCTCCGCGAATTCGCGGCCCGCGCCACCGACGCTCTCGGCGGCCGCGTCGACATTCTCGTCAACAACGCCGGCATCTATCCGGCCACCGCCACCGCAGACCTGCCCGATGACCAACTCGACGCCATGCTTGCCGTCAACGTTCGAGCTCCGCATGTGCTCGTCGGCGAACTGGCTCCCGCCATGGCCGAGCGCGGCAGTGGCGTCATCGTGAACATCGGGTCGTGGATGGCCACGATGGGCAGCCCCTTCGCCGCGATGTACTCCGCTACCAAGGCCGCCGACGAGCAACTCACTCGCAGTTGGGCTGCCGAGTTCGGCCCACGCGGCGTGCGGGTCAACGCCCTCGCACCCGGCGCGACGCTCACGCCGGGCAACGAGGATGCGCGAGAGGTGTTGGACGCCATGACGGCCGGAACGCCTGCAGGCACAGTGCTCGAGCCACAGGACATTGCGAACGGAGTGCTGTTTCTGGTCTCCGACGACGCCGCGATGGTGCACGGGACAACGCTGTACGTGGACGGCGGTATCTCGGTCACCCGCGGATGAACACTCGTGGTGCTGACCGCTACTGGGCTGTTGCCTTCAGCGTCGAGGTGGCCTCGGCCAACCGAGTGACGGCGTCCCAATCCTCCTGCGCGACGGCCGAAGCCGGAGTGAGCCACGATCCGCCCACACAGCCGACGTTCGGCAGCGCCAGGTAGCTCGATGCATTGGAGGTCGAGATGCCACCCGTCGGGCAGAAGCGTGCGGCCGGGATCGGCGAGTGGATCGACTTCAAGAAATTCGCGCCACCGGATGCTTCGGCCGGGAAGAACTTGAGCTCGGTGTAACCGGCCTCGAGCAGAGTGAGCACCTCGGACACCGTTGCGGCACCGGGCAAGTGGGGTAGTCCGGTGTCTCGCATGGCCTTCGTCAGGGAAGGCGTACAGCCGGGCGAGACCAGGAACTGTGCGCCCGCGTCGGCGGCCTGCTTGGCCTGGCCGGGAGTGATGATCGTGCCGGCACCGATGAGGATGTCGGGAACCTCGGCGGCGATGCGCTCGATGGCATCGAGCGCCACCGGTGTCCGCAGAGTCAACTCGATGACGGGCACTCCGCCCGCCACCAGAGCGCGGGCGATCGGAACGGCATGGTCGAGATCGTCGATGACGACGACGGGAATGACGGGTACACGGTCGAGCAAGGATGCAGTCACGGTCTTACTTTCTCTCGAATCGGGTTCTCGGGTCAACGCATCACGAACATCGCACCCTCGTCTGCCGGACCGACGAGAGCACGCATCCCGGAGAACAGGTCACGGCCGGTGCTCGACCACTCGTCTGCGTCCAACACTCGACCGGTGACCGGTCGGGCTTCGAACTCGTCGAGCGGAACGTCGATCGACAATGTGCCACCGAGAGAGTCCACGGTGATCACGTCACCGTCGAGGATCTTCGCTATCGGTCCACCGCTCGCCGCCTCGGGTGTGAGATGAATTGCCGCAGGCACTTTTCCGGAAGCTCCGGACATCCGGCCGTCGGTGATCAGCGCGACGGACCGGCCGCGGTCCTGCAGGATACCCAACGCGGGGGTGAGCTTGTGGAGTTCTGGCATGCCGTTGGCCTGCGGTCCCTGGTACCGCAGCACCGCAATGAAATCGGTGTCGAGCAGTCCTGCATCGAATGCTGCCAGGAAGTCGGCTTGGTCGTCGAACACCCGCGCCGGACCGGTGACCACACGATGTTCCGGTGCCACCGCAGAGGTCTTGATGACGCTTTTGCCGATCGGACCGGTCAACATCTTCAGCCCTCCGTCGGCACTGAACGGCTCGGTTGCACCGCGTAAGACGGTGGCGTCATGACTGATTCGAGTTCCGTCCTGCCACATCACTCCGTCGCCGTCGAGCTTCGGTTCCTGTGTGTAGCGTCGCAGGCCCTGCCCAGCAACGGTTTTCACGTCCTCGTGCATCAACCCGGCGTCGAGCAGAGATCCGATGACGAATCCGAGGCCGCCTGCTGCGTGGAAGTGATTGACGTCGGCCTTGCCGTTCGGGTAAATCCTGGCCATCAGCGGCACGACGGCCGACAGATCGGACAGGTCCTGCCAGGTCAGCGTGATGCCGGCGGCCTTGGCGATGGCGACGAGGTGCATCGTGTGATTGGTCGAACCACCGGTGGCGAGCAACGCGACGCAGCCGTTGACGATCGACTTGACGTCGACGACCTCACCCACCGGCGTGTAGTTGTCACCGAGCGACGTCAGGCCGGTGACGACGTGCGCGGCCTCGCGGGTCAATGCGTCGCGCATCGCAGTTCCGGGGTTGACGAAGGACGATCCCGGCAGATGCAGGCCCATGACCTCCATCAGCAGCTGATTGGAATTGGCCGTTCCGAAGAAGGTGCAGGTACCACTGCCGTGATACGACGCGGCCTCGGCGTCGAGCAGAGCCTCACGGCCCACCTTGCCCTCGGCGTAGAGCTGACGCGCTTTTGCCTTCTCCCCGTTGGGAAGTCCGGACGTCATCGGACCTGCGGGCACGAACACCGCGGGAAGATGGCCGAAACTCAGTGCACCGATGAGCATTCCGGGGACGATCTTGTCGCACACCCCGAGCATCAGGGTGGCGTCGAACATGTCGTGGGACAACGCAATTGCCGTCGACATTGCGATGATGTCTCGGCTGAAGAGTGAGAGTTGCATGCCGTCGCGGCCCTGAGTGATGCCGTCGCACATGGCGGGGACTCCCCCGGCGAACTGCGCGATGCCGCCGGCATCGATGACGGACTTCTTCAGCACGGCGGGGTAGTTCTCGAACGGCTTGTGCGCCGAGAGCATGTCGTTGTAGGCCGAGACGATGGCGATGTTGGGCTTGACCATGCCGCGCAGTGCTTGTTTGTCGGACTTGCCGGAGGCGGCGAAACCGTGGGCGATGTTGGCGCAGGCGAGGCGGCCACGGGCGGGGCCTCGATCTCCTGCGGCGTCGATTCGAGCGAGGTAGGCGGCGCGAGCGGACTGGCTACGGTCTGCGATGCGGTCGGTGACCTGCCGCAGGACCGGATGAAGTATGTCCATGAGTATCTCCGATGTTCGGTCTCTCATCACTCACCTTAAGGCCGCTTAGGTCGATCGACAACCCAACTTATGCTTTTTGAAGTTATAAGTGGCACTTCTTGGGTTGTTGCCGTAGAAGTTGCCAGTTGGTTGAATGGCGTCTATGTCGATGCCGCGCCTGAGCGCTCCACCTGCGACGGCAGGCGAGGTTTTCGCTCTGGTCCGCGATGGAGAAGCTGATACCCGGGCCGAGCTCGGCCGGATCACCGGACTGTCACGGTCTGCCGTCGCGTCCCGCGTCGCCGCGCTCACCGGCCTCGGCCTGGTCATCGAAACCGAGGACACCCACTCGACCGGCGGCAGGCCTCCGGCGAGACTGTCGTTCGACATCGACGCCGGAGTCGTGCTCGCCGCCGCGATCGGACGCAGCCGCTCCCAGCTGGGCGTCTTCACCCTCGGCGGCGAGTTGCTCGCGAGCGACACCGTCGACCAGGAGATCGGCGTCGGCCCGGACGAACTGATGCCGCAGATCACCAAGCGACTGCAGGCACTGCTCGACGAATCGCACCGAACCGGCCACCGCATCCTCGGGGTCGGGCTGTCCATCCCCGGCACCGCCGACACCGACCGAGGGTGCAGCCTGGACTCGCCGATCATGCACGGCTGGGACGGGGTGCCGCTGGCCCCGTTCTTCGCCGATACGACGTCGGCTCCGGTGTTTCTCGACAACGACGCCAACGCGATGGTCCTCGCCGAACGGCGCGACAACAGAGACCGCTTCCAGAACGCCCTGTTGGTCAAGGCCTCGACGGGTCTCGGAGCCGGGATCGTGGCAGGCGGCGCACTGCAACGCGGATCACTCGGGGCTGCAGGAGAATTCGGCCACACCAAGACCGCAGCTGCAGCAGGTGTCGCCTGCCGATGCGGCGACAGCGGCTGCCTCGAAGCCATCGCAGGCGGCTGGGCACTGGTGCGCGCACTCAACGAACAGGGCCGCGAAGTCGGCCACGTCCGCGGCGTCGTCGACCTCGCAGTGAGCGGCGACCCCGAGGCACGCAGACTCATCCGCGACAGCGGTCGCCACATAGGCGAAACTCTGGCCGGGGCCGTGAACCTGCTCAACCCCGAGGTACTCATCATCGGCGGCGACATGGCGAACGCCTACGACATCTTCGTCGCCGGGCTGCGTGAAACCGTCTACGGCAACGCCACCGCACTGGCCACCAAGGCCCTCACCATCCAGGCCACCACCCATGGCGACCTCTCCGGAGTCATCGGTAGCGCCGCGCTGGTGTTGGATCAGGTGCTCAGCGCCAGAGCCGTCGACGACGCCCTCGGCGGCTGATCGGCACGCGCCATCGGCACGGTTGCCGCTCGTCGCACTCCAGCGACCGCCGGGCGCACGGCGATGCGTCGATTCGAGGACGTGCGCCCGCGCCGGACATAGGGTGATCGCAGTCACACCTGCGAGCCTGGAGACCCCACACATGTCATTGAAAGCGGCCGACGAACCACACGTCGAATTGCTGAAGACAGATCCCGATCTGCCGCCCGTCGGCGTCGTCGAGTCACATCCGATGACCCCGATCAAGCGCCTCATGCTCGTCGCCATCGGCCTTCTCGGCGGTGTTGCGTGGACGATCATCGCGATCGTCCGCGGAGAGAATCCCAACGCCGTCTGGTTCGTCATCGCCGCGGTGTGTACCTACATCTTCGCCTTTCGCTTCTACGCCAGGCTGATCGAACGCAAGATCGTCTTCCCACGCGACGACCGCGCCACCCCCGCCGAGATTCTGGAGAACGGCAAGGACTACATGCCGACGGACCGTCGGGTGCTGTTCGGCCACCACTTCGCCGCGATCGCCGGAGCAGGCCCGCTCGTCGGACCCGTCCTCGCCGCTCAGATGGGTTACCTCCCGGGCACCATGTGGATCATCATCGGCGTCGTGTTCGCCGGTGCCGTACAGGATTTCCTGGTGCTGTGGATCTCGACGCGACGCCACGGCCGCAGCCTCGGCCAGATGGCCCGCGACGAACTCGGAGTCGTCGGCGGCACCGCCGCCCTGGTCGCGGTGTTCGTCATCATGATCATCCTCATCGCGGTGCTCGCCCTGGTCGTCGTCAACGCACTCGCCGAAAGCCCCTGGGGCGTCTTCTCCATTGCGCTGACCATCCCGATCGCACTGTTCATGGGTGTCTACCTACGCTTCCTGCGGCCGGGCAACGTCACCGAGGTCTCGCTCATCGGCGTCGTCCTGTTGCTGCTCGCCATCGTGGCCGGCGGTTGGGTTGCCGAAACCGATTGGGGCACCGACTGGTTCACCCTCTCCAAGGTGACCGTCGCCTGGCTGCTGATCGGCTACGGTCTGCTCGCCTGCATCCTGCCGGTATGGCTGCTGCTCGCCCCGCGCGACTACCTGTCGACGTTCATGAAGGTCGGCACCATCGCCCTACTGGCCGTCGGCATCCTCATCGCGCGTCCCGAGATCCAGATGCCCGCGATGACCAGCTTCGCCACCGAGGGCAACGGGCCGGCATTCGCAGGGTCCCTGTTCCCGTTCCTGTTCATCACCATCGCCTGCGGCGCACTGTCCGGCTTCCACGCTCTGATCTCCTCCGGCACCACGCCGAAGCTGCTGGAGAAGGAAAAGCAGATGCGCATGATCGGCTACGGCGGCATGCTCACCGAGTCGTTCGTCGCCATCATGGCTCTGATCACGGCGTGCGTCCTCGATCAGCACATCTACTTCGCATTGAACGCACCGGCGACGTTGACCGGCGGCACTCCGGAGACTGCGGCAACCTACGTCAACGGACTGGGGCTGAGCGGCGGAGACATCACCCCTGCCGAATTGAGCCAGGCGGCAGCCGATGTGGGCGAGGAATCGATCATCTCCCGCACCGGCGGCGCACCGACACTCGCGTTCGGCATGTCCGAGGTACTGCACCAGGTGTTCGGCGGCGAATCGCTCAAGTCGTTCTGGTATCACTTCGCGATCATGTTCGAGGCACTGTTCATCCTCACCACGGTCGATGCCGGCACCCGCGTCGCACGCTTCATGCTCTCCGACAGCATCGGCAACCTGCCCGGCGCATCGGCCAAGAAGTTCAAGGATCCGTCGTGGCGTCCCGGTGCCTGGATCTGCTCGCTGATCGTTGTCGCAGCCTGGGGCGCAATCCTTCTCATGGGTGTCACCGATCCACTGGGCGGAATCAACACCCTGTTCCCGCTGTTCGGTATCGCGAACCAACTGCTGGCCGCCATCGCACTGACGGTGGTACTCGTCATCGTGGTCAAGCGTGGTCTCTACAAGTGGGCCTGGATCCCCGGAGTTCCACTCGCCTGGGACCTCATCGTCACCATGACGGCGTCGTACCAGAAGATCTTCTCCTCCATCCCGGCCATCGGCTACTGGACGCAGCACTCGCAGTTCCGCGACGCCAAGGCGCAGGGCCTGAGCGAGTTCGGTAGCGCCAAGACACCCGAGGCCATCGACGCCGTCATCCGCAACACCTTCATTCAGGGCACGCTGTCGATCATCTTCGCGGCACTCGTCCTGGTGGTCGTGTTCGCCGGAGTGTGGGTGTGCATCAAGGCCGTTCGGGGAGACAACCTGCCCGACAACGAGGAGCCCGAGGTGCCGTCGAAGATCTTCGGTCCCACCGGTTTCGTCCTCACCCCGGCCGAGAAGAAGATCCAGGCCGAATGGGACGAGCTGATCGACGCGGGCACCGTCCGTCGCCCCGGATCGGCGCACTAGATGCGCGGGCTGTGGTGGTGGATCACCTCGGTGATGGGCGACCACGATTACGACCGATACGTCGCCCATCTGGCCCGTCACCACCCCGGTCAGGAACCGCCGACCGTGCGGCAGTACTGGAAGGATCGGCACGCGGAGGCGGACCGAAACCCGGGGGCACGCTGCTGCTGACACGGTGATGTCCGATTTCCGCTAGCACCGACGCGTCCACGCTGACACAGTAGGTGCATGAGCAGCGAACGGCAGGTGCAAGAACTGGACTTCGATCGGTGTTATCGCGCGGTCTCCTCGCGCGACGCACGGTTCGACGGCCAGTTCTTCACCGCCGTCTCCACCACCGGCATCTACTGCCGACCCTCCTGCCCGGCCCGCACACCCAAGCCCGGCAACGTCTCGTTCATGGCCACCGCAGCGGCGGCGCAACAATCCGGCTACCGAGCCTGCCGCCGCTGCCAGCCCGACGCCACCCCCGGTTCCCCACGCTGGAACATTCACTCGGACCTCAGTTCTCGTGCCATGCGACTGATCTCCGACGGAGCCGTCGAACGTGGTGGCGTCGACGGCCTCGCCAGCACCCTCGGTTACTCGACCCGTCAGTTGACCCGCGTGCTGACGGCCGAAGTCGGTGCAGGACCGCTGGCATTGGCCCGCGCGCACCGCGCCCACACCGCCCGCACCCTGATTCAGACCACCGACATGTCGATGGCCGACGTCGCCTTCGCGGCCGGCTTCTCCAGCGTTCGGCAATTCAACGACACCATCAAAGAAGTGTTCGCCGTCGATCCGTCGACACTGCGCAGAGAAGCACACCGCACGGCCGTTGCGACCGCGGGTGGAACGGTCACCCTGCGCTTGCCGTACCGCCCGCCGCTGGATCGCGGCTGGATCGAGTGGTTCCTGCGGGGCCACGTGGTCGAGGGCATCGAATCCTTCTCCGAGGACGGCGAATACGTGCGATCGCTGCGCCTGCCGCATGCCGCCGGGCTCGTGGCGTTGCGGGTGATGGACGGATTCGTCAGCGCCGCAGTGACATTGCAGGACATGCGCGATCTTGCCCCGGCCGTCGCTCGGATTCGCCACCTGCTCGATCTCGACGCCGATCCACTCGCCGTCGACGACGCCCTGCGCACGGATCCGCAGCTGGCACCGAGCGTCGACGCCCACCCGGGCATCCGTGCCCTCGGAGTGGTCGACGGCGCAGAGATGTTGCTGCGCACCGTGATCGGACAACAGATCTCGCTCAAGGCTGCGGCCACCCACACCGCCCGACTCGTCGATGCTCTCGGTGCGCCACTCGATCTCGGCAACGGAACCGTCACCAGGTTGTTTCCCGAGCCTGCCGTCATCGCCGAACGGGGCCACGAAGTTCTCACCGGACCTGCCGCCCGGGTGCAGACCGTCATCCGCGTCGCCGACGCCATCGCGTCGGGAACCGTCGTGCTGCATCCCGCGCGAGAAGGGCCCGAACTGGAGCGAGAGCTGCTCGCGCTCAAAGGGATCGGACCCTGGACCGCCCGGTACGTCGTGATGCGACTACTCGGCGATCCCGATGTTCTGCTCGATACCGATCTCGTCGTCCGCCAAGGTGCTCAGGCACTCGGCATCTCGTTGAACAACTCTGCCCGCTGGGCTCCGTGGCGTTCATACGTCTCGATGCACCTGTGGATCACCGCACTGGAAAGAAGACAGCCATGACTGCCACCGCCGCCACCCAGGACACTCCGATCGGGCCGTTCAGCACCATCGTCGACGACGATCAGCGCGTCCTCGCCTCCGGGTGGACCGCCGATGTCGAAGAACTCCGCGTCCTGATCCACCCGACGATGCGACCCGACACCGTGCGCAGGGTGGCCGATCTCGGTGACGTGACGCGCGCCGTGGAGAACTATCACCGCGGTGAGCTGACCGTCATCGACTCCGTTGCCGTCGCGCAACGATCCGGCGAATTTCTCATGCACGCCTGGGGAGTACTGCGCACCGTCGAGCCAGGCGCACCGGTGACCTACTCCGAGTTCGCCGAACTGTCCGGAAGACCGGCAGCGATTCGCGGTGCTGCGTCGGCGTGCGCGCGCAATGCCGCCGCGCTGTTCGTGCCGTGCCACCGGGTGGTTCGAATCGGCGGGGCGCTCGGCGGTTTCCGTTGGGGGCTGCCGGTGAAGAAGTGGTTGTTGGCACACGAGGCTGCCTGAGCACGTCTCGTCGACGGGTCGTCCGATGGCGGTGACATACAGGCTGAGTACGCCGGACGTTATGGTTCTTCACGAACCGCCACCCGCCGAATGTGAGGACCCCACAGTGACCGAATCGGCAGTTCCCGGTAAGACGTCGAAGTCCGAGACGTCCGGCAATGATCGCGGTGACCTCATCGGGGTCGGCGGTGTGTGGTTGGCCAAATGGTCGCTGATCCTCATTTCCATCGCAGCCGGGGCGTGGGTGTTGGGCTGGCTGATCGGGCACCTCTGGGTGATTCTGCTGCCGGTCCTGCTCGCCGTGATCGTCGCGACGGTGCTGTGGCCGCCGGCCAAGCTGATGATGCGTCTGGGATTTCCTCCCGCTCTGGCCGCATCGGTGTCGCTCGTGGTGTTCTTCGTCGTCATCGGCGGCATCATCACTCTGATCGTTCCGTCGGTCGCCGAGCAGGCACCGGAGTTGGTCGACCAGGCATCGGGCGGTATCGCACAGGTTCAGGACTGGTTGAAGGGTCCGCCGCTGAACATCGGCGACGACCAGATCGACTCGGCCGTATCGGCCATCGTTGCGCGGCTGCAGGACAGCGGTGAGGTCATCGCCACCGGCGTGTTCACCGGCGTATCCGCTGCGGGCTCACTGTTGGTGACCCTGGCGCTGGTGTTGGTACTGACGTTCTTCTTCGTCAAGGACGGGCCGAAGTTCCTGCCGTGGTTGCACGGATTCTCCGGTGGCCGCGCCGGCCGCCATCTGGGCGAGGTGCTCTCACGGATGTGGGCGACCCTCGGCGGGTTCATCCGAACTCAGGCCATCGTCAGTTTCATCGACGCCTTCTTCATCGGTCTGGGACTGGTCATTCTCGGTGTTCCGCTGGCGCTGGTGCTGGCGACCCTGACGTTCATCGGTGGCTTCATCCCGATCGTCGGTGCGTTCGTGGCGGGCGCTCTCGCCGTTCTGGTGGCCCTGGTTGCGAACGGGCTGACCACTGCACTGATCGTGCTCGCCATCATCGTCGCGGTACAGCAGCTGGAAGGCAATGTGCTGCAACCGATCCTGCAGAGTCGCAGCATGAACCTGCACCCGGCGATAGTGCTGCTGGCCGTGACCGGCGGTAGCTCACTGTTCGGCATCATCGGCGCGTTCCTCGCCGTCCCGGCTGCCGCGGTGGCTGCCGTGCTGATCAGGTACCTGTCCGAGCAGATCGACGCCCGCTCGAACGAACCGGACCAGGACGAACTCGAGGACGAGATCCCGCCGCCCGAGGGGTTGACCGACGAGCAGGCCGGTCTGGACGACGAGGACGAGTCGAAGTCCGACAAACCTTCGTCAGGTCAGGACGCGACGACCTGAAGTGTCGATCCGGTGCGCTCCCGCTTGACGTAGAGGCGGCTGGGAATGCGTTGACGCATCTCGTCGACGTGGCTGACCACGCCGACGACGCGTCCGCCCGCACGTAGTTCGTCGAGAACCGACATCACCGATTCGAGGGTGTCGGCGTCGAGCGTGCCGAATCCTTCGTCGATGAACATCGTGTCGAGGACGACACCTCCGGATTCGGCGGCCACCACATCGGCCAGGCCCAAGGCGAGCGAGAGCGACGCGAGGAATGCCTCACCGCCCGAGAGGGTCTTGGCCGAGCGCACGACGCCGGTGTAGTCGTCCCTGATGTCCAGTCCGAGACCGCCCCGTTTGCCACGGACGCCTGCTTCGTCGGAGTGCACGAATTCGTAACGCCCCGAGGACATTCGACGCAGCCTCGCGGATGCGGACTCGGCGACGTCCTCGAGTCGGGACGCGAGGACGTACGAGCGCAACGACATCTTGCGAGCATTCTGCCCCCGGCCTGCCACGACGTCCGCCAGGTTCGCCAGTTCGTCGAACTCGGCGCGTTGTGGCGCGATGGCCTGGGCGGCGGTGAACAGTTCGGTGATCAGCCGTTCCAGATCGTCTGCGCGCCTTCGGCATTCGGCCACTTCGGCAGCAGCGGCCCTGACCTTCTCGTCCAGCTCGGAACACGCATGTGCCAGCGGTTCCAGATCCACCGGCGGCCGGCCGGCCACGTCCACGATGGCGGGCTCGCGCAACACGTGCTCGGCATGTGCACGCGCCTCCTCGGCAGTGCGCAGTTCGGTCTCGATCTGCTCGACGCGGTCCGCGGCCAGCACTGCCCCGGCGGCCGCGTCGACGGACTCGAAGCTCGACGCCTGCACTCGCCGGTCCAGTTCGGCTGCCAGCTCATCGGCCCGCGCAGTGGCGTCGAGCCAGGCGATACGCGCCTCCTGAATTCGCCGGGCACCGTCGATCAAGGCTTCCCGCTCCGCGATTCGGTCCACCAGCGACGCACCCTCGTTCACTTCCTCGGCGACCGACGCTCGCATCTGCGTCAGCGATTCCTCGGTGGCCGAGATGCGTTCGTCGACGGCACTGCGCGAGGCGACGAGGTCGTGGAGCCTGACCGTCAGCGCGTCCGACTCGCTCCGCAGCCGATGCAGTTCCGCGGTTGCGGGTTCGACATCGGCCGCACGCGCACGAGCGTCCTGCACTGCGGTGGTCGCGGCATCGAGAATCCGGGTCAGTTCCGCAGCGGACTCCCCTCCGGTGCGATCGTGCAGCAGGTCCACGCCGCGTTGCGCTTCTGCGACGACCGCGACCGCCTGATCGAGCGCAGCAGCAGCCTTGCGTTCCGCGGCAGCGGCCTTGTCTTCCTGCGCCTTGGTCACCGTCGACGTCGACGCGGCAGCGGGATGCGGGTGCACCTCCGATCCGCACACGACGCACGGCTCCCCCGCCTCCAGACGAGCCGCCAGCTCGGCCGCCATCCCGTCGATGCGTCGCTCACGGAGATCGAGCAGGTGCGCCCAGGCCGTGTTGTGCGCTGCTCTGGCGCTGTCGCGGGCCCGCTCCGCCTCGGCCAGAGTCGCGCGTGTGCGCACCAGGGCGAGGGCGGACTCGGCCGCCGCGCGGGCACGATCGCATCGCTCCTCGAGACCCGGCAACTCTGCCTCCGCCGAGGATGCTCGTGCCACCCGAGATTCGACCGCTCCGATCTTCTCTGGCATCGACGCCTGCGACTGCACGGTGCGTTCGATCGCCGCTGCGGTGGTGCGTTGCTGCGCACGACAGTCGGCGAGGGTGCCGTCGAGTCGGTCGGCTTCTCGGGCCAGACCGAGCAGCGACTGCAACCGGGCGACATCGGTGGTCCAGTCACGCACGAACTGTGCGACGACCGTGCGCTCGGCCGACGGATCCGCCGGTGCCGGTGGCCAGTGCAGTGCAGCGTGGAAGCGTCGGCCCTCCGCCGTCGACGGGAGGGCATGCTCCGCCGCCACGAGTGCGGACGTTGCGGCGTCGGTCGCCAGTCGTGCGAGACGGAGGTCTGCAGCAGTGTCCGCGATCGGCCCGGCGGCCGCGGAATCGGCGAGCTCGATTCTGCGCGCTGCTCGCACCGTCTCGCCCTCCCGATACTGCACGAGTTGCCCCTCGGCGAGAGCGCGTCGACGCTGCAGATCTACAACGGCGGTGGCCTTCGTCAGCGCTGCCGACGCACGCCGAGCAGCCGCATCGATCAGCACCGCTCGACCTTGCGCGAGGGTCCGATTCTGCCGGGCTTCGTCGAGGACGTCGGCCGCCCATTCGAGGGGGTCCGGCTGTTCGCCGTCCTCGCCTGCGGGCTCGGGCACACCCGATGCCTGCGACACCCGGCCGAGCATGATGTCGATGGCGTGGTGAGCGTCGGCGAGTTCGGCGGCAAGCTCCCGGCGACGCTGCGCGAACCACTCCTCGACATCACCGAATCTGCCTGTGTCGAAGAGTCTTTCGAGCAGGTTCCCGCGTTCGTCGCTGTCGGCTCGGAGGAACCGCGCGAACTCACCCTGCGGCAGCAGCACCACCTGAAAGAACTGGTCGGCACTCATCCCGAGCAGCGCGTTGACGGCATCACCGATCTCGCTGAGCCGGGTGAGGTTCTGCCCGCGGCCGTCGAGCCAGGTGAGACTGGCCTTGGCGTGTTGCTTGGTGGTACCCGTACTTCGCAGCTTGGGCCGCAGGAATTCCGGACTGCGCACAATTCTGATCCGCCGCCCACCGAGGGTCGCTTCCAACGTGACCTGTGGCACCGCACCCTTGGCCGCGTGATCGGACAGCAGCCGCTTGCCCTCGCGACGAGCTCCGGGCACCGTTCCGTACAGCGCGAACGCCACGGCGTCGAGAACCGTCGTCTTGCCGGCTCCGGTGTGACCGTGCAACAGAAACAGCCCGTCGGCCCCCAGCGCATCGAAGTCCACCGTCTCCGTGCCCGCGAAGGGGCCGAAGGCGGTGATCTCGAGTGAATGCAGCCTCATGCAGCACCGCGGTCGGCCGTGGTGGCCGACCCGCGGGTGGCCTCGGTCTCCCGTTGCACGGAGGCCAGAGCGCGGGACATGAGCGCGGACTCCGCGGCCGTCGGCACGCTGCGCATGTCCGTCACGAAGGAGGTGGCGATGTCGAGATCGCTGCGGCCGCGCACACGGTCGCGGTAGCGAAGCTCGCCGGATCCCTCCGGCCGACGCCATTCCAGGTGGATCGCGTGCGGGAAACGCTGCTGCAGCAAGCGCATTGCGTCGACCGGTCGCACCTCGTCGGTGAGCACGGCGGAGACGTAGTGATCCTCGAACTCGCAATACGCTGTGTCCGTGGTCAATTCCTCGAGCGTTCCTTCGATGCGGGCGAGGCCGCGGACCACCGGCAGATCCATTCGCTCGACAGTACCGAGCCCGTCGGCATCGAGATCGATGATCCATACCGCCTTGTGGTGCGACCGCTCGCCGAACGAATAGGGCAGCGGCGAACCGGAGTACCGCACCCGGTCGGTGAGGGTCTGGGGCGAATGCAGATGTCCGAGCGCCACGTAATCGACCCCGTCGAACGCCGACGCAGGCGCGGTCTCGATACCGCCGGAGGAGATCGACCGCTCCGATCCGGTCGCTTCACCGCCGACGATGAAAGCGTGGGCGAGCACGACCGAGCGAACGCGTTGCCCTGCCTCGCTTCTCGTCGCGAGGTCGCCGCGCACCCGATCCATCGCGGCACCGAGAACGTCGGCATGAGTACGCGCAGTGGGAACGTCGAGTTCGACGCGAGTGGTTTCGGGCTCGAGATACGGAATGCCGTAGAACGCAACGCACCCGTGCTCGTCGTCGATGACGACCGGGGTGGCGACATCGCCCACCCGCGTCATCAGATGCAGCCCTCCTGCCGACGCGAAGGCCGCGCCTGCGCCCAGTCGAGCGGGTGAATCGTGATTTCCCGACGTCGCGACGATCACGGCACCGGCCGCGCGGATGGCCTCCAGTCCGCGGTTGCAGACCAGGACGGCATCGGCACTGGGAACAGCGCGGTCGTAGATGTCGCCCGGCACCACCACCACATCGATCGACTGTGCCGCAACCAGTTCCGCGATGGACATCAGCACAGCGCCCTGATCGGCCAACAGGTCGACACCGTGAAAGGTGCGACCGATGTGCCAGTCCGAGGTGTGCAGAATTCTCATGCGTTCGACGCTATCGGCAAGCACCGACAAACTATTCGAGGCTCGTCGGCCTGTCGGACGTGAGCTGCGGTCCACAGCCATCGAGAACCGAAGTTGTCGGTACCGTCCTGCATCATCTGCCCCATGAACATTCTCACCGCGTTCGGACTGCTCGTCGCACTCGGCGTCGGCGCGGTCGTCGGCTGGTTGTTGCACGCTTCGCGGATGGGCGATCGCGCCGTACGAGCCGAGGCCCAACTGGCCGCGCTGCGCGAGCACGAGGGCATGCTTCGGCAGTCGCTGAGTGCGGTCAACGAGGACTCGGCTCGACGCAATTCGACCGTGATCGGCCAACAGGTCTCGCACCTGGTCGAGCCGTTGCACGACGCCGTCGATGCGCTCTCCGAGCACGTCCGGCAGGTCGAGCACAATCGCATCCGGGCGTACGCGGGACTGTCGGAGCAGGTCACCGGTATGCACCGTGCATCGATGCATCTGTCCACCCAGACCGGTCAGCTGGTCACCGCCCTGCGCGCACCGCAGATCCGGGGCCGGTGGGGCGAGATCCAGCTCGAGCGCGTCGTCGAGCTGGCAGGCATGCTCAAGCACTGCGATTTCGACACTCAGGTCAGCAAGGACGGCATCAGACCCGACATGATCGTTCGTCTCGCCGGCGGACGCCAGATCGTCGTCGACGCCAAGGTGCCGTTCGCGGCGTATCTCGACGCCGCCCAGGACGAGGATCCCGGCGCCCGGGAGAAGAATCTGCGACGCCACGCCAAGCAACTGCGAACCCACATCGACCAGTTGGCCGACAAGGCGTACTGGCAGGCGTTCGAGCCGACGCCGGAGTTCGTCGTACTGTTCGTTCCCGGCGACCCGTTTCTCGACGCGGCCCTGACATCGGACACCGGTCTGCTCGAGTACGCCTTCGGCCGGAACGTGATCCTGGCCACCCCGACCACCCTGGTCGCGCTGCTGCGCACCGTCGCCTACACGTGGAAGCAGGAGTCACTGGCCGAGGACGCCGCACGCATCCAGCAGTTGGGGCGTGAGCTGTACACGCGGATCGGTGTCGTCTCGACGCACCTGGACAAGCTCGGTGCCCACCTCGGCAAGGCCGTCGAGTCCTTCAACTCCACCGTCGGGTCGGTCGACACCCGGGTGAGCGTGACGGCGAGAAAGCTGCACGAGCTCGAACTGTTCGACGCCGAGCCGGTGGACATCGCCCGAGTGGACGAGCGTCCCAAACTGTCCGATTCGTCCCGCTACCGGCACGACTTCGGTCATGTCAGCGATGCAGTCGGCTGAACAACGGCTAACCTCGGGGGGTGTCTACCTCCCAACGTGCCCGCTCCGGGGTACCGCTGGATCACCGATCCATCCTCGCGACCCTGCCCGGCGTTCCCGCATGGGGTGCCGTCGCGATCGCCGCGGGACTGACTTTTCTCGGATTTCTGATCGATGCCGCACGCGGTACCGAGCTGACCGGTGCGTTCGCGTTCATGTACATCCTCGGCTGCATCGCCGGCGTCCTTCTGGTCCGCTTCCGCGGACTGTTCACGGCGATGGTGCAAGCCCCACTGATCCTGTTCGTGGCCGTGCCGCTGTCGTACCAGTACTTCACCGACAACGCAGGCACCAGCCTCAAGGACATCATCCTCAACGTTGCCATTCCGCTGGTCAACCGGTTTCCGCTGATGCTGCTCGGCACCGTGGTCGCCGTCGGACTCGGAGTCCTGCGCATCGTGCTCAAACGCCAGAACACGCATGCCCCCACCCTTCGACGAAGCCAGAAGACCGAGGGCACTGTTCGACGCAGCCGCAAGCCCGGTGACGACAAGGCGACCAGAGCCCAGCGCCGGGCACAGGACGAGCGCCCGGAACGGTCCCGCAGGCGCGCAGCTGCAGCCGATCGCAGCACCGACTCCGCGGCCGAGGCCACCGACATCGTGCCCGGGCCGTACGTCGGTCGCAGAAACACCGATTCCCGCCCGCGACCCGACACCGAACCTCGCTCGAGTTCGAGCCCACGACGATCGGCCGCGTCGGCACCACAGACTCGATACGCCGCCACCGACTCACCCCGGCAGGACTACAAGCCCGAATACCAGAAGCCCGAGTACCCGCGAACGCAGTATCCGCAGGGACAGTCCCGCGAGGCACAGCGACCGCAACCGTCCGAGCCTCGTTTCTCGGCAGAGCCCCGGTATTCGACCGAACCTCGTCGCGAGCGCTCGGCCCGGGTTCACGCTCCTCGCGAGGTCGCCGATCCGTACAGCACCGGAGCCGGGCCCGTCGTGACTCCTCGGACGAACGCTTCCTCGGCACCCGGTTCGCCCGCAGAGGACGGCCAGGGCAATCACGCTCTACCCACCCCGCACCGGGACGACATTCCCCCGCATCCGGTGCCGCGGGTTCGCTACCGCGACCGCCACAGCGACTAGCCCGAACACGAACGAACGCCCCGTATCGGTTCCTGCTCCTGCGCAGGTTTCCGATACGAGGCGTCGACTTTTCGCTGACGTCGCTTCTAGCGAGCGGGACGCAACTCTCGGGGCAGAGAGAACACCAGGGTCTCGTTCGCGGTGGTGACCGGCTGCACGTCTGCATAGCCGTGCTCGGCGAACAGTTCGATGACGCCCTGCACCAGGATCTCCGGTACGGACGCACCCGAGGTGATACCGATCGTCTCGACCCCGTCGAGCCAGGCCAGGTCGATTTCCTTGGCGTAGTCGACGAGGTAGCTCGCTCGCGCACCCGCACCGAGCGCGACCTCGACCAAACGCACCGAGTTGGAGGAGTTCTTGGAGCCGACGACGATCACCAGATCGCATTCCGGTGCCATCGCTTTCACGGCGACCTGACGGTTCTGTGTGGCGTAGCAGATGTCGTCGCTGGGCGGGTCCTGCAGCGTCGGGAAGCGCTCACGCAGTTTCGCGACCGTCAGCATCGTCTCGTCGACACTCAGCGTGGTCTGGGACAGCCAGATGACCTTGTTCTCGTCTCGAACGGTGACGTTGTCGACCGATTCGGGCCCGTCGACCAGCTGAATGTGCTCGGGAGCCTCACCTGCGGTGCCCTCGACCTCCTCGTGACCTTCGTGGCCGATGAGCAGGATGTCGTAGTCGTCTCGGGCGAAGCGCTTGGCTTCCTGGTGCACCTTGGTCACCAACGGGCAGGTGGCGTCGATCGTGCGCAGGTTTCGCTCGGCCGCAGAGGTGTGTACGGCAGGTGAGACACCGTGCGCGGAGAACACCAGCAGCGATCCCTCGGGAACCTCGTCGGTTTCCTCCACGAACACCGCGCCGCGATCGGACAGCGTCTCGACCACATGCCGGTTGTGCACGATCTCCTTGCGCACGTACACCGGCGCACCGTGCTGTTCGAGCGCTTTCTCGACGGTCTCGACCGCACGATCGACACCCGCGCAGTAGCCCCGCGGCTCCGCGAGCAGCACTCGCTTACCCCCGGCGTACGAGGACGCACCCGTACCGGCGGACTGTGCAATACCAAGATTCAGTGGAACAGCCGAAGACATACTTATCAGGATACGTGCACCGAGCGCGGCTACCTCGTTTCCGTGACCTCGAGCCCCGGCTGGAGTGGGTCGTACCGCCTGTCGGCTACCCAAAGTTCACGGTTTCGGGCAGTCTGGTGCACATGACTCGAGTCCCCTTTGCAGCGCGCGTGGCTGCAGGCGTCGCCGTGACCGTCGTGGAAGAGGCTCGCAAGCTTCCCGGTTCCGCCCTGATGCTGCCGATGACGGTCGTCAGCGAGGCACTGGCGCGTGGCATGCGATTCCAGCAGCAGGTGACGGCGCTGGCCATCAAGGGCGATCTGATCATCGCGACCCTGCCGGTCATCGGGACCCCGACCGAGGAGCAGCCCGCCTGGGCCAGCTTCGACGACGACGGAGACGAGACCTTCGACACCGAGTCGAGATTCGACGCCGCTGTCATCACCGACGACGTCGATGTGCCCGACGCCCCCGTGGCCGAGCCCGTCGCTGCGAACGGCCGCTTCGCTCTGTACTCGACGCCTCCGCTGGACGAGCCGGTCCAGGACACCTCGGCCAAGCGCGCTCCCTCCGCCGACAAGCCCGAGATCGTCGAGATGATCGACTTCGACACCCTCGCCCTGGCGCAGCTGCGCGCGCGCCTGCGCACACTCTCGATCGAGGACCTCGAAACCCTGCTCGAGTACGAGAACGACACGCTCTCCCGCGCACCGTTCCAGACGATGCTCGCCAACCGCATCACCACCGCCAAGGCCAAGTGAGCACTCCCCCTACTCAGTCCGGTCCCACCCAACCAGGCGCGAGCACCGCCGAACAGCCATGGCCGGTGCGTACCGTCGCCATGAAGGTCGCCGGCTGGATCGACAAGCTCGGCTCCATCTGGGTGGAGGGGCAGCTCACCCAGATCAACGCTCGCCCCGGCACCAGAACGGCTTTTCTGACACTGCGCGATCCGTCGGCCGACATGTCGCTGTCGGTGACGTGTTCGCCGCAGTTGCTCGATCGTTCACCCGTTCCGCTGACCGAGGGTGCCCGCGTCATCCTCTACGGCAAGCTGTCGTTCTTCACCGGCAGGGGAACGATCTCGCTGCGCGCCACGGACATTCGCGCGGTGGGCGTCGGCGAACTGCTGGCTCGCATCGAACGACTCAGAGCCCTGCTCGCCGCGGAAGGATTGTTCGACCCGCGCCTGAAACGTCCGCTGCCGTTCCTACCGGGCACCATCGGCCTGATCACCGCACGCGCCAGCGCAGCCGAGAAGGACGTGCTCACCGTCGCGCAGAGGCGTTGGCCCGCGGTCCGCTTCGAGGTTCGCAACACACCTGTTCAGGGTCCGCAATCGGTGCCGGCGATTCTGGACGCCCTGAAGGAGCTGAACGACGACCCCGCCGTCGATGTCATCATCCTCGCCCGAGGCGGCGGTAGCGTCGAGGATCTGCTGCCGTTCTCCGACGAGGCCCTGTGCCGCGCCATCTCTCGCGCCACCACGCCGATCGTCAGTGCCATCGGCCACGAGCCCGACAGCCCGCTCAGCGATCACGTGGCCGACCTGCGGGCCGCAACCCCTACCGATGCCGCCAAACTCGTGGTGCCCGACGCCGTCGCCGAACAAGCTCTCGTCTCGGAATTGAAGTCGAGAAGTGCTGCAGCGCTGCGCAATTGGGTCGAGCGCGAGGCACGCGGCCTGGACATGCTTCGACACCGACCGGTGCTGGCGGACCCACTGGCCGCACTCGAGCAGCGTCGCGAGGAGATTCGGCGGCTGCTCGATGCGGCCCGACGCGACGTACAGCGCGAACTCACCACACAGGACACGCTCGTCGAACATCTGCGGGCCAGGCTGTCGACGCTGGGGCCTGCTGCCACACTTGCTCGAGGCTATGCCGTCGTACAGCGGGTGGTCGCGGGTTCGGATCCCGAGGTTCTGCGTTCGGTCGAGGACGCGCCACCGGGTACACAGATCAGAGTGCGCGTGGCCGACGGTGCCGTCACCGCCGCAGTCATGGGGCGAGTCAAATGACAGAAGGAGTACGCATGAGCGAGAACGACAAGCCGGTATCGGAACTGGGCTACGAGGAGGCCCGCGACGAATTGGTGGGCGTGGTGAAGATCCTCGAGCAGGGCGGGCTCGATCTCGATGCCTCCCTGGCTCTGTGGGAGCGGGGAGAGCAGCTGGCCACTCGCTGCGAGGAGCAGCTCGCCGGTGCCCGCAAGCGAATCGAGACCGCGCTCGCGAGTACCGAGAAGCACAGCTAGGGCGTGAGCGGTTCGGTCACCTCGAGGGACTCGGCCAGCGTGGTGAAGTCCTCGGTGCCTGCAGTACCGCCCAGCAGGATTCGCACGTCACCGAAGTCCGAGACCCAGTACTTTCGCGAGCCCTCCTCGCCGTAGACGACCCAGTCCCGACCCGACACGTTCTGTGTGCCCGACGCGTACACCGTCTCCTCGCCGGCGACGAAGGGAACCAACACTTCCTCGACGGCGCTGGTCTGGGTCAGCTGCAGATACGCACCCGATCCGGTGATGTATCCGACAGTCGACACCGGTCCG
Source organism: Rhodococcus sp. 14-2496-1d (assembly GCF_002259365.1). NCBI lineage: Bacteria > Bacillati > Actinomycetota > Actinomycetes > Mycobacteriales > Nocardiaceae > Rhodococcus > Rhodococcus sp. 14-2496-1d. Next base: position 520,860 of record NZ_NPFV01000018.1, on the reverse strand, counting down.
CCGTTGTCGCCTGCGATCGTCGGACGACTGCCCGAGTTGGGGGTCCAATCCTCGGGAACAGCCGGATTGCGCACCGGAAAGCCGATTTCGGACGCGTCGTACTGCAGCGCGGTGTCGATGTCGAAGTTGGGGATGGGGCCCTGCTTGGGCCCACCGGGGCTCAGCGAGCACTGACTGGCAATACCGGCGATCAGCAAACATGCGATGACCAGCGGTATGAGCGACCACACCATGTCGCGGCTGTTGTTGAGAATCCGGGGTTTGCTGTTCGCCACCTCACCAGTATCCCCTCTGCGCAGCAGTGCTCGGTCGGCGCGTGCCTCACAGACGACCCGACCCCACCGCGGGCATCACAGAAGTGAGATAATCGCGCCTGGGTAACACCCCACCAACCAGGAGGCTACAAACCGATGACGGCCAGCACCGAGTCCACTCGCGCCATGGCGCCAGATCGCAACCTCGCACTCGAACTCGTACGCGTCACCGAGGCCGGTGCGCTCGCCTCGGGTCGCTGGGTCGGTCGCGGCGACAAGGAAGGTGGCGACGGAGCAGCAGTCGACGCCATGCGTCAGTTGGTCAGCTCGGTCTCGATGCGCGGCGTCGTCGTCATCGGCGAGGGCGAGAAGGACGAAGCGCCGATGCTCTACAACGGCGAACAGGTCGGCAACGGCAACGGCCCCGAGGTCGACTTCGCCGTCGATCCCGTCGACGGCACAACGCTGATGGCCAAGGGCATGCCCAACGCCATCTCCGTTCTCGCGGTCGCCGAGCGCGGTGCCATGTTCGATCCGTCCGCCGTCTTCTACATGAAGAAGATCGCCGTCGGACCCGACTTCGCCGACGTCATCGACATCACCGCACCGGTCGCGGAGAACATCGCCCGGGTCGCCAAGATCAAGAAGGGATCCTCCTCCGACGTCACGGTGTGCATCCTCGACCGACCCCGGCACGCCGAACTGATCCAGCAGGTGCGCGACACCGGCGCTCGCATTCGTCTGATCTCCGACGGCGACGTCGCCGGAGCCATCGCCGCCGCCCGACCCACCTCCCCCATCGACATCCTCATGGGCACCGGCGGAACTCCCGAAGGCATCATCGCGGCGGCCGCGATGCGCTGCATGGGCGGCGTGCACCAGGGCATGCTGGCTCCGACCGACGACGACGAACGCCAGAAGGCGATCGACGCCGGACACGATCTCGATCGCGTCCTGTCCACCGAAGATCTGGTCTCGGGCGAGAACGTCTTCTTCACCGCGACCGGCGTCACCGACGGCGACCTGCTCCAGGGCGTCCGATACTCGGGCGGCGGTGCACACACGCAGTCCATCGTGATGCGCTCGAAGTCCGGCACCGTCCGCATGATCGACGCGTACCACCAGCTCAACAAGCTCAAGGAGTACTCGACCATCGACTTCGACGGCGACACCTCCGGCGCCATCCCGTCCTTCTGACCGTCCGCTCGACGAAGTTTCCGCTCCCCTACCGAGGCAAGAGGTCAATGACAGAGAACGAACAGCAGTTCCGGATCGAGCACGACACGATGGGAGAGGTTCGCGTTCCCATCGATGCGCTCTGGCGTGCCCAGACGCAGCGTGCCGTGGAGAACTTCCCCATCTCGGGCCGTCCGCTCGAGCGCACTCAGATTCGCGCGATGGGCCTGCTCAAAGCAGCCTGCGCGCAGGTCAACAAAGACCTCGGTCTGCTCGACGGCACGCTGGCCGACGCGATCATCGCCGCCGCCACCGAAATCGCCGACGGCAAGCACGACGACCAGTTCCCGATCGACGTCTTCCAGACCGGCTCGGGCACCAGCTCGAACATGAACGCCAACGAGGTCATCGCGTCGATCGCCAAGGCGGCAGGCGTCGAGGTGCACCCCAACGACCACGTGAACATGTCGCAGTCCTCCAACGACACGTTCCCGACGGCCACTCACGTCGCCGCCACCGAGGCAGCCGTGACGTCGCTCGTGCCCGCACTGCGTCACCTCCACGAGGCTCTCGTGACCAAGGCAACGGAGTGGAAGCACGTCGTCAAGTCCGGCCGCACCCACCTCATGGACGCCGTTCCGGTCACCCTCGGTCAGGAATTCGGCGGTTACGCCCGTCAGATCGAAGCCGGCATCGAACGCGTCGAGGCCACCCTGCCTCGGCTCGGTGAACTCCCCATCGGCGGCACCGCCGTCGGCACCGGACTCAACGCACCCGACGGCTTCGGCCCGAAAGTCGTTGCAGCACTGGTCGAGTCGACCGGCATCGACGCACTGACCGCCGCCAAGGATTCGTTCGAGGCGCAGGCCGCACGTGACGGACTCGTCGAGGCATCGGGCGCACTGCGCACCATCGCGGTCTCACTGACCAAGATTGCCAACGACATTCGCTGGATGGGATCGGGACCGCTCACCGGACTCGGCGAGATCGCCCTCCCCGACCTGCAGCCCGGTAGCTCCATCATGCCCGGCAAGGTCAATCCCGTTCTGCCCGAGGCTGTTACGCAGGTCGCAGCTCAGGTCATTGGCAACGACGCCGCAGTCGCATTCGGCGGCGCGTCGGGCGCATTCGAGCTCAACGTGTACATCCCGATGATGGCGCGCAACGTCCTCGAGTCGTTCAAGCTGCTCGCCAACGTCTCGGTGCTGTTCGCCGACAAGTGTGTCGTCGGACTCGAAGCCAACGTCGAGCACCTCAAGACCCTCGCCGAGTCCTCGCCGTCCATCGTGACGCCGCTGAACTCCGCGATCGGCTACGAGGAAGCCGCCGCCGTCGCCAAGCAGGCACTGAAGGAGAAGAAGACGATCCGTCAGACGGTCATCGACCGCGGACTGATCGGCGACAAGCTCAGCGAAGCCGAACTCGACAAGCGCCTCGACGTCCTCGCCATGGCGAAGGTCAAGGACTAGCTTTCCCGTTCGCCCACGTCGGACCCCTGAACGCGTGAATGGTCCATTGCACCGCCGAGACGTGTGCAATGGACCATTCACGCTTTCGAAAGGGGCCGAACAATCAGGCGAGGTGAGCGAGTTCCTCGCGTGCCTTCAGGCCGTCCTCGCCCAGATCGGTGCGATCGAAGATCTGCCAGCCCGCGAGCAGCGGCTTGAACACCTTCTCGCGTTCCTGATCGGCGTCGTAGATTCCGGCTTCGGCGAGAGCGGCGGTGCTGCTGCCGCGGTCCGGCAGGTCGACCTCGGGAATCTTGAATCCGTTGATCCGGTCTGCGATGGCGCGGGCGGCCTGATCGGGAACCACGGCGAAGGCCTCGTTCAGAATATTGGCGTAGAACGTCGACTGCAGGGCGTCGTCGTCGGCGATCTTGCCGAGGATGGTGGCCAACACCGGATCCTTGCCGAGAGCGATGGTGTTGCGGTTACGCAGGGCGGCAGCGGCCTCCTCGATGGCGAAATGCGCGAGGATGTCGAGCAGATGCTGGCTGGGCGCATCGTATCCGAGCGTCATGTGCTCCATCCGTACCCGCTCCAGGGCGACCGGATCGACTGCACGGGTGAGCACCAGGAAGTTGCGCAACACTATCGACTGCCGGTTCTCCTCCGACGTCCATCGGCCGGTCCACTTCCACCAGGCACCGAGGCCGGTGAGCGCGTGGGCCAGTTCGCGGTGGTACGCAGGCAGGTTGTCGGCCACCAACACGCCGACCGTGGCGGACAGGATTTCGACATCGCTGAGATGCGACTGCTCGGGCGACCAGTCCTCGCCACCGAGGAACGCGAAGTTCTTGCCGTCGTCGAACGGCGCGAGGTCATGGGGGTGCCAATCGCTCGCTGCCTCGATGTGGCGTCGTAGATTCTCTTCGACCGCGGGCTCCAAACGGACCAGCAGATCACCGTCGGACAGGTTCGTAGACATGCGGTAACCGTAGCGCCTGCGCCCGAGTGCCCGACGTCGCGCCCCTGACCATTGTGAATTCTCCTAACGCCAGGTCGTTGCGGGTCTATTCTCATGTGCATCCAATCATCGAAGTGAGGACTCCTCGTGATGCGGTCGGGTCGAAATTCTCTGTGTCTTGTGGCTGTGTGCTCTCTGATCGTGCTGGTCGGATGCTCGAACGACGCACCGACCGCAGACAGTCCCCCGACATCCGAGCCCGCGCCGACCAGTGACCTGTCCCCAGGTCAGGTCGCGGGCGTCGATGTTCCGGCCGGCCGCGTCGACGATGCCGTCGGCAAGCTCGACGGCATCGCCGAGGAGCTGATGGCATCGTCGAACATCCCCGGGATGGCCATAGCCGTCGTGCACGGATCCGACGTCGTCTACTCGAAGGGGTTCGGCGTCCGCGAAGTGGGCTCGGACGACCCCGTCGACGGTGACTCGGTGTTCCAGTTGGCGTCGCTGTCCAAATCGGTGGGTGCGACGGTCATCGCGTCCCAGGTGGGAGCGGGCGTGGTCGACTGGTCGACTCCGGTGGTCTCGGAATTGCCGTGGTTCGCGCTCGACGACCCGTGGGTGACCCAGAACGTCACGGTCGGCGACTTCTATGCGCATCGAAGCGGGCTGCCCGAGCACGAAGGCGATCTGCTCGAGGACCTCGGTTACGACCGCAGACAGATTCTCGAACGCCTGCGCGAGGTCCCCCTCGACCCGTTCCGCTCCACGTACCACTACACCAACTTCGGCATCACGGCTGCGGCCGAGGCCGTCGCTGCGGCGTCGGGCAAGGACTGGGACACCCTCAGCCAGGACACGATCTACGGCCCGCTCGGCATGACCTCGACCAGCTCGTCGTTCGCGGACTACATCGCTCGGGCCGACCGGGCCGTACCCCACGTACTCGTCGACGGCGAGTACCAGGCGAAGTACCAGCGGGAACCCGATCCACAGACCCCGGCCGGTGGCGTCAGTTCCTCGGTGGACGACCTCGCGAAGTGGCTGACGATGCTGATCGCCGACGGAAACCACGACGGACGACAGCTCGTGGACCCCGAAGCCCTCCTGCCCGCGATCAGCGCGCAGATCGTCTCGAGCCCGTCGGAGACACCGGATTCACGCGCCGGCTACTACGGCTACGGATTCAACGTCTCCACCAGTGCCGCCGGTCGCACGACGGTGAGCCATTCGGGAGCATTCGCGCTCGGAGCGGGCACCAACTTCGTCTGGATTCCATCCCTCGACGTGGCCATCGTCGTACTGACCAATGCCGCACCCATCGGCATCGCCGAAACGGTGACCGCCGAGTTCGCTGACCTCGTCCAGTTCGGCGAGGTGCGGGAGGACTGGCGAACGCTGTACAAGAACGCCTTTGCCGGCATGAGCGAACCGGAGGGCGAGCTCGCAGGCAAGACCCCGCCCACGAATGCTGCTGCACCACAACCTCTCACGTCGTACACAGGGGTGTACCAGAACAGCTATTGGGGGCCTGCGACGATAACGGAGGTCAACGGGAAACTGGTGTTGGCCATCGGGCCGAACGGAACCTCCTACGAGTTGTCGCCCTGGGACGGTGATACGTTCACGTTCGAGCCGACCGGTGAGAATGCACCCGACGGAACCGTTTCCGAGGCGACGTTCGACGGGAACACGCTGACCCTGGAGTTCTTCGACGGCGATGGATTGGGACGATTCACCAAGTGACTGACACACAGCAGGCAACCGAAACCGTAGTAGATCTGTTCGACGCTTTGAGAAGTCGAGACACCGAGCGCGCCATGTCGCTCCTCGACGAACGCGTCGTGTGGCACAACGTCGGCTTACCGAAGGTTCGCGGCCACTCGAACGTGGGCAGGTTCATGGCGACGCTCGCCAAGCCTGCGTTCGGCTTCGACGTGATCGTGCACAACATCGCTGCAGACGGAGACGTCGTGCTCACCGAGCGCACCGATGTGCTGATCTGGCGACGACTCCGAATCGAGTTCTGGGTGTGCGGAACCTTCGAGCTGCGCGACGGCAGAGTAGCCGTGTGGCGGGACTACTTCGACAACGTCGACTTCCTGAAAGGGTTTGTGCGAGGAGCATTCCGGGCCGTGCTCGGCCGGTGACCCCTGTGAGCGGAACTTCGTAGTGGGGTACGAGGCAGGAGTGGAGCCTGCGAAACGACCCTGAAGGCAGGAGTGGAGCCTGCGGAACGACCCGCAGGCTCCACGCTCCCAGGGGGATCAGGCTCCCGAAGGCCCGAACTCTTCGAGCATTTCCGTCACCAGTGCCGCGATCGGTGAACGCTCGCTGCGGGTGAGGGTGATGTGCGCGAAAAGTGGGTGACCCTTGAGCTTTTCGATCACTGCAGCGACGCCGTCGTGTCGTCCGACGCGCAGGTTGTCTCGCTGAGCGACGTCGTGGGTGAGTACGACGCGTGAGCCCGAACCGAGCCGGGACAGAACCGTCAGCAGCACGTTGCGTTCGAGTGACTGCGCCTCGTCGACGATCACGAAGGAATCGTGCAGCGATCGGCCGCGAATGTGTGTCAGTGGCAACACTTCCAGCATTCCGCGGGCGATGACCTCCTCCATCACCTCCGGGCTCGCGAGCCCTTCGAGGGTGTCGAAGACCGCCTGACCCCAGGGACCCATCTTTTCGCTCTCGCTACCGGGGAGGTAGCCGAGCTCCTGGCCACCGACGGCGTAGAGAGGCCGGAAGACAACGACTTTGCGGTGCGAGCGACGTTCGAGAACGGCCTCCAGTCCGGCGGTCAGCGCCAGAGCGGACTTACCGGTGCCTGCTTTTCCGCCGAGCGAGACGATGCCGATGCTCTCGTCGAGCAGAAGATCCAGCGCCACTCGCTGTTCCGCCGAACGGCCGTGCAGGCCGAACGCCTCACGTTCGCCGCGCACGAGTTGGATCTGCTTGTCCGGCGTGACGCGACCCAGAGCACTCTGCCGTCCGGCAAGCAGTCGAACTCCCGTGTGACACGGCAGGTCTCGCGCTTCCACGAGGTCGATGACGCCGTCGTTGAACAGCGTGTCGACTGCGTCGGACGGTACTTCGAGTTCGGTCATTCCGGTCCAACCGGACGGCACCACGTCGTGTGCGTGGTATTCGTCGGCGGGGAGACCGACGGCACCGGCCTTGACGCGCAACGGAATGTCCTTGCTGACGAGCACGACGTCCTTGCCCTCTGCCTTCAGATTGAGGGCACAGGCGAGGATTCGAGAATCGTTGGAGTCGGTGCGGAATCCGACGGGAAGTACCGAGGGATCGGTGTGATTGAGCTCGACTTGCAGTGTGCCGCCCGATGTTCCGATGGGAACCGGCTGGTCGAGTCGACCGAACTCGACGCGCAGGTCGTCGAGCATGCGCAAGGATTCCCGCGCGAACCATCCCAATTCGTGATGGTGGCGTTTGCCCTCCAACTCGCTGATGACGATCAGCGGAAGTACCACATTGTGCTCGGCGAACCGGATGACTGCCCACGGATCCGAAAGCAGGACCGAGGTATCGAGCACGAATGTCCGAAGAGGGGCGGAAACGGAGCGTGAAGTGGTCACGTGGGGCTCCTACGTCTGCGCGGTACCGCGCAAACTCTGTCGCTCGGCCGGTCGGGTCCGATGTGTCAGGTGACACGAGGACCGGGTACCGGCCCTCTCGCGCTCACTAGCTCAGTCACGTATCAGAACCTCCCGCACAGGTAGCTTCCCCGCTGCCTGTTACTGCCGACGGTACCGCCGAAATCGAGGTTCGGCTCGTTGGAAGTCTGGCGTGTCGGTGAACAACGCGTTACGGCCGAATCGACCCAGGTCGGCAATCGAGCGGTGCCGAGAGTGCCCTCCCCGGATGCGTCAATGGACCACTGCACACGTCTGGGCGCTGCAATGGTCCATTGACCCAGACCAGGGTTCTGCGTGAATGGACCACTGCATACGTCTGGGCGCTGCAATGGTCCATTGACGCGGACCGGGGTGGGCGCGAGTGCTGGGTCAGCCCAGCAGTCCCCAGTCTTCGAGGCCCTCGTACAGTGGCTTGCTCTGTGCCAACTTCACGACGCGGTCCTTGAGGGAATCGCTGGCCTCGCCGGTGGCCAGGGCGGTGCCGATGATGTCGGCCACCTCGGTGAACTCGGCCTCGCCGAATCCGCGGGTTGCCAGTGCGCCGGTGCCGATGCGCAGGCCGGAGGTGACCATCGGCGGGCGCGGGTCGAAGGGCACAGCGTTGCGGTTGACGGTGATGCCGACCTCGTGCAGGAGGTCCTCGGCCTGTTGGCCGTCGAGCTCGGAGTTGCGCAGGTCGACGAGCGCGAGGTGCACGTCGGTGCCGCCGGTGAGGACGGAGATGCCCTTGTCGGCGACGTCGGCACCGGTGAGGCGGTCGGCGAGCAGCGATGCACCGAGGAGGGTGCGTTCCTGGCGTTCCTTGAATTCGGGCGTCGCAGCGATCTTGAAGGCGACGGCCTTGGCGGCGATGGCGTGCATCAGCGGACCGCCCTGCTGGCCGGGGAACACTGCGGAGTTGAGCTTCTTGGCCCATTCCTTCTTGGCCAGGATGATGCCGGAGCGGGGTCCACCGAGGGTCTTGTGCACGGTCGAGGAGACGACGTCCGCGTACGGCACGGGCGAGGGGTGCACGCCTGCGGCGACGAGTCCGGCGAAGTGCGCCATGTCGACCCAGAGCAGTGCGCCCACTTCGTCGGCGATGGAGCGGAACGCAGCGAAGTCCTGGTGGCGCGGGTAGGCAGACCAGCCGGCGATGAGCACCTGCGGCTTGGCGGCGATGGCCTGCTTGCGCACCTCGTCCATGTCGATCCGGTGGTCTTCCTTCGACACCCCGTACGACTCGACCTCGTAGAGCTTGCCCGAGAAGTTGAGCTTCATGCCGTGCGTGAGGTGGCCGCCGTGCGCCAGGTCGAGGCCCATGATCTTGTCGCCCGGGTTGATCAGGGCCATCAGCACGGCGGCATTGGCCTGTGCGCCTGCATGCGGCTGCACGTTGGCGAACTCGGCACCGAAGAGTTCCTTCGCGCGGTTGCGCGCGAGATCCTCGACGATGTCGACGTGCTCGCATCCGCCGTAGTAGCGGCGGCCTGGGTAGCCCTCGGCGTACTTGTTGGTCAGGACGCTGCCCTGGGCCTGCAACACCGCGCGGGGAACGAAGTTCTCCGAGGCGATCATCTCGAGAGTGTCGCGCTGACGCCCCAGCTCACCGGCCATCGCCTCGGCGACCTCGGGATCGAGTTCGGCCAGTGACAGGTTGTTGACGTCAGTCATAACAGGAGTCTCCAAAGGGACAGCAGAATGAAGGGGGCTCGGCCAGTTTACGAGACGCGCACTGCACCGGGTGTCAGTGGCTCGTCGAGCAGCCTGCCGAACAGCTGCGCGCGCTCACTCGCCGTCTCGCCGCGGTCGAGCCAGCCGGCCAGCAGCTTATAGCCCTCGACGTAGGTGCTGATGTACGCCCGCCACAGCGGGGAGGACAGAAACCGCAGGCTGTGCCGGGCGCGCTGCGGCGATGCCAACGACCATCGCTCCAGGTAGGCGGCTACGTCGTCCTCGCTCTTGTGCTGATCGTGCAGCAGCAGCGCGGCGTCCTGGCGCACCCCCAGCAGCCGGCTCGACGCGGCCGCGAGACGCTCGGCCTTGTCGCCGTCGAACCGCAGACCCAGATCGGCGTAGATCTCCTGCGCCCACAGGCCCCAGCCCTCGCCCACAATGGCCCCGAGGGCGTGATCGGCCAGGCCCTCGGCCATCAGGCACTGCGGGGTGTTGACCAGGAACAGCGTCTGCTCCAGCTGGCCTGCACCGACCAGTCCGGTCTCCTTGCGGCAGTGCTCGGTGTGGTGGCCGGGATAGGACTCGTGCGCGATCAGGTGCGGCAGATTGGCCATCTGCTGCTCGATGTCGGAGTTGATCGCGACGGTCGACCGGTAGTCACCGAGGTAGTAGTTGAACCCCGACCACGGCTTGTCGCCGACGACCTCGTAGGTCACTTTCTCGGTGTCGGGCAGTGTGTACTCGGCGCGGACGCGGTCGCGCAGTGCGGACGAGAACGCCTCGACACAGTCCTGCAGTCGGTCGGCCGGAATCACGTCGGCTCGGCGATGCGCGATCAACCGTTCGCCCAGCGACCCGGGACCGGCGAGGACCTCGTCCATCATGCGGTGTGCCTGCAGGTACTGGTCCTGATCGCCCGCGGAGATTCGGACGTCGAAGTAGGCGTAGACCTCGTCGACGAAGCCGATGTCCTCGCCTGCGAACTTGCGTGCCGAGCATTCGAGTGCGCGCAGGTGGACGTCCAGGAACGTCGTGCGCTCGGGCGTCAGATCGACGTTGCCGAGCTCGGCGCGCAGTGTCTGTGCCCGACGGATCAGCTCACGCGGCTCGGGCGCGGGGGCGTTCTCGGTGATACGACGCAACTCGGGATCGCCGGTGTACGCGTCGACGAATCCGTCTTCGAGCCGGTCGAAACTCAGGCCCAGCAGCAGGTATTCACGAACGAGGGAAGCAGCATCCATAACCGAACCCTAGTACGGCGAACGACCCCGCCCGTGCGCGATCGACCGGCACCGAGCACAATCTGGAACCATGCGACTCGCGCTCGACAGGAGCTCAGCCGAACCCTCCGCAGCTCCGACCTGTTGGAGCGGTGCGTGAGCGAGTCCAGTCCGTACGTCGAGTTCGACCGTGTGCAGTGGCGCACGCTGCGCCAATCCACGCCGTTGGTGCTGACCGAGGAAGAGCTCGTCGGTCTGCGTGGTCTGGGTGAACAGATCGATCTCGACGAGGTGGCGGAGGTCTATCTGCCGCTGGCACGACTGATTCACCTCCAGGTCGCGGCTCGGCAACGACTCTTCGCCGCGACCGCGACGTTCCTCGGCGAGAAGCACCCCGACCGTCAGGTCCCGTTCGTCATCGGTGTCGCGGGCAGTGTCGCCGTCGGCAAGTCGACGACGGCCCGTGTGCTGCAGGCACTCCTGGCTCGATGGGACCACCATCCGCGGGTCGATCTGGTCACCACCGACGGATTCCTGTATCCGACGGCCGAACTCATGCGCCGAGGCATACTGCACCGCAAGGGATTTCCCGAGAGTTACGACAGGCGCAAACTGCTCAGATTCGTCACCGAGGTCAAGTCCGGTACCGAAGAGGTCGGCGCACCGGTCTATTCGCACGTCTCCTACGACATCGTCAAGGGCCAGTACCACATGGTCCGGCAGCCGGACATCCTGATCGTGGAGGGGCTCAACGTTTTACAGACCGGACCACGGTTGATGGTCTCGGATCTGTTCGACTTCTCGATCTACGTCGACGCGCGGATCGAGGACATCGAGAGTTGGTACGTCAAACGCTTTCTCGCATTGCGCAAGACGTCGTTCACCGATCCGTCCTCGCACTTCCACCACTACGCAGGCCTGTCCGACGACCACGCGCAGATCGCGGCCGAGGATCTGTGGCATTCGATCAACCTGCCCAATCTGGTGGAGAACATCCTGCCGACGCGACCGCGAGCGACGATGGTGCTGCGCAAGGACAACGACCACGCGATCAACCGGCTGCGGCTTCGTAAGCTGTAGAGCCGAACTCGATCAGATACCGAAACGGCGGTGTCTGGCCGCGAAGTCGCGCAGCGCACGCAGGAAGTCGACGCGACGGAATTCGGGCCAGTAGGCCTCGGTGAACCAGATTTCCGAATACGCGCTCTGCCACAGCAGGAAGCCGGACAGTCGCTGTTCGCCCGAGGTGCGGATGACGAGATCCGGATCGGGTTGGCCGGAGGTGTAGAGGTGACTGCCGATCTCGTCGACGTTGATCGACGCCACCAGGTCGTCGCCGCTGACGCCCTCGGCGATCTTCTCGCTGACCAGGGACTGCACGGCGTCAGCGATTTCCTGCCGCCCGCCGTATCCGACGGCGACATTGACGTGCGTTCCGGATCGTCCCTCGGTCAGCGCTGCTGCTTCCTTGAGCCGACGCGCGGTCGACGCGGGGAGCAGATCGAGGGTGCCGACGAGTTTGACGCCCCAGTTCATCTCGGGTCCGCAGATCTCCTCGACGACGTCGGTGATGATGTCGAGCAGTGAATCCAATTCGTCCGCATCTCGGCGCAGGTTCTCGGTGGAGAGCAGGTAGATGGTGGCCATCTCGATTCCGGCCGCGTCACACCAGCCGAGCATCTCGGCGATCTTCAGGGCTCCCATCCGGTGCCCGTGCGCGACGTCGGTGAATCCGTTCTCGCGCGCCCAGCGGCGATTGCCGTCGCACATCACCGCCACGTGCCGAGGGTGCTGAACCCCTTCGAGCTGGCTCAGCAGACGCCGCTCGTACACGTTGTAGAGAACGCCGCGGACCTTCTGCGGAATGATCACCACTGCTTCGTCACCGCTGCTCTCATCACCACGAAGGATCACCTTACGCCGACGTCTGCGAGCCGGTCGCCGGTACAGTAGCGTCAGAACCTACGGTGGCGTAGGTTTCGCCGGCGGTACGGAGAGGTCATCTTTCATGACGATGTTCGGACTGGACGAGATTCCCGTCAAACCACGTATGCGCGGCTGGATTCACCTGTACGCGTTCGGCGTGGCGGTGGTGTGCGCGATCACCCTCGTCACCCTGGCGTTCAGCATGGTCTCGGTCAGTGCGGGTGTGGCCGTGAGCGTGTATTCCGTCACCGTCTGCGGCGTGTTCGGGGTCAGTGCCACCTACCATCGCGTGCACTGGAAGACCGCGGCGTCGCAGATCTGGATGAAGCGCGCCGATCATTCGATGATCTTCCTGTTCATCGCAGGTAGCTACACCCCGTTCGCCGTGCTGGGTCTACCCGCCTCGACCGGACGCGTGCTGCTCGTCGTCGTGTGGGTCGGGGCACTTGCCGGGGTGGCACTGAAGATGTTGTGGCCCACAGCTCCCCGATGGGTCGGGGTACCGCTGTACCTACTCCTCGGCTGGGCGATCGTCCCGGTCGCACCCGCGCTGATCGAGCACGTCGGCTTTGCACCGTTTCTGTTGCTTCTCGTGGGCGGGGTGTTCTACAGCGTCGGGGCCGTGCTGTACGCCACCAAGTGGCCGAATCCTTGGCCCACCACCTTCGGCCATCACGAGTTCTTCCACGCCGCGACGGTCCTGGCGGCAACCTGCCACCTGGTCGCCGTGTGGCTCGTACTGTTCTGATCCACCCTCAGGTGCTTCGAGCTGCCTTGTCTCGATACATCAGTGCGTCGGCGCGCTGAATCAGTCGATCTCTCGACTCCCCCGGCTCACGCACGGCAACGCCGACACTCACCGACACCCCGAGCAGATTCGATCCGAACGGCACCGGCTCTCCGCAGATCGCCGACCTCACCGACTCCGCGATATGGGCGCTGTCGGTCCCCTTCGCCCCGTCGAACGACACGGCGAACACGAACTCGTCTCCCGCGTACCGACCGACGACGCTCCCGCGCGGCGACCACTGGTGCAGGCGACGTCCTGCTGCCTCCAGAATGGCGTCGCCCGCAGCGTGACCGTGCACGTCGTTGATCGATTTCAGCCTGTCGACGTCGACGAATGCCAGAGCGACCGGCAGATCCTCGACGATCCATTCGTCGACGTGGGCGAGCAAGGGCCCACGTCGCAGCAATCCGGTCAACTCGTCGCGCTCGGCGCGATCACGCCAACGAACGGTGTCGTCCGCGACCGGATTGACCAGATCCAGCAGCGCGACGATGAACCGACGCCCGGCGATCTTCGCGATTCCGACATGCATCCAGCAGGAGACGACCTCCCCGTCGCCGCGGCGCACTCGACGCAGCGCTCCGATCGGTCGACCCTCATCGGCGGAGCCCGCATCGGGAAACCGGTGCTCGAGTTCGACCGCGATGCGCGTCGCGGACGCGCGATCGCCGAGCGGCACGAAATCCGCAACGGGTCGACCGACCATGTCGTCCACCGCGCACCCGAGCACACCCTCGCACAGGATGTTGGCACCGACGACCTCGTACTGCATCGAATGCACCATGGCCGCCATCGGAACCGCGGCCACGAACTCGGCGACAGCAGCGCGTTGTTCGTCGGTCACTGCCGCGTACACGGTGCCCGCACGCATCACACCCTCATTCATGACACCTTCACTCATGACACCGTCGATCCGTTGATAGACGTTCGACCACCCCAGGCCGAGGAAACTCCCGGCAACAGTACTGTTCTCCCGTCGAAGCATCGACGAGCGTCGTCACCTCTGCAGTGCGAACGGCAAATCTTCGGCAGACGTCACAGGACGGTCGCACACGAAGCCACGACACACGTACGCCGTTTCGAGGCCGTCGACGGGTGGACGGTCGGTCAGCAGCGCCGACGAATCCGTCACGCCTGCCACCACGACCGAACCGCCAGGAGCCAGCGCCCGCACGGCCGAGAGCAGATCACCGCCGGGTGCCGTCGACACCGCGATCTGAATCGGGCCACGAACGGACGCTTCTGCGACCGCCAACCAGTGCCCGCCGGACCTGGGCGCTCGTTCGAGAATCGACGCCGATCGTGCCAGCGACGCAGCCGCCAGTTCGGCGTAACGCGCAGAGGAGCTGTGATCGACCAATGCCGCTGCGGTGAGCAGCGCCTCGGCCATCGTGGATGCTCCCGACGGGGTGGCCCCGTCGATCGGGTCACGAGGGCGGGTCACGAGAGTCTCGGCATCGTCGGCGGTGTCGAACCACCCGCCGACGTCATCGGGGTCGGCGAAGTGCTCGACCGCGGCGTCGATGATCGACGTCATGCGCTCGGACCAGACCGAATCTCCTGTGGCCTGGAACAGCGCCGCCGCGGCGACCGCGAGACACGCGTAATCCTCGAGCACACCGGTGGCCTCACCCACCGCTCCGCCGAGAGAGGCACGGCGGACCCGCCCGGACTCGACGTGGCCGGCGAACAGCTGCTCGCCGCACTCGACTGCCGCGTCGACCCAACGCGACTGCCCCAGCCCGGTTCCGGCCTCGACCAGCGCGGTGATCGCCAACCCGTTCCATGCGGTGACGACCTTGTCGTCGCGGCCGGGTTGCGGCCGAGTCGCGCGAGCGGCCGACAGTGCTCCGCGCACCCGGGCGAACCGGTCGTAGTCCTCGGGTTCGGCGGGCAGTTGCAGTACCGACATACCTGCCTCGAACGTGCCTGCCGAATTCACCGCGAACAACCCCGCTGCCCAGACGCCGTCCTCGAAACCGAGAGTCTCGATCAGTTGCTCCGGGGTCCACGCGTAGGTCAGACCCTCTATGCCTTCGGTGTCGGCATCGAGGGCCGACGCGAAACAACCATTGTCCGTGCGTAGTTCACGGAGCATGAACTCCGCAGTGTCCGACGCCACCCGCCGGGCGAGCGCATCGTCGTCGACCCTGGCCGCGTGCGCGTAGAACCGCAGTAGCAGCGCGTTGTCGTAGAGCATCTTCTCGAAGTGCGGGACGACCCACTCGGCATCGACGGAGTAGCGCGCGAATCCCCCGCCCAGCTGGTCGTAGATGCCACCGCGTGCCATGGCCGACGCGGTACGGCGAACGACGCCGAGGACCTCGGTGTCGCCGGTGCGCTCGTAGTGCCGGAGCAGACCCTCGAGCAGCGCGCCGGGTGGGAACTTCGGTGCCCGGCCGAAGCCGCCGTACGTGGTGTCCTCGTCCGCGCAGATCGCCGAGACCGAGGCCGCCAGAGCATCGGCGTCGATCGGGCGTCCGCCCGCGGGCACGCCTGCGCTGTGTTTGCGCAGTTCGGTGACGATGTCGGCGGAGGCGTCGAACACTTCCTGTCGCCGCGTCGACCAGGTGTCGGCGATCGCGGTGAGCAACTGCTGGAACGACGGCATTCCCTGACGCGGGGCCGGCGGGAAGTACGTTCCGCAGTAGAACGGCTCGGTGTCGGGGGTCAGGAAACACGTCATCGGCCACCCCCCTTGGCCGGTCATCGCGACGGTGGCGTTCATGTACACCGAGTCGAGGTCGGGTCGTTCTTCGCGATCGACCTTGATGCACACGAAATGCTCGTTCATCGATGCCGCGGTCGCCTCGTCCTCGAACGACTCGTGAGCCATGACGTGGCACCAGTGGCACGCCGAGTATCCGATCGACAGCAGGATGGGAACATCGCGATCACGGGCGGACTGCAGAGCCTGCGGTCCCCATTGCTGCCAGTGCACCGGGTTGTCCGCGTGCTGCCTCAGATACGGGCTGGTGGACTCACCGAGGGCATTGGCGTCGAGCATCAGGGCTCGTCGGTGGCGGCGGGTTCGGTTCGAGTCCGTTCCGGCGGGGACGGATCTGCGATCCCGCCGCGGTCGGTGCCTTCGTCGAGGGCTTGATCCAACGTCGGATCCTCCTTCTCGAACGTGGCGGGCAGACGCTTGATCTTCTTGTTCATGGACCAGATCAACAGTGCCGTTCCGACCAGCAGCGCAACCAGGATCACCAGGCCGATCGGCGATGACTTACCGAACTCGGGACCGGTGGGCTGCTGGGCGAGGATCGACACGATCATTCGGTGGTCTCTTCTATTCCGGCGAACAGGTCCGTCTCGGGCAGCGACGTCGTGACCCGAGTGCGAGCCAACTCGAACTCCTCGGTGGGCCACAGCTTGCGCTGCACGTCCAGCGGCACGGCGAAGAACGACCCATTGGGGTCGATCTGCGTCGCGTGTGCGCGCAGTGCGTCGTCGCGTTGCTCGAACCAGTCACCGACGGTGACCTGCGTGGTGATGCGACCCATGATCTCGTCGCGCTGGCCGTCCCAACGCTTGAGCCAGTCGACGAACGGGCTCTCCTCGCCGCGATCGATGAACCAATCGTGGAAGAGCTGCATGCGCTTACGGATGAACCCGTGCGAGTAGTAGAGCTTGAGCGGAGTCCAGGGCTCACCGGCGTCGGGGAAGCGTTCGGGATCGCCCGAGGCCTCCCATGCGGCCATCGAGACCTCGTGGCAGCGGATGTGGTCGGGATGCGGGTAACCGCCGCGCTCGTCGTAGGTGGTGATGACGTGCGGCTTGAACTCGCGCACCACCTTCACCAACGCCTCGGTGGAGACCTCCAACGGGACCAGCGCGAAACAGCCCTCGGGGAGAGGCGGTAGAGGATCGCCCTCGGGCAACCCGGAGTCCTCGAAGCCGAGCCACGTCTGCCGGACGCCCAGGATGCGGGCGGCCTCCGCCATCTCCTCGCGTCGAACGTCCCGGATGCGCTCGTGCACACCCGGAATGTCCATCGCCGGATTGAGGATGTCGCCCCGCTCGCCGCCGGTGAGCGTGACGACCAGAACCTCGTGCCCTTCGGCCGCGTAGCGAGCCGTTGTCGCAGCACCTTTGCTGGACTCGTCGTCGGGATGGGCATGCACTGCCATGAGCCGCAGTCCGGACACGTTCTTCCTCACCTCGGATTCGCCTGGTTCTTGCCTGACCTATAGTTCCACCTGATGCCGACAGGCACCCAGCGGCACCCCCGAATCGACCCCGAGAGCTGACATGACCAACGCACTTCCCGCAGGTAGATACCCGTCGGGTTCCGGTCCGAGCGGCGTTCGGCAGGCCCCGAAACGTGCGACGAAGATCGCACTCGTGGCGTTGGTCCTGCTGGTCGGAACGGGTGTGGCCTACTACGCGTACAGCAAGTTCTCGGTCAAACCCATCGAGGGCAGTCAGCTCTCGTTCGACATCGTCGACGAGCAGACGATGTCGATCAGGTTCAGCGTCACCCGGCAGGATCCCGAGCAACCGGCCGTGTGCATCGTCCGCGCCCGATCGCGCGACGGCTCCGAGACCGGTAGACGTGAGGTGTACATCCCGCCGGAGTCGGCGTCGACCACCGTGGAGATGACCACCGAGGTGACGACGTCGGCCGCACCCGCCGTCGGCGACGTCTACGGCTGCAGCCTCGATGTTCCCGAATATTTACGAGCCCGATAGGCGAACTGCCTGTTCGTGGTAAGCTCGGCCCATACACGGCCACCGCAGTAGGTGCCGTGTATTGCTGCATTGCGGGCAGGGTTCACCTGCGAACGACGACGACGGCTCCAGGATGTGGGCCGACCAAGGGGATCCAACCATTGGAGTCCCCTGTTCGTTGCGTGCCCTACCTGCTCAGAAACCGGAATCCGAACTCGAGATTCCGACTACGAGGGAGTGATCGAGATGACCGAGACCCAGGTGACCTGGCTTACCCAGGAATCACACGACAGGCTCAAGAGCGAACTCGACCAGCTCATTTCCAATCGCCCCGTCATCGCCGCCGAGATCAACGAGCGTCGCGAAGAGGGCGATCTGAAGGAGAACGGCGGCTACCACGCTGCGCGTGAGGAGCAGGGCCAGCAGGAAGCACGTATCCGCCAGCTGCAGGAGCTGCTCAACAACGCGAAGGTCGGCGAGGCACCCACTCAGTCCGGTGTCGCACTGCCCGGGTCCGTCGTCAAGGTCTACTACGACGGCGATGAGTCCGACACGGAGACGTTCCTGATCGCCACTCGCGAAGAGGGTGCCCGCGACAACAAGCTCGAGGTGTACTCCCCCGCGTCACCGCTGGGCGGATCGCTCATCGACGCCAAGGTCGGCGACACCCGCGAGTACACACTGCCCAACGGCAAGACCATGAAGGTCACGCTCGTCAGCGCGGAGCCGTACCACACGTAAGCCTTTCCCCAGAAGACATCGAAGCACCCCCGGTCGCCGAGCGACCGGGGGTGCTTTTCTGCGTCGATGTCAGGCGGTCATCGTCTTCTGGTACTTACGTACCGACAGCGGCACGAACACCACGAGCATCAACACCACCCAGATGAGGGTGTAGAGCACGGGGTTCTGCAGTGGCCAGACCTCCGGCGGCGGTGCCATCGGGTTGGTGTTGCCGAACTGCTCTCGCACCGCCAGCGTCACCGACGAGATCGGATTCCACTCGGCGATCGTCTTGAGCACACTGGGGAAATTGTCGATCGGGACGAAGGTGTTGGCGATGAACGTCAACGGAAAGATCACGATGAACGACGCGTTGTTGAAGATCTCCGGCGAGCGCACGATCAAGCCCACCAGCGCCATCACCCACGAGATCGAGTATGCGAACAGCAGCAGCAGGACGTACCCGAGCAGAGCGTCGAAGAACGACGACGTGATTCGCCAACCCACGATCAGGCCGGTGATCGACATGATGGTAATGGTGACGATGTTGTTTCCGACATCGGCGGCGGTGCGCCCGATGACGACGGCCGAACGTGCCATCGGCAACGACCGGAACCGATCCATCACGCCCTTCTGCAGATCCTCGGCCAGCGAGGACCCGGTGATGGAGGCACCGAAGATCATCGTCTGCACGAAGATGCCGCCCATCAGGAAACTCTTGTAGTCGATGCCGGGAACCTCGATCGCGCTGCCGAAGACATAGGCGAACAGCAGGACGAACATGATCGGGGAGAGCGTGGCGAAGAACAGCAGATCGGGAACTCGCTTGAGCTTGATCAGATTTCGCTTGGTGATGATCGCGGAATCCAGAAGGACGTTGCTCATTTCTCTTCCTCCGCCGTCTCGGGCTCGCCGGTGGTCTGACCGGTCAGACTCAGGAACACATCGTCGAGATTCGGCCGTCGCAGACCGACGTCGACGACCTCGATTCCGTTCCTTTCGAGCTCGACCAGTGCGGTCGACAGGTCCTTCGATCCCCCGTTGACGGGCATGACGATCCGGCCGACCTGATCGTCGAGGGTGGGCGGCTCGACGCCGATCGGGGCCAGGATCTGCATCGCGCGATCGGCCTGGGATCGATCGGTGAGCACGAATTCGACTCGCTCGCCGCCCGTTTGCGCCTTGAGCTCGTCCGCTGTGCCGCGGGCGATGATCTTGCCCTTGTTCAACACGATGATCGAATCGGCCAGCCGGTCGGCCTCTTCGAGGTACTGGGTGGTCAACAGAATGGTGGTTCCGTCACGGACGAGATCTGCGATGAACTCCCACATGGTGATCCGGCTGCGCGGATCGAGTCCGGTGGTGGGTTCGTCGAGGAACACCACTCGTGGTCGCCCGATCAGGCTGGCCGCGATGTCGAGTCGCCGACGCATACCGCCCGAGTACTGCTTGGCGGTGCGATCACGGGCGTACTCGAGGTCGAAGCGCACGAGCAGCTCGTCGGCGCGCTTCCTGGCTTCGGCCTTGCGCAGGCCGAACAGTCGGCCGACCATCTCGAGGTTCTCGTACCCGGTCAGGTACTCGTCCACGGCCGCGAACTGGCCGGTCAGTCCGATCGTGCTCCGCACCTCGTTCGCCTGCGAATGCACGTCGAGTCCGAAGATTCTGGCCGAGCCCGATGTCGCCTGCAGCAGGGTGGCGAGAATACGGACCGCCGTGGTCTTTCCGGCACCGTTGGGGCCGAGCACACCGAGCACCGTGCCCTCCGGAACGGTGAAATCGATCCCGTCGAGCGCGACGTTCTTGCCGTACCGAAGTACGAGGTCCTCTACTTCTATAGCGTTCGCCATTGCCCTATCCCCGTTTCTCTCCTGGTCGGTGTAAGGACTTCCGAACGCGTAGAGATTAACCGGTCTTGATCGGACCGGGCGTCCACAGACCCGAACGCTGCACCTCTTCTGCTGTGATCTGCGCCGCCTGCGCCGCTTCGTCGTACGGGGTGTACTGCTCGATCGACCCCCAGTCGCGGTCCCAGTCGCCGGACAGGTACGACGGAATGGTGCGGGCGGAGGCAACGATGTCGATCCACCCGAGCGGCCCGCCGCCGAAGTGGTCCTGCCACGCGTTGGTGATGACGGCACCGCTGCGGTCCGGCAGTACCCGGTACTGCGGAATTTCGGCAACCCCGAGGCGATGGTCGAACGGATGCTGGCACGGGAAGTTGAACCCGACCTCCCAATCGAGCATCACCGGAGCGTCACGGCCGACGACCTCGTTCAGCGTCTGAGTGCGCGGAACTCGGGGCGGCGTGATCGCCAACCACTGGTCGGGATCACGATCGGTGTCGGAGAGCACCAGGCGAATCATGTTGGTGCCGGCTGGAATCCGATCCATGGGTACACGCAGGTTGCGCCAGGACGGCGTCGGACCGATGTCGATGGGCGTCACCCGCCCCTGCGCCTGCCCGTCCACCCCGTACTCGAGTTCGAGGCTCTGCCCGTAGGTGACGATGCCGTCGGAGTCCACCGAGCGGATGCGTCCGGCAGCGGCGATGGAGATCAGGTCGCCCGGATCGGCGGGCAACGCGTACCAGCCGGTCGTCAGTGTGGCGGGGGTGTCGGACCCGAACGAGCCGAGCACCGGCACGGATTCCGGATCGAGGCCGTACGGCAGTGCGCTGCCACCGGTTCCGGCACCGGTGGTCGACGCCGGCTGCTGTTGCTCCTCGGTGTCGACGGTGTTCGAGGTACCCGATGCCGACGCCTCCTTGTCGGCCGTCAGATCACCCGCAACGCCGTTCGGGGTGAATCCGTCGTTCTCGGCACCCAGCGCGGCGAATGCGTCGCCGCTCACCGGTTGCAGCACATCGGCATTGGGGTCGGTTTCGAGCAGTACGTCGTTGGCGAGACCGCACGTGTTCCCGGCCAGCGCGGAGAGGTTCGACTTCGCGATCGAGTACGACGGCCATTGCGCCACCGCGCCTTTGGCCATCGATGCCACGGCCAGCAGCACCATCAGAGCGGCCGCCACCGCGATCGGCGGCACCGACCACCAACGTGCCATCGGAATGTCGGTGCGCACATAGGGCGCACGAAGATGGAACCAAACCGCTGCGAGCAACAGCAGCAGGGTCAGGCCGAGGAACATGGTCGAGATGCCCAGGCCGGCAACGAGGATCGGCTTGTCCCAGAACGGAACTCCCCACGCCGATACGTACCAGTAGCCGTTGGTTCCGGTGAACGCGACGGCCAGCAGAAACGAGACCGCAGCAGCGAACAGGAGTCGGTTGCGTCGCGAACGCAGCACCGCGGCACCGGTCGCCACCGCTGCCAGTACTGCAACAGAAGCGGCGAGTCCGGCGAAGACACCGAAGTGGTGGGTCCACTTGGTGGGGGTGATCATCATCAGGGCCATCGCGCCGACGGTGATGCCGACGATCCGCCGTGCCGGACCCGTTGCGGTACCGGGGATCTTGCCGCCCTTGCGCAGCATCGCCACGACCACTGCGATCAGCGAGACGATCATGACGAACACCCCGAAGCGACGCGCGAGCGAGCCGTCGATGTCCAGGTTCATCAGCCACTGGTAGCGCAGGTACTCGTCGAACCAGGCCTGGCTCGGACCGGCCGCGTTGTGCACACGCTGCATCTCGAGCATGCCCGCCACGGTCTGGTTGCCGAACGCGAACACCAATACAACCGTGCCCGACGCGACCAACGGGGCGAGCAGCGTCACCGCTCCCAGTGTCGTGCTGCCCGGTGTTCGATAACCCAAGTCACGCGCGCGGGCGACGACGATCTGCAACACCGGTCGAGCCCCGGCGATCAACGGCGCGAAGCAGATGAATCCGGAGGGTCCGCACGTGACCGTCAACGCCGCGATCAGAATCGCCGCGGCTGCGGGCAGCAACCTGCGGGTGGCGATCGAGCGCTCCACCGAGCACCACGTCAGCAACACTCCGAGCGCCACGAACGGCTCAGGGCGCAAGCCGTTGTTGTACGGCAGCCAGAACGCGAGCATCACCAGACCGCCGGTCCACAGCGCCGTCTTCGACGCGCGAGCGGCCGCACCGAACCGCGGGATCACCTCGCGGCTGATGACGAGCCATGCCACGACAGCGCAGATCAGCGTCGGCAACCGCATCCACACGCTGGCCGTCGAGACGTGCGAGAGGAGGGTGAACATGTCGTACAGCGGTGTGCCGAAAGGTGTCTCGGGAACGCCGAAGTAGCGGAAGTAGTTGGCCATGTACCCGGCGTGATCGGCCGTGCGCGCCATGCCCAGCTGGTAACCGTCGTCGGAGGTGTTCGCACCGATGAGGTGCCACACCAGCAGGGTCCCGATCACCACGCCGTCGGCCACGCCGAACGTCCACCATCGACGAGGGAGGAAGCGTCGGGCGCGCCTGCCGTCGGACAGGTCGAGGCGGTGCAGCGCCACCAGAGAAATGCCCGTGGCGAGCACACCGACGATCATCGCGAACCACTTCAGCGCGCTCGGGGTCGACGAGAATCGACTGTCGAGCTGGGCTGTCAGCGTGAGGCCGTCGACGGTGCCTCGAAGATCGCTGAAGACTCCAACCAGCTGCGGCCGAACATCGCCCTCGCGAGTGGTGGTCTCGGCGTCGGTCAGCCCGACCGTGGTCGCCGTACCGTTCGAGGTGATCGTCAACGCGCAGTCGGTCAGTTCGGAGACCGGCTTCTCGAGGAGGACCGAATCACGCATTGTCACCTTCAGTTGCGATGCCTCACCGCCCGTCACCTCGGCAACGAGACCGTAGCGATAGGCGTCGGGCGATCCCTTGGGCGAGGTCGACAACAACAGACCGCCGCCGGGCAACTGTTCGACGGCAGCACACGGAATCGTCGCGTCGACGCCGATGGGGGTGTAGCCGACGAGCGGAGCTTCGACGCTGCCGATCGTCTCGCCCTGCGGCCAGGTCAGCGAGGACTGCTGTTGCTCGATCGGCAGCAGCGGTATCGCGATCGTCAACAGGATTCCCAGGACAGCGGAGACGATCGCGACGAGCCGAGCCATGCAAATATCTCCCACCGATGTCCTGGTTCAAGTCGCTGCTCAAGCTACCAGCCGGTCGTGAAGGGGCCCGTCGAGACGAATCCGGTCTGGACAACTTTCCCTGTGGCACACTCTCCACCGTGATCAGCCCGATGGCGGTGCATGTCGAAGGCACCGACGCCGACCGCATCACCGCGCGAATAACGACTCCGTCGGGTGTCGAGACTCGAGTGACGACGGAGTCCAATTATTCGCTCGACCATTCCGCTACCCCCTGGCTTCCGCCGCTCCTGACGGCCGGAATGCGCAAGGGCTGGGACATCACGTTCGACGGCCCCGTGGATTCGACCGCGCTTCGAGGTGCATCCGGGGCTCAGAAGGTCTTCCTCGACTGGTATCCCAAGCGTTTTCGGGAAGTGTCGATCTCCGCCGAACCCGGCCGAGTCGCCACCGGCGCGACAGGAGTGGGTTGCTTCTTCAGCGGCGGCGTCGACAGCTTCTACTCGGCGATCACGGAATCGGATCGCATCACTCACCTGATCTTCGTGCACGGTTTCGACATCGATGTCGACGACGAGAACCTGGCGGCCCGAGCCTCGGCCGCAGCCAGGGAGTCGGCGGCGGAGTTGAACAAACCGTTGATCGAGGTCAAGACCACGATGAGGTCGGCCTTCGGCGACCGACTACCGCTCGACTGGGGATACGACTTTCATGGTGCCGCATTGGCGCACGTCGGTCTGGCGTTGTCGCAACACCTGAGCACTGTCATCATCCCGTCGTCGAACTGCCGCGAGGAACTCACACCGTGGGGCTCTCATCCCGACCTCGACCCCTTGTGGTCGAGTGGCACAGTCGAGTTCGAGCACCACGAACTCGAACTGCACCGTCTGGGCAAGATTCGTCGGATCGGCGAGAACCGGACCGCGATGAACCATCTGCGGGTCTGCTGGGAGAACCTCGACGGAGCCTTCAACTGCGGCAGATGCGCCAAATGCGTTCGCACCCGGATCGGGTTGGCGGCCGCAGGCGCACAGTGCACGACGTTCCCCGAGATCATCGACATACGCGCTGTTCGTCGAATGGATCTGAGAAGCCGCGATCGCGGCTACCTGAGAACCGCACTCGCCGCGATGGACGCGTCCGGTGTCACCGACGTCGACCTGCAGCGGGCCGTGCACACAGCGATTCGACGAAGCTACTGGACACCGGCCCTGTTCTTCGTGCGTAGCGCAGGTTCACGTGTCGGCCAGGTGATCCGTCGAAGCCTCCATCGCTGAGTCGCTCGATCATCGGGTCAGTTCTCGACGTGCACCGCGTAGCCGGCCGCACCCAAGGCATCGAGCACCGAACCTCGATGGTCGGGTCCGCGGGTCTCGACCGTCAGCATCACATCGACCTCCTCGAGCCCCAGGCGTCCGCCGGTACGGGAGTGGACGACGTCGACGACGCTGGCCCCGGCATCACGCACCACTCCGAGTACGCCGGTGAGTCCGCCCGGCTTGTCCGAAATGGTCACGCGTACAGCGAGATAACGTCCACCCGCCCGGAGACCGTGGGTGATCACGTGGGTGAGCAGTAGCGGGTCGATGTTCCCGCCGGAGAGGACGGCACACACGGAGCCGGTCAATCCGAGTTCGTCCGCGGAATGCGTCATCAGCGCTGCCACCGCCGCAGCACCCGCCGGCTCCACGATGAGTTTCGCTCGCTCGATGCACAGCACCAACGCGCGAGAGAGCGCATCCTCGCTCACGGTCACCACGTCGTCGACCCAGCCCTGCACGTGATCGAACGGCACCGATCCGGGCAGGCCGATCGCGATGCCGTCGGCCATCGTCGACATCGATGTCAACGCGATGGGATGGCCCGCCTTCAGCGACGCCGGCCATGCGGCAGCACCCTCGGCCTGTACCCCGACGATCCTGATATCGGGTTTGGTCAGCTTGACCGCCGCGGCGACGCCTGCCAGCAGTCCCCCACCGCCGGTGGGAATCACGATGGTGCCGACGTCCGGCATCTGTTGGAGCAGTTCGGTACCGAGCGTCGCCTGCCCCGCGACGATGTCGAGATGGTCGAACGGATGAATGAGAGTGGCACCGGTGCGTTCGGCGAACTCCCGCGCCGACTTCAGTGCCTCGTCCACCGTGTTGCCCACCAGATGAACCGTTGCGCCGTAGGCCTTGGTGGCGACGAGCTTGGGTAGCGACACTCCGACCGGCATGAACACGGTCGAGTCGATCCCCACCTGCGACGCCGCCCAGGCGACGCCCTGCGCATGATTGCCGGCACTGGCCGCGACGACCCCGCGTGCACGCTGCTCGGCGTCGAGCCGGGCGATGCGGTTGTACGCCCCGCGCGGCTTGAACGATCCGGTGCGCTGCAGGTTCTCGCACTTGAGGCGCACCTCGTGGCCGGTGAGGTCCGACAGAATTCGCGAGGCCACCACGGGGGTCCGGCGCATGACCGGCTCCAGCAGCTCCTCGGCCGACGCAATATCCGACGCGGTCACCCGCACAATTTCCGACACGGTGGCAGTATGCCAGGAACAATTACTCTCGTGACATCATCCGCAGACGGTCGTCACTACAGTTGTGGAGCGCGTGCCGCACCACAGCGACCCGCGACCGGCGCAAAGGATTCTCGGTGATGACGCAGGCTGGACCCGACGAGGTCAACGACGGCCGCGAGATGCGTGGCAGCGTCGAGATCAAGGATCGGGCCATTTCTCGGACCGCCATCGCGGCGGCACTGAAGGATCCTCGGGTCACGCGCACCACCGGCGGCTTCTCGCGACTGACGGGTCGAGAACTCCCCCGCGCCGACGTCACCCTCGGCGAGGACACGATCGCAGTCAACCTCTACATCGGTGTGACCTGGCCGTCGCAGATCACCGAGGTGACCGAGTCGGTACACGCCACCGTCGAGGCCGCGTTGGCGACGATGACGGGGCTGCACGTGCATCGAGTGAACGTCCTGGTATCGGACGCCACACTGGACACCGGTTCCTCGTCGATGTCGGATACCGAAGAATCGCAAGCGATTCCACCTCGTCCACCCACGGCCGGGCCCGCCGCGATGCCGGTGGCACTGTTGTTCGGATTCGCGCTTCTCGGTCTCGCCTTCGTCGCCGGTAGGGAGTTCCTGATCGCGCACGGCCACCTCGGCGGACGTCGATGGATCGCCGACGCTGTGTCCTGGACAGCCGGATTGCACTGGCAGAGTTGGATGATCGCCGCCTCGATCGCCGCCGTCGTCGCCGGGCTCATCCTCGTGTTCATCGGGGTCAAGCCGCGGACGAAGACGCATTCCGGCCTGGGCGCGTCCACGGTCTGGGCCACAGCCACGGATATCGCCCGATTGTGCAGTGCTGCAGCGCAGTCCACGCGCGGAGTGGTGGACGCACACACCGTCGTCACGCGCAGGAAGATCGAGGTGCGAGTCGAGCGGGATGCTGCTTACGGTGCCGACCGGGTCGACGTCGACGTGCGCGAGGCACTCGCTCCGACACTGTCGGTTGCTGCGGGCGGGCGACGCCTGACGGTGAAGCAGTCGGTGGCAGCTCCGACGAGGGTGTCGTGATGAAGACGTTCGTCGCCGGTGTCGATCGACTCCTTGCCATCGTGGCCGGGGTGGGGTTGATCGCGGGTGGCGGATTCGCGCTTGCCTGGCACTACGACGTTCCGTGGGCGCGAGAAACGCTGTCTCGCTTCGACCGCGCACGGATTTCGGAACTACCGGAACAGGGCTGGTGGGTGCCGACGCTGGCTGTGGTTGTCTGCATCGCAGTGGTCGCGGCGCTGCTCCTGTTGATCGGCAACTTCTCTCCGCGCACGACCGGAACAGCAAGCGTCATCGAGGAGCCCCATTTCTCGGCGCACGTGGATCTGAGCGCCATCGCCACGGGCGTCGCCGCCGAGTTGGCCGAGTTCCCCGGTGTTCGACGCGCCCGCGGTACGGCGATCGACGATCGCGGGATGCCCACTGTTGCTGTATCCATCTATGCTGCAGCAGATTTCGATGTCGTCGCATTCACCGCCCGAGCCGAATCACGAGCCGCCTTCGTGGCCGAATCACTCGCCGATACACACGTCGCCACCCGCATTCAACTGCACGTCGACAAGCGAGGGTAGCGCGGCACTGCGACGGGCCCGGCCACCTGTCCCTTCTGTCGGATTCACCGGTACGGTGTCGGTACACGACCCGAAGCAGGGAAGATCCGTGGAGCTCGACTCGAGTGGAAGGGAGTCCGCCTCGATGGGGCGTAGAAACGGCGATTGGCTGTTGATTCTTCTCGAACCGGATTCGGCGGCGTGCGTGGTGGCTGTAGGGACAACGCAGAAGAGCAAGGTTCCCATGGCGGTGTTCCTGAGGAGGTCGTCCGACTCGATCCACGCACGTGATGCGGTTTCTCGGTGTGCAGAATCGGGCAGGGATGTGGACATCGAATGCGGGTCGGGCAGGTACGTCTCGGCCCGTCCGATTCGTGGGGACGACGGTACGGTCCAGGCGGTATGGGCCAG
The DNA here is from genome assembly GCF_002259365.1 of Rhodococcus sp. 14-2496-1d. Classification (NCBI taxonomy): domain Bacteria; kingdom Bacillati; phylum Actinomycetota; class Actinomycetes; order Mycobacteriales; family Nocardiaceae; genus Rhodococcus; species Rhodococcus sp. 14-2496-1d. The sequence continues at coordinate 492,852 of NZ_NPFV01000018.1, read as the reverse complement.
ACTGCATCCAGGCACGTGCGACTCCCCGCCGTCGAATGCTTGGGCCTTTCGCTGGAATCTGACTCGCGGCACTGCCCACTCCAAGGACTCCCCGGCGCTGAATGCCGATGTGGCGCACTTGTCGGTAGCAGAAGCGATGGCGACGTTGGATTTCGGATTGCGAGCCACCGACGTCCTCGCGATGCTGGTATCCAGCGCAGTCGGCGACGCAGTGGATCTCGACGCCACCCAGCGTTGGACCACGGACGAGTTACATCGAATTCGGGTGCTGGCGCACACTACCGTCGAAGGCGAAGGTCGCTATCTGCGCGGCATTGCAATCGACCGCGGTCCGTTCGTCATGAACTATCCATCCCCTACCGGAGTCCAGGAAACGATGAGCGGGCTCGTAGCCGGTGCCTCTGCCACCGCACGACGCCACACCGCAATAGTCGATCTGTGCACGTTGGAAACCTTGTACTGGCACGGGCCGCCGCCGCCGTCCATCGCCTGGAATCTCGACCCGACCGACCCCCGACCGCGAGTGCACCCGGACGACGACGGAGCAGTCGAAACACTCGCGAAATCAGTGTCCCGGGCAGGCGGAGCAGGAGACGAACCGAGCATTACCGTCCGATTCAGAGACCGAGACGGCGGTTACACCACGCACACGGTGACCGCTTGTGCTCTGCCGATTCTCCCTGACGATACAGAACCTCGGCTCGCGCTGGTGACGGTGACCGAGGCCTGCATCTGATCGCGCGCAGCGCTGGCGCTTCGGCACCAACGGGTTTAAAGTTCGGTGTATTACGCAAAGACTCGGTCAACGAGGCGTAACCCGCGACCTACCTTGTCTCTCTCGGGATGGTCCGCACAATTGCAGATCGCCGGACGAGCGTGCGCTCTCGTTCCAGGCCGATCCCATCGAGTACGCAACCGGCCCAGATCCGTTGTGGCACTGCACCCGGCTCGGTCCGAACGACAGCCGGCATCACGTCGCCGAATCGCCCCATACTCACGAACGGGAGACATCATGAACCGCATTTCTGCTCGGACTCGCACCGCCTCCATCGCCCTGATCGCCGGCTCGATGATCGCCGTGACGTCGATGAGCGGGGCCGCTGTTGCTCTTGCTCAACCCGCGCCACCCGCTGTGTCCTCCACCGTCGAGGAATTCGTCCCCGTGAGCGCAGAAGAAGTTGCCTCGCTCAATGCTTCGCTGGCAGAACAGGGACGCAATCCACTCCCCGCCGGCACAGCCGGCTTTCAGATCAGCGATGATGCGACTGTGACGATCGTCGACGAGACCGGCAAGGTCCTCGACAGGCAGCCGACTCCCACGGGACCTCAGGCGCGTGGAGTCACCGATGAAATCAAGCGAGTAGTCGGTGCCTGCCTCGGAATCGACTTCTTCGGCGCAGTCGGTGCTTGGGAGGCGATCGAAAGCCAAGTGAACTCGTGGGACAAGGCGGCCAAGTTCGTCCTGAGGCGAGTCGGCCTGATCGCGGCATTGTCCTGCGGCGGCGGAATATTCGCGGAGTACCTACTCTGACATGCCCTTCTCCCCAGGAAAGGAACGATTGCCATGACAGCTCCCACCCGAAACAAGTTCGAGCGATGGTCCGGCGGGATGCCCCTCGCCGCCCCTGTGGCATTCGGAGCCGTGCTGTTGATCGTCAGTGTCTCGTCGAAGCTCGGTGGTAGCTCCCTCTTCTTCTTCGCCCCTCTGGCCTTCGTCACCTCGGGAACGATGGTGTGGCTCGCAGCCCGACGTGATCCGACGCGAGACCACCTCGCTCACGTCACGGTCGGGTCGGGACTGCTGGTGGGATGCGGCGTCGTCGTCGCAGTGTGTGGTCTCGCAGGCGGTCTGATGCTGGACTCACCGACGTTCTGGGCGTCCATAGCCGTCGTTGCAGCAATTGCGGCACCGATCAGCGCAGGCATCAGTCCGTTCTCGTCGCCGAGGGGTTAGTGCCTGCGGCAGTGGTGTGATCGAGGGCCCCAGGTGGCACTCGACCACACCACTGCCCAGCACCTACAACCGCGGGTCGACCGGCTCGGATTCCAGTGCCAGGACCGCAAACACGGCCTGGTGGATGCGATACAGCGGCTCACCGCGCACCGACCGATCCAGTGCTTCCATTCCCAGCGCATACTCGCGTAGCGCCATCGACTGCTTGTGTCCCACGTTTCGGTTGCGCAGTGCAGTCAGTCGATCCGGGTCGGTGTAGTCGGCACCGTAGATCAGCCGAAGGTACTCCCGGCCGCGAACCTTCGTGCCGGGCTGCATCTTTCCGCGCGGAGCGTTCGCTGCCGGTTTGACGACCATGCCCTCGCCGCCCTTCGCCGTCAACTCCTCCCACCATTTCTCCGCTGCCGCAAGCGAACCCGGGTTGAACAGATCGACCTCGATTCTCCGGGTGGTGGCGAACACCTCAGGGGCTGCCGCTACCAATCGGTCGGCAACGTCGAGGTGCCACGTGTGCGGACGATCCGCATACGTCTCGACGTTCGACGCCAGCACCTGAAACGGCGCGATCCGAACTCCGTCGAGTCCGTCCGTCGGCCAGATGTACCGGCGATACGCGTCGGTGAACTCGCCCAGGTTGCCCTGCCGAACGGTGTTGCGTTCCTGCAACTCCTGCACAGCAAGACCCCGCGCTCCGGCCGCCGCCAGCACCGCAGCTTCGGCCCCGAGATTCGCCCTGGACACCGCGGCGACCGCGGCGTACTCGGTCTTGATCAGGCCCTCCGCTTTGGCGGACCACGGCATCAGTTCACAATCGAGAATCAGCCAGCTCGAGACCAATTCGTCCCACACACCGGCCTTCTCGATCGCGTCGGACACCCCGGAGATCATCTCGCCGGTGAGCGACTCGTCGAACACCGGACGACCCGTCCGCGTGTACGCGGTGCCGAGCACTCCCTCCGGCGCATCGAACTTCTTTCGAGCGGTGGCTGAATCTCGACACACCACAACAACCACCCGCGAGCCCATGTGCTTCTCCTCGCAGATCACCGTCGACGCACCGAGCGCGCGATACGCGTCGAATGCCTCGGTCGGATACTCGAGATAATCCTCGCGCTCCGATGTTGCACTCGGAGCCATCGTCGGCGGCAGATAGTGCAGCCACTGCGGAGCCAGCGCGAACCGACTCATCACTTCCAGTGCGCCCGCGGCGTTCTCCGGCCGAACCGATACCCGTCCACGCAGCGACGTCTCGACGCCAGTCGGGCCGATGACGTCGGACAGATCGAGCGATGCCGCATCCCGCGTGAACGTGCCCATCGGGCGGGCAGGCTCGTACCAGACCTTCTCGGCCGGAACCGACACCACCTCACGCTCCGGATAGCGCAGCGCCGTGAGCTTCCCACCGAAGACGCATCCTGTATCGAGGCACGCAGTGTTGTTCTCCCACTCCACTTCCGGCACCGGCGTGTGCCCGTACAGCACGGTCGCCGAGCCCCGATAGTCCTGCGCCCACGGATACCGCACCGGCAAGCCGAATTCGTCGGTCTCGCCGGTGGTATCTCCGTAGAGAGCAAAGCTTCGAACCCTGCCCGACGCCCTGTTGTGGTACTTCTCGATCAGTCCGGCGTGCGCCACGACGAGCTTGCCGCCGTCGAGCACGAGGTGCGCGACGAGGCCGTCGCAGAACTCGAGAACCTCCCGGCGGAACTCGTCGGATTCCGATTCGAGCTGTTCGAGGGTCTCGGCCAGACCGTGCGAGGTGATCACCTTCCGCCCACGCAGTGCTTTGACGAGCTTGTTCTCGTGGTTACCCGGAACTGCCAATGCCGTTCCGGAACCGACCATTCCCATAACGAGCCGCAGGACTCCCACCGAGTCCGGTCCGCGATCGACATAATCGCCGACGAACACCGCGGTACGACCAGGCGGCGGCGTCGCACCGACCGGGCGGCCGTCATCGTCCCGGTCGATCGCGTAACCCATTGTTACGAGCAAACTTTCGAGTTCGGCGAGGCAGCCGTGGATGTCGCCGATCACGTCGAAGGGCCCGGTCAGGTTGCGACGATCACTGCGCAGCAGGGTGCGAACGAACGTCGCCGACGCAACCGCCTCGACACCGTCGAGTACGTGGACCGAGCGGAAACCTTCCTTGGACAGCCCTCGCATCGAGCGCTGCAACTGGGACTGCTGGCGACGCAGCACTTCTCGGCCGAACGTCCTGTCGGTTCGTTCGGCATTCCGCTGTGCACACACAGATTCCGGCACATCGAGTACGACGGCCACCGGGAGTACATCGTGTTCACGAGCCAACGCGATCAGTGCTCTACGCGCAGCCGGTTGGACGTTCGTCGCGTCGACGACGGTGAGCAGACCGGCCCGAAGCCTGGTTGCGACCAGGAATTCCAGCAGCGCGAACGCGTCCTTGGTTGCGCTCTGCAGATTGGGGTCGTTGCTCACCATGCCTCGGCAGGCATCACTGGACACCGTCTCGTACGGACCGAAGTGCTGCGCGGCGAACGACGACTTACCGGAGCCGCTGATACCCACGAGTACGACGAGGGACCGATCCGGAATGTCGAAGGTACTCATCGGGACTGCTCCTCTCGGGTGAATACGGCCATCTGGGTCGGGGTGCCGTGCATGTCGTCGACGGAGCCGATTCCCTCGACGCGCACCGCATAGGCGTGTTCACGTGCCACCGACGAGCACCATTGCTCGAACTGCGCGCGGGTGAACTCGAATCGGTGATCGACGTGACGGAAAGCTCCCGGTTCGAGGCCGGGATAGAGCACGTTGTACTCGGAGTTGGGTGTGGTGACGAGAACCGTACGCGGACGCGCCTGAAGAAACACCGAACGCACCAGCGCCGGGATCCGGTCGAGGTCGACGTGTTCGATGACCTCCATGAGCACCATTGCGTCGAATCCGTGCAACCGAACGTCGCGGTACGTGGCCGAGGACTGGACCAGCTCGATCCGAGCGCGCTGCCGATCGGACATGTCGTCCAGACGCAGCCTGCGCTGAGCCTTGGCAAGTGCGCGATCACTCACGTCGGCACCGACAATACGCTCGAAATCGTTGGTTGCGAACAGCTCTCGCAGCAGGCGGCCCTCACCGCAACCGAGATCGATCACCGACTTCGCGCCGACGCCTGCCAGAGCCGCCAGTACGGCACGCACCCGCTGCTCGGCCAACGACGGATCTCTCGGCGTGGCAACGTCGTCGGGCACATCCGGGACGAGCCGGTCCAACGCCGACGCCACCAGTTCGCGACGGTGCGCCAGGTAGCGGGAGGCGATCAATGCCGACTCAGGGTGATCTCCCAGCCAATCCCCTGCTGCTTGAACGAGCTTGTCGGCCTCGTCCTCGCCCACCCAGTAGTGCTTGGCGTCGTCGAGGACCGGAAGAAGAACGTACAGTTGCCGCAGCGCAGCCGACAGTGTGAACGTGCCGGTGAGAACGAGGTCGATGTATTCGGAGTCGCCCCACTGCGGTTGCGTCGAATCGAGCGGAATGGGCGTCGCCTGAACGCCCCACCCGAGCGGACCGAACATCCGCGACGCGAGATCACCGGCACCACGCGACGGCGCGGCAGGTAGCGCAATAGTCAGATCGATTGCAGCAGAGACCAGTTCGGGTCTGTGGCCGCACACGCCGGCCAGCGTCTGCTTGAACAGCCTAGACAGAGCCACCGCCAGTCCCGAGGCGGCGTCGGTATCGGCGAGAACTGCGACTGTGGTGCGCGTGGCCGAGACTTCCGGGTACAGCACGGTCGTGTTGCCCATCGGCAGGTTTCGCGTTTGCACGCGATCGGGGTGCTTGTGCAACAAATACCCGATGTCGGAGGCGTCCGGGAAATCGGTTGTGGCATTTGCAGTCACGGTCAGTAGCACCGCAGCGACGTTACGGGACAGCCGAGCCCGATGCGTCCCATTTTTCGGGTGCCACCTCGGGCCGCGTCAATGGACCACTGCATACGTCTGAGCGGTGCGAGGGTCCATTCACCCACCGTGGGTGGCACACCTCGGACCACGTGAATGAACCACTGCATACGTCTGACCGCGACAATGGTCCATTGACGCCAACGGGGGGCGCACGCAAAAGCGGCACCCACCCTTTCGGGTGAGTGCCGCTGCGGTACAGCTGGTGGAACTAGATCACTTGATGATCTTCGTGACGCGACCGGCTCCGACGGTACGACCGCCCTCACGGATTGCGAAACGCAGGCCGACATCCATGGCGACCGGCTGGATCAGCGTGACGGACATCTCGGTGTTGTCACCGGGCATGACCATCTCGGTGCCCTCGGGAAGGGTCACGACGCCCGTAACGTCCGTGGTACGGAAGTAGAACTGCGGGCGGTAGTTGTTGAAGAACGGCGTGTGGCGGCCGCCCTCGTCCTTCGAGAGGATGTAAGCGTTGCCCTCGAACTCCGTGTGGGGAGTCGTGGTGCCCGGCTTGATGATGACCTGTCCACGCTCGACGTCTTCGCGCTTGATGCCACGAACGAGGAGGCCGACGTTGTCGCCTGCCTGACCCGAGTCGAGCAGCTTGCGGAACATTTCGATTCCGGTGACGGTGGTCTTGGTCGAGCCGGGGCGGATGCCGACGATCTCGACCTCTTCGTTGACGTTGACCGAGCCGCGCTCGATACGTCCGGTGACCACGGTGCCACGACCGGTGATGGTGAAGACGTCCTCGACGGGCATCAGGAACGGCTTGTCGGTCTCACGGACGGGGTCCGGCACGGAATCGTCGACGGCCTGCATGAGCTCCAGAACCGACTCGCCCCACTTCTCGTCACCCTCGAGTGCCTTGAGTGCGGAGACCTTGATGACCGGTGCGTCCTCGTCGAACTCCTGCGAAGCGAGGAGCTCGCGGACCTCCATCTCGACGAGCTCGATGATCTCGTCGTCGTCGACCATGTCGGCCTTGTTCAGTGCGACCAGGATGTACGGAACACCGACCTGGCGGGCGAGCAGCACGTGCTCGCGGGTCTGCGGCATCGGGCCGTCGGTTGCTGCAACGACCAGGATTGCGCCGTCCATCTGTGCCGCGCCGGTGATCATGTTCTTGATGTAGTCGGCGTGACCCGGTGCATCGACGTGCGCGTAGTGGCGCTTCTCGGTCTGGTACTCGACGTGGGAGATGTTGATCGTGATACCACGAGCCTTCTCCTCCGGAGCCTTGTCGATCTGATCGAAAGCCGAGGCCTCGTTCAGGTCCGGGAACTTGTCGTGCAGAACCTTGGTGATTGCAGCCGTCAGCGTCGTCTTACCGTGGTCAACGTGACCGATGGTGCCGATGTTGACGTGCGGCTTCGTCCGATCGAACTTCGCCTTCGCCACTGTGTGTCCTCCTGGACTGATCTGTGCCGGCCCCGACGGGGCAAGCACGCGTATGTGTTGTTACTTATTACAGGTCGAGCGTGGTCCAGCAGCTGAAGAGAGTTACTCTCCGGTCGCCTTCGCGATGATTTCCTTCGAGACGTTCGCAGGAACTTCTGCGTAGGAATCGAAGACCATGGAGTAGTTAGCGCGGCCCTGCGTCTTCGACCGAAGGTCTCCGATGTAGCCGAACATCTCCGACAGCGGAACCAATGCCTTGACGATACGGGCACCGCTGCGTTCCTCCATGGCCTGGATCTGACCACGGCGGGAGTTCAGGTCGCCGATGACCTCACCCATGTAATCCTCGGGAGTGATGACCTCGACGGCCATGACGGGTTCGAGGATGACGGGGCTGGCCTTGCGAGCAGCTTCCTTGAACGCTTGTGAGCCGGCGACCTTGAAGGCCATTTCCGACGAGTCGACGTCGTGGTACGCACCGTCGAGCAGTGTGACCTTGACGTTGACCAGGGGGTATCCGGCGAGAACACCGTACTGCATGGCGTCCTGAGCACCTGCGTCGACCGAGGGGATGTACTCCCTGGGCACACGACCACCGGAGACCTTGTTCTCGAACTCGTAGGTCGCACCGTCTTCGCCCTCGAAAGGCTCGAGCTTGATGATGACCTTCGCGAACTGGCCGGAGCCACCGGTCTGCTTCTTGTGGGTGTAGTCGTGCTTGTCGACCGTCTTGCGGATGGTCTCGCGGTACGCGACCTGCGGCTTACCGACGTTGGCCTCGACCTTGAACTCGCGACGCATACGGTCGACGAGGATGTCGAGGTGCAGCTCGCCCATTCCGCCGATGACGGTCTGGCCGGTGTCCTCGTCCAGCTTCACCGAGAAGGTGGGATCCTCTTCGGCGAGCTTCTGGATCGCTGTTCCCAGCTTCTCCTGGTCGGACTTGGTCTTCGGCTCGATCGAGACCTGGATGACCGGGTCCGGGAAGCTCATGGACTCGAGGATGATCTGGTTCTGCGGATCGCAGAGCGTGTCACCCGTCGTGGTGTCCTTGAGGCCGATGACGGCGTAGATGTGACCGGCAGATGCGGTCGCGATCGCGTTCTCCTTGTTGGAGTGCATCTGGAAGAGCTTGCCCAGACGCTCCTTCTTGCCCTTGGTCGAGTTGATGACCTGAGCGCCGGAGTCGACCTTGCCCGAGTACACCCGGACGTAGGTCAGCTTGCCGAAGAAGGGGTGGGTCGCGATCTTGAACGCGAGAGCTGCGAACGGCTCGTCTGCGGACGGCTTGCGAGTGATCTCCTTCTCCTCGTCGCCGACGGCGTGCCCGATGGTCTCGGCAACGTCGAGGGGAGACGGGAGGTAGTCGATGACCGCGTCGAGCATGGGCTGAACGCCCTTGTTCTTGAACGCGGATCCACACAGGATCGGGTACAGCTCGCTGTTGACCGTCATCTTGCGGATGGCAGCCTTGATCTCGTCGACCGTGAGCTCTTCGCCACCGAAGTGCTTCTCCAGAAGCGCTTCGTCGGACTCGGCGACGGTCTCGAGCAGCTGGGTGCGGTACTCGTCCGCGCGCTCCTTGAGGTGTTCCGGGATCTCCTGGATCTCGTACTTCTCGCCGAGCTTGGTCTCGCCACTCCACACGAGAGCCTTCATCTGCACGAGGTCGATGACGCCCTCGAAGTCGTTCTCTGCGCCGATGGGCAGCTGGATGACCAGCGGCTTGGCACCGAGACGATCGATGATGGTCTGCACGGTGTAGTAGAAGTCCGCGCCGAGCTTGTCCATCTTGTTGACGAAGCAGATGCGCGGTACGTCGTACTTGTCGGCCTGACGCCAGACCTGCTCGGACTGCGGCTCGACGCCCTCTTTGCCGTCGAACACTGCGACTGCGCCGTCGAGGACGCGGAGCGAGCGCTCCACCTCGACGGTGAAGTCGACGTGACCGGGGGTGTCGATGATGTTGATCTGGTTGTCGTTCCAGAAGCACGTCGTGGCAGCAGAGGTGATCGTGATGCCACGCTCCTGCTCCTGCTCCATCCAGTCCATGGTGGCTGCGCCATCGTGAACTTCACCGATCTTGTACGAGATACCGGTGTAGAAGAGGATGCGTTCGGTAGTGGTGGTCTTGCCGGCATCGATGTGGGCCATGATGCCGATGTTGCGGACCTTGTTGAGGTCGGTCAGCACGTCCTGTGCCACGAGTTAACCCGCCTTGGTGTTGGAAGAGGTATTGCCTGAGCTGATCAACGCTCCGGCGGCATCGGATAGTTCCGGATGCCGCCCGAGCGAGGAGATCACCAGCGGTAGTGGGCGAACGCCTTGTTGGCTTCGGCCATCTTGTGAGTGTCTTCGCGGCGCTTCACAGCGGCACCGAGGCCGTTGCTGGCGTCGAGCAACTCGTTCGCCAGACGCTCGACCATGGTCTTCTCGCGACGAGCGCGCGAGAACGTGACCAGCCAGCGCAGTGCCAGCGTGGTGGAGCGGCCGGGACGAACCTCGACGGGCACCTGGTAGGTGGCGCCACCGACGCGACGGCTGCGAACCTCGAGGGCCGGCTTGACGTTGTCGAGTGCACGCTTGAGCGTGACGACGGGGTCGGTGCCGGTCTTCTCGCGAGCCTGCTCGAGCGCCTGGTAGACGATGCGCTCTGCAGTCGACTTCTTGCCGTCGAGGAGGATCTTGTTGACGAGCTGCGTGACCAACGGCGATCCGTAGACCGGGTCGTTGATCAGCGGCCGCTTGGGTGCTGGGCCCTTGCGTGGCATATCAGCTCTTCTCCTTCTTGGCTCCGTAGCGGCTGCGAGCCTGCTTGCGGTTCTTGACACCCTGGGTGTCGAGCGAACCGCGGATGATCTTGTAACGCACACCCGGGAGGTCCTTCACACGACCACCGCGAACGAGCACCATCGAGTGCTCCTGCAGATTGTGACCCTCACCGGGGATGTATGCGGTGACCTCGACCGAGGAGGTCAGGCGAACACGCGCGACCTTACGGAGAGCGGAGTTCGGCTTCTTGGGGGTGGTGGTGTACACGCGAGTGCACACACCACGGCGCTGGGGACTGCCCTTGAGGGCAGCGGTCTTCAGTTTCGCAACCTTGTCGGTGCGTCCCTTACGGACCAGCTGGTTGATCGTTGGCATGAACCGGCTTTCTTCGTGTCGATAAACAGGGATCTAGCAGTTGGAGCAAGAGAACACTGCTCCTCACCCGGTACTGCTGCTGCTCCAGTACTGCTACCGCGGGTCTCTTGCACCCCGCGGTCGGGTGTGTCGCATACCCCCACACGTCCAGCCGGTTGCGCGCTCTTGGAGCGAACGTGCGCACGGCTGTACCTCGCATAGGCACACAAACGGTCCGGGCAGGCCGGACACGACCCATAACGATACCCGGCGGCGTGACCTCGGGTCAAAACACCCCTCGCGTGGGTACGCGATCAACGACTGAGGTTCAGCGTGAGATCGGCGAGCTTCGCGGCGGCCTGGCACGGATCGGGATGGGCGGCGTCCGGCCGGTACTGCACCCACCATCCGAAGATGCCGTCCCGATCCGCCCCGGCCGAGACGCCACACGACGCAGAGTCGTCGGGACGCTGGGCCTGGATTGCCTTGCGGCCCTGCACCGTTGTGTCGGTGACGGTGTACATCATCTTCTCGTCGGCGGCTCGTTCGGCCGCCAGAGTTCCGGACTCGAACCAGTTGAACGTGACCTTCACCGTGCCCGCGGAACCGACGAGATCCCACCGGCAGATGGCCCCGAAGAAGCCGCGTTCGATGGCGTCGGCACCGGTGGTCTCGGCGATCTGGTCGTCGGAGACGGCGTCGCACTCGGTCAACAAGTCGGTGAATTCTCGGCCACCGGTCCCACCGAAACTCGCCGGCCGCGGCGTGCCCTGCACGGTCTGAGAACAGCCTGCGACGAGCAGCAGGGTCGCTGCGGCGGCGAGGACGCGTCGGATTCTCATTGCTTGCGCTCCACTGTCAATGCCGCCAGCTCGTTTCCGACCTCGCACGGCGGGCGCGCCGCAGGTTGGTCGGAGTACGTGATGGACCAATGGAAGAAGTCGTCGCCGAATTGCACCCCGATCTCGCACAACGCACCCTGCTCGGCCTCGAAGCCGGGGTTGCCGTCGATCTCGATGTCCTTCGCCGGACGGCCGATCAGCTCGGAACCGGCGCGTTCGCGTCCGATGGGGCTGCCGCGATACCAGGAGAAGCTGACACCCGGTCCGCCGAACCCGACCGTCTCCCACTGGCAACCGACGGAATTACGGGTGATCTGAGCGAACGGGCCCGCGCCGAACGCGGACTGCACCTCGGCGTCGGTGATCGATCCGCATTCGCCGAAGAAGGGACCGGGCTCGTATGCCGCGGTGGTCGGGGCAGTGTCCTCCGGCGGCGCAGCGTCGTCTTCCGCCCCGCCGCACCCGGCGATCAGCACCGCTGTTGCCGCCACGACCATCGCGAACCGTCTCGTCATCCAGTGGCTCACATCTACGGGGCCGAGAATCCGCCGACGCCCGGAATGTCGAACAGAATGCCGGAGGCCAGAACATGAGCGGTGAACAGAATCGGTCCGCTACCGGTGTCCGCGACGACCGGGCCCGAAGGCACGAACACGCCGTTTCCCTGCTGGCAGATCGGTGCGTTCACCGACCCGGTGCGTCCGTTGGCGATGTTGACGAAGTCCACCTGCAGGCTGGCGAAGTTCTGGTAGGACGCGCAGATCCGCGGCTCGGCGGCGCGGCCCCAGATATGGGTCTGTCCCGGCGTCTCGGTGCTCGCGACCTCGATCGTGCCGATCCACTGATCCGGAACGACGAGCCCGCCGACGGTGACGCCGAGGTTGGGGATCTGCAGGACGGGGACAGAAACCGGTCCGGGCGGAGGCGCGTTCTCGATGGGTGCGGACGGCGCATCGGCAGGCGGTTGGGCCTGTGCGACCGGCGCGAAGGCCATCGTGCTCACAGCCGCGAACGCAGCTGCGAGTAGACCGAATCGAGTCAGACGAGCCATACCTGTGTGTCTCCTGATCCTGTGGACGCGAGTCGCCATACGTTACCGCGAAGCGGCGAGCTTCCGGCCCCGGACGTAGACGCCGACGATGGCGGGTTCGCGCATCGCCATCAGCAACGCGAACAGGGTCTGATCGCGGGCGAGCTCGGGATCGTCGGCGCGGACACCGTGGTCGACGGCCACCGCGAGCTGCGGCCATGCGGACGGATCGACCACAACGAAGTCGGCTTCCTTACCCGCGTCGAAATTGCCGATCCGGTTCTCCATGTCCAGCGCTCGGGCTCCGGCGAGTGTTCCGGTGAACAGCAGTTCGGCCGGATGCAGCGACAGACCCGCGTCGCCCGGCTCGGAGATGTGCACCTTGAACGCATCGGCGAGAACCTGCGGCAGCAGCCACTCGTCACCACCGCCGAAGTCCGAACCGATGGCGATGTTCACCCCGGCGGCGACGGTTCGCTGCCACGGCATCGTGCCCGAGCCCAGAAACTGTTGCGAGGTAGGACAGTGCGCGACGGAGGTGCCTGTCTCCGCCATTCGCGCGAGTTCGACGTCCTGACAGTGCACCGCGTGGGCCAGGATGGTGCGCCGACCCAGGAAGCTCTTTCCGCCGACCTGCGAGCCCGGCAGAAACTTGCCGTCGTAGGTGTCGAGGTACGTGTCCACACCGTAGGCGTTCTTGGTGGCGTCGATCTCTCCGGTTCCCGGCCGGTTGTTCTCGTTGAGGTGTGTGTGGAAGTAGACACCTCGCGCGCGGACGGAATCGTAGAGCTCACCGAGGTTCTTCAGCGTCTCCGTCGTCACCGACAGCGAGAACCGCGGTACGACGGCCACGTGCAGCATCGCTGTGTCGACGTCGCCGGTGTCGGCTGCGTGCCATTTCTCGATCTCGTCGGACACCAGCCGGATGGCCTCGTCCTCACCGGTGATCAGGGCCTGCGCCGACGCCGGGCCGGTGGTCTGGACCCCGCGTCCGCTGACGATCCGCAGTCCGTGCTCGAGCGTCTCGGCGAACAGCGAATCCTGCGCGTGCGGGAACGCCGATCCGAACACCATCGCCTGCGTCGTTCCGGCTCGGATGCGCGCGGCGCAGAAGTCTCGGGCCGCAGCGGCAGCGAACTCCGGGTCGGCGAAGCGCGACTCCGACGGGAAGATGCAGGTGTTCAACCATTCGAGCAGTTGCCCGCCGCCGTAGGAATCTCCGGCGTAGGTCTGCGGAAAGTGAATGTGAGTGTCGACGAAACCGGGCAGCAGAAACCCCGGTCGGTGATCGACCACCGCGACCTGCGCGAATTGGGTTGGGAGAGAATCGAACTCACCACAGAACTCGACATTTCCCTCATCCGACACCGCGAGCGCACCGTCGGGAATCGACACCAACGCGGCTGCCGCGTCCATCACCGTGGGCGAGCCTGCGACGTGGAAAATATGGCCGCGGTACACGCGTGCGATTTCGGAAGTCACCCGCCAGACTCAAGCACAGGTTGCGCAGTGCTGCAGACCGTGTGGGTCTAGAGCGCTCCCGCCGGAGCTGCGGACAGCCGAGCGTTCAACGACGCATCCAATACCTCTGCCCACGAGCGCACGACCTCGGCTCGTCGTCGTGCGTCGTCGGTCAGGACATCGGCCAGACCCAATCCACGCGCGAGGTCGAGGGTCGCCTGGACGAGACGGTGCGAGACGGGATCGTTGTCGTCGACACCGAGGTTCTCGACGGCCATCTGGTGGGCACGGCGACCGAACCGCTCTTCGAGAGGGACGATCCGATCGCGCAACTCGGGGTCGGCCGATGCCGCCGTCCAGACCTGAAGTGCCGCTTTGAACATCGGTCCGGTGTAGTACTCCACGAGCCGCTCCACCACCAGTTTCGTCCGGCCGGGGCCCGCCGGAATCTCCTGCGCCTCGCGGCGAGCACTGTCCATCCGAGTGTCGAACATGTACTCGAGTGCTCCGGTGATCAGGTCCTCACGCGTCGGGAAGTGGTGTTGGGTCGCGCCGCGGGACACGCCCGCACGTTCGGCGACCACGCCGACCGTCGTTGCACCCCAGCCCTGCTCCGCGAGCGAATCGATCGTCGCCTCGAGCAGTCGCTGACGCGTGACCCTGCTGCGGTCCTGCTTGGGTTCGCGCGCCATCACCATCGCCGTACTCCCTCCTACCGACGCTCGGCCGACCTACTTCTCGACCGCTCTACTTTTCGGCCGCCCAGGACGGTGGCCTCTTCTCCAGAAAGGACATCATCCCCTCTCGGGCCTCGTCGGACGCAAACAACCTGGCCGATTGCTCGGCGACGGCCGACCCGCGTTCGTCGATCTCGCGCCGGATCGCGGCCGTGGTGAGGAGCTTCGACTCGGCCAGGCCCTGCGGCGAACACTTCCGAAACATGATCATGTAGTCGGCCACCGCTGCCGCGGGAACGGCGTCGGCCACGGTGACCAGACCGATCGCCTCGGCGGTGGCACCGTCGAACGTCTCCCCGGTGAGAAAGTAGCGACTCGCTGCCCGGGAGCTCAGTCGCGGCAGCACGGCCACCGAGATGACCGATGCGGCCAGGCCGAGGCGAACCTCCGTCAGCGCGAACGAACTCTGGGGTCCGGCCACCGCGATATCGCACGCCGCAACCAGCCCCATCCCGCCGGCCCGCACATGTCCGTCGATCTGCACGACGACAGGTTTCGGGGTGTCGATGATCAACCGCATCAGGTCCAGCATCTGCCGGGTGCGCAGTTCCGGCGACGAGCCGGCCTCTCGGAGGTCGGCTCCGGCGCAGAACGTGGCACCGGTGTGGCCGAGCACGATCGTTCTGACGTCGTCGTCGTGCGCCGCAGCGATGAGTCCCGCCGTCAGCTCCTCGACCAACACCGACGACAGTGCGTTCCGATTCTGCGGCGAATCCAACGTCAAATACGCCGTGTCCTTGCTCGATTCGACGAGAACGGCCATCAGTAGCTTCTCGGCAGTCCGAGCGAGTGCTGGCTCACGAAGTTGAGGATCATCTCCCGACTCACCGGCGCGACACGGGCGATGCGGGCGGCCCCGAGCATCGCAGCCAACCCGTACTCACTGCTCAGGCCCGCGCCACCGTGGGTCTGGATCGCCTGATCGAGCGCCTTGATACTGGCCTCGGCCGCAGCGTATTTCGCCATGTTCGCCGCCTCGGCAGCGCCGAAGTCGTCGCCGGAGTCGTAGAGCACCGCGGCCTTCTGCATCATCAGCTTGGCGAGTTCGAGTTCGATCTTGCACTGCGCCAACGGATGAGCGAGACCCTGATGCGCTCCGATCGGCGTCTTCCAGACGGTGCGCTCGTTGGCGTACTTGACTGCCGCGTCGATTGCGTACCGACCCATACCGACAGCCATCGCGGCACCGAGAATGCGCTCGGGGTTCAGTCCAGCGAACAACTGCATCAGGGCGGCGTCGGGCTCACCGACGAGTGCCTCGGCGGGAAGCCGAACGTCGTCGAGGAACAGCACGAACTGATGATCGGGCTCGACGATGTCCATCTCCATCTGCGTCTTCTGCAGCCCCGGAGCGTCGGTGGGCACGATGAACAGGGCCGGCTTGAGCTTGCCGGTCTTGGAATCTTCGGTCCGCGCGACGATGAGGACCGCGTCGGCCTGATCGACACCGGAGATGTAGATTTTGTTGCCCCTCAACAACCACTCGTCGCCGTCGCGACGCGCCGTGGTGGTGATCTGGTGCGAGTTGGATCCGGCGTCGGGTTCGGTGATGCCGAAGACCATGATCTTGGACCCGTCGGCGAGGGCGGTGAGCCACTCCTGCTTCTGATCGGGCGTGCCGTACTTGCCGATGATGGTGCCGCAGATGGCCGGGCTGACCACGACCAGCAGCAGACCGGCACCGTGCGCGGCCAGTTCTTCCTGCACGAGCGCGAGTTCGTAGATGCCTGCGCCACCGCCGCCGTACTCCTCGGGCAGATTGACGCCGAGGAAACCGAGCTTGCCCGCCTCGTTCCACAGTTCGGTCAGCGGCTCACCCTTGCGCGCCTTGGGCAGAACGTAGTCGATGTAGTTGTAGCGCTTGCCCAGTGACGAGACTGCGTTGCGCAGTCCCTTCTGCTCTTCGGTCTCGATGAAACTCATGATTGTTCTGCTCCTTCGGTTACCACGGCCAGCACTGCGCCGACTTCGACCTGTTGACCTTCTGTGACGTTCAGTTCGGTGAGCACACCGTCCGCGGGTGCGGTCACCGTGTGTTCCATCTTCATCGCCTCGAGCCACAGGATCGGCTGCCCGGCCGTGACGGTATCGCCCTGCACAGCAGCGATTCTGATGACACTGCCCGGCATCGGTGCGAGCAAGGAACCGGCCGCGACCTCGTCGGTCGGATCGGTGAACCGCGGGGCCTTGATCAACCCGACCGGGCCCAGTGCGGAATCGACGAACACGTTGGATCCGTAGCTGCTCACCTGAAAGATGCGACGGATTCCGTTGTCGTCGAGCGTCACCGAGGTCGGCGTGTACTCGACCAGTTCGACGCCATCGAGTTCGACGCCTCCCACCGAGGAGGTGAGTCCGCTGCGTCCGATCGAATATTCGACGGTGATGTCGTTGTACGTCTTGCGCTGCGGTTGAGACCGGAGATTGCGCCAGCCACCGGGCAATCCGCGATTCACGCGGGCGTTCCGGACGTTGCTCGCGGCATCGGCCAATGCCGCTGCGAGTGCGGACAACTCCTGGGCGCGGCCCTGTGCGATCGGCTGAGCCAGGACATCGAGCCCGTGCGTGTCGAAGAACGCGGTGTCGGTGTCCCCGGCCAGGAACGCCGGGTGTCGCAGGATGTTGACCAGTAGATCGCGATTGGTCTTCAGACCGTGAACGGTGGCCTTCTGCAACGCTTTCGCCAGCAAGTTCGCTGCCTGATCCCGCGTCGGCGCGAACGAAATGACCTTCGCGAGCATCGGGTCGTAGTGGGTTCCCACCACACTGCCGGTTTCGACGCCGGAGTCCACTCTGATGCCGGACTTGTCCAGCACCTCGAACTGCGCACCGGGGATCTCGAATCGGTGCACGGCACCGCTCTGCGGCTGCCAGTCATGAGCCGGATCCTCCGCGTAGAGGCGAACTTCGATGGAGTGTCCGCGGGTCTCCGGCTGCTCGGCGGGCAACCGCTCCCCCGCGGCGACCCCGATCTGCAAGGCCACCAGGTCGAGTCCGGTCGTGCACTCGGTGACCGGATGCTCCACCTGCAGACGCGTGTTCATCTCCAGGAAGAAGAAGTTGCCCTTCTCGTCGGCGAGGAATTCGACGGTGCCTGCACCCTCGTAGCCGATGGCCTCGGTGGCCAAGGTCGCCGCATGGAACAGCTTCTCGCGCATGCCGTCGATACGTTCGACGAGCGGCGACGGTGCCTCCTCGACGACCTTCTGATGCCTGCGCTGGATCGAGCACTCACGCTCGCCCACCGTCCACACCGTGCCGAATCGGTCCGCCATGACCTGCACTTCGATGTGTCGGCCGGTCTCGATGTACCGCTCCACGAACACCGTTCCGTCGCCGAATGCCGAGAGTGCCTCGCGCCCGGCCGCTTCGAGCTCCGAGTCCAGGTTGTCGAGGTCGCGCACGATGCGCATGCCGCGCCCGCCTCCGCCTGCGGAGGCCTTGATCAGCACAGGCAGTTCGTTCTCGGTGACCGACTCGGGATCGAGCTGGGTCAGCACCGGCACTCCGGCGTCGGCCATCATCTTCTTGGACTCGACCTTCGAACCCATCAATTCGATCGCCTTGACCGGCGGCCCGATCCACGTCAGGCCGGCGTTCTGCACCTGCTGTGCGAAATCGGCGTTCTCGGAGAGGAATCCGTATCCCGGGTGCACGGCGTCGGCTCCGGCGTGTACCGCGGCGGCGATGACGAGCTCGCCGCGCAGGTAGGTCTCGGCCGAACTGTTGCCGGGCAGACGGACGGCCGCATCGGCCTCCCGCACGTGCGGGGCATTCGCGTCGGCGTCGGAGAAGACCGCGACCGTGTCGATGCCCTCGGCGCGGCAGGTGGTGAAGACGCGTCGGGCGATTTCGCCGCGGTTGGCTACTAGAACGGACGTTATGGTCATGGCTTCACATCCGGAAGACACCGAAGTTGGCGGTGCCTTCGATCGGGGCGGTGGCGATGGCCGACAGGCACATTCCCACCACCGTGCGGGTATCACGGGGGTCGATGACGCCGTCGTCGTAGAGGCGTCCGGAGAGGAACATCGGCATCGACTCGGCCTCGATCTGGCCTTCGATCATCGCGCGCATTCCGGCATCGGCCTCGGCGTCGAAGGCCTGTCCGCGAGCCTCGGCGGCAGCGCGTCCGACGATCGAGATGACACCTGCGAGTTGCGCGCCGCCCATGACGGCCGATTTGCTCGACGGCCAGGCGAACAGGAACCGCGGATCGAATGCCCGTCCGCACATGCCGTAGTGACCGGCTCCGTACGACGCACCGAGCAGAATGGAGATGTGCGGCACCGTGGAGTTGGACACGGCGTTGATCATCATCGCTCCGTGCTTGATCATCCCGCCCTCCTCGTACTCCTTGCCGACCATGTAGCCGGTGGTGTTGTGCAGGAACAGCAGTGGGGTGTTGGACCGGTTCGCGAGCTGGATGAACTGCGTCGCCTTCTGCGATTCTTCACTGAAGAGCACACCGCGGGCGTTGGCCAGAATGCCGATCGGGTATCCGTGCAGCTCGGCCCATCCGGTGACCAGCGATCCGCCGTACATGGGCTTGAACTCGTCGAAATCGGAGCCGTCGACGATGCGGGCGATGACCTCGCGCGGGTCGAACGGGATCTTCAGATCCGTGGGAACGATGCCGAGCAGATCCTCGGGGTCGGCCAACGGCTCGATCACCTCGGCGCGAGGCTCGGGGCCCTTCTTCTTCCAGTTCAATCGGGAGACGATGCTGCGTCCGATGCGGATGGCGTCCTGCTCGTCGACGGCGAAGTAGTCTGCGAGACCGGACTTTCGGGCGTGCATCTCGGCCCCGCCGAGGGACTCGTCGTCCGAGTCCTCGCCGGTGGCCATCTTCACCAGCGGCGGTCCGGCGAGGAAGACCTTGGAACGTTCCTTGACCATCACGACGTGATCGGACATACCGGGGATGTACGCCCCGCCTGCGGTGGAGTTACCGAACACCAACGCGATCGTGGGGATGCCCGCCGCCGAGAGCTGCGTCAGATCACGGAACATGCGACCGCCGGGGATGAACACCTCCTTCTGCGTCGGTAGATCGGCTCCACCGGATTCGACCAACGAGATCACCGGGAGCCGGTTCTGCGTGGCGATGTCGTTGCCGCGGAAACCCTTCTTCAGCGTCCACGGGTTGCTGGCTCCGCCGCGGACCGTCGGATCGTTGGCGACGATGAGGCACTCGACCCCGCAGACGACGCCGATGCCCATGACGGTGCTGGCTCCGACGGGAAAGTCGCTGCCCCAGGCCGCGAGTGGGCACAGTTCGAGAAATGCCGAGTCCTCGTCGATCAGCAGCTCGATGCGTTCGCGGGCGAGGAGCTTGCCACGCTTCTTGTGGCGCTCGATGTACTTCTCACCGCCGCCGAGCAGAGCCTTCGAGTGCTCGGCGTCGATCTCGTCGAGCTTGGTGTTCATCGCGTCGACATTCCCGGAGAACTGCTCCGAGGCCGTGTCCAGCGTGGACTTCAGCACGCTCATGCCTGATACCCCAATCGTTTTGCTGCCAGTCCGGTGAGAATCTCGGTGGTGCCGCCGCCGATGCCGAGGATGCGCATGTCGCGGTACTGCCGCTCGACCTCGCTCTCGCGCATGTAGCCCAACCCTCCGAAAAGCTGCACTGCCTGATTGGCGACCCACTCTCCCGACTCGACGGCGGTGTTCTTCGCGAAGCACACCTCGGCGATGAAGTCCTGGTTCTCCTGCAGGGACCGCTCGACGAGGGATCGGGTGTAGACACGTGCGATGTCGATCTTGCGCGCCATCTCGGTGACGGTGTTCTGCACCGATTGCCGTGCGATGAGCGGCTTTCCGAAGGTCTCCCGATCTCGAACCCACTGCAGCGTCAGATCGAGACACCGCTGCGCGCTGGCGTAGGCCTGGGCCGCGAGCGCAATGCGCTCGGTGAGAAACGCCTGCGCGATCTGCGCGAAACCACTGTTCTCGGCACCGACGAGGTTGGCGACGGGAACACGGGCGTCGACGAACGACAGCTCAGCGGTGTCCGATGCGCGCCACCCCATCTTGTCGAGCTTGCCGGTGACCTCGAACCCGGGTGTGCCCTTCTCGATGACGAGCAACGAGACACCGGCTGCGCCCTCGCCTCCGGTGCGGACCGCGGTGACGACGAAGTCTGCTCGGCATCCCGAGGTGATGTACGTCTTGGATCCGTTGACGACGTAGTGCTCGCCGTCCTTGACCGCCCTCGTCCTGAGGTGGCCGACGTCGGAGCCGCCACCCGGCTCGGTGATCGCGAGCGAGCCGATCTTCTCCCCCGCCAGCGTGGGCCGCACCCACTTCTCGATCTGGTCGGCGTCACCCGCGGCAACCAAGTGCGGCAACGCGATTCCGCTGGTGAACAACGATGCGAACAGGCCACCCGACGCTCCGGTCTGATGCATCTCCTCGCAGATCACGACCGCGTCGGCCAGATCTCCACCGTCGCCGCCGACCTCCTCGGGGAAACCTGCGCCGATCAACCCCAGAGCGGCCGCCTTCTTGTGCAGCTCACGCGGTATCTCGCCGTCGGCCTCCCACTGGTTCATGTGCGGAGCGATGTCCTGCTCGACGAAACTGCGGACGGTCTTTCGAAGCTGCTGACGCTCCGGCGTCGTCCAGATACTCATGTGAAGTCTCCTTTGAATGCCAGGGTTTCGGGGATGTCGATGTACCGCGACCGCAGCCACTCGCCCAGTCCCTTGGCCTGTGGATCGAATCGGGCCTGCGATGCCACGCCCTGTCCGAGGATGCCCTCGATGACGAAGTTGACGGCCCGCAGATTCGGCAGTACGTGCCGGGTGACGGTGAGCGGTTCTGCCTCGGGCAGCATCTGCTTCAGGGTCTCGACCGTCAATGCATGGACGAGCCAGACGAATTCGTCGTCGGTGCGCACCCAGACTCCGATGTTGGCGTTGCCGCCCTTGTCTCCGCTTCGGGCCGCGGCGATGGTGCCGAGTGGGAGCCGGATGGTCGCCTCGTCCGCTCGCGGTGCCGGTATCGCCGGTTCTGCGAGGGGCTCGAGTGCCCGCGTCTCGGTCGACGGTGCGACGGCGCGCTCGGTGCCGTCGGCCAGGTGCGCGACGTGCGGTACCTCGGCTACGTCGACGAAGCCTGCGGTGAAGACTCCGTACGGGGCTCCGTTCCCGGGTGGCGCGGTGACCGAGAACCCCGGATAGCTCGCCAGTGCGAGTTCGACTGCCACCGCCGAGAACTGACGTCCGACGGCGTCGGGGTTGCTGTCGCGGGCGACGCAGCGCAGCAGAGCACTGGCCGTCTCCTCCGTCTCGGCATCGGGCTTGTCGGTGCGTACGAGCGTCCAGTCCAGCTCGGTCGGCCGCGCCGTGAGCCAGGACTCGAACTGACGCTGTGCCAGTGCGGCTTTGGCTTCGATGTCCAGTCCGGTGAGCACCATGGTGAATTCGTTGCGGAAGCCGCCGAGCGCATTGAGCGAGACCTTGTAGGTGGGCGGCGGCGCTTCGCCGGTCACACCGGTGATGGACACCCGATCGCTGGATTCCTGCGTCAGGATCGCTGAGTCGATCCGTGCGGTGACGTCAGGGTTCGCGTAGCGGCCGCCGGTGATTTCGTACAGCAACTGGGCAGTCACGGTGCCGACGCTGACAGCACCGCCCGTGCCCTCGTGCTTGGTGATGACGGACGATCCGTCGGACTCGATCTCGGCGATGGGGAAGCCGGGACGAGACATGTCGGCGATCTCGGTGAAGAAGGAGTAGTTGCCGCCCGTCGCCTGTGTTCCGCATTCGATGACGTGCCCGGCGACGACAGCCCCGGCCAATGCGTCGTAATCGGTTGCAGTCCAGCCGAAGTGAGCCGCCGCAGGTCCGACGATGACACTGGCGTCGGTGACGCGCCCGGTGACGACGACGTCCGCCCCGGAGTTGAGGCATTCCACGATGCCCCACGCGCCGAGGTAGGCATTTGCGGTCAGCGGGCTGCCGAGGCCGAGTTCGGCCGCTCTGCCGAGGAGGTCGTCGCCGTCGACGTAGGCGATCTTCGCGCCGGAGTCCAGCTTCTCCAATGCCTCGGCCAGGCCGCGGGGGTTGAGTCCGCCTGCGTTGGCAACGATCTTGACACCCTTGTCCAGTGCCAATCCGAGGCAGTCCTCTGCCTGGCGCAGAAAGGTTTTGGCGTAGCCCCGGGTCGCGTCCTTCATCCGATCGCGGCCGAGAATGAGCATCGTCAGCTCGGCGAGGTAGTCGCCCGTGAGGTAGTCGAGTTCGCCGCCCTCGAGCATCTCGCGCATCGCGGACAGCCGGTCTCCGTAGAAGCCCGAACAGTTGCCGATTCGTACGGTCATGCTGTCTCTCGTCCTGACTGTGGCCGTCCGGCCCCGGGAGGGCCTGCGAAGGCCTGGGCGATGGTGATCCAGTGCGCGGCGTCGGTTCCCTCGGCGCGGATGTCGAGGTCGTCGCGGTGGGCGCGCTGGGTGACGAGGAGGCAGAAGTCGAGGGCCGGTCCGCTCACGCGTTGGGCAGCGTTCTCGGTCCCCCACGTCCAGAGCTCACCCGACGGTGCGGTGAGCTCGATGCGAAACGGTTCGGTGGGCGGAGCCTGATCATTGACGGCGTAGGCGAAATCCCTTGTGCGGACGCCGATGTGCGCGACGCCGCGAATTCTGTCGGTGGCGACGCGGGTGACGCCCAGTGCGTCGGCGACATCCTGACCGTGCGCCCAGGTCTCCATCAACCGGGCTGTGGCCATCGACGCGGCGCTCATCGGGGGGCCGAACCAGTCGATCTTGGTCCCCGACGGCACCTGCACGAGAGCATCGGTCATCGCGTGGCGTCGGGTTCGCCATTCGTTCAGGAGGTTCGGGTTACGAGATTCTTCCTCGGCGGCCTCGTCGACGAAGCCGGTGGGGTTCTCCCATGCCTTCTTCAGGGTGTGAGCGAACTCCTCCTTGGCCTCGATATTGCCAGACGCTGCGGACGTAGTTCGCTCCGCGACGTGATCGGTCCAGGAAAGATGTGCGATCTGATGCGCGACGGTCCAGCCCGCGGCCGGTGTCGGTGCCGCCCATTGCTCCGGAGTCAGTTCGGCCACGAGTGCGTCGAGGTCGTTGCCCTCGGCGCGTAGGTCGTCGACGAGAGGGTCGAGGTCTGCCATGAGCCCAGCTTCACAGGAGGTCCTGAAAAAAGCAAGCACGCTTGCTTGTTAATTCGTAACCTTACGTTCGCTTGCCGTCTCTACGGTGCGGAACGTGAAAATGTCGAGACTCGCGGCCGTCGCCGTTACCCTGACCTTCATGGCTGCCGGTTGCTCCTCTGCGGACACCGCCACCGACGAACCGTCGAGCATCCGGGTGGCGACGTTCAACGCCAGCCTCAATCGATCCTCAGCCGGGCAGCTGATGACCGACCTGCAGGGCGAGAACGCTCAGGCTCGCGCGGCAGCCGATGTGATCGCCGCGAACTCACCGGATGTGTTGCTGGTCAACGAGTTCGACTATTCGGGCGACGACGCAGTGGCCTTGTTCAACGACAACTATCTCGACGGGCAGTACCCGCACTCCTTCACCGCGCCCGTGAACACCGGCGTCGATTCGGGGCTCGATCTGGACCGGGACGGCGATCTCGGCGGACCGGGTGACGCCTGGGGGTTCGGTCAGTTCCCGGGCCAGTACGGGATGGTCGTGTACTCGAAATATCCGATCGCGACCGATTCGGTACGCACGTTCCAAAATTTCTTGTGGAAGGACATGCCGGATTCGCTGTTGCCGCGCGACTACTACGGCGACGTGTCCGACCGGCTTCGACTGTCCAGCAAATCGCACTGGGACGTGCCGATCGACGTGGACGGGAAGACGCTGCACGTGTTGGCGTCGCACCCCACTCCCCCGTCCTTCGACGGACCCGAGGACCGCAACGGCAAGCGCAACCACGACGAGATCAGGCTCAGTGCCGACTACATCTCGGGCGCTGACTACCTCTACGACGACAACGGTGTGCGCGGTGGGCTCGAGGACGGTGCGTCGTTCGTCATGCTGGGTGATCAGAACAGCGATCCGGTCGACGGTGATTCGGTTGCCGGTGCCATCGCGCAGGTTCTCGACCTTCCGCGGGTTCAGGATCCGGCGCCCATGTCGGCCGAACATGGCACGGACACAGCAGATTTCGCCGATCCGACGCCGGGTGACCTGCGGGTGGACTACGTGTTGCCCTCGGACGACCTGACGGTCATCGATTCGCAGGTGTACTGGCCGAATCAGGCCGAGCATCCCTCGGACCATCGACTGGTGTGGGCCGACCTCGAAATATGATGGGTGCGTGATCGATCTACCGATTGTCGAATTCGCGTATCCCGGCCCCCTACGGGATGCCCTGGTCGCGGCCGTTCTCTCCGGCGAGAAGACCAGCACAGCAAGCCTGTTGGTGCAGTACGCCGACGAGGAGCTGCCGAGAGTCGGCGAACGAGGCGCGGTGGTGGATTCGGCGGGTGTCGTGGTCGGAGTCATCGAGACGACAAGCGTCGATATCGTTGCGCTGAGCGATGTTTCACTGCAACACGCGCTCGACGAGGGCGAAGGATACGTCGACGTCGCGCAGTGGCGGGCCGGGCACGAGAAGTTCTGGCAGTCGGCGGAGGTCCGCGAGGAACTGGGCGATCCACACTTCACCGTGAACGACGAGACCCAGGTGGTACTGGAGCGCTTCGCACTCGTGTGACCGCGCGCCCTGACGCAGCATCAGGGTCAAAACTTCGTGTCGGTGGGTAGGTGTATAGGTACTCACAGTTCGATCCTGTTTCGCCACAGCACTATTGGTGTTGACGGACGTTTCGCAGCGGCGTACTATCGAACACAAGTTCTACTTTTTGTTGGACCATCTGCCGGGGGGCGATGACACAGTGACCACATCGACGCGCAGTCGGTTCGCGGCCTATCTCGGGCCGCAAGCGAAGCCGTACATCGAGCCTGCTTCGTTGGCCGAGATTCGAGATGTCGCGATTCTGGAAAATCAGGCGTGCGCTCGCAAGGTCGCTCTGGCCGCCGCCATCTGGGACACATGCATTCATCAGAACGTCCTCGTCGGTGATGTCATTCAGGACGCGGGCAACTACGCGGCTTCCGAAATTGCGCACGTCCTGGGTTGCTCGAAGACCGTTGCGAACACATACGCCGAGGTCGGAATGGACCTTCGACTGCGACTTCCCGCCGTCGCGGACGCGTTCGAGGCCGGCGAACTCGATCTGCCCCGCGTCCGCGCGATATACCGCTGCACCCACAACCTGACGCAGGACGCGGCGACGGCCGTCCAAAGCGAGGTCCTGTACGCCGCAAGACGCCTGTCACCCGGCCCGCTGGCGACGGAAATCTGGTCGATCATGTTTCGAATCGCTCCGGAACAGGCTGCCGCTCTACGCAAGGACTTGGAACGGCACACCAACGTCACATACACCGACAAAGATGTGCTGTCGACGCTGAAGGCCGACCTCACCGCGGCGGACGCCGCCGCGGCCTGGCAACTCATCAACGAGATGGCCGCTACCGTGTGCCGACGCGATCCGCGAAACAAAGGGCAGAAGCGCGCAGCCGCGTATGTTGCTCTGCTGCATCAGGAGTCGTCGATAGCATGCTTGTGCGAGCCCGACGAGGACAATCCGTGCACGGCCGATACCTCACGCCCGGATCGGCGTGCGCCGCTGACCGTGATCACGGTCGACCTCGCCACGCTCGCCGGTCTGCTGTCCAATCCAGCGCACCTGTCCGGGCACGGCACCATCGATGCCGAATACGCCCGAGAACTCGCCGACAACGCGCACTGGCAGATCCTCCTCACCGAGGCACGCAACCTCGCCGAGAAACTCGGCTACGGCGAAGACCTGGAATCACTCATCGATCTCGACAGCGACACCGACACCGACACCGACACCGACACCGAGAATGGCGCCGGTACGGAAGACAAGGGTGGCGACAACAGGGTCGACAGCGGCAGCGGTGGGAAGAACCACGGCGGATCGAGAGGTGGCCGAAAGAAGCCCCGAGGATCGACGGCACGTAGGACAAAGAACAGCCGGTCCGAGGGCAGCAGGTCACATGTGGTGTTCCATCCGCTCGGGCGCAGTCGTCGCCGTGTCGGCGGTTCTGTTCCTCGGCCCCCGCAAGCCCCGAAGTCCACACAATCACCGCGAAACAGCTGTGTCGCAACCCCGTATCGCGGCACCTACACGTTCGTTGCCGAACTCGAAGCGGCAATCGCAGCAGATCCCGCGCTCGGGCTCGCGCTGCAGCCGGACGGGCACGGCGGCCTGACGCTGCCACCACCCGGAGCGCTCGTCTATCGGCCCACTACTGCACTCGCAGAACGTATTCGGTACCGCGACCGCACCTGTCGACACCCGGGCTGCGATGTCCCGGCCCAGCAATGCGAGATCGACCACATCGTGCCGTATCTCCATCGCGACCCCTCGACGGGAGGATGGACCATCGATACCAACCTGCACTGCCTGTGCCGCTACCACCACAGCCTCAAGACAATGGGTGTGTGGACTCCCGTCATGCTCGCAGACGGTGTCGAGTTCTGGCTCTCGAACGCCGGCACCACCGCGATCACGGTTCCCGGCACGACACAACTGGCGGACTTCAGCCACCTACCGAAGATCCACTCGAAGCCGCGAGGGTCGGCACCTCAGCGCGATTCGTCGGCTCGGAGGCCGGCGGATCCACAACCGACCCCGGTGCCCGCCTGGGCACCCGAGGACGAGCCACCGCCCTTCTGACCGGGCCCGGGAGTGCACACAGGTGTTCCGCCGCAGACGAGTATGTCTGCGGCGGAACAATTGCGCCCGATGCTGTCGCGGGTGTCAGCCTGCGTAGGTACTCAGGTCGTACACCGTCGCGCTGCCGACCGTGGTGGCAGTGAAGTTCGCCTCGACCCACTCCTGGATCTGTGAGGACGTACTCTCCGAGTCGCCGCCCATTCCCCCACGAGCCATACCGCCACCCATTCCTCCGGACACGTAGTACGTCACCTCGTGGTTGGAGACGTACTCGATGAACTCGTCGAGCGACGGCGCAGGATCACCACTCCACCCGCCGATGGCCATGACGGCCGTATCGGACGACAACTCGTATCCGGCTGCGGACATCGAACCGTTCACCGCAGCGGACCACCTCGTGGTCGTGGATTCGAGCAGAGCCGTCAACTCCTCGTCGGTCTCACCGCCCATGCCACCCATGCTGGGCATGCCGCCTGTGCCGCCGTCACCGGTGGCGAAGCCGGCCGGAAGATCGGCCGCATCGGCAGGCATGGCCGCATCACCGCCCAGCACAGCATCATTCGGCACAGCATCATTCGGCACAGCATCATTCGGCACAGCATCATTCGGAGCAGCATCACCCGGCATCGCTCCCGTCGGCATTCCACCACTCGGCATTCCACCACTCGGCATGGCATCGCCCGGCATCCCACCACCAGGCATACCGCCGCCTGGCATTCCACCCAGGCCTCCGTCGCTGACTGCACCGGTCGGACCTGCAGTGGGGATGGAACCACTGTGCGCGTTCGTCGTCGTAGCGATGGCATACGACGCGCCGCCGCCGAGACCGGCCACGGCTCCGAGGATCAACGCAGCGGCGGTGAGCTTTCGGTACCGCCCCGCGAACAGAATCATCACAGCAGCGACGATTGTTCCCACCAACAGGATCCATTTCAGTGCCGGCAGCCAGTCCGCGTTGCGGTGCAACAACACCCAGCTCCAGGCACCGGCCGCAACCATCATGGTGGCCATACCGGCTCTGCCCCACATCGATTCGCGTCGAAGCCACAGCGCGTAGCCGCCGGTTCCGATCATGCCCGCGAGTGCAGGGGCGAGCGCGACGGTGTAGTACGGGTGGATCGTTCCGGACATGTAGCTGAAGATCAGCGCTGTCACCAGGAACCAGCCGCCCCACAGAATCAGCGAGGCACGGACAAGGTCGGTACGTGGCGCTCGGCCACGAGCGATCAACCCGAAGACCAGCGCCACCAGGGCCGCCGGGATGAGCCAGGAGATCTGGATTCCCATCTCGCTGCCGAACAATCGGTCCAGACCGGTCGAGCCGCCGAAGCTGGACCCGGCTGCCCCGGCACTCATTCCGGCCGGAGCCTCCATCCCGCCACCGCCGGTGTTACCGAAAATTCGGCCCAGCCCGTTGTACCCGAGCACCAGATCCATCACGGTGTTGTCGGTGGATCCGCCGATGTACGGTCGGGCACTCTCCGGCCACAACTGAACCGTCACCACCCACCACCCCGCAGCGACGATCAGCGCTGCGAACGCGCCGACGAGATGCAGCAACCGGGCCCGCAACTGCGCCTGTCCCGCAACGAGATACGTGAATCCGAACGCGGGCAGCACCAACAATCCCTGCAACATCTTGGTGAGGAACGCGAACCCGAGCGCCACACCGGCCAACGCGAGCCACATCGCAGCCCGGCGCCCGGCCGAAGTCTGCAGAGACCGCACGACGAAGTAGCCGCCGAGTGTCATGAGAAGAACGAGCAGCGCGTCGGGATTGTCGAAGTCGAACATCAACGCCGCCGCAGGAACAGACGCCAAGGCGAAGCCGGCGAGCAAACCGGCCGCGGGGTTCGCGACGCGTTTGACCGCGGCATACACCGTCGCCACCGAGGCAACACCCATCATCGCCTGGGGAAGAAGCAGGCTGAAGCTCGAGAATCCGAAGACCCGAGCCGACAGTCCCATCACCCACAGTGCGGCCGGCGGCTTGTCCACGGTGATGAAGTTCTCGGAATCGAGCGATCCGAAGAACCACGCCGTCCAGTCCTTGGTTCCTGCCTGCACCGCAGCGGCGTAGAAGGTGTTCGCGTAGCCACTTGCCGTCAGGTTCCACAGGTACAGCGTTGCCGTGGCCGCGAGCAGAACCAGCAGCCCGAGCAGGTGCCGGCGGCGATACCACCACCTGTCCTGCCAGGACGGCTGGCGGGCGTGCGACGGAGGCATCGCGGCCGGTCGGTCGAGTTGGGCAGTCATCGCAGATCCTGTTCGTCGAAGTTGTCGACTACGAGAATGTGCGATGGACCGTCGGCCGGGCTGGGAGCAGCCTGCGAACTTGCTGTGAGCGAGAGAGCTCGCTCAGACGCGATCGGCGTACACGACGATGTTGTCGTCGTAACTGGAGATATCCGAGTCGAATTGGCCGCCACAGGTGATCAAGCGCAAGCCTGGGTGGTCGATGTCTCCGTAGACCTTGTCGGTGGGAAACGCATCCTTCGGATACTGCTCCACCGCGCTGACGACGAACCGGACCGTGCTGCCGTCCTGGCTGACAACGGTGACATCGTCGCCCAGTTCGAGATCGCGCAGCCGGTAGAAGACACCGGGGCTGCCGCCCCAATCCACATGCCCCGCAACGATCGACGGTCCCAGTTGCCCCGGAACCGGCGACCCGGTGTACCAACCGGCGGGGAAACCGCCCGCGGGTACCTCCATCGAGCCGTCCGGACGCAAACCCAGACCCATCACATCGGAGTCGACGCCGATCGCACCGATCTCGAGGCGCGCAGGCGGGGACCCGGGCGCCGACGACGATTCGGCGCCGACCTCACCCGACGGCGTGACGACGGGGGGAGCAGAAGCCGAGGGCATCGACTCGTTCTGCGCGGGGCCGGCATCCGAGGGCGTTGCGCAGCCGGCAACCAGCGACAGCAGCACCAGGAACGCCGCTGCCACCGCCCGCACCACGACCCGATGACGGGTCGTGGTGCGGGCGGATTCGGCCGGAGGTACCGATACCTCGACGGTAGGTCTCACCGATCAGTTCCGACGACGAGTCAGAGCCAAGGCAGAGAAAGCACCGACCGCGAGTACCGCCAGCAATGTCCACATCGGAGCGAACGACGTTGCAGTCGAACGGTTCACGGTACTGCCGTCACCGGTGTCGACACCACCGTTCGGGATCTGTGTGATCTGGCCACCGGGGTTGTACGTGCCCGGCTGATCCGGGCCACCCGGTGTGAGCGGCTGATCAGGAGTGTTGGGCTGATTCGGCACGTTCGGCTGATTCGGCACGTTCGGCTGATTCGGCACGTTCGGCTGATTCGGCACGTTGGGCTGATTCGGCACGTTCGGCACGTTCGGCACGTTCGGCTGGTTCGGCACGTTCGGGACACCCGGGATCGGCGGGATGGTGATCACCGGCGGCACACCCGGAATCGGGGGCACCTCGATGACGATCGGCGGCGTACCGCCACCATCACCCGGCGTACCGCCACCATCACCCGGAGATGTCGTGGTCACGGGCGGCGTGGTGGTCACCGGAGATGTCGTGGTCACGGGCGGCGTGGTGGTCTCCGGAGATGTCGTGGTCACCGGAGGCGTGGTGGTCTCCGGAGATGTCGTGGTCACCGGAGGCGTGGTGGTCACCGGAGGCGTGGTCGTTATCGGAGGTGTGGTGGTCACGGGCGGCTCGGTGGTTCCGCAACCCGGGTTGGTGATCGTGTTCGAGTCGAGGGTGACAGCTCCGTCCAGAGCCAGTAGCCGTCCCTGCACATCGGCATTCGTGGTCGCCGTGATCGACGCCCGTGCCATGATCGTGCCCACGAAATCGGTACCGGTGCCGAGTGTGGCCGAGCTTCCGACCTGCCAGAACACGTTGCACGGGTTGGCCCCGTTGATCAGCGAGACACTGCTGTCGGATGCCGTGATCAGCGTCGATGCCGCCTGGAAGATGAACACGGCGTTGGAGTTGCCCTGCGCGTCGAGTGTGAGGGTTCCGGTCAGGCCGAACGTGCCAGAACCGTACAACCCGGCCAACAATGTCTGTCCGCCGAGTTCGACTCCGGTCGAGGTTGCTCCCGGTCGACCGGCGGCGTCGTCGTATCCGGTACTCAGATCCGCTTTCGCCTGCGCTGCAACCGAATTGCGGTCGTTGATAACTCCACTGGTGAGCTCTCCCGGTGGGAATCCGGTGATGAACGGTTCGACACCGACGCCTGGGCTCACTCCGACGTTGCCGCCGATCCTCGACGGGCCGGTGTTCGTGATCTTGGAGCCGGCCAGAACGGCGTAACTCTCCGCGGTGCCGAGTTCGACGGTGGTGGGTTGAGCCTCGGCTGCGGGGACGTTGATCAGCATGAGTGCGCTGGTGGCCAAAGCGACCGAACCGGCAAGCGGAACGAGGGTTCTTCCCCTGCGCTTGATGGGGGTCGACGTGCACGTGTGCTGTGAAGCGGGCATGGATTGCATACCGTTCTGCTGGTTGGGCGAAGCGGACTTGTTGCCGGACTTCGTGAACCGCGCAATCGATCCCCCGACGAGTTCGATTGCGCAGCAATTGATGTCGCGACGCTCAACGGCCGCCCCGGACCGATCCGAGTGCGTGGAGGTATCGCGGTTCCGTATTCGATGACGTCACCGGCCGACGGTGTTCGGCAAGGTGGCACAACCGTGCGATCAGCGGAGGCTCGTGCCCACTCCGCAACTACGAGTTTCCCCGTATCTCTACGGTGTAGAGCTACAGCACACCATGTGTAGGATAATGAGTCAAGCGAAAAGTGTTGTCGAACAACAAGTTTGTTTGCCCCCCTACTTTCCGGTCGGTTCACTGCTTTCGAGAGGTTGCCTACCGATGTCCACGACGAACCGACCGGGCCCACACTCCAATATCAAGATCGACCGCGAGTACGTGGTGTCCGCCGCCCTGAGCATCGTCGATCGAACCGGACTCGACAGCCTGACGATCCGGAGCCTCGCGGCATCGATCGATCGCGATCCGATGACCGTCTACCGATACCTGCCCACCAAACAGGCGTTGCTCGACGCCATCGCAGATTCGGTACTGGGCACACTCGTCTGCGTCGACGGCGCAGACCCCGATTGGCAGCGTCAGCTCAGAATTTTTGCGCGGCACTACCGTGAGCTCGCCCTCCAACACCCGCACGCGGCGGTGCTGCTGACCACCTGCCCTCAGGCGACCCCACTGGGGTTGGGCACGCCCCGGTCACTGGCCTCACTCGAGAACATTCTGATTCTGCTGACCACCGCGGGATTCACGCTGCCCGAGGCACTGACGAGCTATCGGCTGATGATCTCCTTCCTACGCGGCCATCTACTGAGCGAGACCCAGGAAACGACCGCCAACCCGGACGAGACCGGCGACCGCCTCAGCCTCGCTCTGCGCCGACTCCCCATCGACACATTTCCCCTGCTGTCGACGCTGCCACCTCTGATCACCGAGTACGACGGTGCCCTCGAACTCGAGTTGGGTCTCGACGTGCTGTTCCGAGGCATCACCGCACCTTCGACCTGAGCGGATCGACGCTCCCGGGGCCCCGCACCGGACCGAGCCGTACCTTGTCCCAGGATTCACGGCATCGGACTTCACGCCATCAGAGCAGTCCGGTGCCTGCCTCGTTCGCTCGTTCTTCGTCTCGTTCCTGCTGCGCAGCGGCCAGGCCGGACATCGTGCGCAGCGGAACCTCCTTCAGGAAGAGCACCAGTACGAATCCGAGGACCATCAGGATCGACACGGCCAGGAACACGTAATCCATGGCGTCGGAGAACCCGATGCGGAACGGCTCGGCCAGAGCCGGTTCGAGCTTCTGAATGAACGAGCTGTCCTGCAGTGCACTGCCTGCGACGGAGGCGTCACCCGAGGCGATGGCTCGAGCGAAACCCGATTCGAGCGGATCGGAACTCGTGGCGGCGCTCTGTACTGCCTGCTGGAATGCCGGGGTCGAACTGGCGGCGATCAACGCGTCTCCCGTCTTCGGGGTGAGCTGGGTGAACAGCATCGACAGGAAGACGGCAACGCCGACCGTCGCACCGATCTGCCGGAAGAACGTTGCGGCAGAGGTGGATACACCCATGTCCTTGGGCGGCATCGCATTCTGGATGGCCAGGGTCAGCGGCTGCATCATCGAACCGAGCCCGAGGCCGAACACGCCCATGACGACCATCGTCTGCCACAGCGGGGTATCGGCGTGCACGTAATGGAAGACGAACATCGCGAGCGCCATCAGTGCCGTACCGACGATCGGAAAGATCTTGTAGCGTCCCGTCTTCGAGATCATCCGACCCGAGACGATCGACGCGACCATCAGGGCACCGACGAGGGGCAGGGTCTGGTAGCCGGCCAGCGTCGGCGACGATCCCTTGACCACCTGCAGATACTGAGGCAGCAGCGAGATGCCACCGAACATGGCCGCACCGGCGATCACACTGACGGCAATACACAACGAGAACAACGGGTTTCGGAAGAATCGCATGGGAATCAGGGCGTCGTCGCCCATCTTGATCTCGGCGAGCACGAACGCGATGACGCCGACGATGCCGATTCCGAAACACAGCAGGGCCCGCGGCGAGCTCCATCCCCACACGCGACCCTGCTCGGCGATGATGAGCAGCGGGACCAGGCCGACGCTGAGAAGCACTGCGCCCCACCAGTCGACGCGCGCCTCGCGGCGGTACACCGGCAGATTGAGCACTCGCCACACCACCACGAGCGCGATGATGCCGAGGGGGACGTTGATGTAGAAAACCCAACGCCAGCCGGTGATTCCGAGAATCGACGACTGCCCGGCGAGCAGGCCACCGATGACCGGTCCGAGCACGCTGGACGTGCCGAACACGGCCAGGAAGTAGCCCTGGTACTTGGCGCGTTCGCGCGGAGGCACGATATCGCCGATGATCGCCAGCGCCATCGACATCAGACCGCCTGCACCGAGGCCCTGGATGGCGCGGAAGGCGGCGAGCTCGTACATCGACGTCGCGATGCCGCACAGCATCGATCCGACGACGAAGATCGAGATGGCCGTCATGAAGAACGGCTTGCGCCCGTAGAGGTCCGAGAGTTTGCCGTACAAAGGGGTCGAGACCGTCGAGGTGATGAGGTAGGCCGTGGTGACCCAGGCCAGCACCGAGAACCCGTTGAGGTCGTCGGCGATGGTGCGGACGGACGTCGAGACGATGGTCTGATCGAGCGCCGCGAGGAACATACCCATCATCAGGCCCGACAGAATCGTCATGATCTCGCGATGCGAATACTCGCCGGACGCGGGGGTCACTTCAGGCTCGGTTACCATCTCTTTGACGCACCTTTACGTAGCATTTGCTTGTGTCCTACAACGATATTGGGACACCAGCATGCGCGCAGAACGCCGTCAGTGCAAAGAGTTATTTGCGCCGGATCCGGTCGCGCACCTCACGCATCGTGTGCGGATGAATTCCCTCGGCCGCGAGCACTCGTCTGGTCTTGCGGCGCGTGAGCAGAACTCCGGTGATCGCGATGATCCACACCGGGAACTGCACGAGCAATGCGACCCGGAAGCTGTCGAACGTGTAGCCACCCATCGCGTCGAGAATCCATCCGATCCCCGCGATCACCAACAGTGACGCCAGGAAGCCGCCGATGTTCACCATCCCCTGAGCCGTCCCCAGGTTGGCGCTCGGATTGAACGTGCGGGCGAGGTCGAAACCGATCACCGAACCGGGACCACCCACGGAGATCACCACCACGAGCAGCACCAGCAACCACAGTGGCGCAGGCCCGGGAAGCGACAGCACGATGGCCCACATCGCGCCGTTGCTGATCATGATCGCCAGCACCAGCCACGACCGCCGCATCGGGTACCGCCCGGTGAGGAGCCCGACCACGATGCCCGACACCACCGCGGCCGCCACCGACACCGTCAGCAACGCTCCGGCCGTCGACGCCGACAGGCCCTGCGCCGACGTCAGATACGGCACACCCCACAGCAACGCGAAGACCGTGATCGAGAACTGGGTGCCCATGTGCGAGAAGAAGCCGAGCCGCGTGCCGGGCCGTCGCCACACCTCGGCGATGGAGGCGAGGGTCTGTCGCAACGTCGTCGGCTCGAACACGGGAGCAGCTCCGTCGTCGGGCCGATCCCTGACGAGGGCGAGAACCAGCACCAGGGCAAGCAGCCCGAGCGCCGCTGCGCTGCCGAACGCGAACGTCCAGCCGGGTCCGTTCAACAGAATCAGGAACGGGACCGCCGAGAGCACCTGGCCGAGCTGGCCCAGCAGACCCGTCAGCTGCGAGACGATCGGTACTCGCCGGGGCGTGAACCAGCGCGGCACCAATCGCAGCACCGAGATGAAGGTGAGCGCATCGCCCACGCCGACGAACGCTCGCGCGGCCACGGCGACGGGGAGCGATTCGGTGAGCGCCAGCGTGATCTGAGCCGTCGCCATGATCAGCGCGCCCGCGGCGATCATCTTCCGCGAACCGATGCGATCCAGCAGCACCCCGGCCGGGATCTGCATCCCCGCGTACACGACCACCTGCAGCACCACGAACGACGACAGCAGGGACGGCGACACCGAGAACCGATCGGCCGCACTCAGGCCCGCGACGCCGAAGGACGTCCGATGCAGCACCCCGACGATGTAGGCGAAGACACCGATGCCCCACACCACCCACACTGTTCTCACGCGGTCACTGCCTTCACCGGACGATTGTGTCAACCCGCTGTGAAATGATCGGACTCGGTAGTACCCGAAGCAGGAAAAGGAGTGACGTCGTGGCCAAGCAGGTGTTGGTGCTCAACGGTCCGAATCTGAACATGCTCGGAACCAGGCAGCCCGAGGTGTACGGCCACGCCACCCTCGCCGACGTCGTCACCCTGTGCGAGAAGACCGGTGCCGAGCACGGTCTCACCGTCCGGGCCGAGCAGTCCAACCACGAGGGTCAGATCATCGACTGGATCCACGAGGCCCGCGGGGTGGCGTCGGGCATCGTCATCAATCCGGGCGGGTTGACGCATACGTCCGTGGCGCTGCGCGACGCGCTCGTGATCCCGGAGGTGCCGATCATCGAGGTGCACATTTCCAACGTGCATGCCCGCGAGGAATTTCGGCATCACTCCTTCGTCTCCCCCATCGCCAGCGGCGTCATTGCCGGGCTCGGGATCGACGGATATCGGTTCGCCATCCAACGACTCGCATCCCTGGTCTGACTCATCTGGGCTGACGCCGGCTCTCATCCGGCACTCAGGATCGACTGCCTAAACTGGTCGCCGTGAACACGAGCAAGAACGTCTCCAAAGACATCAAGGCCATGCAGAACGGCGACAAGAATCGTCGGACTCTCGTTCAGGTGGTCGTCGCAGTCGTTCTGATCGCGCTCGTGGCAGCGATCGCTCTCTTCATCGTCAACCGAGATTCGACGTCGGGGGATGCATCTGCCGCCGGCTCCAACGGGTCGACCGGTGCCCAGCTCACCCCCACGTCGCTGACGGACGACGGTGCCATCCGCTTCGGCAATCCCGACGCCACCACCGTCATCAGCGTCGTCGAGGACTTCCAGTGCCCGGCGTGCAAGAACTTCGAGTCCGTCAGCGGATCGACGTTGCAGCAGCTGGCCGACGCAGGCAATGTCGCCGTCGACTACCGTCCCATCTCCATTCTCGACCGGTTCTCGAACGGAACCATGTACTCGACCCGCGCGGCCAGTGCGTCGATCTGCGTCGCCGAGAACGACCGCGACAACTGGATGAACTGGCACACCGCCATGTTCGAGCAGCAGCCGTCCGAGGGCGGTACCGGACTGACCGACGACGAGCTCGTCGCGATCGCCGCCGCTGCAGGTGCCGACTCCCCCGCCGTCGCGTCGTGCATCACCGACGGCAGCTACACCGATTGGGTCACCACCCAGACACAGACGGTCCTCGGCGAAGGCATCAACGGAACACCGAACGTGCGGGTCAACGGCACCGACATCGCCAACCCGACGCCGGAGAACATTCTCACCGCAGCCGCCGGTAGCTGAGCAGCATCCGACGACCGACATGAGAACCCGCGCTGGTGCCGCTGTCTTCACCCTGTTCAGCGCTCTCGGCTTGCTCGCAGCGCTGACGCTGACGATCGAGCGATTCAAACTGCTCGAGGACGCGTCGTACGTCCCATCGTGCAGCCTGAATCCGGTGCTCTCGTGCGGGTCGGTGATGGTGACGAAACAGGCTGCGCTGTTCGGTTTTCCGAACCCCATCCTCGGTATCGTCGCGTTCTCCGTTGCGCTCGTCGCCGGGGTGCTGTGGCTCGGCCGCGTCGAACTGCCGCATTGGTTCTGGCTCGGCATGAGCGGCGGCCTGCTGCTCGGTGAAGTGTTCGTGCACTGGCTGATCTTCGAGAGCCTGTACGAGATCAACGCCCTGTGCCCGTACTGCATGGTGGTCTGGGCGGTGACGATGCCGTTGTTCGTGCTGGCTCTGAGCCGACTGATCGGCTCCGGACCGAACAACGGCGGCACCGTCGGCCGCCTCTTCCTCGAATGGCGGTGGACGCTGCTCGCGGTGTGGTACGCAATCGTCGTCGCGCTCATCGGAATCCGCTTCTCGGACTACTGGGCATCCCTGTTCTGACAGTTTCGCAAAACTCATGAGTCGAACGTCTGCACCGTGCATGATGGGAGCAGCACCCGAGTGAGCCTGATCACAGCCACTGGCTCGGGGAAGGTCGTTCGAGTAGCAGGAGTCGATACATGGCAGGCGATCCATTCGCAGTCATCGTTGCCGTCATCGTGTCCGCCGCCGGAGTTGTCTCCGGAACCGACGCCCCGGCTCCGATTCCCGATCAGGCGGTGAAGGATCAGGCGGCCGCGATTGCCGCCGATGCCGAGGATCAGGCGAACACGATGAGTGATCAGTGGACCGAACTCCTGGGGACCCTGCCCGAACCTGCCGCCGACATCGCCGACCGCACCCTCTCCGACGCCGCCGAGGGCATACACACCGCCGCCGAACCGATGCTCCCCGATCTGCCGACGGTGGAAGACATCGAAGCAGCCGACGCGGAGGCGGCAGGCGCAGAAGCAGCAGGCACGGATACAGCCGAGGGTTCTGCGGTACCGACCGACCCGACGGCTGTTGCCGCCCTGCCCGCCGCACTGTCGACCACGTCGACTGCCGGTTCCCCCTCTGCGCCACTGCCGTTCAGTGTGTTCTCGTCGAATGCGGTGTCCACCACCGCAGCCGCCCTCGGGGCGGGTGCCGTTCAATTCGCCGGCCGGACGTACACCGCCGCCGACATCGCCACCCAGACCGCGTTCATGGCGTCGGCCGAGGCCATTCGGCGTGCGCTGTTCCCCGGTCAACCCGCCACGTTCACCGGCATCAACGTGGGCCCGATCGGTTTGGGTGCAGTGGGAGCCATCACGGCCTTCGTGCCGTGGCTGCAGAAGGCAGGCAACATCTGCGGCGGCGTCAAGGCGACGACCATCGCGGCACTGTATGCCGCCGAGAACGGCTTTCGACACGGCCCAACCGCTCCGGTCTCGAGCACCGGCGCGCAGGGACCGGGGCAGTTCATGCCCGGCACATGGGCCACGTACGGCAAGGACTACGACGGCAACGGCGTCGCCGACGTCAACAGCATCGGTGATTCGGTGATGGCGTCGGGCACACTGCTGTGCGATATCTACGGACAGGTCGACGGGTGGAAGCGGGAGGGCAAGGTGTCCGGTGACACCTTGGATCTGACCCTGGCCGGATACAACGCAGGCGCAGGGGCTGTATTGCGATCGGGCGGCATGCCCTCGGGCACAGTCGATTACGAGACGCAGACCAAGCCGTACGTCTCTCGCATCCGAGCGACCGAAGCGCAGTTCGCCGCGATCCTGACGCCCTTCGCCGGACTCGACCTCACCGGAATCGGCGGCCGATCGGTGCAGTTGGCGATGGACTACCTGGGACTGCCGTACGTATGGGGCGGCGGAAACATCAACGGACCGTCCGGCGGCGGATTCGACTGCTCGGGCCTGACGTCGTATG
This sequence comes from Rhodococcus sp. 14-2496-1d, assembly GCF_002259365.1. Lineage (NCBI taxonomy): Bacteria > Bacillati > Actinomycetota > Actinomycetes > Mycobacteriales > Nocardiaceae > Rhodococcus > Rhodococcus sp. 14-2496-1d. Next base: position 453,590 of record NZ_NPFV01000018.1, on the reverse strand, counting down.
CCCTCTACAAGGCCTCGGGAGGAAAGGTCACCTTGCCCCGAACCTCGGAAACTCAGTGGAACGTGGGCACCGAGATCCCTATGGAGCTCGCGCAACCGGGCGATCTGCTGTTCGGAAACTTCGGACCGGCCGGGCCGGGCCACGTGGCGATCTACATGGGCAACGGCCAGATGGTGCACGCTCCCACCACCGGGGACGTGGTGCGCGTGGCACCGGTGTTCGACGGTATGCGGGCCCGGCACATCGTCTGACAGTGCACATTCGGCCTGTCCGCGTACAGTGCCATCGTGACCAATGCACGCGTGGAACCGGCAGGCTTCGACGACGAACTGGCACCGGAGCCGCCGCCCGGTGAGGGTTTCGAGGCCAGCTGGCCGGTGCGGACCGGCGACATCGATCCGAACAACCGACTGCGGTTCGACGGCGTTGCCCGCTACCTGCAGGACATCGGCACCGACAACCTCGATGCCACACCGTTGGGCAAGACCGATCCGATGTGGATCGTGCGACGCACCGTCATCGACGTCTTCGAGCCGATCCACTTCCCGGACCGCGTCCATATGCGGCGCTGGTGTTCCTCGATGTCGACGCGATGGTCCAACATGCGGGTGGCACTGACGACACCGAAGGGTGGGCGCATCGAGACCGAGGGCTTCTGGATCAACATCAGCAAGGACACCGGAATGCCGACCCGCATCAGTGACGGCGCACTGGAAATGCTGGGACGCACCACCGATCAGCACCGGTTGCGATGGAAGGCGTGGTTGACCGAGCCGGTGCAGGCCGAATCGCCGACCGACCTCGAATTTCCTTTGCGTGCAACCGATATCGATCCGTTCAACCACCTCAACAACGCTGTCTACTGGCATGCGATCGAGGAGTTGCTGGTGGACGTGCCCGAGCTGGCTGCCGCGCCGCACCGAGCCGTCATCGAATACCTGAGCCCGGTGTTGGCGAACGAGCGTGTCACTCTGCGCCACCGCTACGACGGAGGGGCGCTCACCGTCTGGTTCGTCGTCACAGGAGCATCGGGCGAGCCGACGGTGCGCACCGTGGCCAAGGTTGCCGCCAGAGCCTGACGATCGAGCTTGCCGCGCGGCGTACGCGGCAGGCTGTCCACGATGGCGAGCACCACCGGCAGGCTGGGACCCGGCAGTACGGTGCGTAGGTGCCGGCGAATCCGAGCCACCGATATCGGATCGTTCTGCGCCACAACGACTCCGGCCGCAGGTTCCTCGCCGGTTCGGTCGTGGGGCAACCCGACCACCCCGGCCTCGAGCACACCGGGAACTGCGAGCAGGGCTGCCTCGATGGGAGTCAACTCCACCGTGAGACCGGCCCGGACGATCGTCTCGCTGCCGCGGCCGCGCAAGGTCAGGCGACCGTCGTCGACTCTGCCGCGATCGCCGACCGTCATCCATCCGTTTCTGTCCGGACCGTTCGTCAGGGTCGTGTGGTCTCCCACTCGGCTCAGATAGCCGTCGAACAGCATGTCGCTGCGGACGTACAGCAGCTCGTCCCTGATCTCGATCTCGACCCCGTCGAACACCTGCCCACTGATTTCTGCGCCATCGCGTTCACTTCGGTCGTAGGACACGAAACTCAGCTCGGACGCCCCGTAGAAGTGTGTCAGCCCAGCGTTCGGCAGTACCGCCGCCAGCGCTGCCCTGCCCGATTCCGCCCACCGCGCCGCAGACGAGAGCACCTCACGGACACTCGCCGATCGCACTCCCGAACGAGCGATGTCCCAGGCGATGGTCGGGACCGAATACAGATGGGTCGCAGCATCTTCGAGCGCCGCTGTCGGCTCCCGCAGGTCGACCGTCGCCCCCCGGGTCAGTCCGTGCAACGCACCGTAGAGGAAGTGCGTGTGATCGAGAGTACCGGGCGCGGACACCCGATCCCCCGGACCGAGATCGAACAGGGCATCGGAGCGATCCAGCGTCGCCGCCCATGACGCCTGGTTGCGCGCGAACAACTTGGGCGGACCGGTGGTTCCGGAGGTGACGCCCACGAGCAACTCCGATTTCGGTGTGGGCATGGCCTTGATTTCTGTCGGCCCGAGTGCAAGATCGCCCGGTGCGACCACGTTGCCTGCACCCCAACCATGCAACCGCCCGTGCCGACGCGGATGCGCGACAATCAGCGAGGGCCGGCACACCGCCATGGCGTCGGCGAATTCATGAGCCAACAGATGTCGATGCAGCAGAACGACACTCACCCCGGCACGCATCGCCGCGACGACGACCACCAAGGATCCGATATCCGACGTCGGCAGCACCGCGATGCGACTCGTGCCCGCCAACGAGCCCGCGGTGCGTTCCACCGCACCCCAGAATTCGCGATAGGAGATCTCCCCGGTCGCATCGACGACCGCCGCCTCGGGACTGTCGGAATGCCGCGCTATTCGGGCGGCGAGCAACTCACTCGTCATCGTCTCTTCTCACGTCATCGTCATCGACACCGCGCGCGACGAGCGCGTCTCCCATGGCGTCGGCGGTACGGAGAGCACGCACCAGGACCGGGGTTGCCAGCGCCGTCATCGACCACTGCAGTCCGCGTGCCTTACGCGCCTGCGACACCTCCTGCACGATGGACGCGAGCAGCGGGATGCACCGAATGGCGAGGGCCAGGAGCAGTCCGATGCGATCCGGATCGACGCCGAAGCGTCGGACGGGACCGAGCGCCCTGGTGACGGTATCGAGCATGTCGGTCACCCGGGTGGTAAGGGTGACCAGAGCCGCCAGAGCAACGGAGATCACCAGCACCCCACACACCACCACAGCCCGCTGCCAGGTAGTGATGATCACCTGGAACACACCGATGATCAACAGCATCCACAGCACCGGACGTAGTTGCGCCAGTGCCACTTTCGCCGGAATGCGAGCCACTGCGAACAACGCCGCGACAAGCAGCGCCACCACACCTACTTCGAGCGGAGTGCGCGCGAAGATCACCGTCGCCAGGATCGCGACGATCAGTGCCAGCAACTTCGATCCCGGGCTCATCCGGTGCAGCAGCGAGGTCCCGGGCCGGTAGAGACCGATCATCCGATCAGCTCTCGGTAGGCCGGAACGGCAGCGGCGGGAGCCCCGTCGAATGCGACACGCCCGTCGTCGATGACGATGACGCGCTCGAAGCTGTCCAACAGTGCCAGTTGGTGGGTCACGACGATGACTTGCTGATCCATCGAATCCAGAGCCTGCGCGACGACGCGACCATTGCGCAGATCGAGCAGCGTCGTCGGTTCGTCCGCAACGACCACCTCCGGCCGTCGGATGAGGACCGCGCCGATGGCGAGCAGCTGCTTCTGTCCACCCGAGAGCAGGTGCGCCGGATGGTCGCGGTGCCGATCCAGACGGAACCGGACCAGAATTTCGTCCACCCGCTCGGCCACCTCGGCCTTGCTCAGGCCGGACCTGCGCAACGAGAACGCGAGATCCTCTGCGACCGTGGGCATCACGATCTGCGAATCGGGATCGGTGAACACGAAACCGACCTTCTTGCGAACCTGCGCACCCTTCTTCGCGGCATCGACGCCGTCGACCGTGACGCGGCCGGTATCGGGCTTGATCAGACCGTTGATCATCCGGGCGAGCGTCGACTTGCCCGAGCCGTTGGATCCGATGATGCCGATGCGCCGCTCGTCGAACTCGAGGTCGATGCCGCAGAGCACCTGCCGTTCCCCGAACGAGTGCGAAATGTTCTCGAACCTGACCGTACTCATACAACCTCGCTCATGTTGCTCGCTCCACCAGCATCGCTATCCCTTGCCCGCCGCCGATGGCGCAGGCCGCCAGGCCCAATGCCGGTCCTCCGGGTTGCAGCATTCGAGATGCCAACCGTACCAGTAGAATTGCGCCCGATGCTCCCCACGGGTGCCCCATGGCGATGGCCCCACCCTCCGGACAGATAAGACCCTCGTCGAGGCCCAATTCGTCCGAGACCGCGAGCACGACCGACGCGAACGCCTCGGTGATCTCGACGGTGTCGATATCGGCGATGCGCACCCCGGTGCGGGCGAGCAGTTTCTCGATCGCCGGCACCGGACCCAGTCCCGGAAGAGCCGGGTCGGACCCTGCGACCGCGCTACCGAGGATGCGCAACGCCGGCATCCCGGCTGCGCGCTCGGCCGTGGTGACGGCCAGAACCGCTGCGCCGTCGGATATTCCGCAGGAGTTGCCCGCGGTGACGGTGCCGTCGGAGGTGAAGGTGGGGCGCAGCCTCCCGAGCCGCTGAGCGGTCATGTTGGGGCGGATACGCTCGTCGGTTGCGACGTCGTTCACGGTGACGATCTCGGCCGAGAAGTCGCAGACCGCCGCGCGCGCGAAAGACTGTGCCGCGTAGGCATCTTGGCGTTCGCGCCCGATACCGCGGATTCGCGCGAGGTCGTCCGCCGCCACGCCCATGTCCGGGTCCGCGAAGCCGGGTGGCGCGAACGGCGCTCGCGTGTAGCGGACGGGTGCTTCACCGTCGACCGGTGGCCAGAATCGCCACGGGCTGGTGCTGGCAGATTCGACGCCACCGGCCAGAATCAGTGTCTCGTCGCCGCTGCGGATGCGCGACGCGGCCTGCACGACGGCGTCGAGTCCGGATCCGCACTGCCGATCGACGGTGACACCTGGAACGTCGAGACCGAGACCCGCGAGCAGCGCCGAGACACGTGCGACGTCGCCGCCGGGACCGAGGCAGTTGCCGAGGATCACGTCGTCGATCGGGATGTCGAGTGAGCCGATCTCTGCCGCAACAGCTTTCAGCACAGGAGCGGCCAACTCGGGGGCGGTGACATCGGCGAATCCATGCCCGGCGATACCGATTGCCGTGCGTTTCGCCGCAACGATGACGGGCGCATGCACAGCAGGGATCATCATTGCAGGGCCGTTCCCTGCAATGCCCCTCGCGCGATCTTGCCGCTCGAGGTGCGGGGCAACTGCTGCACCACCGTCCAGCGTCGCGGCAGTGCTTCCTTGGCCATGATGGCGCGGGCGTCGGCGCGGACGAGGTCGAGGTCGCGGGTTCCGTCGAGTTCGACTATGGCAGAGACTGTTTCGCCGAGAACCGCGTGCGGTATGCCGATCGCTGCCGCAGCTCGGACGCCGTCGAGTGCGGTCAGGATGTTCTCCACGTCCTCGGCGATCACGGTGGTTCCGCCCACGTTGATCGCTGCATCCCCGCGGCCGTGGACGAGGAGTTCGGAGCCGTTCAGTTCGGCCAGATCACCGACGCCGAACCAATCGCGCGCACCCAGTGCAGCGTACGGCGATCGAACGAACAGGTACCCGTCCTCGGTGCGTGCTTCGACGTCACGGAGCAGTCTCAGTGACAAGTGCTCGCCCACGACTCGTGCCGCCACCAGCGACAGCTCCGCCGAGCCGTAGTACTCGACCAGCCTGATGTCCTGCGCCGAGATCGTCTGCGCGGCAGCATCGTCGAGACCGGCACCGGCAGCGACGCCAACCCTCGCGTGAGGCATCCGGTGGAGGACGTCACGGAGTACCGCAGGCACCGCATGAACGGCAGTGGCCTGCGCAGGATCGTCGGTGATGCACGCCCCCACCCACAGTGCGTGCACCGCGGCGAACAGGTGCATCGTGGCGTGCAGCGGTCCGGTGATCAGCACGGTGTCGGACTGTCGGATACCGGAGATGGCGGTGAACTCCGAGAAGCTGTCGACCCACGACGCGACGGTGCGAGCGAGCGGTTTCGGGCGACCGGTGGAGCCCGAGGTCGCCACCAGCAGGAACGGGTCGGGACTCTGCTCGTCGGCACGTTCCGGCCTGATGGCCGGATCCTCGACCCGCACCGCGCTGCCCTGCCTGGCCGCCGCGAACACACAGATCAACGCCTCGGGCAGATCGAGCGCCGTTGCATCGTGCACCGGGAGGTGAGGCCACTGCTCGACGGCTGCGTCGAGGTCCGTGTACGTGAGCACGCGACCCGCCCAGACGATCGCGGTGCCGTTGCCTCGACCTCCCAGCTCGAGGGTCACGCCTTGATCAGGCCCGGGTACGCACGGTGGACGCTCTTGGCGACGACGGTCGCGACGACGACTTTGGCGATGTCACCGGGCAGGAACGGTCCGTTGGACGTGACGGCGGCCCAGAGTCCGACGTCGGTGCGCAGAACGAGCCCGATGATGCCGAATGCGTAGACGACCAAAATTCCGCCGACCGCGTTGATCAGCAGGCCGAGCACGATCGAGTACTTGGGCAGGATTCGCGCAGTGAGCAGGCCGATCAGGAATGCGGCCGGGATCCAGCCGATGAGGTACCCGACGGTGGGCCCGGCCACCGCTGCGAGGCCGGTACGCCCGCCCGCCAGCAGCGGCAGACCGATCATCGTCAGGGCGAGAAACACCAGGACTGCCGCCGTGCCCTTGCGGGGTCCGAGGATGGCACCGGACAGGATGATGCCGAGGGTCTGCAGGGTGATGGGCACACCCGAGAATCCGACCGTGATGGATCCCGGCAGGCCGAGCGCGGCGATGAGTGCTGCGAACACTGCGATCTGCGCCATGTCGCGGGCCGAGACGTTCATTCGCCCGACCTTACGGCTCGGCCGGCGAGTACTGCGGTCTACATCTGACACGGGTGGCTCCTCGAGGAGTGGGACGGTGACCTGCCCCAGAGACTTGAACGGCGTTCAAGGTAGCAGGCCAGAGGCCCGTGCCACACCGGCGCGGGTGTTCTTCAGAAGGGCGGAGGGTCGTATCGGGTGCGGTCGTACCGAACACGCGCATGGACGACACGACAGTGTTCGAGGTAGGCCCGCCTCTTCTCTGCGAGCTTCCGCCTCTCGTTTTCCGTTGCTGCACAACGAAAGTCCTTGAGTGTCGGCGGTGCACACCCGCTGTACTCGAGCTCCCAACGGGTGGGTTCGGCCGGGGACAGCGACGTCCCGGCCGATGTACTTTTGCGGTGGCGGCGGTGGCGTCGGTGGCGTCGGAGAGGCGATCGAGAAGTCCGGCAACGTGACCCTGCGCAGACCGACAGAGTTCGACCACAGAATGGCCCCTCCGGCGAGCATCACCGCCGACCACGCCCCCGAGGTCTTCGCCTGATGATGGAACACGCACACCGGCTGAAGATTGGTCACGATCGTCCAACCGCCGCGCTCAGGATCGTCGTGATCGAACGGAACCAGATGATCGATCTGGCACCGAGCCGACGGCACGTCGCAATTCGGAAACGTACAGGTGCGATACGCAGCCCTAACGAACGCGACGACGCGGGCACCGGGCCGATACGTCACCGCCGACTGCGACGGAGCCGATTCGCCGCCATGACCGTCGGGAAAGATGCCGCGAGCACACTCGGGCTGATCGGCAATCCATGCAAGCCACCGTGCGACGAGCCCGTCACGGACAGACTCCTCCCCCAGTATCGGATTCACGGGTGGGCAACAGTGGGCATCCACGAGACGCGCGGACGAAAGCTCGGCGGCACCACGCACCCGGCCCATGCCGACGACCCGACGCAAAAGCGGCGGAGCCGTCGAGAACGGCCCGAACGGACCCGACACCGAACCAGACACATCGCCGCTGCGGGAGTCGGCACGGTCGGGGCCGAAGCCGGCATCACCGTTCGACTGCCCGCGGCCGGAGTCCGAACCACCATCGGGGCGTTGCGGGGCCGGTCCGTGGGGGCTGCACGTGCTGCCACCACCGTCCGGGCCACCATCGTCTGGACCACCGTCATCGGGGCCATCATCGTCCGGACCGCCGTCATCGGGGCCACCGCTGTCCCGGCCATCGTCGTTCGATCCGTCGTCGCCCGAATTTCTCTGTTCGGGTTTCAGCATCTCGACCAGCTCGGTGAGCAGCGCCTGCCATTTCGCGTCCGTGGCAACGATGCGCGCCACTTCGGGGTCGATGGGCGTGCCGTCGGCGAGGGTTGCGGGCTCCGAGGACAGTCCCAGCAGCGTCTCCACCGCCACCACGATCTGGAGGAGATGCCCGCGTCGAGGAGGGATATCGTCGGCAGCGCCGGCCACCGGGCAGTCGTCGCCGCGATCGCACTGACACACCAGTGAATGCTCGCCGTGCAGCAACGCCATCAGACCCGCGGCCCGCAGCGTGCCCGTCGATCGTGGGTCGCGCTTGCAGACCGTCCCGACGATCTCGACGATGAGTGCGTCCGCTTCGGCTGCTTCGAGATCGGTGATCTTCGCGATGAGCGACGCGATCCCACCCGGACCGGTGCGGTCGATTCGCACACCGACCTCCTCGGACTTCGCGGTCTCTCGGGCAGCTGCGGCTCCGACCGGATCGGCTTTCATCCACAGCCGCCAGATCCGGTTGCGCAACGCCTGCGGACGCATTCGGCCACCCGCCGCACAGACCTCGTGCTCGATTGCCGCAATCACCTCGTCACCGGCGCGGTGCAGCACCGAGGTGATCGTGACCACCGTCGACCAGTCGAAGCTGCCGGTCACGAAACGTAAGGCGGTCAACGGCATTCGATGCAGACGCTCCGCGACATCGTGCACAACGGACGCATCGCGACGCGTTCCGGTCATCGTCACGGCGAGATCGCACAGGGCACCGCGGACGGTCTCGCCCGGATCTCCGCCGTCGGCTTCGGCTGCTTCGAGGCGCATCTCGAGCACGTCGCAGTACGCAAGCACGGTCGCCGCCCGAGCAAGGTTCTCGTTGACACGGTTGAGTGCAATGACGTCGAGAAAGCCCGCGATACAGTCGTCGACCGGCGGCGTCTGCGCCACCCCCCACCCAGCGTTATCGAACATACATTCGATAGTACGAGAGGGGTCCGACAAGAAAATCCGACGAACAACACGAGCCGTAGCGGTACAACTACAACCGTGGCCGGCTACACGATTCGCGAGATCCGCCCAGGCGACGAAGAACAGCTCGGTGCAGCGCACGTGGCGATCTGGAAAGCGACGTACGCGGGAATGATGAACAGAGCCAAGCTCGATGCAATCCGCCCTCGCGACCGCATCGAACGATGGGAGCAGATCATCACCCGCCGCGACGAGCAGTCGAGCCGCGGCGTGCGGACCCGCTGCGCCGTCGACACCAGTAGTTCACGCATCGTCGGTTTCGCCACCGGCGGACCACCACGCGACGACGATCCGCCGGCACCGACCGAACTGTGGTCACTGAACGTCGTGCCCGAGCACCACGGCACCGGAGTCGCAACAGAACTCATGGCCACCGTCGTCGACCGGGAGGCATCGACATACCTGTGGGTGGCAGCGGCCAACGATCGTGCGGTGGCGTTCTACCGCAAACATCGATTCGAGCTGGACGGCACCGAGAAATTCGACCCGATCTGGGAGTGCCTCGAAGCCCGCATGGTCAGGGCTTGACGGGCGGCTCTCGTCTGGACTCGTCGGGGTCGAGTTTCTCGGGGTTCAGGACCACCTCGGCCACCACCGGAGTCGTCTCGACGGTCGCATCGCCGTACCGAACGGCCACCGTGTTCGGCAGGAACGCCTCCAGCGCACGCGGGGTGAGCCACCACAGCAGCGCCGCGAACAGGATCAGAATGTTGATCCACTGCAGAACGGTCGCCGAATTCTCGGATGGAATCACTCGATCGAACACCTGAATGTTCATCACCAGTCCGTGGACGGCGATCAACACCCACAGCCGCCGGTAGCGGTAGAACACCCAGACCGCCGCGGCACCCCAGCACAGTGCCCACAGAAATCCGCCGCCACCGAAGTACATGTAGAGAAGGCCTCGCATCGTGGCCGACAACGCCATGATCGCCCAGATCGGGAGCCGGCCCACGAGCAGCAACACCGGTAGCGCCACCAGAATCGGCTCCTCGCGTAGGCCCACGGTGAGAGCCGAAACTACTGCGAGCCAATCGGATTCGACCGAGGCCGGAACCGAGAAGCTGAATCGGACGATGTCCATGCGAGACAAGACGAGCAGCGCAGCAGACGCGGCACCGATCGCCGCGCACCAGGTGAGCGCGGCCTCGAGCGCAGTGCCGCGACGCATCGGCCACACCGCGGGCAACGTGCGACGACGAACGAAATACACCGCAGCGATTGCCGCCGCCCCTACCGCCACCTGCACCAGACCGACCGCAAGGTCCATCCATTGATCCGACAACGTGAGTACGGGCGCAGGTGCATTCGGCTCGCGGAAACGCCACAGCGCACCCACCAGGCCGATGAAGTAGACGACGCCCCAACCGGCCACCAGGCACAGAATCATCACCGTAGTACCGGCTGCAGTCAGGCCTCGCCGGCGCGAGTGAGCCATGGCATTCGCATCAAGACTGCTCGCCACCAGGTCACCACCATCCACTCAGCACCGCATCGCCTGTTATCGAACAGCTGTCGACCCCCGGACCTGTTTATCACGGGGGGACCGAAAATTCAGTACCGTCGCGGGGATGTGAGTCACCGTCGACCATCGCGGTCCGGTGTGTCGGTCGAATCCTCGCGTCCGAAAATGTCGTCGCGCAACTCCCCGACAATTGCTCGCCTGCCGGTGGCGCGCCGCGAGTCCCATACGTCCACCACAGCGAGGACCATCAGGACACAACCGAGTGGTCCGCCCTGGAACCAGAACACCCGCAGGTCCCAGAAGAACAGCGCCAAGACTGCCCCGACGACCATCATGACGATGCTGCGCGCATCGGTTACCCGAAATTTTCCTGCCCTCATGACCCATCCTTTCCTCGAGTCGACCGGGGCCGACGTCACACCAGGTTCATCTCGATGGCCGCATCTGCGACCAGCAGCGCACCCACGACGAGCAGCACCGTTCCCACCATGTCCTGACTCCAGCGTTGGACGCGGTGCATCAGACGCCGCTGAAGCGACGGAAACTGTTGCGATGCAGCCACTCTGACGGTTAGCAGAAGCAGAGCAGGCAGCAGGGTGATGAGTACGTAGACCGCGAGAATCGAGACCGAGAACGCCCGTCCCCGGCCGGACGCGGCCACCGCGTCGATCGCGGCGACGTAAGGCAGCATCGTCGCCACCTCGACCGTGCCCACTGCAACAGCGAGGAGGGCCACCCCTCGAGCGCTCGCCGGTGCCCGCATCCACCACGTAGCGCTCGGGCGTCGACGTCGCCGATCGCAGACGACGCCCGCAACCAGAACGACCACACCCACTGTCATCCGCACCCACGCATTTCCGGGCACGGCATGGGCCATGGACGTAAGGGTCACGTCTTCGAGCAGCGTCAGCAGCATGAGCCCGACCCCGAGATACAGCAGCCCCAGCACGCCGAGGTGCACCAGTACCACTCGAACTCGAAATGACGGCCGCAGCATCATCCACAGCGGAACCGCAAGAGTCCCGATGCCGATGCTGTCCACCAGCGCGAGTCCGGTCAGCTGTATTGACACAGCTGTACCGTAACAGGATTTCAGTACAAGTGTGTGAAAACGATTTGCTCGTGCTAGAACAGACCGATGCCGAAGATCGTCGACCACGATGCGCGCCGGGCGGAGATCGTCGCCGCCGTATGGCGCGTCATCGAACGAGCAGGAATGGACGGGGCGACGGTACGCAGCGTCGCCGCCGAAGCCGGCGTGTCCCCCGGATCACTGCGGTACTACTTCTCCGACCAAGGAGAACTCGTCCTGTTCGCGGCCGAAGCCATGACGCAACGCGTCGTAGCGCGGTTGGAGGCGCACTCCACCGAGGGCGACGGCCTGGCGCGAGCTATCCGCGTCCTCGAGGAGATGCTGCCCCTCGACGAGGACCGCAGCGTGGAGGCGTCGGTGTGGCTCGAAGCGATCGTGCGAGCGAGAGTCGACGAACGACTCTCCGCCCTCAAGACGGCCGGGTGGTTCGGCAGCCGGTATCTGTGCCGACTCGCGTGGGCACACCTGCACGACCTCGATCGACCGAACTCCCCCGCCTTCACCTTCGACACCGCCACAGACGAACGCGCGGCTGCCGAACTGCGCGCCTTCGTCGACGGGCTGACGTTGCAGGCAGTGACATATCCCGAGCAACTCGCGACCGAAGAGGTCCGTCGAATGCTGCGGGACCACCTGAGGACGCGGCTCTAGGCCCTCTTCGCAGCCGCGACGAATCCGGCCCGATCCGTTACTCGAGGTAACGTCGATGGGATGCATGTGTCCGACCGCCTCACCGACCACGTTCCCCAGCGCTGGCTCGAGCCCCTCGTCAAGCACGCCGAGGCCCTCAAGTTCCTCATCGTCGGAGCGATCACCTTCGTCGTCACCGTCGTACTGTTCTTCGGCCTGAAGTGGACGATCCTGCAGGACAAGCCGGTGACAGCGAACGTTCTGGCCGTGCTGATCGCGACGATCGTGTCGTACATCCTCAACCGGGAATGGTCGTTCACAGCACGCGGCGGACGACGTCGCCACCACGAGGCAGCGCTGTTCTTCGCCGTCGCCGGAACCGGCCTGGCAATCAACCAGCTACCGCTGTGGGTATCGAGTTACATGCTGGATCTGCGTTCGCCGAACGTGTCCTTCCTCACCGAGAACATCGCCGACTTCGTCAGCGGGTCCATCATCGGCACGTTGCTGGCAACCGCTTTCCGATGGTGGGCGATGCGCAAGTTCGTCTTCCCGGAGCAGGTGGACGTTCTTCCTGATCCCGCCGCCCTGACCGTTTACGGTGGACGGCATGGCGACCACTAGGACCCTCGTGCTGATGCGGCACGGCAAATCCGGCTACCCCGACGGAGTACCGGATCACGAACGCCCCCTGGCCGCCCGCGGCCAACGTGAGGCGGCGCTCGCGGGAGTCTGGATCGGCGAGCATGTCGGCACAGTCGACGCAGTGCTGTGCTCGACGGCTCTGCGCACCCGCGAGACCCTGGCTGCTACCGGTCTCGGCGACTTACCCACCCGCTTCGAGCGAGACATCTACGGCGGATCCGCCGACGAGATCATCGACGAAATCCGGTTGGCCGACACCTACTTCGACGACGTGACGGTATCGACCTTGCTGGTCGTCGGGCACGAACCCGGAATCCCTTGGACCGCACTCGAACTGGCGGCCGACGACGACACCGACCTGGCCCGCGAGGTGCGACACCGCTTTCCCACCTCGGCCATCGCAGTGCTGACCACCGAGGCGTCCTGGGCAGAACTGGCCGCAGGCTCGGCAACCATCACAGAGTTCTGCATCCCGCGCGCCGATCAGTGATCAGTGTCTGTCGGTAGTCAGCGACGCCCGGCGTAGAGGTACCGAACTCCGCCTGCTGCGATGAGGAGCAGCAGGAACGCGGGGAACCCGAGCAGCCACCAGACCAGTCCCGCTACCGCCAGTACTGGCACGGCGGCGATCAATGCGATGCCGGGGTTCTCGCGCACCGTCTCCAACGCGGACTGTGCGTGCACTCTGTCGATCTTCTTGCCTGCCATGACGGACTCCCTGTCGCCTGCGTGTCCTGTATGCGTAATTCCACAGTAGCGCGTTCGGCTACGACTTTCGGTGGAGAGCCGCGTCGTACCTTCGGCCGAACCACCAGGTACGACGCCTCCGCGGGGGTATTGCGCGCGCGACGGCTGCGGTGAGATCGGGTCCATGAACAATCCGATTCTGCTGACGATCGCGATCTGCGAGGTCGGCTTCTGGGTTCTGGTGATCGGTGGCCTGTGCCTGCGTTACCTGGCACGCATGCGACGCGCCAGCACTGTCACCCTGGCTCTGCTCCCGGTCCTCGATGTCGTCCTCGTCGCCGCAGTGGCACTCGACCTGCACCGAGGCGGGGAGGTCGAATTCGCCCACCGCCTCGCGGGGATCTACCTCGGCTGGACCGTCGTGTTCGCGCACTCGACGGTCGCCTGGCTCGACGTGCGCTTCGCGCACCGATTCGCCGGTGGACCCGCACCGGTGAAGCCCCCGAAGACCGGCCCGCGGGCCTACCGCAACGAGATTCGGGGATTCGCGAAATGGCTCGTCGCCGCCGCCATCGCGCTGGTGATCACCTACGCATTGGCCTACACCGTGGCAGACTCGGAGCAGGCAGCAGCGCTGAAGACCGTGATCCAGCCACTGGGCGTCATCACGTTCTTCTGGTTCGTCACCGGACCGCTGTGGGTGCTGGGTTCCAAAACTGCGGGTACGAAGAGCTCGAGCTCGAAAGATGCGGCAGGAGAACGGAGTCGACTCTGATGCTGGGTGGTGCTCGGGTGCCGGCTGGTTCCAGGATGCTGCGCAGGTTCAGACCCGCGTGGCGGCCGCGCAATCCCGTGGTACTGCCGATCGAGATGCTCATGGCCACTCTCTTCTACGCCGGATTCCAACTCTCCACCGGCACGGTCGGTGACACCCGGGACGAACTGGTCAGCAGCCCACCCCTGATCGCGGTGAGTGTCGTTGCCCTGCTGGCGATGACCGCGGTGACGTGCGTGCGCCGATCCTTTCCCGTCACGGCATACCTGTCGGTGGTGGCGATCAGCGTCGCGCTCATTCTCGTCCTGCCGGACCGGACTCTCGGGTTCACCCCGCTGTACTGGTTCGCCATCGTCGCCTTGGCAATTCGGGTGACCGGGCCACGCCTGTTCGCCCCCATCGCCGTCGGGCTGATTCTCGAAATCGCAGTCAGCGTCGACACCCGCCTGTCCTACCCGGATGCCGCGGCCGGCCCCGGTGGCACGATCGGCGTGGTCGCCGAACAGATCGCGAACCTCGCCATCAACTACACGGTGCTCATCGCACTGGGCAAGTACATCGCACGAAACCGCGCGCAGGAACTCGAGAGCGAGGCCGCCCTGGGCCGAGCCGAACTCGAACACCGGCAACAGCTGAACGCAGCCCTGGACAACGAACGAAGAGCCATGGCACGCGAACTACACGACGTCGCAGCCCACCACCTGACCGGCATGCTCATCCAAGCCAAGGCAACCAAGACACTCATCACGAGCAACCCCGAGCAGGCACGCGAACTACTCACCGGCGCAATCGATCACGGCCAACGGACCCTCGACAGCCTACGCCAGATCGTCGGCATACTGCGCCCGAGCGAGACGAACGACAGCGCTCCGCAGCCGATGATCGCCGACCTTCCCGAACTGATCGAGCAGTCACGAATGTCGTTTGGGCGCATCGACACGAGCATCCTCGCAGACAGCGACGACACCGACAGCGCGGTGCAGTTGACGTGCTATCGCGTCGTTCAGGAATCGCTGTCCAACGCCCGACGCCATGCGCCGAACTGCGATGTCTACGTAGAGGTATCCAACCTAAACTCGGCCATCGAGGTGACCGTCACCAACACGCTCACGCCGGACAGCTCCGAGCTGCGCGAGTCCTCGGGTCAGGGGTTCGGCATCCCCGGAATGCGTGAGCGGACCGCACTACTCGGCGGCACCCTCGATGCAGGATCGTCCGACGACCGAACGACGTGGACCGTGCGTGCTCGACTACCTGTCGGCGGAAAGATCTCTCGACCACAGGAGATGCCGGCATGATCACCGTCCTCATCGCGGACGATCAGCCCGTGGTTCGGCAGGGATTCGAGCTGTTCCTCGCCGGCCATCCCGATATCGAGGTCGTCGGGCACGCGAGCTCGGGAAGGCATGCCGTGCAGCAGGTGTCGGCACTGCGACCGGACGTCGTACTGATGGACATCAGGATGCCGAACGGCGACGGACTGACCGCAACGCGCGAGATACTGGCACAGTTCGAGAGCGTTCGCGTCATCGTCGTCACCACGTTCGACCTCGACGAGTACGTGTTCGCAACTCTCGACAGCGGAGCGTCCGGCTTCCTGCTCAAGGACGCCGACCCCGACGAACTCGCCGACGCGGTGGTCACCGTCGCCGACGGCGGAGCGGTCCTCTCTCCACGACTGACCCCGCGCTTGATGACAGAGTTCGCTCGCCGGGGCAGGCCGATTCGAACCACTCCCGTTGCACAGCAACACGACCTGAGTCTGCGCGAAATGGAAGTGGTTCGACTACTTGCGGAGGGACTGGGCAACAACGAGATCGCCCGTTCACTGCAGGTCGAACAGAGCACCGTGAAGACCCACATCGGCAACATCTGCCGCAAACTCGAGGTCAATACCCGAGTGCACGTGGTGATCTGGGCCTACCGCAACGGCATCGCGACCTAGGTCTTCACAACTAGGCCGCTCTGCGCTCGTCTTCGTCGGCAGTGTCGCTGGTGTGCTCCTCCAGCGAAGCGGAATGGTCGGTGTACTGGAAGTGCGGTCGCTTGTCACCGATGTACGAGGTCATCCACGACACCACCGCAACGTAGCGGTTCCGGAAGCCGACCAGGTACATCAGGTGCACCGCGAGCCACATGATCCACGCGATCGGTCCCGACATGTCGACCTTGCCGAACAGCCGCGCCACCGCGCTGAAGCGGCCGACGATCGACATGCTGCCCTTGTCGGTGTACTCGAACGGCGTTCCCGCGTCGACCTTTCCGATGATCATCTTCGCAACGTGCCTGCCCTGCTGCATCGCCACCGGCGACTGACCGGGCAACTTGTTCAGCGACGTCACGTCGCCGATCGCGTAGATGTCCTTCGCCGAACCGACCGTCAGGTCGTCGTGCACGAGAAGCCGTCCGGCACGGTCGGTCTCACACCCGGTCCGCTCGGCAACGGTGGCCGCCAGGTCACTGGCCTGCACGCCCGCCGACCAGATGACCGTCTTGGCGGCGAACGTCCTCGACGTCTTGGTGTCCACGTCCTGCACCGTCACCACGTCGTCGGCGATATCGGTGACCATGGCACCGGTGACGACGTCGACGCCCGACTTCTCGAGCTTCGTACGGGCGTACGCGCTGAGCTTGCCGCCGAACGCCGGCAGCACTTCCTTGACACCGTCGACGAGGGTCACCGTGACGTCGTCGGGATCGATGTCCGGGAACGAGCCGGCGAAGTAGCGGTGCGCGAGATCCCTGATCTGACCTGCGAGCTCGACACCCGTCGCGCCTGCACCGACGACGACGAAGCTCAACAGCTCCTTGCGAGCAGCCGAATCGGTTGTCAGGTGCGCGGATTCGTAGCAGCTCAGAATCTGCTCACGCAGAGCGATCGCGTCGTCGACGGTCTTGAGCGCGAACGTGCGGTCCTTGAACTCGTCGCGACCGAAATACGCCTGCGTGGCTCCCGTGGCGACGATGAGACGACCGAAGCTGATGGTGTGGCTCTGCCCGGCACCGATGTAGGTGACCTGGTGCGCCTCGGGATCGACATCGACGACGCGTCCGAGACGCACGTCGGCCGACTCGTACTGCGCGAGAATGCGCCTGATCGGCGGGGCGATCTCGCCCGTCGAGAGCATTCCGGTTGCGGCCTGGTAGAGCAGCGGCTGAAAGAGGTGTTCGGTGGTGCTGGAGATCAGCGAGAACGTCACACCGGCCTTGCCCAGAGACTTGGCGGCGGCCAATGCTCCGAATCCCGATCCCACGATGACGACGTCGTACGTTTGCACAGCACTTTCCTTTTCGGCTCGAGTCTTTTCCTCTACGAAGAACTACCTCCATGAAACTCCGACCGCGATGCTCTATCAACGCGGAAGTTGAAATAGCATCTATGAGCAGAACTCATGATTGAATAGCCGCATGGAACTGCGGCAGCTGAAATACTTCCTCGCGGTCGGGGAGGAACTGAACTTCTCCCGCGCCGCCGAACGCTGCTACGTCTCGCAATCGGCGATCAGCCTGCAGATCTCCAAGTTGGAACGAGAAATCGGTGAGCCCCTGTTCGAGCGAACCTCTCGTACCGTCCGATTGACCGTTGTCGGAGCACAATTGGTGTCCATCGCCCGGCACATGGTGGAGCTGGAGCAAGCCGCCCTGGCGCTGACGACGCGCAAACGTAATCAGCTGCGCCTGACCGGAAACATGACCTTCGCAGCCAACGCCATCTCCGCCATCGTCGCGGTACGCGAGCGCCATCCCGACGCCGAGATCGACTTCGTCCTGAAACGATTCGCAGAACAGATCGAAGCGGTGACGTCCGGTGACTGCCAGGTGGCGCTGATCCGCGGCAGCGTCGAACGCTCCGGTCTTCACGTCACCGAGCTGTGGACCGAAGATCTCGTCGTCGTCCTCCCCGAGGGGCATCCTCTGGCGGGTGAGAGCAACCCGAGTCTGAGTCAGCTCGCCGGCTACCCCCTGCTACTTCCCAAACGGAGCGAGCAGATCCTGCTGCACCGGGTGATCGAGCGTGAGATGAAACGGAGCGGACTGCCACTGAGCTTCGGCCCGCCCGTGGCGTCCGATCACACCGCCAGCGCCGAACTCCTCAAGAACCCACAATGCTGGTCCATCCTGTACGCCAGCACCGCCGACAGCACCCCCAAGACCGGCCTGGTCTTCCGCACCGAGGCCGACCGCAGGCTGAGACTCCCGGTATCGGCAGTGGTCGACGCGACCGTGCCCATCACCGACATTCAACGCGACCTGGTGGCCGCCCTGGCAGCGACGGCACCGGTTCAGCGCGCCACCCCTGCGAGCTGAGCGAACGCGGCATCGGCGTCGAGCAATTCGGCGCGATCGTACGTCGACGTCGACGCCATGATCTCGTTCGCGCGGGTGCGCTCGACCACCTCCTCCAGCCGCGGACGGACCTGCCCGGCCGTGCCGAGGATGCTCGACGCCAACGACGCCTCGATTCGGTTCCGCGTCTGCGGCGTCCACTGTGATTCATCGATCCCCGACGCCGGTTGCAGAGCCGGGAACTCACCCTCACGTCTGGACCTGGCCATCGCCCACGCCTCCGGGACGGCGAGCCTGCGGGCATCGGCGGTGTCCGCTGCGATGGTGACGTCCAACGAAACGATCACGTACGGTGAGGGATTCGACGGCGAGGGACGAAAATACTTGCGGTAGAGCGCCAATGGATCGTCCTGATGCACTATCGGTCCGCCGACGACGACCGGAAGCCCGGCGCGAGCGGCAACCTCGAGACCGGCTCCCGTCGCGAGTACGAACACCGGTGGAGACGGGACAGTGGGCCGGGCCGTCACCGAACCCGAACCGTCCAGATACGAACGCAATTCGGCGATGTCGGCCTCGAACGTGTCGGTCCGCTCACTGCGCAATGCTGCCCGAACCGGCTCGGTGAAACCGAGGGAGCGACCGACACCGAGGTCGATCCGGCCGGGAAACAGAGACTCCAACATCAGAAATTGCTCGGCCACGACCAGCGGCTGATGGTTGGGCAGCATCACTCCGCCGGATCCGACGCGGATACGCGAGGTGCGCGACGCAACCGCCGCAGCCAGCACCGCCGGCGCACCCGACGCGATCCCGGGAACGCCGTGATGCTCGGCCACCCAGAACCGATGCAGCCCGATCTTCTCCGCATGAATCGCTCGTTCGACGGAATGCCGCAGTGCCGAGGCGTCGTCGAAACCGGATCGAGTGCGGGACCTGTCGAGCAATGAGAAGAACACGGATATCTCAACCGCCGAGGCGTCGGGCATATTTCTCGAAGTGTTCGTTCGACGCGGACCGAATGTGTCCGCAATGACGCTCATCATTGCGGCATGAACCTCACCATGAAGATCGAACTCGTCACCCTGGCCGTCACCGACGTGGACCGCGCCAAGGACTTCTACGTCTCGATCGGTTTCAACGCCGACCACGATGCCCGCCCCTGGGACGGCATCCGATACGTCCAGCTCACTCCCCCGGGCTCGGCGTGCTCCATCGCGATCGGCGAGAACATCACCGACGCCGAGCCGGGCAAGGGCGCCGGAATCCTGATGGTCGTCGACAACGTCCAGCAGGCCTACGAGCACCTCACCTCAGCCGGCCTGACCATCGACCCGCCGAAGGACGAGGGCTGGGGCACGTTCGTGTACTTCGCCGACCCCGACGGCAACAAGTGGTCGGTGCAGCAACTGCCCGCACAGTCCTGATCAGCGCTGACCGGGACCGAAGGCCAGCCGAGCCAGGATGCCGCGGTGGTCGGAGCCGGGAATCGTCACGCCTTCCACCGATCCAACGGCCAGATCTGCCACCAGAACGTGGTCGATGGCGATCACCGGCGGATACCACGTGTGCGCCGGGTACGTCCTGAGCATGCCCGCCCCCGTGGCCACCGCCGCATCGACGAACCGGCCGTCCTGTAGATCTCGGTACCGCCGATGGTCCTGCGTCGCGTTGAAGTCGCCCGCCACCACCACCGGACCGTCGTCGACGGGGATCTTGGCCAGCAGCTGGCGCAACAGCCCCAGCTCACGTACCCATTCGGACGGCTCCCGCGGCCACGGCGGCACCGGATGGACTGCGAACACCAGCGGCCGGCCCGGCATCTCCACCCGCGCGGAGAGCAGCTCTGTCACGAAACCGTCGTGACGCTGCTCGTCGACCAGCGGGAAGCGACTGTAGATTCCGGTGCCCTCGCCGCCGGGAGCGGCGCTGACGTGCGCGTACGGCAACGAGCCGGACAGCACCGGGCGAAGGCGGGCGTCGGCCTCCGGCGTCAGTTCGACGAGAGTGAGCACGTCGGGTCGGTGCCGCTCGACCAGCGCGACCAACGCGTCGGGATCGGCCTGACCCAACCAGATGTTGGCATGCAACACCGTCAGCTCCGACTCCGCCGCCGTCCGGGAGCGGTGCCTGTACAGAGGAATCTGTGTAGCGGCGGCGCCCACCGATACAACCGCGCCCGCCGCCAGCCCCCACCAACCGAACGCCACGGCCGCGAGAACAGTGCCCGGCACCACGGCGAGCATGAGGACATGTGCCAAAGCACCGAAGACGAGCATCGCCTGCCCACGGGCGTCGACAAGGTGCGCTGCGATGCCCACGACCGCTGCCAAGAGCAGTAACAGAGCCACCGATGCCGAAACCATGAGCGGAGTGTGACAGGCAAACCTGAGGCCGAGCTGGGAGCCGTCCCTATATCCGACCGAAGTGTTCGCTTTCTTACAGCAAACACGACACAATCGAGAGCGCTGTCCGCACGTACTAGGGGGAAGTTTTCCGTGAATCGAAGGCAACTGCTGCGTTTGGCCGCTGCCGGAATGCTCGGCGCTGCCGCCGCTCCGGTCCTGGGCTCCGCCGGGGCACCGGGTTCTTCCACAGCAGGCGCACTCCCCATCGGTGCCGAACGAATCCGATCACTGGTCCCCGAGCTGTTCGCCGATCCCCCGCGCCCACCGGACCACTCTCCCGTCCTCGTCATCGGCTCCGGATTCGGTGCCAGCGCTGCCGCCCTTCGTATGGCACAGGCCGGCACCCAGGTCACCGTCCTCGAACGTGGACTGCGCTGGCCACGTGACCCGTGGCGCGAGATCTTCACCGCCGACATGACCGCCGACGGACGCGGACTGTGGCAGCAGACCTCGTTCACCAACATCACCGGAATGCCCGTCGGACCGGTCGACCTGTTCGGCGGCGTACTCGACACCACCCGGTACGAGAACCTCTCGGTCTGGCGCGGCGCAGCCGTCGGCGGTGGCTCGATCGTCTACACCGGCGTCACCATCGCCCCCGACAAGAAGTTCTTCGACGCCTCCTTCGGCGGACGCCTGAACTACGACGAGATGGCCGCCACCTGGTACCCGAAGGCGCGCTCGATGCTCCGGCCGTCGCCGATGCCCGAGGACGTCTACAACAGCCCGAACTTCTCGCACTCGCGCACCTGGGACGACCACGCCCGGCGGGCCGGGTTCACCCCACAGGCAGTGGACGGCAACTGGAACTGGAACGTCGTCCGCGACGAGCTCGCCGGACGCTCGCGGCCGTCCGCGACCGTCGGCGCGAGCACCTTCGGCAACTCCAACGGTGCCAAGCACGACCTGACGCAGAACTACATCCCCCAGGCCGAGGCAACCGGCCGCGCGACGGTGTGCCACAGCCACCGCGTCGCAGCGATCGGCACCGAATCCGGCGACCGCTACCGCGTCGAGATCGAACGCCTCGACCCGTTCGGCAACATCGTCGAGACACGCACCGTCACCTGCGACACGCTCGTCCTCGGAGCCGGATCCATCGGCACCACCGAACTGCTGATGCGCGCCCGCACCACCGGCGCACTGCCGAACCTCAACGAATTCGTCGGCACCGGCTGGGGCACCAACGGCGACGCGTCGATGACACGGTCGCTCGGGCCGATGTCCGCCGGACCGCAAGGTGCGCCCTGCGCCTCCCGCATCGTCGACGACTCCTCACTGCCACTGACCGTCGAAAACTGGTACGTGCCAGGCGTTCCCGTCAACCTCGGATTCATCGGCTCACTCGGCATGACCATCGACCCACTGCGCGGAAACTTCGGATTCGATTCCGCCACAGACCGATTGACGCTGAATTGGCCGAAGGGCGGCAGCCGGGACACCGTCGAAGCCCTACGCGCAGTACAGAATCGGATGGCCAAGGCCGGCGGAACCATCGTCGCGGCCGAACCGTTCACCCGCGACGTCGACGACACCTTCACCGCCCACCCCCTCGGCGGCGCGGTGCTGGGCGACGTCACCGACGGCTACGGCCGGGTGAAAGGCCACCCCGGGCTCTACGTCGTCGACGGTGCGTTGATCCCGGGCAGCACCGGAGCCGCGAACCCGTCGCTGACCATCACCGCACTCGCCGAACGCAACGTCGCACAGATCATCGCCGACGGTCGCTGACCGGCCGACATGTGGGTAGACCCGCGCGCAGCGGGTAACCCACCGGTATGCCCGCCAACGATCCGACCGAACGCACCATCGCCGACCGCGACGTCGAAAAGCGCTGGAACGACCCCGTCGTCTTTCGCAGAGCGGCCGGATACTGTGCGGTCGTGGTGGCGGTGGCTGCGGCACTGACCGCGCTGTTCCTGGTCGTCGACCGCACGAATCCCGTGTTGGCAGCGTCGGTGCCCGCAGTGTGCTTCCTCGGCGGCATCGGAGCTCTGACGTTGGGATACAGGTCCTACCGTGCCGGTGGCACGTGGCCGATCTGGCAGGGCGCGGCATGGTTGCTGTTCACCGTGATGCTGCTCGGTCTGGCGATGCCGATGTTCGCGATCCGTCAATGACCGGCGTCAGCCCAGCTGAATCTCGGGGCGGCCTTCGGGGACGGTGACCGTCGCTGCGGTTCGTACCGATGCCCCCGGTGTGGAGACGCGATCGAGAACCCTGACCTCCGAACGCCATTCGGTGTTCGTCAGCGTGCCACGGAGATAGCCGCGCCGAGCATTTCCGTACTTGACGTGCGGAGAAGCTTCGGCGATGGCCGCACCGGCCGAGTCGACATCGGCACCGTCCTTACCCGACGCGATCGAGGTGGTCGCGATCTCCACACCTTGGATCGGCGACGCCTGATCCTGGTAGTCGCGGCGCAGTTCGGAGACGATCGTGCGATGAATGTCGCCGACGATCGACGCGACGTTCTTCGTGCCGCGATCCCTGGCCCCGTCCAGAATTCGGTGCCGAGACGCCTCGTATCCGCTCCACGGGTCCATCCCGACCTTGCGATCGCTGCCGAGCCCACGGGCCAGGTCCGAGATGACCGTCTGGTGCGCCAGGAAGTTCCACCTCGACGGTGATGCGAAACCGTCGAGTATCCACTTCTCCTGCGCTGCACCAGTGATCGTGCGCGACGGATCTGCCGTCTCGGCGTCCTGCGCATGCTCGCCGTCGCCGTGCGCCTGATCGCTGCGGTACTGCCGCGTGTCCAGTACCGAAAAGTCCACCAGATCTCCGAACGAGAACCGGCGATAGACCGTCATGTCCGGTCCGACGGGCTTCAGATTCGCCCGAACCGGAGTGTTCTCCCACCACGCCTTGAACGCATCGGCTCTGCGCAACAGGAACTCTCGCGGATCGTCGTCGTCCTGGCTGATCTGCGAGGCCCAGTTGTTGTCCACCTCGTGATCGTCGAACGTCGAGACGAACGGTGCCGACGCGTGGGCCGCAGCAAGATTCTCGTCCGCCTTGTACAGCGCATATCGGTCGCGATAGTCGCTGAGCACCATGGTTTCTCGGGCAGCGGATTCGGTGCGCGGCTCGCCGTGCCTGGCACCCTCGTCCTTGATCGCGTACTCGTAGATGTAGTCGCCCAGAAAGAACACCACATCGAGATTCGACGCGGCCAAGTCCTGGTACGCGCCGAAGTAGCCGTCCTCCCACTTCTGGCACGACGCCCACGCGAAGTCGAGCTTGCTCAACGGTTGACCCTGTGCCGGTGCAGTTTTGGTGCGGCCCACCGGGCTGGCATGCGGTCCGACGAGGAAGCGATAGAAGTATTCGCGAGCTGGCTCGAGACCTCGGACGTCGACGTGAATCGACCAGCCGTCGAACTCGGTGGCCAGCTCGATACCTTCGCGGGTGATGCTCGCGAATCGCTCGTCCGCCGAGATCTGCCACCGCACCGGCACAACGCCGGGAGTCATTCCACCCAGTGGCGCGAAGGGATCGGTGGCGAGTCTGGTCCACAGCACCACCGAATCGGGCAGTGGGTCGCCGGATGCCACGCCGAGGCGGAACGGGTAGTCCGGGGTCACCACGGACTGCGCACCTGCCGTCGCCGTGGTTCCCGCGAGTTCGGGAGTGAACGCCAGCGCCCCCACCAGCGCACTCCATGTCAGGAACTGTCGACGCGTGGCCCCAGCACGCACAGAGATGTCCTGCCCGAACCGTATCTCATTACCCCGTCTCACCATCCTTCGAGGCTCTCGCGCCCGAGCGAACTGTGCCCGTCATCGATCGAACGGGAAAGTGAACACGACGTTGTCATTCGATTCAGGACCGAAGTCGTCCGCGACCTCGGCCACACTCGAGCGCATGACGAACATCGACCGCACCGGCTCCCAAATCGACCACCTCAACATCGGCGTCACCGATCTCACCGCCAGCGCCGAGTTCTACGGTGCTGCACTCGCACCGCTGGGGATCAGCGAAATCATGCGGGTACCGCACACCCCCGAGGCCAACCAGCTCGCCATGATCGCGTTCGGCTGGGCGAGCGTGAAGCCCTTCTTCTGGATCGTCGACGCACCGGGATCGGCCATCGGACCCCACACCCATCTCGCGTTCAGCGCCCCGGATCGCGCCACCGTCGACGCCTTCCACGCGGCAGCACTCTCGGCAGGAGCAGTCGAGCTCCGGCCGCCGGGACTGCAGCCGGAATACCACGCCACGTACTACGGATCCTTCGTGCGCGACCTCAACGGCATCGACCTCGAAGCCGTCTGCCACCACGAGTGAGCACCCCGGAGCCACCTGATGGAGGTGTCACTGCGGCCGAGGCAGCGTCCCGTTGGTTCGCACGTGGTCGCGCAGACGAGTGAGGATCGATCCGAGAGCGTCGACCTCCTTGGTTGCCAATCCGTCGAAGAACAATCGATGCACCAGCTCGACGTGACCCGGTGCCGACGCGTCCAGAGCCGCCCGGCCCGCCTCGGTCGGAACGGCATCCGTGGCGCGGCCGTCGGTGGTCGAGACCGTCCGCTCGGTGAGTGATCACCGCACTCCTCACCGACTCCGCCGGCCTGTCCTTCTCCGTCACAGTCGAACCCGCCGTGCTGGGCGACGTCGCACGCATTTCCTGGGCACTCTCGCCACCCGACGCCCCAGCCGTCGTCACCGGCCAGGACTTCGCCGTCATCAAGGACGGCACGATCGCCGAGCTGTACACGTTCATCGACCGGAGATAGCCGGTCGAACCGTCAGGCTTGCACGACCCACACCGAATTGCCGTCGGGATCACGCAGCGCGAACATGGGCGGAACACCCTCGACTTCTTCCATGAAGTCGTCGAGATCGACTCCGCCGAGTGCACTCAGACGCTTGTGTTCGGCCGCGACGTCGGCTGTCTCGACACCGATGGATCCGCCGCCGGGCGTTCCTCCCATCGGCGGGTTCAGGGCGAGCCGTGCCGTCGATCCCGGCGGGGCCACCTCCAACCACCGGTATTCGTTTTCGGGGCCGAACCGCAGATCGCCGCGAATCTCGAAGCCGAGCACGCGCGAATAGAAGTCGAGAGCCGCGTCCTGATCTGCGACGGTGAACATGGCCACGCCGATGTTCACGATGGTGCTGGATTCTGGGTTGGTCATGCCGTTACTGACCCGAGTGGCACGGAGAACTCACCGCGGACGCCGATACGAACTCCCCACCAGATACGACAAAGCCCCGCACCGACCGAAGTCGATGCGGGGCCTTTGTCTGCAGGCTCTGTCGTCGTGAGCGGAAATTCGTAGTGGGCTACGAAGTTCTGCTCACATGCGACGGAGTCGCTCTAGCGGTATTCGTTGGAGAAACCGTAGTCGTCGAGCGGCACTGCAGCGCCGGTTCCCTGGCCGAAGCCATCCGGGCTGTAGTACTGATCGTCGTACGACGGCACCGCGTATGCCGCGGCACGCGCCTCCTCGGTCGGCTGCACCGTGATGTTCCGGTACCGGTTGATGCCGGTACCAGCCGGGATGAGCTTACCGATGATGACGTTCTCCTTGAGACCTATGAGCTTGTCGCTACGGCAGTTGATCGCCGCATCGGTCAGCACACGAGTGGTCTCCTGGAAGGACGCAGCCGACAGCCACGAGTCGGTGGCCAGCGATGCCTTGGTGATACCCATCAGGACCGGACGTCCGGCTGCGGGCTCGCCACCCTCGGAGACGACGCGACGGTTGCTCGACTCGAACTCGCTGCGCTCGGTCAGTGACCCGGGCAGGAACTCGGTGGAGCCGCTGTCGATGATCGTCACGCGACGGAGCATCTGGCGCACGATCGTCTCGATGTGCTTGTCGTGAATCGACACACCCTGCGACCGGTACACCTCCTGGACCTCGTTGACGAGGTGGATCTGCACCTGACGGGGACCCATCACACGCAGCACCTCGTGCGGATCGGCAGCACCTTCCATGAGCTGCTGGCCGACCTCGACGTGGTCACCGTCCGCCAGCAGGCGCTCGGTGCCGTCGTCGTGCTTGAAGACGCGCAGACGCTGACGCTTGGAGAGCTTGTCGTAGACAACCTCTTCGCCGCCGTCGTCCGGGACGATGGTGATCTTGTAGAAACGATCGCCGTCCTCGAGCTGGATGCGTCCCGACACGTCCGCGATCGGAGCCTTGCCCTTCGGCACACGTGCCTCGAACAGCTCCTGCACGCGAGGCAGACCACCGGTGATGTCATCTCCGGCGACACCACCCTGGTGGAAGGTACGCATGGTCAGCTGGGTTCCGGGCTCACCGATGGACTGCGCGGCAACGATACCGACGGCCTCACCGATGTCGACCAGCTTGCCGGTGGCCATCGAGCGGCCGTAGCAGGTGGCGCAGACGCCGGTTCCCGTGGTGCAGGTGAGCACCGAGCGAACCTTGACCGACGTGATGCCCGCAGCGAGCAGCGCGTCGATGGCCGGGTCACCGAGATCATGTCCGCG
The DNA here is from genome assembly GCF_002259365.1 of Rhodococcus sp. 14-2496-1d. Classification (NCBI taxonomy): domain Bacteria; kingdom Bacillati; phylum Actinomycetota; class Actinomycetes; order Mycobacteriales; family Nocardiaceae; genus Rhodococcus; species Rhodococcus sp. 14-2496-1d. The sequence continues at coordinate 426,332 of NZ_NPFV01000018.1, read as the reverse complement.
AGCGACGATGACCGTGCCGTTCTCGTCGACAGCGTCGTTCGCCAACGTGCGGGCGTACGTGCTGGTCTCGACGTGAGCGTCGCGGATCATCTTGCCGTCGGCGGTCTTCTCGGCGATCGTCGTGACGATGCCGCGCTCGGTGCCACAGTCGGTTTCCCGAACGATGACATCCTGCGAGACGTCGACCAGACGACGCGTCAGGTAGCCCGAGTCGGCGGTACGAAGCGCCGTGTCGGCCAGACCCTTACGAGCACCGTGCGTGTTGATGAAGTACTCGAGAACCGTCAGGCCTTCCTTGAAGGAGGACTTGATCGGACGCGGGATGAACTCACCCTTCGGGTTGGTCACCAAGCCCTTCATGCCGGCGAGCGAGCGAACCTGAGTCATGTTTCCGGCTGCGCCGGACTTCACGATCATCGGGATCGGGTTGTCGTCGGGGAAGTGGGCCTCCATGGCCTTACCGACCTGCTCGGTCGCGTCCTGCCAGATCTTGACCAGTGCGGAGTTGCGCTCGACCTTGTCGAGTGCGCCACGCTGGTACTTCTTCTCGATCTGATCGGCCTGAGCCTCGAAGGTCTCCATGATCTGCGGCTTCTCCGGCGGCACGAGGACGTCGGAGATCGAGATGGTGACACCCGAACGCGTGGCCCAGTAGAAGCCTGCATCCTTGAGCTTGTCGACGGTCTGCGCGACCACGATCATCGGGTAACGCTCGGCGAGATCGTTGATGATGGTCGACTGACGCTTCTTCGGCATCTGCTCGTTGACGAACGGGTAGTCCGCCGGAAGCAGCTCGTTGAACAGCACGCGTCCCAGAGTGGTCTCCGCGGTCCACGCGTCGCCGCGGTTCCAGCCCTCGGGGAACAACTCGTTCTCGATGTCACGCGGCGGGCGCTGCGTGGTGAGACGAACCCGAATCTGCGACTGCACCGTGAGCGCTCCACGGTCGACGGCCATCTGAGCCTCGGCCGGGGAGGAGTACGCCCCGAACTCGGCCTGATCGGTCGATGCGTCGACGCGCTCGCCGACAGCACCGGCGTCGAGACGCGTCAGGTGGTACAGACCCGTCACCATGTCCAGACGCGGCATGGCGAGAGGACGGCCCGATGCCGGCGAGAGGATGTTGTTCGAGGACAGCATCAACACGCGTGCCTCGGCCTGAGCCTCGGCGGACAGCGGGAGGTGGACGGCCATCTGGTCACCATCGAAGTCGGCGTTGAACGCCTCACACACGAGCGGGTGCAGCTGGATGGCCTTGCCCTCGACGAGCTGCGGCTCGAACGCCTGGATGCCCAACCGGTGCAGGGTGGGTGCACGGTTCAGCAGCACGGGGTGCTCGGCGATGACCTCTTCGAGAACGTCCCACACCTGCGGACGCTGACGCTCGACCATGCGCTTGGCCGACTTGATGTTCTGCGCGTGGTTCAGATCCACCAGGCGCTTCATCACGAACGGCTTGAACAGCTCGAGAGCCATCAGCTTCGGCAGACCACACTGGTGCAGCTTGAGCTGCGGGCCGACGACGATGACCGAACGGCCCGAGTAGTCGACGCGCTTGCCGAGGAGGTTCTGACGGAAGCGACCCTGCTTGCCCTTGAGCAAGTCGGACAGCGACTTGAGCGGGCGGTTACCCGGTCCGGTGACCGGACGCCCACGACGGCCGTTGTCGAACAGGGCGTCGACCGACTCCTGCAGCATCCGCTTCTCGTTGTTGACGATGATCTCGGGGGCACCGAGATCGATCAGACGCTTGAGGCGGTTGTTGCGGTTGATGACGCGGCGGTACAGGTCGTTGAGGTCGGACGTCGCGAAACGTCCACCGTCGAGCTGCACCATCGGACGAAGCTCCGGCGGGATGACCGGGACAGCGTCGAGAACCATGCCCATCGGCGAGTTGCGGCCGGCCTGGAACGCAGCGACGACCTTCAGACGCTTGAGCGCACGCAGCTTCTTCTGACCCTTGCCACTGCGGATGGTCTCGCGAAGAGACTCCGCCTCGGCATCGATGTCGAAGGTCTGCATGAGCTTCTGGATCGACTCGGCACCCATGGCACCGGTGAAGTACTCGCCGTACCGGTCGATGAGCTCGCGGTAGATGAGCTCGTCGACGATGAGCTGCTTGGGAGCGAGCTTGGTGAACGTGGTCCAGATCTCCTCGAGACGATCGAGCTCACGCTGCGCGCGGTCACGGAGCTGACGCATCTCACGCTCGCCACCGTCCTTGACCTTGCGGCGCACGTCGGACTTGGCACCCTCGGCTTCGAGCTCGGCGATGTCGGCCTCGAGCTTCTGCGCACGAGCCTCGAGATCGGCGTCGCGCTGATCTGCGACGGCCTTCTTCTCGACCTCCATCTCGGCCTCGAGCGTCGAGAGCTCGTTGTGACGGAGCTCGTCGTCGACCGTGGTGATGACGTAGGCAGCGAAGTAGATGATCTTCTCGAGATCCTTCGGAGCCAGGTCGAGCAGGTAGCCCAGACGCGACGGCACACCCTTGAAGTACCAGATGTGCGTGACGGGAGCCGCCAGTTCGATGTGGCCCATGCGCTCACGACGCACCTTGGCGCGAGTGACCTCGACGCCACAGCGCTCACAGATGATGCCCTTGAAGCGGACGCGCTTGTACTTGCCGCAGTAGCACTCCCAGTCCCGAGTGGGGCCGAAGATCTTCTCGCAGAAGAGGCCGTCCTTCTCGGGCTTGAGCGTGCGGTAGTTGATGGTCTCCGGCTTCTTGACCTCGCCGTAGGACCACTGACGGATGTCGTCCGCAGTGGCAAGGCCAATGCGAAGTTCATCGAAGAAGTTGACGTCGAGCACGTAACTTCCTTTCCCCGTTATGGGTGTTGTGATACCGAATCAGAAAAAGCGTGATCACCCCCGTGCCTGCAGTGACGCAGGCACGGGGATCACAGAACTACTGAGCGAGGTCGTCGACCGTGGCTGCTTCGTTGCGGGAGAGGTTGATTCCCAGGTTGGCTGCGGCACGCTCGAGGTCTTCGTCGTCACCGTCGGCCATCGTGATGGCTGCGCCGTCCGAGGACAGCACCTCCACGTTGAGGCACAGCGACTGGAGCTCCTTGAGGAGCACCTTGAAGGACTCGGGGATACCGGGCTCCGGGATGTTCTCGCCCTTGACGATCGCCTCGTACACCTTCACGCGGCCGACAACGTCGTCCGACTTGATGGTGAGAAGCTCCTGCAGCGTGTACGCGGCACCGTAGGCCTGCATGGCCCAGCACTCCATCTCACCGAAGCGCTGACCACCGAACTGTGCCTTACCACCGAGGGGCTGCTGCGTGATCATCGAGTACGGCCCGGTCGAACGAGCGTGGATCTTGTCGTCGACCAAGTGGTGCAGCTTGATGATGTACATGTAGCCCACCGACACCGGGTACGGGAACGGCTCGCCGGAGCGGCCGTCGAACAACGTGGCCTTTCCGTCGGGTCCGACCATCTGCTCGCCGTCGCGGTTGGGGATCGTGCTCTCCAGCAGGCCGGCGAGCTGATTCTCCTTGGCACCGTCGAACACCGGGGTGGCGATGTTGCTGTCGGCCGGAGCCGCCAACATCTCCTCGGGCAGACGCTCGGCCCAATCGGGCTTCGTGCCGTCCGCGGCGATCTGAACGTTCCAACCGGTCTTGCCGATCCAACCCAGGTGGGTTTCGAGGACCTGACCGATGTTCATACGACGCGGAACACCGTGGGTGTTGAGGATGATGTCGATCGGGGTGCCGTCGGGCAGGAACGGCATGTCCTCCTGCGGGAGGATCTTGCCGATGACGCCCTTGTTGCCGTGACGGCCGGCGAGCTTGTCGCCGTCCTGGATCTTGCGCTTCTGAGCCACGTAGACGCGGACCAGCTCATTGACGCCGGGAGGCAGATCGTCGTCGTCGTCGCGCGAGAAGACGCGGATGCCGATGACCTTTCCGTTCTCGCCGTGCGGAACCTTGAGCGAGGTGTCGCGAACTTCGCGAGCCTTCTCACCGAAGATGGCGCGCAGCAGGCGCTCTTCGGGGGTCAGCTCGGTCTCGCCCTTCGGCGTGACCTTTCCGACCAGCACGTCGCCGTCACGAACCTCGGCACCGATCCGGATGATGCCGCGCTCGTCGAGGTCTGCGAGGACCTCGTCGGAGACGTTCGGGATGTCGCGAGTGATCTCCTCGGCACCGAGCTTGGTGTCGCGAGCATCGATCTCGTGCTCCTCGATGTGGATCGAGGTGAGAACGTCCTCTTCCACGAGGCGCTGCGACAGGATGATCGCGTCCTCGTAGTTGTGGCCCTCCCACGGCATGATCGCCAGCAGCAGGTTCTTGCCGAGTGCCATCTCACCGTTCTCGGTGCAGGGGCCGTCGGCGAGGACCTGGCCGGACTCGACGCGCTGACCCTCGTCCACGATCGGACGCTGGTTGGCGCACGTGCCCTGGTTGGAGCGCGCGAACTTGCGCATCCGGTAGGTCTTGCGCGATCCGTCGTCGGCCATGACCGTGACGTAGTCGGCGGAGACCTCTTCGACGACACCGGTCTTCTCGGTGATGACGACGTCACCGGCATCGACGGCTGCACGCAGCTCCATGCCGGTTCCGACGATCGGCGACTCGCTGCGAACCAGCGGGACGGCCTGACGCTGCATGTTGGCGCCCATCAGGGCACGGTTGGCATCGTCGTGCTCGAGGAACGGAATCATCGCGGTCGCGACGGAAACCATCTGTCGCGGCGAGACGTCCATGTAGTCGATGTCGTCGGACGAGACGAACTCGACCTCTCCACCCTTACGACGGACGAGAATCTTGTCCTCGATGAAGTGGCCCGAATCGTCGACCGGAGAGTTCGCCTGCGCGAGCGTGTGGCGATCCTCCTCGTCGGCGGTCAGGTAATCGACCTCGTCGGTGACCTTGCCGTCGACGACCTTGCGGTACGGGGTCTCGATGAACCCGAACGGGTTGACGCGTGCGTACACCGAGAGCGATCCGATCAGGCCGATGTTCGGGCCTTCCGGGGTCTCGATGGGGCACATGCGGCCGTAGTGCGACGGGTGAACGTCGCGGACCTCGAGGCCGGCGCGCTCACGAGAGAGACCGCCGGGTCCCAGTGCCGACAGGCGACGCTTGTGCGTCAGACCCGACAGCGGGTTGTTCTGGTCCATGAACTGCGAGAGCTGGGACGTTCCGAAGAACTCCTTGATCGCAGCGACGACGGGACGGATGTTGATCAGGGTCTGCGGCGTGATCGCCTCGACGTCCTGAGTCGTCATACGTTCGCGCACGACGCGCTCCATGCGGGACAGGCCCACGCGGATCTGGTTCTGGATGAGCTCGCCGACGGTACGCAGACGACGGTTGCCGAAGTGGTCGATGTCGTCGACCTCGACCGGAACCTCGACGCCGTCGGGTGCGGTCATCGAGGTCTCACCTGCGTGCAGACGCACCAGGTACTCGATGGTCGCGACGATGTCTTCCTCGGTGAGGGTCGACGCCACGATGGGCTGACCCGAGTTGAGGCCGAGCTTCTTGTTGATCTTGTAGCGACCCACGCGAGCGAGGTCGTAGCGCTTGTCCTTGAAGAACAGGTTCTCCAGCAGGGTCTGCGCCGACTCCTTGGTCGGCGGCTCGCCCGGACGCAGCTTGCGGTAGATGTCGAGGAGTGCCTCGTCGGTACCGGCGGTGTTGTCCTTCTCCAGGGTGGCCATGAGGATCTCGGAGAAGCCGAAGCGCTCCGTGATCTGCTCGGTGGACCAGCCGAGAGCCTTGAGCAGCACCGTGACGGGCTGGCGACGCTTGCGGTCGATACGGACACCGACGGTGTCGCGCTTGTCGACGTCGAACTCGAGCCATGCGCCGCGGCCGGGGATCACCTTGACGCTGTGCAGGTCCTTCTCGGTGGTCTTGTCGATCGAATGATCGAAGTAGACGCCCGGAGAACGCACCAGCTGCGATACCACGACACGCTCGGTGCCGTTGATGATGAAGGTGCCCTTGTCGGTCATCATCGGGAAATCACCCATGAAGACCGTCTGGCTCTTGATCTCACCGGTGTTGTTGTTGATGAACTCGGCCGTGACGAACAGCGGAGCCGCGTACGTCATGTCCTTGTCCTTGCACTCATCCGTCGAGGCCTTGACCTCGTCGAACCGTGGGTCGGAGAAGGACAGAGACATCGAGCCCGAGAAATCCTCGATCGGAGAGAGCTCGGTCAGGATGTCCTCGAGTCCACCGGCGACACTGCTGTCTCCCCGGGCGGCGGCACGGTCACGCCAACTCTGCGCACCTACCAGCCATTCGAACGAATCCGTCTGTACATCGAGGAGACCGGGTACCTCCAACGGCTCGCGAATGTTCGCGAACGAAACCCTCCTCGGGGCTCCCGGTGTTCCGACAACTGCCTTGGTCTGGCTAGAGACTGCCAAGATGCGTCCTTCCAGCACCTCACGCGGGTCGCTCGTGCAGTGCGACCGCCGCTGTATCTGTTTGCTATATGTGGGGCGAATTTCGGCTGGTGCAACCAGACCGAATCCCCATCACAGCGGCCCGAAAACGTGCTTTCGGGTAACAGCGATCGAGAGGTGGACAGGAGGCAGCCAGCGCAACGTCCAAAGGTACCCCAAATGTGCGCACAGCGCAACGGGGGCATCAAAAGTAGCACCCGGGGTCCATTCACGCGCTGACTCGGCGAAAGCGTGTCGCCTGCCGGACGCCCGATGCCGAAACCACTGCGCTTCGAAAACCACTGGGGGTGCTCCTGACGACAAGACTGACCCGTGCCGCCCCCTTCGTCAAGAGGTTCGGCCCGATCCGTTTTCCGTGAGACCGCACTCGAACCGGTCGCGTCGATGGACCACTGCACCGCCGAGACGTATGCAATGGTCCATTGACGCAGCCGGAGGCGGGGACGCCGACGCGCCCCCGCCCCCCTGCCGTCTACCGGTCGGCCTCGCGCCACCGCGTGGCCTCGGCGAGCGTGAACCCGTGGACATCTGCCAGCTCACCCAACCGCTCCACGCTGTCGCCGTCGAGGGTGGTCCCGATGCTGCGCAGACCGAACTCACCCGACAACGCGATCAGCATCGTCTCGGCCATGCAGGCGTACGTCAGCCCCGGAGCCAACCCGTAGGTCAACCCGAAATCCGAACCCGACGGCACCCGCACGATGCCGCCGTCGAACACCGTGACGTCGGGCCGCTCACTGCGCACGTCCCGGCCGATGTTCGGTGGCTGCGCCACATCGCAGACGATGGCACCCTCCATCAGATCCGTCGGATCGATCAGCGCATGCGGTGCCGACGTGGCAGCGATGACGATCAACGAATCCTTCACCGCAGCAACAGGATCGGTGAAGAACTCGACATGGCGCGATCTGATCAGATCGTCCAGATCGCCGTCGACCGCGTGCGCGGCCCCGGCCAGATCCCCCGAACCCGCACCGACCCGAGCACTCGACACCATCTCCTGCGCGGCCGCCCACAACTTGGGCGCGATGACCGAACTCTCCCCCTTCCTGCCGACCAACACGATGCCGCCGACCTCGCCGGCCAACTGCTTGCCGATGGTTCGCCCGATCGCCCCGGCGGCACCGAGAATCGTCACCCGAGCCCGCGCGACATCGATACCGCGTTCACGACACACGCGTCGGACAGCCCGCAGACTCGCCGCAGCGGTGAACGTGTTGCCGGTGGTGATCGGTCGCGTCGTCGCGCCGAGGCCCAACCCGTTCCCGGTGATCACCGACGAATAGCCGCCCAACCCGACAACCGTCGCACCGCGCGAGATCGCCAGCTCGACGGCCCCGCCCACCACAGCGAGCGCACGCTCGGTCGGCAGACGCAGCAACTGCTCGGAGGTGTACGGCAGCCCGACCAGATCGCCGTGCGCCGTCGCATCCCCACCTCCGACGACCCGGCCACTGCCGATGACGAACGACGCAGGTTCGAGCTCGGACGTCGACGCCGCGAACCGCTCGAGCAGATCCTGCCGCTCGCCGTGATCGAACACCTCGAGTGCCGGATCGAACGCCGCGAAGAACCCCAGATCGAGAGGGTGCGCGATGAACGCGAAGCGACGATCCGTCGCCCGCACCGCGATATCGGGCGTTCGACCCGGACGCAACGCCTCGAGAGCGGGCGGAGTGGCGACGGTCGGGCGGCCGAGCAGATGCCCGAACAAACCGTCCATGTCCCCCGCTGCCGCGTACCCCAACGCCCGATCCAGTGCTGCGACCAGCCGCGAGCACTGCACCGCCGACACCGTCAGCGGCGGTTCGATCCGAATCACCCTGTTACCGAACAGGGTCGGAGCCACTCGAATCCCCTCGACGTTGAGCAGGTACGAGCAGATCACCACGGCCAGATTGTGTTGATCGGCAATCGATCCCAGCAACGACTGCCGCCCGACCATGTTGACGTCCGCGGTGAATTCCATGCCGAGCAACAACCCGCGTCCGCGCACCTCGGTGACCACCGACGGGTACTTCTCTGCCAACGCACTCAGATCGTGCTTCAACTGCCGCCCGAGAACGGCTGCGTTCTCCACCACCGCGTAGTCGTCCCGGGTCAACTCGTCGAGAACCGCGATACCCACCCGCGCAGCCAATGCGTTGCCCGCGAACGTGGACGTGTGGCGCAGCGCGAAACTCTCGTTCACCAGCCTCGGCGCACACAACACCGCACCCACCGGCACGATGCCGCCACCGAGCGCCTTGGCGACGGTCAGGATGTCCGGCACCACGCCCTCGTGCTCCACCGCGAACATCCTGCCGGTCCGGCCGAGCCCGGTCTGCACCTCATCGAGGGCCATCAACACCCCGTGCCGATCACAGATCTCCCGCACGCGGCGCAGGTAACCGTCGGGCGGACACACCACGCCACCCTCACCCTGAATCGGTTCCACCAGAAACACCGCATAGTGCCCGGGGGCTGCCGCCAGTGCCGCGTCGAGCGCATCCGAATCACCGAACTCGATGTGATCGAATCCCTCGACCGGAGCACCGAAACCGCTCTGGTACTTGACGTTTCCCGTTGCGGACAGAGCACCGAGAGTCTTGCCATGAAAACTGTTCCCGGTCGTCAGTACCCCCAGCCGACCGGTGTGCGCTCGCGCGATCTTCAGCGCCACCTCGGTGGCCTCGGTACCACTGTTGACGAACGTCGCCCGCGTCAATCCGTCGGGTGCGATGCGCCCCAACCGATCCGCCAGTTCACCGGCCGCGCTCAACACCGAAGGCTGTACGAAAATCGCCTCTCCACTGCAACGAACGTCGTTGACCGCCTGCCAGATCGGAGTGGGACCGTGCCCGAACGGGAGTGCACCGTACGCCCCGGCGAAGTCGAGATAGCGACGACCCGAGGCGTCGAACAGGACCGTCCCGTCGCCGCGCACGTACTCGCGATCCAGATTCAGCGCAGACAACAGCCGATACAGTTCGGGATTGACGTGCTCGGCAAACCCCGATCGACCGGACCTGGATTCCACCACGGAATATTCGATAGTTGTGTCAGTCATGACCAGCATGCTCCGTTTTCATCGGATCCACCCCTGGCTGTCGAGCTTCGATTGGTTGTCCCGAACAACCAGGGCTCGTCCCAAGCCAGGACGCAATCGCGATGGTAACGCGATGGAAAGCCGGTGACAGATGGCGGAAAAGCCGACGAAAAAGCCCCGTCCGAGCAGGGCTTCTGCGTCGAACGGGGCCGAATCGAATGCTGGCTGAGCTCCTACTGATCGTCGATGGCCGACAGCTTCCAGGTGCCGTCGACCTTCTCCATGTTCACCGTCAACGGACCCTCGGCACTGCCCGAGGCAACGCCGTTCTGGGTGGCACTGATGTTCACGTTGGCGATCAACTCGGCCATGCCGTTCTCCAGCCGCGTGACTCCGATATCGGTGACCATCGCTTCGGTCCCCGTATCCGTCTGCACCACAGCTGATTTGGTGGTTTCGGCAGTGGAGTTGAACTCGTCGAGCATCGACTGATTGAGCACTGCACGCGCCGCGTCGAAATCGGCGTCGATCGTGGCGGCCTTGTACGTGTACAGAGTCTGCAACGCATCGGTCGCAGCCGAGGTGACTTCCTGCGTCGCCGCGGAATCCACCCAGGCCGCATTGTCGATCGTGGCGAACGGCTTGAACGCGGCAACGGCAGCGAACGCGCCGAGCACGACGGCAATGACCGCAACGACGATCACGTGCTTCCAGCCGATACCCGACCCCGACGCGGTGGACGAGCCAGCGACCGTGGACGACTCAGCGGCGGTGGACGACTCGGCTGCGGTGGATTCGTCGGCAGATTCGCCTTCTGCAGGCTTGTCGAGTGCGGGTTCCTCGGTCGCGACCTTGTCGAGTGCAGGCTTGTCGAGAACAGGCTTGTCCGTTGCAGCCTTGTCCGTTGCAGGCTTGTCCGTTGCGGGCTTGTCCGTTGCGGGCTTGTCGAGAATCGGCGTGCTCGGCGGCGGAGTCGTGACAGCCGTCGTGTCGTCGGCAGCGGATCCCTCGGTGGTCGAGCCCGTGACGGTGGATGCAGCAGTCGGCTTCCCGGTGCCGGCCACCTTGCGGCGTACTTTGCTGGTGGTGGTGGGTGGAACGATCTTGCGACGCTGGGGAGGCACTACAGAACTCCTTCGAAACTCACTTCGGTACAGACGGAAGACACCACTGCCGGGTACCTCAGTTGCCGCCGGTGTCCGGCTGGGGAGCCGGCGTCGCTTCCGCACTGGGGTCGGCCGCGTTCGGGTCGGCGGGGCCGCCCGGATCGGTCGGGACGACGGGGTTGGTGTTCGGGTTGTCGAGCGAGATCCGTGAACCGATGGGGTCGACCTTGTTGGTCTTCCACACCCCGTCGACCTCCTCCATGGCCAGACGCATCGTCAGCTTGCTTCGCTCGACGCGATCGGGCCAGGTGGTGGTCGTCGCAATGACCACCAGAGCAGTGGCGGTGTTCTCGTCCGTGCTCAGCTCCGTCAGCGTGCCGTGCAGGACTTCGGCCTCGCTCTTGGCACCGGACTGACGAACCTGATCGGTGATGCCCGACCGCGTCTGCTCGAGGTCGTTGAGCATCAGGTCGCCGGTGATGGACGACTTCATGTTGTCGAACGACTGATCGATCTGCGCCGCGTCGACGGTGTTGAGGTTGACTGCCGCCTGCTGTGCTCCGGTGAGCGCCGCGTCCCTGGTGTCCGCGGTGGGCTTCTGGCTCAGAAGCGCGTTGCCCCAGCCGTACCCGAAGAACACTGCCGCTGCGAGGGCGGCCACGGCGATCACCGTCACGACGGCAAACAGGATTTTCGCGGTCTTGTTGCGCCCTGGAGTCGCTGGGGACTCCAGGGCTTCGGTGCTCGAGTTCACACTTTCCACCCTACTACTCGGTAATATCCGGCCGAACCGCCCTCGGCCCGACGATAGTGCTGAGCAGCAGTTTCACCGATTCCACTACTTCGGCGTCACGCCGATCAGCGGTGCCAACTGGGTGGCGATGGGGTTGAGGTTGAGCTTCTCCGGATCGACCTTGGGCTTGAGGTCCCACGGCTGCGGCACGTCCGGATCGGCGAACACGATGCGGTTCGCGCTACGCACACCCGTCACGCTGCCCTGCGGTGTAGCGCAGTTCGCGTCGAGGTTCAGCGGGTAGTTCTCCCGAGTCGGATCGAAGTTCGGGTTCTTCCGCTTCTCCTCGTCGAGGATCGCCTGGCTTCCCTCGTAGCCGACCGTGCACGGCGGCGGATTGTTGACCTCGAGCAACAGACCCTGATGGATCGTTCCGTCGTTCGGGACGATCGTCGAGATACCGGCACCGAGGGCAGGCAGGAACGTCAGGAACGGACGAAGCGCGACGTAACGCGGTTCGGCCTGAGCGGCAACCAGCGCAAGGTTGTTGATGTCGGTGGTCAGCGCCGGACCCGCATCGGTGATGAGACCACCGAGCTGATCGCCCGCCGCGGTACCCGTGTCGATCAGGCGGCGGATGTCGGGATCGCTGGACTTCAACTGAGCCGTCACCTGGTCCAGACTGGTGCTGAACTCACGAATCAGATCCGACTGCTCGGACTGCGTGTCGAGCACCGGCACCGCGTCACGGACCAGAGCAAGCGTCTGCGGCAGCGCCTCGTTGCCTGCCTCGGAGATGTTCCCGAGCGAATCGACGAGGGACGCGAGATCCGTGCCCTTGCCGTCGAATGCCACGCCGAGCTCGTTGACCACTCGCGTCAACGTGTCGAGCGGCACGGACCGAACCAACGTGTTCGTGTTGGCGAGGACGTCCTCCACCGGCACGGGTGTGGTGGTGTCGGCCTGAGCGATCTGCGAACCGTCGACCAGGAACGGGCCCTGATCGGTCTCGGGCTGGAGGTCGACGTACTGCTCACCGATCGCAGACCGGTTGGCCACGACGGCCTTCGTGTCGGCCGGGATGTCGGGCCCGCCGTTGTCGAGCATCAGTGCGACACGGACACCGTCCTGCGTCAGTTCCAGATCTCCGACGGTTCCCACCGGGACACCTCGGTAGGTGACCTCGGCGTTGGAGAAGATGCCACCGGAATCGGCCAGGTTCAGATCGACCTGGTACTGCCCGAAGCCGAGCATGTTGTCCAGGCGTACGTACTTGGCACCGACGAAAACCAGACCCAGAACCGCTACGACGACGAATAGGACCAACTGAATACGAACCAGTCTCGATCTCACTGTCCAACTCCGAATCGCTCGAGCAGATCGTTCAACGGTGCCAACGGATCGGCAGGTGCGGGCGCAGCGGCTGCAGCCGCCTGCTCGTTCGCAGGTGCACCCGGGCCGGGAACCGGTGACGGGATGATCGGCGGCAACGGCAGCAGTGAGATCGTCGGCCAACCCGGCCGAGGTCCGTTTCCGTTGTAGTACGGATTCGACGGGTCGACCACCGGCAGCGTGTTGCCGTACTTGGGCTGGATGTAGACCGGATCGCCTTCACCGACGCCGAAGTTGCGCAGCGCAGTTCCGATCGACAGGTCCAGTGAGAGGAACAGGTTGGCGGAGTTGCCCTCGATGATCTTCTCGGTGCCGTCGGCGAACGGCAGCGTGGGGATGACCGCGAGCGAGGTGACCACGTCGTCCGCCGAATCGGCCAGGGCCTGCAGCGTCGGGCGCAGTGCCCGCAGGTCTGCGATCAGATCGTCCTTGGAACGGTCGATCACGTCGGTGCCCACGGCTCCGAGTCGGTCGAGCGCGCCGAGCATCTCGGTCAGCTGCGGACGCTGCTGCTCGAGAACTTCGGTGGCGATCGGCAAGTCCTTCAGCACTGCGTCGATCTTGTCGGTCTGCGTGTTGACGCGGCCGCTGAGAGTGTCGAGACCATCGATGGCACGGGTGATGTCGTCCCGCTGCTGGTTGAGGCCGTCGATCAGCGTGTTCGCCTGCTGCAGAAGCTCTTTGGTCCTGCCTTCGCGACCGTCGAAAGCCGTGCTCAGTTCCTTGATGATCGGCGAGAGCTGCCCGACGCCGCCACCGTTGAGCAGCAGCGACAGCGCGCCGAGTACCTGCTCGATGTCGGTGGCGTGACGGGTGCGATCGAGTGGAATGGTGTCGCCGTCCTGCAGCCGCGCTGCCGACTCGTCACCGGGAGGTGCCGAGAGCTGCACGAACTTCTCACCGAGCAGGTTGGTCTGCTGCACCGATGCGATCGCATTGGCGGGCAGATCCACGTCGGAGTTGAGGATGACCTCGACGTCGGCCGTCCACCCCTCGTTCGGCACGGAGATGGAGTCGACCCGGCCGACGGCCACACCGTCGACCTTGACGGTCGACTGCGGGACGAGGTCGAGCACGTCGTCGAACTGCACCGTCAGGTTGAACGGGTTGTCACCGACATCGGCACCGCCGGGAAGCGGGATGGCATAGATGCCTGCCGACGAGCAGGCTCCGGCCGACAGAGCGACCACACAGACGCCCGCTCCGACGACCAAGGAACGCTTCACACGAGCTCGATTCCGTTTCACAGAGGTTCTCACTGTCCCCCACCTCCGATGTACGACTGCTCCAGTCCGGGCATCGTGCTGTTTCCGAGCCTCGGCGAGACGACGCCGGGAACGGTGCCGGGAACGGACACGTTCTGCTCGATGTCGTTGGTGAGAACACCGAACGGCAGCACGATCCGGTTCTGGTCGGCGATCGGGGCCTGGATCATCGTGGTGATGTTGGCGCACTGATCGATGATCGGCTGGATCTGCGCACCGAGGGCCTCGAAGCGCGGATCGCCGGGAACGAGCTTGCCGAGATCGATGAGCCGGCACACGGTGCCGAGCGGATCCTGCGTCTCGTTCTGGAGGTTGGCGCGCGAGGCGAGCGTGCCTGACTCCGCGTCGTAGGCGTTCACCAGGTTGCTGATGGCCAGCGGCAGCAATGTGAGCGTCTGCACCAGCTGCTCACGTTTGTCGGCGAGCGTCTGAGTCGGAACCACGAGACCGTTTGCGGCATCGGTCAGTTCGGTCCGGTTGTCCGCGACGAACGTCGCCACGTCGCCGAGCGAGACCGACAGCTGTTGAAGTGCAGCTCCCAGGTCCTCGCGCTGGCCCGACAGGAAACCGGTCAGGTCGGCCAACTGGGTGTTGAAGTTGCGTACCTGCTGGTCGTTGACGGCCAGGGCACTGACGAACGTCTGCAGGTTCTTGATCGTGTCGAAGACGTCGGTGCGCGAGTCGCTCAGCGTGCGGCCGGCAGCCGAGAGCTGAGTGATGCTGTCGCCCAACGCTTCACCGTTGCCGTCGAGGTTCGCCGCGCCGGTGTTGACCAGGTCGGTGAGCGCGCCGTCCTTGTTGGCACCGTCGGGACCGAGGGCGGTCGAGAGGTCGTTGATGGACTTGTACAATTCGTCGACCTCGACGGGGGTGGCGGTGCGATCGCGACCGATCGTCGTGCCGTCGGCCATGGTGTCGCCGCCGGTGTAGACGGGCGAGAGCTGGACGTAGCGATCGGCAACGAGCGACGGGCTGACCTGTACGGCCTTGGCGTCGGCCGGAATGTCGATCCCGCGGTCGACACGAAGCACGACCTCGACGTCGTCACCGAGCGGCGTGACGGAGTCGACCGTGCCGACCTTGACGCCCAGCACCCGCACCTCGGAGCCGGAGTAGATGCCGACCGATTTGTCGAAGTACGCGGTGATCTTGGTCGTGCCGGCCCTGGTGAACAGCCACCAGCCGGCGACGGCCAACACCAGCGCCACGATCACGACGACGGCGATGAGCGCGAGCTTGTTCTTGTTTCTCGGTGCTGCCTGCGTGTCTGTCATCATTCCCCCGGCAACTTGTCGAGCGAGGGCTGGCGGTAGCCAGGTATCAACGGAACTCCGGGAGGTGTGAGGTTGGCCAGCGTGATGTCGAGCCATCGACCGTTGCCGGTGACGTTTGTGTAGAGCCGAATGAACGGTTCGTACAGCTCGAGCGCGCGGTCGAGGTTGTCGTTGTTGCGCTGCAGGATCTCGATGACGCCGTTGAGCTGCTGCAGCATCGGGTTGATGGTCGCCTCGTTGTCGCGAACGAGACCGGTCAGCTCCTGCGACACGCGCTGCGTGCCGGTGAGCAGCTGCGAGATCGCCTGCTGGCGGTTGTTGAGCTCTTCGAGAAGCGGACCGGCATCGGTGATCAGCTTGTTGAACTGCTCGTTGCGGTCGGCCAACACCTTCGACGTCTCACCGGTGGCCTCGAACAGCTTCTTGAGCTCCTCGTCGCGGCTGGCCACGGTCTGCGACAACCGGGTGACGCCGTCGAGCGAGGCACGGATGTTCGGAGGCGTCTCGGAAAACGCCTCGGACAGAGTCCGCATACTCGTCGCGAGCTGATCGGTGTCGATGTCGTTGATGGTCGACGCCGCATCGGAGAACGCGTCGATGACGTCGTACGGGGACGTGGTGCGCTCGAGCGGGATCGGGTCCTTGGGGCTCAGTGTGTCCGGCCCACTCGGGTCCAGCGCGAGGTACTTCTGTCCCAGCAGGGTCTTGATCGCGATGGCGGCCCGTGACTCGTTACCGACCCAGGCGTCCTGCACCGTGAAGTCCACGAGCACTCGGTCGCCTTCGAGACGCACGTCGGTCACCTTGCCGACCTTGACGCCCGCGATGCGAACTTCGTTCGACGGCTTGAGACCCGCTGCCTCGCTGAACTCGGCGGTGTACACCGAGCCGGCACCGATGATCGGGAGCCGGTCGAGAAAGAAGACCGACATCGTGGCGAGCAGGATGATGGCGATGCCCAGTGCACCGATGGTGGCCGGACTACGACGAGATGTCATTGTTTGATCCCCCCAGCTTTGCAACGCTCTGCCGAGTTCGTGTACAGCGGCTGGTTGACGGTCGGAAGCCCGGTCGGCAGATTCAGGTTCGGCGAGTTACCCGGTCCGGCGACGATGTCGATGCCGCAGAGGTAGAACGTGAACCAGGATCCCTGCTGGGCCGTGCGAATGAGCTTGTCGAGTTTGACGGGCAGATTTCCGAGGACAGCGTCGACGTCGTCGCTGCGGCGGTTGATCGTCTCGGACAGTGTGTTCAACGCAGTCACCGATCCCTGGATCGACGGCCTGGTCGGCTCGAGCAGGTCGGCGGTCGCGTTGGTCAGACCGGCGAGCGAGGTGACGGCCGAGCCGACCACATCACGATCGGCCGACAGACCCGAGACGAGCTGCTGGGTGTTGACGATCAGGCTGTCGAGCTGGCCGTCGTTCTGGTTGACCGTCGCCAGCACGTTGTTGAGATTGGTGATGACCTGGCCGATGACCTGATCCTTGTCGGCGACGGTGTTCGTCAGCGTCGCCGTGTTGGTCACCAACTCGTTGATGGTGCCCGACTCCCCCTGGAACACCTGGATGATCTGGTACGACAGCTTGTTGACGTCGTCGGAGCTGAGCGTGGTGAACAACGGCCGGAAACCGTCGAACAGCGTGGTCAGATTCACCGCAGGCTTGGTCCGCTCCAACGGAATGGTCGCACCTTCGGTGATCTTCTGCCCCTGGTCCCCCGAGCCCTGCTCGATGGCGATGTAGCGCTGACCGACCAGGTTCCTGAACCGGATGGTCGCCGTCGAGCTGGCCGGCAGCCAATCCCGACTGCTCAGGGTGAAGTCCACTTTGGCTTCGCGCTCGTTGGCGATCTCGATCGAGTCGACCTGGCCGACGCGAACGCCGGCGATACGAATCTCGTCGCCCTCGTTGAGCGAAGTGACGTCGGTGAAGATCGCCGAGAACTTGGTGCCGCCGCCACCGCTGGAATTGGCGATGGTGAAGGCGAGGGTGGCCGTGGCAAGGATCGTGATCACGGCGAACACGATCAACTTGATGATCGGCGCGAGAAGGCCTCTCATGGCACGGTCACCTCCACTCCCCTCAATGCCGGTGCGCCGATAGCGGCCGCCCACGACGGAATACTGTCCGGTGCAACACCACTCGCCTGTCCGTAGATCACGGCGAGAGTGTCACGCTCGAAGTCCGAGCCCTCGTAACTCGCCGGCTGCGCAGACGCGGAAACGGCGGGAACGATGGAGCTCTGAGCCGACTTCGGGGGTCCCTGTCCTTCGATCACCTGCGGGCCCGGGTTACGGGTCGGCACCTGGTAGGAACCGTCGTTGATCGAACCTCCCGGATACTGCGGGAAGAACTCACCCGGTGCAGCAGGCTCGAAGCAGGTGGCTCCGCGATCGTCGAACAAGCGCGGCTCGTCCTGGTTCGGCAAGTAACGGCCCTTCGGGTTGACGAACGATGCGGACACGTTGATGCCGGGGTACTCGTCGCCCTCGCCGAGCACGACCTTGCCGCGCCTGGCACCTTCGGCGAACTGGGTGAACGTGCAGCCGAACGTCGGGGAGAACTCGGCCAGCAGCTCGAGGGCTTCCCGCGAGTTCGCGGCCAATCCGATCAGATTCTCGGAGTTGGTCTGCAGGAAGTCCGCGGTGGTGTAGGACGCAGAGGTCAGCGAACCGTACAGCGTTTCCAGGCTGGACTGCCGCTCCACCACGGTGTTGCCCGTCGTCCGCAGGTTGTCCAGTGCCGAGATCAACTCGGGCGCAGCGTCCGCGTACGTCTGGGAGAAGTCGGCGAGCCCGACGAGCGTCTGCTGAATGTTGGGCAGCTCGGTGTTCAGACCGGAGACGACGTTGGTCAGATTGTCGATGGTCTGTCCGAGCTGCTCGCCGCGTCCGCTGAGGCCCTGCGCCAACGACCCGAGGGTGTTGGCCAGATCCTGCGGCGGAATCGCCTGCAGCAGCGGGAGCAGTCCGTCGAGCAACTGCCCGACCTCGATGGCGTTTCCGCTGGTGTCCTGACGCAGGACCGTACCGTCGGTGATCGGCGACGCCGAGTCGTTCTCGGGCACGATCAGCGAGACGTATCGCTCACCGAACAGCGTCTTGGGAAGCAACCGCGCCGTGGCATTGGACGGAATCAGTGGAGCCTTGTCCGGGTCGATCGCGAGCTGCGAGGTGACCACGCCGTCGACGGTCGATGCCGAGCGCACCTCACCGACGATCATTCCGCGGACCTTGACGTCGGCGTTCATCGGCAGTGCATTGCCGACGGAGTCGGTTTCGAGACTGACGTTCACCACCGACTTGAACGTCTTGTTGTAGGACGTGATGCTCCATCCCAGGAACAGGATGAGCACCAGGAAGAACGCCAAACCGAGCAGTACTCGCTTCAGTCGCGACGGCGAGTCGATCATCCCGCAACCCTCACTGTGGTGGTCGTGCCCCAGATGGCGAGGCTCAAGAAGAAGTCCAGCACCGCGATCGTGACGATCGCGGTACGAACGGCACGGCCCACTGCGACGCCGACACCGGCAGGTCCGCCGGAGGCGTGGTAGCCGTAATAGCAGTGGATCATGATCAGGACGAAGGCGAAGATCAACACCTTCAGGAACGAATACAACACGTCTTCCGGAGGTAGGAAGAGGTTGAAGTAGTGGTCGTAGGACCCGGTGGACTGCCCGTTGAAGATGGTGCTGATCCCTCGGGACGCGACGTACGACGCCAGCAGTCCGACGATGTAGAGCGGGATGACGGCCACGAAGCCGGCGATCATGCGAGTGGTCACCAGGAACGGCACGCTGGGAACCGCCATCACCTCGAGGGCATCGATCTCCTCCGAGATCCGCATGGCACCGAGCTGGGCCGTGAAGCCACAGCCGACAGTGGCCGACAGCGCGAGTCCGGCGACGATAGGCGCGATCTCACGGGTGTTGACGTATGCGGACAGGAAGCCGGTGAGCACGGAGCTACCGAGCTGCTCGAGTGCGGCGTAACCCTGCAGACCGACGACGATGCCGGTGAAGCCGGACATCATCACGATCACGCCGATGGTTCCGCCGATGACCGCGAGCGCGCCACTGCCGAAGGTGACCTCGGCCAGCAGGCGGAGCACCTCCTTCTTGTAGTGCACAGCGGTCTTGGGAATCCACCCGATGGCCCGAAGGTAGAACGACATCTGCTCGCCGGCGCGGTCGAGCACGTTCAGTGGGGCATTGCCGACGCGCTTGACGCGCATCAGCGTGCGGTCACCGCGACCTCGTGCGATCGTCATCGCGGTTACGCTCCCTTTGCTGGGACGACCTGGAGATACACCAGGGTCAGGATCAGGTTGGCGAAGAAGAGCAGCAGGAACGTGATGACAACCGTCTGGTTCACTGCCTCGCCGACGCCCTTGGGTCCGGGATTGGGATTGAGCCCCTTGTAGGAGGCGATGATGCCCGCGATCAGTCCGAAGATCGCCGCTTTGGCTTCTGCGACATAGAGATCCGGGAGCTGCGCCAGCGCACCGAAGGACGCCAGATACGCACCGGGGGTACCACCCTGGAGGATCACGTTGAAGAAGTATCCGCCTGCGATACCGACGACCGAGACCAGCCCGTTGAGCAACAGTGCGACGAGGATCATCGCGAGCACTCGCGGAACGACGAGACGATGCACGGGGTCGATGCCCAACACCCGCATGGCGTCGATCTCCTCGCGAATGGTGCGCGAGCCGAGGTCGGCCGTGACTGCAGAACCGGCGGCACCGGCCACCAGCAGCGCGGTCACGATCGGACTGCCCTGCTGAATGACCGCCAGCACACTGGCCGCACCGGTGAACGACTCGGCACCGAGTTGCTTGATCAGCGATCCGGTCTGCAGCGAGACGACCGCGCCGAACGGAATTGCGACGAGCGCCGTCGGCAAGATGGTGACGCTGGCGATGAACCAGGCCTGTTCGATGAACTCTCGAAACTGGAACGGCCTACGAAAGGTGTTTCGGACGACCTCGACGAACAGTTCGACGATATTGCCGGCTTGTGTCAGAGCGGCGTTCGCCGGAGCGAACGCGGACTTCTTCGATCCCGCCATGTCTGCTATTGACCCCGACCTTGAGTCGGAGCCTGGTAGCCCTGCTGGTCGTAGCCCTGCTGGTCGTAACCCTGCTGGTCGTAGCCTTGCTGGTTGTACCCCTGCTGGTTGTAGCCCTGCTGGCCATATCCCTGCTGGTCGTACCCCTGCTGGTCGTAGCCCTGCTCGTCGTAGCCCTGCCGGCCTGCGTACACCGGCTGCTGACCCGGATCGGTGGTGTCGAGGCTTTCCTGGATGGCGACCTGCGCGTTGTGCGGCAGGGTGTGCATGATCTGGCGCACCCGTTCCTGCCTACGCCCGACGGCCTGACGAACCGGAGTACCGGGAGTGGCCTTCATCTGCGGCACGATGCCTTCGACGTCGTCGACGCCACCGGCGTGGTGCCCGGCGTCGACCATGGCCTGCTCCTGCGCCATCTGCGCCTCGTCCTTCTCCTCCGACATACCGATCGGGCCGATCATCGTTCCGTTGAGGAACTGCTTGACCACCGGCTCGTCGCTCGTCAGCAGCACCTCGCGCGGACCGAACATGACCAGCTGGCGACGGAAGAGCATACCGATGTTGTCGGGCACCGTCCGGGCGAGGTTGATGTTGTGCGAGACGATCAGGATCGTGGCATCGATCTCGGCGTTGATGTCGATCAGGGTCTGCGAAATGTAGGTGGTGCGAACGGGATCGAGGCCCGAGTCCGGCTCGTCGACCAGGATGATCTCGGGATCGAGCACCAGGGCGCGGGCCAGTCCGGCGCGCTTGCGCATACCGCCGGAGATCTCACCGGGCAGCTTGTCCTCGGCACCGAGCAGACCGGTCAGTTCGAGCTTCTCCATCACGATCTTGCGGATGTCGGACTCGGACTTCTTGGTGTGCTCACGCAACGGGAACGCGACATTGTCGTAGAGGTTCATCGAGCCGAACAGTGCGCCGTCCTGGAACAGCACCCCGAACAGCTTGCGGATCTCGTAGAGCTCTCGCGAGGAGCACTGCAGGATGTCGGTTCCGTCGATGAAGATCTTGCCCTGCTCGGGACGCAGGAGACCGATCAGCGACTTCAGGAAGACCGACTTGCCGGTACCGGACGGACCGAGCAGAGCACTGACTTCACCCTTCGGCAGGGTCAACGTCACGTCCTGCCAGATCTTCTGTACCCCGAAAGACTTGGTCAATCCCTCGACCGAAACCTCGACTCCCACGCTGACCTCCACAATTCGTACACATCGACCCAGATGTGGGTTGCGTCACTGTAACCCATGCACGTGTCCGCTCCGACACAGGAGCTTACCGCCCAGTAAGAACTTCCCCGAGTCAGGCTGTAGAGCTTGCATCAGTGTGGCTCATCTCACGCGACACGGACGCCGACTCGCCAGAACTGTGACAAGTCCCTGCGTGAGGAAGCTGTGACACACCACAAAAAATGACGGCCGAAACCCTTCGGAACGCTTCGGACTTCGGCGAGGTCGAGTAAACAGCGGCGCGGAGCGGGTGTCACGCGATCCGGCGGAGTCCGTGACCGATCACAACGACGACTCGGTCGGAGCTGCCGGAAACACAGAAAAGGGACCGCCCCCACCTGAGTGGGAACGGCCCCTCGACTCGCTCTCGAATTCAGAGCGTGAAGTACGACTGCAACGAAGCGGTCTTACTTGACGGAGATCTTCGCGCCGGCAGCTTCCAGCTTCTCCTTGGCAGCATCGGCTGCGTCCTTGGCGACCTTCTCCAGGATTGCCTTCGGAGCGCTCTCGACGAGGTCCTTGGCTTCCTTCAGGCCGAGGCCGGAGACGACCTCACGGACGACCTTGATGACCTGGATCTTCTTGTCGCCGGCCGACTCGAGGACGACGTCGAACTCGTCCTGCTCCTCGGCAGCGTCAGCGCCACCGGCTGCCGGTGCACCGGCAGCGGCGACGGCGACGGGAGCGGCTGCGGTGACCTCGAAGGTCTCCTCGAATGCCTTCACGAACTCGCTGAGCTCGAGGAGGGTGAGCTCCTTGAACTGGTCGAGCAATTCTTCGGTGCTGAGCTTCGCCATGGTGGCGGGTCCTTCCTGTAAGTACCTGGTCGCTGATCCGCGACTGGTGTTCGGTGATGGTGTGGAGCTGAGCTGTTCGCCGATACCAGCGGATCAGCTTTCGGCGGGAGCTTCCGCCGGTGCTTCTGCTTCTGCAGGTGCCTCGGCCGCGGCGGGTGCGCCGGCAGCCTTCTTCTCCTGCAACGCGAACGCCAGACGCGCGAACTGCGATGCGGGAGCGTTGAACAGGCCTGCAGCCTTCGACAAGTTGCCCTTCATGGCGCCGGCAAGCTTGGCCAACAGGATTTCGCGCGACTCGAGGTCTGCGATCTTGTTGATCTCGTCCACGGACAGCGTTGCGCCGTCCATGTAGCCGCCCTTGACGATCAAGGCCTTGTTGTCCTTGGCGAAGGCCTTGATGGCCTTCGCTGCGTCGACCGGCTCGCCCTTGATGAATGCAATGGCGGTCGGTCCGACGAACAAGTCGTCGAGGCCGGTGATGCCGGCCTCGGCTGCTGCGCGCTTGACCAGGGTGTTCTTGGCGACGGAGTACGTGGCACCTTCGCCGAGCGCACGCCGGAGCTGAGTCAGACCGGACACCGAAAGACCACGGTATTCCGTGACGACGGCAGCCGTCGAACCCTTGAACTGTTCGGTGATCTCCGATACTGCTGAGACCTTTTCGGGCTTTGCCATACTTCGCCTCCTCTCGTGGGAAGTTGTGTCGATCGCGAGAGGGCCGGAAAACGACGAACGCCCCGGCGCAAGAAGCACACGGGGCGTGAACGAGCGGGCAGCCACGAGGGCTGCATACAGGTTCCCTACCTCGTTCTCCTGCGTGGGCCGTCCGAAGCGATCTCGGACCTTCAACCGCGCAACTCCCGGAAGTGAATCCTTCGAGAAGGCGGTGACCAACGGTCTTGGGTAGAACTTGATTGGGCGATCAGGGCACGAGTGCGAGCATTCGTGTTCCGAACCGTTGACCAGGCTACAACACGTTCGATGCCAACTCCAAAACGTTCGGCGTTCGCACCGTCAGATGCGCACCCCGTAGAGAACCAGGTTGCGCTCGTAGCTGCCCACCGCTGCATCGAAGTCACCCGAACAGGTGATGAGCCGAATCTCGTCGGCAGGCACCGCTCCGAAGACCAGTGCGGTCGGGAACTCGGTTTTGCCGTAGTCACCGATCCGATCGATTCGGTACGTGGTTCGGCCACCCGCCTCGTCCTCGACCTCGACGACATCTCCGGTTCCGAGTTCCGAGAGGCGATCGAACACCGCAGGACCGGTCGTCGAGTCGACGTGCCCGGCTATCACCGTCGGACTGCCGATCGCACCGGGTCGGCCACCTCCGGTGAACCACCCGACGTCGTCGTAGTCGGTGGGCACCTGCATCTCCCCCGACTCGGTGAGCCCCAGGCCGATCAACGGCTCGTCGAGACCGATGTCCACGGCGCTCACCCGCGTCGGGGCCGGTGTCACCGAGTCCACTGCGGGCGCAGTCGGGGCAGTGCCCGACAACGGCTGCGAGGACACGGGGATGGCCGGTGGTGACGGCTGCGACGGCTGCGGTGACGGTGAGGAACAGCCCACCACCACCATCACCGCCGCTGCCGCGATCAGAACCGAATATCTCAGCTCCGCACCTCACGTCGAGCCGCGAACGTCACGCCCGCGACGACCATCGCACCCAGAGCCACTGCACCGACGACGGGCAGCACCGAGCTCGACGCCGAATCGGCCGCCGCGAGCGACGATCCACCGCCTCCGGTCGCAACGGACCCGACCGGAATCTGGGTGAGCTGGCCGCGCACCGCTCCCGCCGAGAAATCGACGGTGTGAGTGTCGGCGGCGAAGGCCGCGGGATCGGCTTCGATCCGATCGAGCGTGAATCCGGCACCGCTGTCGGCGGTGGCGCCGGCCGGAGTGAGCCCGGTGGTGAACGGTCCCTGCATGCAGCCGCTGCTGGTGCGTGGGCCGTCGCCGATGGGCGTCGGATTCGGGAATGCCAGACGCGGAGGTCCTGCTGCGCCCGCCGCAGCCTGGTGAATGTGCGTGGCGGTCTTGGCCGGGCTCATGTAGTCGCCGGTGACACCTTCGAGCGCAATGTCGTAGCAGACGATGTCGAGGTCGGAGTTGATGCGCAGCGTGAAGGTACCCATCGCGCCGGGCTGCCCCGGAGTGGCGACGCCCTCACCGTTGAGCACCTGGTCGGGAGTGGCCATGGCCGTGAACGCGCTGGTGAACGAATCCGGTTCGGCGACAGGCGTATCGGCACCGGCCGGGGCAGCGGCGAACAGCATCAGGGCCGCGGTACCACCGACGAGCGCTGTGGCGGTGGATCGGATCGACGTGGCCGGGCGTGGAATCGAGCGTCTGGTCATCTCGTGTGCCTTCCGTGGGAGTATCGGGCAAGCGAGCCCGTGCAAGGTGTACGAGTGCCGATGCCAGAATGTTCAAAGCTCGGTAAAGAAATATTCTCCGCCCTCGTCGTGAACGTTCGAGGGTCCACCGACGTATCCACTGTCATGAGCATCGGGAGCGTGATCGAACTGGACTTCGACGTCGCTGCCGCGTACGACGAGCACGCGTCGGCCATGCTCGGGTTCGCCGTCAACGCTCTGCGCGACAGAACTCTGGCCGAGGATTGCGTTCAGGAGACCTTCTTTCGGGCATGGCGAGCGCGATCCCGATTCGAGCCGAGGCGCGGGTCGCTGCGAACGTGGTTGTTCGCCATCGAACGCAATGTGATCGTCGACGTTCAACGGTCGCTGACGAGGATGCCGATGCCGGCGTCGGACCGGATCGAGGACATCGATCGGGGGTCGGGTGGGGTCACGCGTGACACCAGTCCCGACGTCGACGAGCGGCTCCGAATCATCGCCGCACTCGCCCTGCTGTCCCCCGAGCATCGGCAGGTCGTCGTCGCAGTGCACCTCGGCGGCAGCACCTACGCCGAACTCTCGGAATCGACCGGAGTTGCCGTACGAACACTGCGCACCCGCACCTTCTATGCACTGCGGGCCCTACGAGACCACCTCGACGGACAGGAGGAATCATGAGCGCATCACCCGATCGCCGAGCCGAGTTGATCGCCGCTGCCGTCGGCGACGATCTCGACGACGCCGAGGCCGCCGAACTGCGCGAACTCGCTGCGGCGGATCCCACGGTCGACACCGAGATCGCCCAATTGCGCGAGATGACGGACATCCTGGGCCGCCGTGGACCAACCGAGCCCTGGCTCGAATCCGCGACGCCACCCGACCTGCGCGAGCGAATCCTCGTCGCGACGGGCCGCTCCCCGCGAGAGCGATCCGGATCGCCGCGATTCGGTATGCAGCGATTCGGAATGCAGCGCAGATCGGCAGGTCTGGCCGCTGCGGCCGCGATTTTGGGGGTGGTGGTCGGCGGTGGGGCCGTGCTCGGGGTGGACGCCTACCGCCAGCCCGCGGATCCACCCACCGCGATCACCGGTCCACCCGGAACCCTCGGCGCGTACGAGGAAATCGCGTTCACGACGAGTGCGCCGAGCGTCGACGTAGAAGGAGGTCTGGTCGCCCACACCTGGGGCACCGAGACCGTTCTGGAGATGGAGGGCATCTCCGATCGTGGACCGTACGAGGTGGTTCTCGTCGACCGGTCGGGTGTCGAGCGCCCGTCCGGCACGTTTCTCGGTAGTGACATCACCATCGAGTGCCGCATGAACGCCGCGGTACTGCGCCAGGATGTGACCGACATCGAGATCCGCTCGGCCGGCGGCGAAATCCTCGCGAGCGCTCAGCTGCCGACGGCCTCGTAGCACCCGGAGTCGACTCTCCTGCGGTTCGACCCGGGCCACCAGTTCCGCTCACCGAAGAGCTTCATCATCGCGGGCACCATCATCATCCGCACCAGCACCGCGTCGAACAGCACTGCAATGGCGAGAGCGAAGCCGAACTGTTTGAGCTCGAGAACGTCGGCGGTGAGGAAGCTGGCGAACACGGCGATCATGATCGCGGCGGCGGCCGTGATCGGTCTGGCGGTGTGCTCGATACCGTCGACGACGGCCACGTCGTTGCTCGCTCCCCGCACGAACACCTCACGCATGCGGCCGATGAGAAACACCTCGTAGTCCATCGACAGGCCGAAGACCACTGCGAACACCGTCACCGGTAGATACACCTGGATGTAGCCCGGGCTTTCGAAGCCGAGAAGGCCCGACCCCCAACCCCATTGGAAGACGGCGACGGTCGCACCCAACGCTGCTCCGGTGACGAGCAGGTTCATGGCGACCGCCTTGAGCGGAATCACCACGCTGCGGAAGACGACTGCCAAGTACACGAGCGAGAAGGCGAGAACGGCGGCGACTACCCAGGCGAACTTGCCCGAGATCTCGTCGGAGGCGTCGACCACCAGTGCGGTGGTGCCACCCACGGAGACGCTCGTGCCGTCCGTCTCACCTGCAGCGACCGCCTGCTCACGCAGGGATCCGACGAGATCGGAGGCCTGAGTCGAGTCGATCGGCACCGACGGAACCACGATCAGCAGCGACCGCCCGGCCTCCGGCTGCGCCAAAGCGTAGGCGACGCGATCGTCCCCGCGCACGGAGTCGGCGAAGGCGTTGACGGTGGCCATCTGCTGCGGTTCCAACGGACTGTCGTTCTCACCCGTGAACACGATGGTGATGGGTGAGATGGTCCCGGGCGCGAACTTCTCGGTCAGGACCGTGTTGGCCCGTCCCGACGGTTCGGCGCTCAGCGCTTCGGCACCGAGGTCGACACCGTACGAGATGGAACCGATGGGAATCAGGCAGACGAGGAGGACCGCGGCCGACGCGGCCGTGTAACGCCACGGGCGCTCGATGACGTGCTGCGCCCATCTCGACCACCACGTGGGCACCGCGGCGTCGTGCTCGTCGACCGACGGGGGTTGGAATCTGCGCGGCAGCGACCACGCTCCGATGCGCGTGCCCAGTACCGCGAGAATCGCCGGCAGCAGGGTCCAGGCGACCACGACCACGGTGGCGATGGTGAGTGCGACGACCAACGAGATGCTGCGTACCGCGGGGACATCGACGATGGCCAGGGCTCCGAGTGCGATCAACACGACCAGTCCGGAGATGACGATGGTGTGCCCGGCGGTACCCATGGCCGCCCCGACGGCGCGCTCCGTCCGGTCCGGATCGTCCGAGGGTCCGGCTCGCCCGATCTCCTCCCGGAATCGACTGACGATGAACAGCGCGTAGTCGATTCCCAGACCCAGACCGAACATCGCCGCGACGGTGGTGACGAGAACGTCGAACGTCATCACGTTGGACAGCAGCGCGAACATTCCGAATGCTGCCAGGACGCCGATGCCGGTGGAGACCAACGGCACGATGCCTGCGACCACCGACCCCACCGCCAGGATCAAAACCACGAAAGCGATGGGAAGACCGATGCTCTCGGCCCGTACGGCATCCTCGGATTCGACGCGGGTGAGATCGACCGTCATCGGGGAATACCCTGTCACCGCCACCTCGACGCCGTCGCCGGATGCCGCGTCGATCATCTCCTGCACGCGTTCTGCGACCGCGATCCGATCGCTCGCCTCTCCGCCGATACCGACGAACGCCAGCGCCGACGTGCCGTCCTGCGAAATCGTCGGGACGAAGCCCGCGGTCTCGTAGGGGTCGACGACCCGCAGCACGTCCGGGGACTGCCGGAGCCGACCCACGACCTCCCCCACTCGCTCACGGAACGCCGGGTCGGATGTGTTCACCGATTCGGAGGTGAACGTGACGACGAGTTGTTCCGAGCCGAACGACTCGAAGTGACGCTCGATCAGATCGTCGGCCCGGCTCGATTCGGTGCCCGGCACCGAGAAGTTGGCTCCGACCAGCGAATTCTGCAGCGCCGGATACAGAACCGCCGATCCCACCGCCAGCAGCGTCCAGATCGCCAGCACCACCCAACGCCGACGCGCCACGAGCCGACCCCACCGGTCGCCGATGTTTCCCCTCGTCACCTGCGGGTCGAATCGCGAGATCGTGTCGGTCATCTACGTCAACTCCCGGCTGAAGATGCGGTAGGTGCGATGCGGAGCGAGCTTCGTTCGGGTCAGGACCGAGCCCCTCATCCACGGACTGTCATCGAGCACGGGAGCCGCTTCGACGCGAGTGAACCCGAGGTCGCGCATGCGCACCGACATCTCCATGATCAGCAGGGAGGACACGGCTCGATCGGGGCAATCGGGATCGACGAACAGCATGTCCACCCGCACGCCGTCGATGACCTCGGTTCGACCCGGACGCTTGACGTGCCACAGCGTCACCAGGTCTCGCGCCCAGCGAGACTTCAGGTGCGCCGCCTTCGCGGCGGCCTGATTGACGTCCGGGATTCCCATCAGGAAGCCGACGGGCTTGCCGTCGAGTTCGGCCAGCAGGGTCAGCCTGCGGTCGATGACCGGAAG
Organism: Rhodococcus sp. 14-2496-1d; assembly: GCF_002259365.1. NCBI lineage: Bacteria > Bacillati > Actinomycetota > Actinomycetes > Mycobacteriales > Nocardiaceae > Rhodococcus > Rhodococcus sp. 14-2496-1d. The sequence continues at coordinate 397,590 of NZ_NPFV01000018.1, read as the reverse complement.
CATCATCTTGAGCAACTCGAACAGCTCGGTGTAGGACAGCGGCGAAAAGCCCCAGAAGTTCACGAACGTCTTGTTGTAGAGGTCCCGCACGATGCGCGCGTCGCGCCGCAGCGTCCGGTACTTCATCGACCGGAACGTCACCTCGGATCGCGCCTTGATCTTCTCGAAGATCTGCATGTGCCGCGCGTATTTGGGGTCGTTGTAGATGATGCACGGGTCGTCGAAGAGGTAGCTGTAGAAGTCCTTGACCGCCATCAGACCCCACTTCTCGAAGTGGGCGGCGTAGTAGTGCGGATTGTGCGGCATGCCCACCAGCGGCAGTGCCGGGGTCTCGTCGACGACGATGCCTGCGCTGTAGAACATCGACGGCCCGAACGGTCCGGAGATGGTCGCGAGCCCGCGAGCCGAAAGCCATTGCGCCGCAGCGTCGAGCAATGCTCTCGCGACGTCGTGATCGTCGACGGCCTCGTAGAAGCCGAAGAAGCCCATCGACTCCCCCGTGTACTCGGTGAACGACAGGTCGTGGATGGCCACGACGCGGCCGACGGCGATTCCGTTCTCGCGCGCCAGGAATGCTTTCGTGATGCGAGTGGCGGCGACCGAGGACGGCGGTGCGATGAGCACTCGACGCAGGTCTATCGACTCGTCGGGAAGGCGGTGCGGATCGCCTTGGTAGACCAGGTCGGAGACGCCCTCGAATTCGCGCCAGCCTGCTTTGCCGTCGACCTCTTCGATCGTGATCATCGTTCCTCTTCGTTCTGTTGACTGCCGTCGACGAGGATCGGTGAACGGGCCACCGTCGTCTCCCCGGCGAACACGTAATTGCCTGGCCGGACGGTGATCTCGTCGACGAGTGCATCCGGCACGAACACATCGCACTGAGAACCGAAGCGGATCATCCCGTACTGCTCGCCGCGTTCGACGGTGTCACCGACGGCGACGTGCGCGACGATGCGGTCGACCCAGAGATCGGCAATCTGCGTCACCGTCACCACGGCACCGGACTCGTGCTCGATCGAGATGGTGAGCCGCTCGTTGGTGAGCAGGTAGTCGCAGCCCTCGTCGTACGGAGTGCGTCGGGTCAACAGGTTCGCGCCGACCCTGGCCATCGACTTGTTGAACGGTGCAGCCGACCGGTGGCGACGCATGCCGACGGTGCCCGCAACCGGAATTCGATTGCGGTGCACCGAGTATTCGGACATGTAGATCCCGATCAGGTAGCCGCTGTCGGTCGAGCCGACTCCGGCGATCTCGTCGAGAACGATCGTCCGCCCCTTCTTGACGGCGAACGCGGTACTGCCCGCCTCCACGCGTTTGACGTACGTGACGAACCCGTCGGCCGGCGCGACCACCGCCCGCGGATCGGCGGGCGGTTCGCGGTGCGGATCACGGAAGAAGAACCGCGTTCGCCAGTACACGAACAGCGCGAACGGAGCTGCCGGCACCACGGCGAGGCCGAGTGTCCACCGAATCCACGACATCAGCTGTGCCGCTGTTCGTCGACGCTCTCCGACCAGGTCACGAAGGCATCGGCCGCCCGGATCCGCACCGAGGCGGGCAGCAGCCCGATCAGCCCGCACACCACGTAGAAGCCGAGCGAGAGAACGCCGTTGGTCACCTCACGGCCGATGGGTACGTCCCGTAGGCGCACCGAGGTGGGTTCGAATCCCTCCGACACGTCAGTTGACGGCGGCGGGCGTGAGCGTCTTGAGCTGTGCTTTGTCGAAGTAGAGCTCGAAGAGGCGACGGTGATCGCACCACGAGATGTCGTGGTCGACCGGCAGGATGGCCTCGGGCTTGTGCACCAGGCGCATGAGCTTGTCGATGTTGTCGGCCAGCATCGTCTCGGCGAACCGAGGTGAGATGCGTACGCTGACGCGCTCCTTGAACTCGTCCCAACTCACCAGATCGAGCCCCAACAGTTCGGCATAGAGATCGTGGCCGTAGCCGGTGGGATTGCTCGGCAACAGTCTCGTCAGAGGATGACCGCGCAGCGAGTTGCTCGCCATCACGTCACACATCACGTCGACGGGAACGTAGTTCATGCCAGGGCCGTCCCAGATGGCACCGGCAGCGATCGCCAGTTCGATGATCCGCCAGAAACTGTAGACCCGGCCAGGGTCACGCCCGAGTTCGGTGCTGCCGAGGATGTAGGGGGCTTCGCACAGGGTGACGGAGTAGGTGTCCGACATCGACAGCCAGCCCAGCAGCGTTGCGTTGACCCACTTCATCTGCGCGTATCCGGAGTACCACCACGAATCGGGACGACGGAAGTCCTCGGGCTTCTGGTACAGGTGGGCACCGATGCTTCCCACGTACGTCAGGTGCTTACGGGTGGAGGTGATGCTGAATTCGAGGATCCGCAGCACGCTGACGAACCAGTCGTCGCGCAGCTCGGCGTAGCTCTCGGTGTAGTCGGTCGAACTGGCGCAGTTGAAGATCTGCCCCACTCCGGCAGCCAGGTCGTAGTAGGCGGCCTTGTCCAGACCGAACCGGAACTTCGTCGGCGTGCCCTCGACGATGCGGATCTTGCCGGCGTCCACGACGATCTCGTACTGATCGAACGTGCGCTGCAGACGCTCGAGAGCCGTCTCTTCCTCGGTGGAACGAACCATCGCGTAGACGACCTCGACGGCGGAATCACGAGTGAGGCGGCCGATCAGGTGAGCACCGAGAAAGCCGTTGGCTCCGAACACGAGTGCGGTATCGGTGCGCGGTGCTGCCATGTCTGCCACCCGTCTGCGAGTGTCCTCGTCGACGAACGGTCGCAGCGCCGTCGGATCGCCGTTGCTCAGAGCAACGACGTCGGCGTACTTCCCGGCGAACCGTAGCCCCGGGCATTCGTTGGTGATCAAAGCGTCTGCGTGCGGCCAGATCGGACGCAACGATCCGTCTCCGAACAGTGCTTCTACGTGCATTCGTGCTCCCCTGCAACGGTCGGTGTCCCACATCACTCGGACGGGCAGACGTTAGCAATGACGGAGCCGGACAACCGGATGACCGAGAAAGTCTGGTATTGCCCACAGTGACGCTCAACTGCCGTTGAGAGGATTCCCAACAAGACACAGAAAGTTGGCGTTCTGATTGGTACGCGTTACGACCGAAACGCGTTATGCAGGACAGGATGGGTCGTTCGAAGGTCTAATCGGTCTTCATGACTGCCGTAGAGCCACACCCCCTCCTGCAACCCGTACGCGATCCGAGCGGCGGGGACGCTGCGGCTGCATGGGCGGCGATCGTGCGCGAGGAGCCGCGCTACCCGAGAGTGTCGGTCGCGGCGAACGTCCGCATTCCGATGAGCGACGGAACTGTGCTGCGCGCATACGTCTTTCGCCCCGCGGACGCGTCGGGACGGGCGGTGGAGGGCGCGTTTCCCACCGTCCTGAACCTCACGCCCTACAACAAGCTGCTGATCAAGGGCATCGACACCATCCTCGAGACCCCGGTTCTGGGTCGTGCGATCCGAGCTTTCTCGTCCGCGTTCGACCTGACCGGAACCAGGTTCGACGGCATCACCGAGCTCACCCGGGTGGTAGCGGGCGGGGCGGCCGACCTGCTCTCGGTCAACCGTCATCTCGTGCGCAGCGGGTACGTGCAGATGATCGTCGACGTCCGCGGCACCGGAAGTTCCTCGGGCACCTGGGACGTGCTCGGCCGCCGGGAACAGCTCGACTCGCTCGAGGTGATCGAATGGGCCCGACGCAGGCAGTGGTGCAACGGCAGGATCGGGATGGCCGGAATCTCGTACTCCGCCATCAACGCCCTGCAGGCCGCAGCCAAGCAGCCTGCAGGCCTCGACGCGGTGTTCGCGGTCGAGGGGTCGGTGGACATCGTGCGCGAGATCTTCGCCACCGGAGGTGCCACCTCGGCGTTCATTCCGCTGTGGCTCGCGGCCGTCAACGGGCTCAAATGGGCACCTGCGATCGGCGGAATCGACCCGCTCGCATGGCTCCGCGATCGCGCTCGATCCCCGGCCACGAATCTGCTCGACCTGGCCAAAGGCTTTGTCGCGGGCGGAGACCCGCGAATCTACGACAACGAGTACTACGACACCATCGATGCCGTCATCGAAGACATCGCGGCACCGACATTTCTGTACGGCTGCTGGCACGACATCTTCGGCGGGTCCGCACCCGACATCTACAACCGCCTCCCTCTCGAACGCGGATACAAGCAGCTGCTCGTCGGCGACGGATACCACGGCAACCCGGGAATCGGGTTCGGCGAGCCGGGCTTTCCACCTCGCCTGGACGTACTCGAACGCGCTTGGTTCGACAAGTGGCTGCGCGACGTCGACAACGGAATCGAGAACTACGGCCCCGTCACCCTGCGTCAGCAGGGCGGCAATTGGACTGCGCACGGGCGCTTTCCGGCTCCCCAGGCGCAACCGCGCCGGCTCTACCTGTCGGCAGCGGCATCGGGCACCGCGCCCCACGCCGTCGCCGACGGCAGCCTCACCGGCCTGCCGAGCGCCGAGTCCGATGTCCTGACGGTGCGCCCCTCGCTGCGAGCCGTCGTATCTCGGGACACCACACAGGTTCTCGCCGGTGTGACGGCAGTCCTGGGCGGCGGCTTCACCTACGACAATCGATTCGCCGAGGGCGGCGCAGTCACCTTCACCACCGCGCCTGCCGATGCGGACACCGTGCTGTCCGGCCCCATGAATCTGCATGTGCGCGTCGTCTGCCATGCGCCGGAAGCGATGTGGGCCGTCATGGTCTGCGACGTCTCCCCGAGCGGCCGGTCGATCGTGCTGAGCAACGGTGCCCTGCTCGCCTCACGCCGTGCCGTCGACGACGAACGCTCACTGTTCGCCCAGAACGGCGATTACACCCGCCCGTACCATCCGCTCACCGAGGCAGCGCTGCTCCCGGTGCCCGTCGGCCGACCCATCGAACTCGACATCGACATCCTCACCACCGAAGCCGTCATCGCATCCGGCCACCGCCTCCGCGTGAGCGTATTCGCCACCGACACACCGCGGTTCATCCCGATTCTGCCGGATCTGGTGCGTACGCGACTGCGCCGACAGGACATCGACATCGACCCGGACGATCCGAGCTACCTGGTGGTGCCGGTACTCGGTGAGCCAGGCTGGTAGGAACGAGACCATGAGAATCGAACAAGGTGTCGCGCCGACGAACTCCGTCGAGATCGCATACGAGGACATGGGGTCGACCGACGATCCCGCAGTGCTGCTCATCATGGGCCTGTCCGCGCAATTGACGTTGTGGCCCATCGACTTCTGCACCCGTCTCGTCGACGCCGGCTACCGGGTGATCCGCATCGACAACCGCGATATCGGGTTGTCCACCAAGATGACCGGGCAGAAGGTACGAGGTTCCCAGATCCTTCGGCTGATCCGGCACGAGTTCGGGATGTCCTCGGACGTGCCGTACACGATCACGGACATGGCGGCCGACGCCGTCGGCGTGCTGGACCATCTCGACATCGACTCGGCGCACGTCGTCGGTGCCTCCATGGGCGGAATGATCACCCAGGTGTTCGCCGGAAGTTATCCCGACCGAACGAAGTCTGTGGGCATCCTCTTCTCGAGCACCAACGAGCCGTTTCTACCGCCACCCGACCCACGCGCGCTGCTGCCGCTCATCGGCGGCGTCGGGAAGGACGCCACCAAGGACGAGATCATCGCGCACTCGGCGAAGACGCTCGCCGCGATCGGCTCCCCCGGCTACCGCACTCCGCCGGAAGAGCAGCTCGAGATCGCACAGGTGATGTACGAGCGGAACTACAACCCGTCCGGTGTAGTCCGGCAGATGGCCGCCATCACCGGCACCGGCAGTCTGCGGCCGTACACGAAGAAGATCACCGCACCCACCACGGTCATCCACGGCACCGCGGACAAACTGGTGCGACCGTCGGGAGGCAAGGCCATCGCCCGTGCCGTCCCCGGGGCCGAGTTGACGCTGATCGACGGCATGGCCCACGACCTGCCCGCAGCACTGCTGGACCGCATCGCCGGGATCATCCTGGCCAATTTCGCGCGAGCTGCGTAGCACCACGGACCTCATCACGCAACGAAGGCCGGCACCCGATGAATCGGTGCCGGCCTTCGTGATGATGCTGAACTGATTTACGCGTTCGCGTCGTCCTCGAGGAGGTTGCGCGTGCGGTTCGGATCGACCTGGACGCCGGGTCCGGTGGTGGTCGAGACGGTGACCTTCTTGACGTAACGACCCTTGGCCGACGACGGCTTCGCACGCAGGATCTCGTCCAGCGCTGCGCCGTAGTTCTCCACCAGCTTGGTCTCGTCGAACGAGGCCTTGCCGATGACGAAGTGCAGGTTGGCCTGCTTGTCGACGCGGAAGTTGATCTTGCCGCCCTTGATGTCGTTGACGGCCTTGGTCACATCGTTGGTGACCGTGCCCGTCTTCGGGTTCGGCATCAGGCCACGCGGTCCGAGGACACGGGCGATACGGCCGACCTTGGCCATCTGATCCGGGGTGGCGATCGCGGCGTCGAAGTCCAGGAATCCGCCCTGGATGCGCTCGATCAGATCTTCTGCGCCGACGACGTCGGCTCCTGCTGCCTCGGCCTCTGCAGCCTTCTCACCAGCGGCGAAAACAATAACCCGAGCGGTCTTGCCGGTGCCGTGGGGAAGGTTGACGGTGCCGCGCACCATCTGGTCGGCCTTGCGAGGGTCGACGCCGAGACGCACTGCGACCTCGACGGTGGGGTCGAACTTGCTCGACGCGGTCTCCTTGGCCAGCTTCGCGGCTTCGAGAGGCGAGTAGAGGTTGTCCTGGTCGATCTTTGCGGCCTGCTCGAGGTAGGCCTTGCTGCGCTTTGCCATGTCTTACTGTCCTTCGTTCGAGTTCAGTGTGGTTGACGAGCCTGGCCGGCTCTCCCACGTGTCTTGCTTGACGGCTGAGAATCAGCCTTCGACGGTGATGCCCATCGAGCGAGCAGTGCCGGCGATGATCTTCGCGGCCTGATCGATGTCGTTGGCGTTGAGGTCTTCCTGCTTGGTCTTGGCGATCTCGCGCACCTGGTCCATGGTCACCTTGGCGACCTTGGTCTTGTGCGGCTCGCCGGAGCCCTTCGCCACGCCTGCGGCCTTGAGCAGCAGCTTGGCAGCGGGGGGAGTCTTCAGCTTGAAGTCGAACGTGCGGTCTTCGTAGACCGAGATCTCGACCGGCACGACGTTGCCGCGCTGCGACTCGGTCGCGGCGTTGTACGCCTTGCAGAACTCCATGATGTTGACGCCGTGCTGGCCCAGCGCGGGGCCGACGGGCGGTGCCGGGTTGGCGGCACCGGCCTGGATCTGAAGCTTGATGATCCCGGCTAGCTTCTTCTTCTTCGGGGGCATTTCTTTTTCCTTGTATTCGCTCGGGTTTCTTGCGGTTGCTACTGCAAGTCTGTGTGCTCGGCTACTAGATCTTGGAGACCTGCGTGAAGCCGAGCTCGACCGGTGTCTCACGGCCGAAGATCGATACCAGCACCTTGAGCTTCTGCTGCTCGGCGTTGACCTCGCTGATGCTGGCGGGGAGGGTGGCGAACGGGCCGTCCATGACGGTGACCGACTCGCCGACCTCGAAGTCGACCTCGATGGCCGGCTTCGACGTGGTGTCGCCGCCCTGATCGGCTGCGCCTGCGGTCGCTTTCGCGTCCTTCTTGGCACCTTCCTGCGGCATCAGGAACTTGACGACCTCGTTGATGGTCAACGGTGACGGCCGCGAAGTGGCACCGACGAAGCCGGTGACGCCCGGGGTGTTGCGGACCGCTCCCCAGGACTCGTCGTTGAGCTCCATGCGAACGAGGATGTAGCCGGGCAGAACCTTGCGGTTGACCTGCTTGCGCTGACCGTTCTTGATCTCGGTGACCTCTTCGGTGGGAACTTCCACCTGGAAGATGTAGTCACCGACGTCGAGGTTCTGCACGCGGGTCTCGAGGTTCGCCTTGACCTTGTTCTCGTATCCGGCGTACGAGTGGATGACGTACCAGTCACCGGGAGCGCGGCGCAGAGCCGCCTTCATCTCGGCAACGGGGTCCTCGGGCTCGGCTGTCACATCTGCGTCGGCAGTCTCGCCTTCTTCGGCGGGGACGTCCTCACCGGCGGCAGCGGCGACATCGGCCTTGATTGCTTCGTCGGTCTCGCGGTCCTGAGCGGCCTGCTCCGCTTCGAGGCCCTGCTTGGTCGCCTCGACATCGGCGTCGAATGCGGCCACTTCGGTGGCGTCGTTGTGCGGCGTGCTCACGTCAGCACCCTTTCTCTAGTTTCCTGCTCGGTTCGATCGTCGATAGGTCACGCAGCTGCGATCGGTCAGCCGAACAGCCAGCCGACGCCCTGGATGAAGAGCACGTCGAGGCCACTGATGTACGCGACCATGAACGTCAGGAAGACGAGCACGACGGTGGTGTAGGTGACCATCTGCTTCTTGTTCGGCCAGATGACCTTGCGAAGCTCGGCGACGACCTCACGGAAGAACTGCAACAGACGCAGAAACACGTTCGGCCGCTTGTCGGCTTTGACCTTGCCCGATCGAGTCCTACCGGTCTTGACCTTCGCCGGCGTGGTGGACGCGGCCGGAGCCTTGGACATCGACACGCCCGCAGCGCTGCCGCGGGACCTGCTGGTCGATCGCTTGCCAGTGGGCACCACGGCGTCTGCAGCGGATTCACCGGCAGTGGTATCAGCATCGGAAGGACGGCCCTCGGAGCCAGGTGCGACGTCGTCTGAAGCCGAAGAGTTCTCGAACTCCTCCGATCGACCGTCGCGCTTACCGCGCTCCTCGCTCACGTCGTTCCTCTCAGTTGCTGACACCTTGGGCAGGGGCGACAGGACTTGAACCTGCAACCTACGGTTTTGGAGACCGTTGCTCTACCAATTGAGCTACGCCCCTTCGGCCGAAACTTCTCGGCCGCTCTGGTGTCCATTCGGCCGGTCACCGTCCGCACTACCTCTGGAAGAGGACGCGGGCAGCGCAGAGCGCCGAATTACCCCAGAAATCTCAGTGTACTGCACACCCTTCGGAACAGATAAATCCCGTCGTCCCGGCCGCGAACGAGCTCGACCGGACCGACCCGTGCTCAGGCCAAGCGCACCGTTGCGGTGGCTCGCCCGAAGATCTTCTTGCCGGCGGACTTCGCGACGATGGCGACGGTCGCGGTTCGCGTCTCGGCGTCGGTGGCCTTGATCTTGCCGGTGAACTCCACCGACGCGGGCGAATCGACCGGAACGAGCACCGCACTGGTGAAGCGCACGTTGTACTCGGTGACCGCACCCGGGTCGCCGAGCCACGAGGTGACGAAACCGGCACCGAGACCCATCGTCAACATCCCGTGAGCGATGACGTCGTCCAATCCGGCCAATTCGACGACTTCGTCGCTCCAGTGGATCGGGTTGGGATCGCCGGACACGCCCGCATAGTTCACCAGGTCACCACGAGTGAGCGAGACGACGCGCTCGGGAAGCTCGTCGCCGACCGACACGTCGTCGAAGTTACGAAGCGCCATGCCTGATCACTTCCTTCACCGCATGGGCGATGTTCTCGTCGATCTCACCGCCGGTACGCGCCACGATGGTCGTCCAGGTCGTCTGAACGAGATCGCCGTTCTGATCGGTGATGATGTTCTTGGTGGTCATGATGTCGCTGCCGCTCATCTGCCGGAACGACTCGAGATACACGTCGCAGAAGATTCGATCGCCCACCTGGAGCGGGCGGTGGAATTCCAGCCTCTGATCTGTCTGCAGAATCTGACTCGGGTCGTATCCCGTGATGACCTCTTGCAACATCCGGGTCTGCGACATGATTCCGAGCAACGAAACGAAGGTCAAGGGCGCGATGAGACCGTCGTAGCCGAGGCCCTTCGCTGCGTCCTCGTCGTGATGCGCGGGATGAAAATCCTGGACGGCACGCGCATACTCACGAACCTTCTCGCGGCCGACCTCGTAGAAGTCGTCGACGCGGAAATGAGAACCGACCATGGACGCCGCGTGAGCGGACGCATCCATGGCCGGGACGTCGTGCTGAGCTTGTGACACGGAAAGACAACCTTTTCTACCCTGGACGCAAGAGCCGTTAGGGGGAGAAGTGTGTCCTAACGCCGGGCGCCGACTGGTGAACGGATCTGCGAACCAGCGAGCCGAGCGGAACTAGCGAGATTCGCGGTGAGCCCGATGCGTGCCGCAGTTGGAGCAGAACTTCTTCAGCTCGATGCGGTCGGGATCGTTCCGACGGTTCTTCTTCGTGATGTAGTTGCGGTGCTTGCAAACCTCGCAGGCCAAGGTGATCTTGGGCCGCACATCGGTGGAGGAGGCCACTGGACGCCTACTTTCGGGTAAATCTGATCAGGGTCAATCAGGACTGTTCATGAGTGCTACGGGTCGTGCTTGCCTACTGTGTAGCGGTGACCGGACTTGAACCGGCGACGCAACGATTATGAGTCGTTTGCTCTACCAACTGAGCTACACCGCCTCAGGTGCTCACCGTCCACCATCCCACGCGGGGAACGCGACGTCGAGCCATCCAATCCAGCGAGCCCCCTAACGGAATCGAACCGTTGACCTTTTCCTTACCATGGAAACGCTCTACCGACTGAGCTAAGGGGGCGAGCAACTACGCATGTTGCCGTGCGCTGAAGCCTTCAAGAGGTTACACATTCGGAGCGCCCAGTACCAAATTGCGTGGTCAGCGAGCCCAACATGTCCCTCTTCACATGGAAACCCCAGCGAGGAAAATCCTCGCCGGGGTTCCAGGTGTGGCAGATGTAGGATTCGAACCTACGTAGGCATAAGCCGACGGATTTACAGTCCGCTCCCATTGGCCGCTCGGGCAATCTGCCGTGATGCGATCGAAGCCCGTACTGCTCTTCGGCGCGGTGAGAAGAATACAACGAACGTCCCCCCGGAACGCAAACCGGGTGGATACGGTCGGTAGCGGGCCGATAAAGTCCCTGCGGGATGTGGACCGACACCACCGCCAAACAAAATTTCGATTCGACTGGAGAGTGTGAGAAGTGGCTGATTCGTCCTTCGACGTAGTGAGCAAGGTCGACCGACAGGAAGTGGACAACGCTCTCGGACAGGCCGCGAAGGAGCTGGCGACCCGCTTCGACTTCCGAGGATCGGACACCAGCATCGAATGGTCCGGCAGCGGCGAGTCCGAGACCATCGTGATCACCTCCGAATCCGAGGAGAAGGTCAAGGCCGCCCTCGACGTGTTCAAGGAGAAGCTCATCCGACGCGATGTCTCCCTCAAGGCGTTCGAAACCAACGATCCGGCCGCGTCCGGCAAGGTCTACAAGGTCACCGGCAAGCTCGTGCAGGGCATCACCACCGAGAACGCCAAGAAGATCACCAAGAAGATCCGCGACGACGGCCCCAAGGGCGTCAAGGCCCAGATCCAGGGCGACGAACTGCGCGTGAGCAGCAAGAAGCGCGACGACCTGCAAGCCATCCAGCAGCTGCTCAAGAACGAGGACTTCGGAATCGCACTGCAGTTCGTCAACTACCGCTAGAGCGGCTTCGCCGCACGTGAGCGGAAATTCGTAGCACGCTACGAATTTCTGCTCACATGGGTCGTTCCCCCAGGCTCCGTCAGTACGGCCGGTGGCCTGCCATCCGCTCGAGGCGCTCGATGCGGTCGGCCATCGGCGGGTGGGTGGCGAACAGTCGACCCGCCTTGTCGCCGATGCGGAACGGATTGGCGATCATCAGATGCGACTCGGCTGCCAATCGTGGCTCGGGCGGCAACGGTGCCAACTGCACTCCCCGCTCGAGTTTGCGGAGCGCCGAGGCCAGCGCCAGTGGATCTCCGGTCAGCTCGGCCCCCGACTGATCTGCCTGATACTCACGCGAGCGAGAGACCGCGAGCCGTACCAGGGTGGCCGCAATGGGCCCCAGCATCGACACCAGCAGCAGCGCGATCGGGTTCGCGCCTCCGTTGCCGCGTCCGCCGAAGACGTTGGCGAAGAAGGCCAGGTTGGCCAGGCCCGAAATGACGGCAGCCATCGCCCCGGCAACCGACGAGATCAGAATGTCGCGGTTGTAGACGTGCGAGAGCTCGTGACCGAGCACCGCTCGTAGTTCACGCTCGTCGAGGATGCGCAGGATGCCCTCGGTGCAGCACACCGCGGCGTTGCGCGGATTGCGTCCGGTGGCGAACGCGTTGGGGTTGTTGGTGGGGCTGACGTACAGCGCAGGCATCGGCTGATGAGCCGTCGTCGCCAACTCCCGCACGATCCGATACATCGCCGGTTGCTCGAGTTCGCTCACCGGCACCGCGTGCATCGATCGCAGGGCCATCTTCGCGCTGTTGAAGTACGCGTAACCGTTGACGCCAACCGCCAGGACGATCGAGCCGATCAGAATGGTCGCGTTACCGAACAGCGAGCCGATGAAGACGATGAGCGCCGACATTCCGACCAGCAGGCCGAATGTCTTTGCGCCGTTCGCGTAACCGTTCATGTCCGAAGTGCCTCCTCGTACCGGGTGCTACTACCCGATCAACGAAAACACCCCGACCGGCAGTTCCCGGTCGTCAGCCCACGCGTTCGACGGTGTAGTCCACCAACCGGCCGAGCGCATCGTTGGCCGGTCCCTGCGGCAGCAGTGCGAGTTCTGCGTGTGCCCGAGCGGCGTATTCGCCGAGTGTCCTCTTGGCCGAAATCATTCCCGGTGACCGCTGCAGCAGCTCGAGAGCCTCGGTGACCAGAGCGTCCTCGGTGACCGGACCGGCGAGGATCTCGCGCAGTCGATCACCGTCGGCACCGTCCTCGCGCAGCGCGAAGAGCACCGGCAGAGTGTGTACACCTTCCCGCAGGTCGGTGCCGGGAGTCTTGCCGGACTGCTCGGTAGCCGAGGAGATGTCGATGATGTCGTCGGAGATCTGGAAGGCGGTACCGACGGCGTCGCCGAGGCGCTCGAGTCGTCCCACGTGCTCGGCATCTCCGCCGCTGAAGGTTCCGCCGAAGCGTCCACACGATGCGATGAGCGAACCGGTCTTCTCCCACACGACCTTCAGATAGTGCGCGACGGGATCGTCGGTGCTCTTGGCTCCGATGGTCTCGCGCATCTGACCGGTGACGAGTTCTGCGAAGGTCTCGGCGATGATGCGCACGGCGTCGGGTCCGAGGGTGGACACCAGACGCGACGCATGCGCGAACAGGTAGTCGCCCGCGAGGATCGCCACACTGTTACCCCAGCGTGAGTTCGCACTCTCGGCACCTCGACGCATCGACGCCTCGTCCATGACGTCGTCGTGATAGAGCGTCGCCAGGTGGACCAGTTCGACGACCGTGGCCGCGGTGACGATCGCCGGATCGGTCGGCGACGGTCCCAGCTGGCCGGTGAGCACGGTGAACAGGGGCCGGAATCGTTTTCCGCCGGCCTTGGCCAGGTGCAACGCAGCCTCGGTGAGAAACTCCTCACCGTCGGAGAGCTCACTGATCATCAGCTCTTCGACGCGTGCGAGGCCGTCGGCGACGGATCGCGCGAGCTCCGGGTCACCCAGGTCGACTCCGGCAACGACCGTTGCTACGGCAGCGTCGTCTGTACTCACGATGTTGGTCCCTGTCCTGTCGTCGACATGCCGGCAGCAGCGACTTCAGCGCCGCTGCTCGCCTTCTACCGTAGTGAACCTAGCGTGCACACCGGTGCGACGGTGTCACCGACCACAGGTGACGCTTCACTCACCGAGGTTGCCGGAGATGACTTCCAGCGTCGCGGCCATCGCTGCCGACGCTCTGTCACCCAAGGCGTCGGTCAGAGCGGCCATCAGACCTTCGAGCAGGATCACGTGCGGAATCCGGCTGGTGACGGCGAGTTCGCGCTGGAAGCTGAGGTCGCGCATGCCCACCACCAGTGCGATGTCCGACGCGGCCGCCAGGGTCGAGCGAGCAAAGGACGTCACCGAGACCACGGTGGCTCCCCGATCCCGAGCGGCCTGAGCGGCCTTGGTCGATGCACTCGTGGCACCCGATCCGCTGATGATCAGGGCCACATCGCGATCGGTGAGAAGCCGGACGGCGACCTGCTGCGCGATCGAGTCGGTCGGTGCGTGCGAGCGCAGGCCGACCGAACGCATCCTGGCATCGGTATCGGCGGCCAACGCGGCCGAGAGTCCGTTGCCGATGACCACGACGGACTCGGCGCCGGCGAGCGCAGCCACCGCGCGAGTGACATCCTCGGTGGTCAACAGTGCCGTCATCGCCGCGATGGAATCTCCGACGTGGGCGAAGGTCTCCGTCACGATCGCGAACGGACCGTCCACCGACCGCTCCTGCGCGGGCAACGCCCGGGCCGCATCGCGCGCGAGCAGGACTCGCAGCTGCTGATAACCGCCGAAGCCGAGACTCTGACAGGTACGCACCACCGACGCCCGTGACGCCCCGGCCGCGTCGGCGACCTGCTGCGAGGACATCTCGACGATGTCGGCGGGACGTCGGAGAAACACCTCGGCGACGGCCCGCTCGGCCGGCAGCAACGACGGAATGATCGATCGGATGTGCGGCACGACTCCACCGGGCGCGAGATCCATGCTCATATCTTGCTCATACTTTTCTCTGCCATCCCCAGCTCCCGTCGATGATGCGTCGACGCACCTGACCGGAGACCTGGTCGATGAGCACGGTGATGACCACGACGACGATCAGCAGCATGCCGACCGCACCCCACTGGCGGTACTGCACGTTGTCCACCAACATGCTGCCGATGCCGCCTGCACCGATCAGACCGAGGATGGCCGACGCACGGACGTTGATCTCGAAGCGATAGAGCCAGAAGGCGAACACCTCGGGTGCGACGTCGGTCCACAGTCCCCACCGCACGATCTGGGCCGTCGAGCCGCCTGCCGCTCGGGCCGCTTCGACCGGACCTTTCTCCGCGCCTTCGATGGCCTCGTAGCCCCACTTGCCGAGGGTGCCGACCGAGCCGATGGCGATCGCGAGTGCGCCGGTGAACGCGGTCAGCCCGGTGACGGACAGAATGAGGATGGCGATGACGACCTCGGGGACTGCACGAATGACGGCGAACACGATGCGCAGCGGCCATCGCAGCCAGAGAGGCCCGATGTTCGCGGCTGCGAGGAAGCTCAGCGGAAACGACACGACGATGCCGAGCACCGTTCCGAACCAGGCCATCTGCACCGATTCGATGGTGGCCGAGACGGCCTTGCCGAGTGCGGACACGTCCGGTGGTGCGAACATCAGGCCGGCGTAGCGCACCAGGTTCTGTGGCAGGTCGAGCAATCTGTCCCAGCGAATCTCGATGCCGTACAACGACAGTGCGAACACGGCGAGGATGCCCACCCACACGGCGGTGCGCAGGGGGTTGCGTGGTTTGCGCGGCCGGGCCGGAGTGGCACGGGTGGTGCGGTCGACGACGGTCATCCGACCAACTTTCGACGGGCCCAGGACGAGAGCAGTTCCAATGCCAGGACGATGACGAGAATCTCCAGGATGATGAGGCTGAGCTGGTGATACTTGTAGAAGGTCCGAACATTGTCGATGAGCATGCCGAGTCCGCCTGCACCGACGAGTCCGATCACCGCCGAGGCGCGCACGTTCAGTTCCAACGTGTAGAGGCTCTGCGATACGAAAGCCGGAAAGATCTGCGGCGCAACGGCACTGCGGTCCGCGGCGATCCAGGAGCCACCCGCCGCGAGAGCGGCTTCCTGCGGTCCGCGATCGACCGAGTCCAACGCCTCGGAGACGAGCTTGACGATGATGCCCACGTTGAAGACGATCAGCGCCAGAATTCCCGACAGCGCCCCGGTGCCGACCACCGCGACCAGCACCGCCGCGTACAGCAGATCCGGCACTGCGCGAACGACATTCATGATTCCGCGCACCACCGTCAGCAGCGGCCGATTCGGGTTGGTCACGCGTGAGGCCGCGAAGCTCACCGGGAACGAGATCGCGGCACCGATGGCGGTCGCGATGACGGCCATCTGCAGGGTCTCGAGGATGGCGTCGACGGTCTCGGGGAAGAACCAGTAGTCCGGCTGCATCAACTGGATCAGCTTGCCGGTGGCGTTGCCCCAGTTGTCGATGATGTCACCCAGGTCGGCACCGACACCGACGCCCGCCCAGACGGTGATCAGTCCGACGACGGCAAGTGTCACAACGGTTTTCCATGCCGAACGCGGCTTCACCGGCCGAGTGGAAACGGAAGCGCTCACAGCTCGGCCTTGGCTTCCAGCACGTCCTCGGCGGTCAGCGAGCGGCCGTAGATGCTCTCGAACACCGATTCGTCGGCGTCGCGGCCATGGCCGTCGAACACCACCTTGCCGTCGCGCAACCCGATCAGCCGGTCGCCGTAGCGGCGGGCGAGATCGAGGAAGTGCAGGTTGACCACCACGGTGATGCCGAGTTCTGCGTTGATGCGCTGCAGGTCTCGCATGACGACGTGCGACGTCGGCGGATCGAGCGAGGCCACCGGTTCGTCCGCGAGGATCACTCGCGGTTGTTGTGCCAGTGCCCGGGCGATGGCGACCCGTTGCTGCTGACCGCCGGAGAGGGACGACGCCTTCGCGTAGGCCTTGCCGACTATCTCGACTCGCTCGAGCGCCTGCATGCCCAGTTCGGTGTCTTCCGCGGACCAGGCACCGAGCAGCGTTCGCCACATCGGCGAGCTGTGCAGCCGGCCCATCATCACGTTGTTCAGCACGCTGGTGCGCTTGGCGAGGTTGAAGCCCTGGAAGATCATTCCGACGTCTCCGCGCAGATCGCGTAACCCTCTGCTGCTCAGATTGTTCACGGCGCGATCACCGACGGTCACGGTGCCGGAGGTGACCGGCACGAGGCCGTTGATGGTGCGGATCAACGTGGACTTCCCTGCCCCGGACAAGCCGACGACGGCAACCATCTGACCCGCCGGAATGCCCAGAGTCACTCCGTCGAGCGCGGTGTGGCCGCCCGCGTAGGTAACCGAGACGTTGTCGAATGCGATGCCGTCGCCGCTCATTCGATCAGTTCCCCAGGCCGATGGAGTCCGCCTCGGTCTGCGCCTGCTGCAGCGCTGCAGGGTCCGCCTTATCGAGACCGGTGATCTGGTAGATCGCCGTCAGGGCCTCGACGCCCTCGGGGGTGGACGCGTAGTCCTCCATCGCGTCCGAGATGCGCTGCTGCAGATCAGGGCTCAGCGAACTGCTGATCGAGACGCCGTCGTTGGGGATCTCGTTGGTCAGTGCGAACACCACCAGGTTCTTCGCCACATCGGGGGTGTCGGCGACGACGGTCTCGCGGGCGTCCCAGAACGACACGCCCACTTCGTCGTCGCCGTTGTTCACCGACAGCACTGCCGCCGGGTGCGAGGTGACCTGGGTCAGGTCCAGATCGGTGGTGGAGTCGATACCGGCCTCTTTCAATGCGGCGGAGGGGAACACGAATCCGGCCGAGGACGCGGACTGCAACATGACGGTCTTGGCACCGTTCATCTTGCTCAGCGAGTCCAATCCGGCCGGACCCGTGCCGCTTTCGGTTCCGTTGCAGTACAGCAGGCCGTTGGCTCCGGTGACGGGAGCGTCGTCGCAGTACTTGTCGGGGTTATTGGTGTAGAACTGCGCGGCGTAGGTGGTCTTGCCCTTGCGCACGGTCTGCAGAGCCGGCTCGGCCCCGTACTTGTTGCAGGCCTGCACCATCTGCAGCGGCGGCAGCATGCCGATCTGGGCTTGGTTGGCACCGATGGCCTCCACCGCCGCCTGGTAGTCCTGTGTGATGACGCCTCGGACCGGGATGCCGAGGCGCTCGGTGAGCGCGTCCTGCAGCGGCTTGACGGTTTCGACGAGCTTGTTGGCGTCGCCCGAGGGGACGAGTGCCAGCGTCAGCTCCGACGGGTCGGCTGCATCTGCCGAGCTGGACCCGGTACAGGGCGACGCAGCAGAGGATTCGGTGGTGGACTCGTCGCGGGCTCCGCATCCGGCGAGCGAGGCGGTGAGCAGTCCGGTGGCAACCACCGCGAGCAAGGGAGTGCGGATTCTCATGACTGTCCTTCGTGGGTGAGTGCGAATGCTGCTGGATCGGTCGACCATTCGAGAAGTTCGTCGTACATCGCCGGAAACGACGAGGCGGAGAACGTCGCCTCCGGGCGGGGGTGACCGTGGCGGTCGATGTAGGCCGTGACGGCACCGCGCCGATGCGGTGCGTCGAGGTCGTTGCGCCAGATGTCGCCGACACTGGCCAACAGATGGGGTGATCGCGCGCCCAGTAGTGAGTCCACCAGCGCAGGCATCTTCTCGGGCTTGCCTGCGTCGGTGACGACACGATCGACAGCCGCGGTCAGACCGAGCCGGTCGAGGGTTTCGATCACGCCGCGCCGCGGGGCATTGGTGGCCAAAACCACGTCGGCGCCGACGCGATCGACGAAATCCGCGAGCCCGGCCGGTGCCCACACCTCGAGCTCACCTGCGGCGAGGCGCTCGCGGGACTGCGCGTAGGCGGCGGCGAGAACGGCAGCGTCCACTCCCACCGACAGTTGCTGGACGGCGGAGTAGCCGTCGAGGTACTCCCCCGCGCCGCGGTCCAAGAAAGCCGTCAACCCGGCACGAAGAGTTGCGGCGGAGATGCGGTCGAGAGATTCGGCCACCGCGTCGGCGTAGGCCCAGACCGGGTCGTCACCGAGGCAGACGGTGCCGTCGAAGTCGAGGAGGAGGATCGGTTGGTGCACGTGGGAGACGCTAGACCCGCCATGAACGATCCGTCCATAGATTCTGAATCTATGAAACAAGCGTTCACACGGCGTTAACCGGAGCCCCTTCACGGCACCGAGTCGCTCCGGTCGGGATACTGGAACTCGTGAGCACCCCCCACCCCGTCCCACCCACCGCGACCGACGTTCTGGTCGTGGGCGCGGGCCCCGCAGGATCGTCCGCTGCGGCATGGGCCGCGCGATCCGGCCGCGACGTCGTCCTGGCCGACGCGGCAGTCTTTCCCCGCGACAAGACGTGCGGTGACGGGTTGACGCCACGTGCCGTCGCCGAGCTCGATCAGTTGGGTCTGGGCGAGTGGGTGCGCGGCAAGGCGCGCAACCGAGGACTGCGACTGAGCGGATTCGGCCAGGAACTACAACTCGAGTGGCCGAGCAGATCGCTGCCGACCATCGGAAGTGCCGTCCCCAGAACCGAATTGGACGACAGGATTCGCGTCGCCGCGGTCGAATCCGGGGCCGTCATGGCCGAGGGAGCCAAGGCTGTCGCCGTCACCCGCGACGGCAATTCGGTCCGTTCGGTGACCCTGCAGACAGCCACCGGAGCCCACGAGATCTCCTGTCGCACACTGATCGTCGCCGACGGTGTTCGTTCCACTCTGGGCAAGCAACTCGGGCGACAGTGGCATCGCGACACCGCGTTCGGCGTCGCGGCTCGCGCCTACATCGACTCGGGCCGCAGCGACGACGAATGGATCAGCTCACACCTCGAATTACGTGACGCCGCAGGCACTCTGCAGCCCGGTTACGGCTGGGTCTTCCCGCTGAACGACGGGACCATCAACATCGGCGTCGGCACCTTGGCCACCGCCAAGCGGCCTGCACCCGGAGCGCTGCGCCCGCTTCTCGACCTCTACACCCACCAGCGTCGCGGCGAATGGGACCTCGGCGGGGAACTGCGCTCGGTGGCGTCGGCGCTGCTGCCGATGGGCGGAGCGGTCTCGGGCATCGCAGGCACCAACTGGGCCATCATCGGTGACGCCGCAGCCTGTGTGAACCCACTCAACGGCGAGGGCATCGACTACGGACTCGAAGGCGGCCGCATGGTCGTCGACCTGCTCGATCACCCCGACCTCACCGACGCGTGGCCGAGTCTGCTGCGCGAGCACTACGGGCAGGCCTTCTCCATCGCTCGACGCCTCGCCGGACTGTTGACCGTGCCGAGATTCCTACCGGCTGCGGGACCGGTGGGCATGCGGTCGCGAGCGCTGATGAAAGTTGCAGTCCGCTGCATGGGCAACCTCATCACCGAGGCCGACAGCGACCTCGTCGCGCGCACGTGGCGGGCATCGGGAAGCGGATCGTTGAAAGTCGATTCCCGGCCGCCGTTCTCGTGAACCGCGTTACGGTCGAGTTGCCTTGTGCAGCGCGACGATTCCGCCGGTGAGGTTGCGCCACTGCACGTCGGTCCAGCCGGCGTCGGCGATGCGCTGCGCCAACTGTTCCTGCGTCGGCCAAGCGCGGATGGACTCGGCGAGGTAGACGTACGCGTCGGGGTTACTGCTCACCGCGCGTGCGACTTTCGGCAACGCCTTCATCAGGTACTCCATGTACACGGTGCGGAACGGACCGAACACCGGCGTAGAGAATTCCGAGACGACGAGCCTGCCGCCGGGCTTGGTGACGCGGGCGATCTCGCGCAGTCCGGCATCGAAGTCCGAGACGTTGCGTAGGCCGAACGAGATGGTGGCGGCATCGAAGCTGGCGTCGGCATAGGGCAGTGCCATCGCGTCGCCTGCGACCATCGGAACACCTCGCTGCAGTCCGGCCTGCAACATGCCCTTGGAGAAATCGGTGGCCACGCACCAGGCTCCGCTGCGACCGAGTTCGACGGTGGAGACACCGGTACCTGCAGCAAGATCGAGAACACGCTCGCCGGGTTTCAGATCCAACGCTCGTCGAGTGAGCTTGCGCCAACTGCGGTCCTGCCCGAACGAGAGAACGGTGTTGGTGATGTCGTATCGACGGGCGACGCCGTCGAACATCGACGCCACCTCGTGGGGCTCTTTTGCCAGGGTTGCGCGTGATGTCTGGGCCACAGGGTCCAGACTACTCAAGCAACGTTCACTGCCTGCGGCGCTGTGATGCCTTGCACGTCGTAGTAGTGCGAGATCAGTTCGTCGCAGATGGCGGGCCAGGTTCGGTGCAGAACGGATTTGCGGGCTGCGTCGCCGAATCGTGCCCGGGTGGTGGGTTCGGCGAGGGCACCTACGGCACTGGGCAGCAGCTCGGTGAACTTGTCGACCGGCAGCAGGTATCCGTTGCGGCAGTGCGAGACCAGGTCGCGCGGGCCCCCGGCGTCGGGTCCGATGACGGGGACGCCGCTGGAGAGGGCCTCTTGGACTGCCTGGCAGAAGGTTTCGTGTTCGCCGGGGTGGACGAAGATGTCGAAGCTGGCGTAGGCCCGAGCGAGTTCGTCGCCGCCGAGTTGACCGGTGAAGATCGCGCCGGGCATCAGGGTCTGCAACGCCGCTGTGTCGGGTCCGCCGCCGACGATCACCAACTGGATCGACGGGTCGGTGGCCAGTACGGCGAGCCGCTCGACGTGCTTCTCCGGGGCGAGCCTGCCGACGAATCCGACGATCAGCTTCTCGTTCGCTCCCCACTGGGTTCTGAGCGTCTGCGACGTGGCCGAGGGTGCGAAGCGGACGGCGTCCACTCCCCTGGCCCATCGGTGCACGCGCGGAATTCCGTGCAGCTCCAGTGCGTCGACGGCGGAGGTGGACGGTGCCAGGGTGCGGGCCGCGCCGCGGTGCAGTCTCCTCGTCCAGCGCCACGCGGCCTTGGACGTCAGGCCGAGGCCGTAACTGGCGGCGAAACCGGCGACATCGGTCTGGTAGACGGCAACAGCAGGCACATCCAGTCGGTTGGCGGCGGCGAGACCGCCTGCTCCGAGCAGGAACGGTGACGCGAGATGGACGACGTCGGGGGCGAAGGCGCGCATCGCCGAGACCATGCCGAGGCCCGGCACTCCGACGGGCAGCGAACTGACCTTGGGGACCATGATCGACGGCACCCGGTGCACCGGAACGTCGTCGTGCCACGTCGCGGCTCTGGGGCCGGACGGATTGTCCGGGGCGATGACGATGGCGTCGTGCCCCGTCTTGTCGAGGTGTTCGAGGACACGGATCACCGAGTGGGTGACGCCGTTCATGTTGGGCAAGAACGATTCCGCAACGATGGCTACTCGCACGGTCCTCAGTGTGGGCGGCCCCGCAGTCGGCCAGGTATGGACAACGTTACGTGTGGGCCAACGTCACACGAATTGCGCGAGCACCCACGACGGATCGGGGTTGGTGCGGTGTTCGGAGCCCACGAACACGGTCGGGACCGTCTCGTTGCCGTCGTTGACCGACCGAACCCGCGCGGCCGCAGCGTTGAATGGTCGTTCCGCAGGCTCCACTCCTGCCGGATCCTTGCGGATGTTCACCCACACGGCTTTCTTTCCGCGCAGCAACAGCGCTACGCGCAACCGCAGGCAGAAGATGCATCCAGGACGCCAGTAGACCAACGGCACCGAATTCCGAGTCGCCAGAGTGCGCGAGGCGTCGTCGGACAGGGACCGGGGGTACAGCACCGGCGTCGTCAGGGCGAGAACGAACCCAACGGCGAGCACCAAGATCACGATCGAGGACGCGATGTTGCCGAAGTTCACCAGCGCGAACCCGGCCACCGCGGCGAGGGCTGCGATGATCCACTGCTTGGCATTACGCATTCCGGGCCTCCTTGCGTCGTAACCAGAACAGCACCGGCCCGGCGATCAGCCAGGTGACGACGATGACCGACCCGGCCGGAACGATAGCGACGGTAGCGTCGCGGCCGGCGACGCGCACCAGTTCGACGTCCGGGTCTGCCTTGTAGTACTCGACCTCGATGCGTTGACCGGCGATGAGGTTGGTGGGGTACAGCACGCCGAGCGCCGGGTTGTGTGTCACGCCGTCGGGGGTGATGAAGCTGACGGCCGAGCGCAACTTGCCCGCGGACAGCACCTCGGCGGTGGCGGTGCCCTTGTCGGAATCGATGGTGACGTCGTTGCGCCAGGCTCCGACCACCAGAAGCACGCCGAGGACCGAAATCGCGCCGGCGACCACGAGCACGACCAGCCGGGTCCGGTACAGCGTTCGGCTGGCTCTGTCGGTAGCGGTCACAGCGATCAGGTTACTTCGCAGCCGACACGACGCCGCTCGGGTAGCGTCTGCACTCATGTCGCGCAGCTTCGAGTTCACCGTCGAATCGTCCAATCCCCCCGCCGACGTGCACGCAGCACTCACCAGCGAGGCCCAGTGGGCAGCCCGTTTCGCCAAAGCGAAGAAGACGGACGGGTACGAAATGACCAAGCACGAGGACGGCGGTCTGACGGTCGACATCACCGAAGAGGTCGGCACCTCCGAACTCCCCGGCTTCGTCACGAAGGTCATCAAGGGCAAGCTGATCGTCTCCCGCACCGATCACTGGGGTCCGCTCGAGGGCGACCATGCCGAGGGAACCCTCATCGGCGGCACCACCGGTCTACCGGCCAAGGTGAACGGCACGCTGTCCCTTCGACCCGACGGAACCGGTGCGAAGTTGATCGTCAAGGGCGAATCGACGGTGAAGATTCCCCTCGTCGGCGGCAAGATCGAGGACCTGATCAACAAGATGATCAAGGACATGATCGATCAGGAAACCGGCGAAACCCTCGAATGGGTTGCGGCGCAGAAGGGCTGACGACCTACCCTGGTGCCTCAGGATGAGAGAATCTGTTCACGAAGGATGTCGGCATGGCCGCAGTGGTGGGCCAATTCTCTCAGCACCTGGAGATATACCCAGTGCACCGTACGAGGCCCGCTGCGATGACCCGTTACGACGGCATCGAGTGGCACGTCGGCTGCCACCGCTCGAGCAGTTGCGCAGGCCTGTCTGTGCGCCGCGACGACACCGACGATGGTGTCGTGGTCGTCGACAACGAAGGACTCCGCAGGAGTGCGAACCAGGCCGAGCTCAACCCTGGACCTACCCCCGATGCATTCCTCGAACCACACCCGTTGCATCCATGTCACATGTTTGAGCAGTCCGAGAAGCGTTGTGGCCGATGGGACCAACCGTTCACGCGCCTGCTCCTCGGTGAGACCGTCGACTATCGCGTCCAGGGCGTTCCGGTACTCCTCGACGAACGCCTCGAGCTGAGCGCGGTCATCGTTCAGCAGAACCTCGAAAGCACCCGCCACTGGTTCTCCTCGATCCGATTGTCGGCCTTGACACGTGCTCGCGTTTCGGATGCGGGCACGCAGCGATCGTAAACCCGGCCGAGAAGCTACCGGTCCGCTGCAGAGTGCGCGTAGAAGATCATCTCTCGCCCCGGCCGGTCCGGCGCGTCGCGCACCTCGCCGACTGTGAACCCATGATCGACGAGGGCACTTTCCACCTCCTCACGCTCGCGGAACCGGAGCGTCGAATCCGACGTCAGAACCTCACCGTCACCGGCGAAGACGTACGTCCACCGAAAGCTGACCAAGGGCCCATCGACCTCGGTGGTCTCCAGCCAACTTTCCACCCGGCCCACCCCCGGAATATCGCGCACTGCACAGGAGTCTCGCTTGTTCCACTCGGTCCAGGCCGTGCGTGCGGGAATGCGAGTCTCGAACACCAGACATCCGTCCGGACGCAGCACATCGCCGATTCGTGTCAGCGTGAGCGACCAATCCTCGTCATCGACGATGGCCTGCGCGACATTGCCCGTCATCGTCACCAGATCGACTTGGAGTGCCGGTAGGTCCCCGGCGTACCCCTGAACCCACCTGACCTGCTCGGCACCGGGTTTGCGTCGGGCCACTGCCAATGATCCGGCGGCCGGATCGAGCGCGGTGACCGCGATCCCGCGAGCCGCCAGGCGCAAGGCCAAAGTCCCTGTCCCGCAACCGACGTCGAGTACTCGGCGCGCATTCGATTCCTCGGCTGCCGCCACGTACACGTCCAGATCGGAGCGATCACCCTCGAGCATGTCGTAGATCGCCGTCAATCGAGGATTCTCGAAGATTCGATCGGGCATCGACTCGATCCCCTTTACAGTCGCGCCCTGATCGCTGCGTGTAGATCCCGCAGTCCCGATCGCTCGGTGGTCACTTCCAGCACTCTGATTCCCGTGGCACGGCCGGTGAGTTCGGTTGCCAGATCGGCCAAGTCGACCAATCGATGCTCCACACGATAGGCACCGCACAGCGCGCCGAGATCCATGCCGTGGGGTGTGCCGAACACTCTCTCGAACACCCCCGCGTACTGCGGGTCGCCCTGTTCGAGGAGCTCGAAGATGCCGCCGCCGTCGTCGTTGGCGACCACGATCGTCAGGTCGTCGGGACGCGGTTCACCGGTGCCGATGAGCAGGCCCGCTGCGTCGTGCAGAAATGTCAGATCGCCGAGAAGCGCTATGGTGCGGCGCTTTCCGGCCATCGCGGCACCGATGGCCGTCGAGACGGTGCCGTCGATGCCGGCCACGCCACGGTTGGAGAGAACCTTCACGTCCGGGGTCGGGGTCGCCACCAGGGCCGCGTCGCGCACGGGGTTGGAGGCTCCGAGCACCAGCTGGTCTCCGGGCTGCAGCGCGGACATCACCACGTCGGCCACGTGCAGCCCAGTCGGCTTGGGATGCTCTCGAAGTTGCTCGTGCACAGCCAGTTCGGCCTTCTCGGACAGAGCGGCGCAGCGCGCGATCCAGGCAGGGTCGGGCGCGCCGGTGGTGACTGCGCGAGTGCCGGTGGCGAGGACGTTGCCGGAGACGTCGGGCCAGCGCGGTCCGGTGGTCAGCGCGATGACGTCGACCGCAGGGTCGGCCAACAGAGCCGAGACCTGGCGATGCAGCGTAGGCCGCCCGGTGATGACTGCCTGGCGCGGCTTCAACTGCGCGAGAGCCAAAGGATGCAACGGGATTCCGTGCAGGGGCGCCGTCGGCTCGGCGACGGTCGGCAGCCCGGCAAGCTCCGGACGCACGGCACCGCCGTGACCGGAGACGACCACGGTGTCGATCGTCAGATCCAGTTCGACGGGAACGTCCAGTGTCGCCTGGGTGGTCGAGGTCCACGGCATTCCGTCGGGCCGACCCTCCGGACGGGCACCCGGGTCTCCGATCGCAGGCACCAACGGCTCACGCAGCGGGATGTCGAAGTGCACCGGGCCTGCGTTGCCGGAGCGTGCGCCGCGCGCTGCGGCGATGACCCGTGAGACCGCACTGCGCCACTGACTGTTCTGCTTGGGCCCTTCCTCGGCGAGCCCGAGGCTGATCGTCGCGCGGACCTGAGATCCGAACAGGCCGAGCTGCTCGATGGTCTGGTTCGCGCCGGTCCCGAGCATCTCGTACGGGCGGTTGGCGCTGATGACGATCAGCGGAATGCGTGCGTAGTTCGCTTCGAGAACAGCAGGCCCCAGATTCGCGACCGCGGTTCCCGACGTCATCACCACAGGGACGGGCTGACCGCTGCCCAGGCTCAGCCCGATGGCCAGAAAGCCGGCGGTTCGCTCGTCGATCCGCATGTGCAACCGCAGACGACCGGCGACGTCCGCCTCCTGCAACGCGAACGCCAACGGAGCGTTCCGCGAGCCGGGACAGAGCACGACGTCTCGGATCCCGCTGCGCGCCAATTCGTCGACGACTGCGGTGGCCTGGGCGGTGGACGGATTCACAGTTTCCAGAGTGTCAGATGCGTCGGTCAGCCGCCGCAACCGGGCTTTGACAGTATTGAGGTGTGCGTACAGTCTTTCGGCCCGACGAGGTCGCTCCCGGTCGCTTCTACCAGCTCCTGACCGCTTCGGTGGTACCCAGGCCCATCGCGTGGATCTCCACCGTCTCCGCCGACGGTGTGGCGAACCTCGCCCCCTACAGCTTCTTCACGGTGTCCTCGGTGGTACCGCCCGTCGTGCAGTTCACCTCGGTGACCCGCAAGGACAGTCTTCGCAACATCGAGGCCACGGGCGAGTTCGTCGTGAACCTGGCGACGGCACCGTTGGTGGATCAGGTCAACAGCAGTTCGGCGAGCTTCGACCACGGCGTCAGCGAATTCGAAGCCGTCGGGATCGAGAGCGAGCCCAGCACCGTCGTGACACCACCGCGCGTGGCCGCCGCTCCGATCGCCATCGAGGCGACGCTGCATCGCGTCGTCGAAGTGGGTAACTGCTTCGTCGTCATGGGCACCGTCGTCGCTCTGTCGGTCCGTCCCGAATATCTGGCCGAGGACGGCCTCCCCGAGTTCGACGCCATCGCCCCGCTGAGCCGCCTCGGCCGTACCGAGTGGGGCTTGCCGCCCGAGGTTCGCGAAATCGAGCGCCCTTCTTGATTCGCTGGTCGCTGCTGGTTCTCGTCACCGTCGGACTGACGGTCGGTGCGGACGCCCTCGGGGTTCCATCGGCAGCCCTGTTCGTCGCGTTGCTGGTGGCGGTGATCTTCGCTCTCGCAGGTTGGGCACCGACCACGGGCACCGAGCGCGCTCCGCTGCCGCGACGGCTCGGCATGGCGGCTCAGGCGGTGCTGGGCGTCGAGATCGGGACGCTGGTGCAACGAGACACACTCGGCTCACTGGGCGATGCGTGGTTGCCGGTGCTGCTGGCATGCGTCGGAACGCTCCTGTTGTCCATCGCCGCGGGCGCGCTGCTGGGACTGCGCAAGGACATCGATTCACTGACCGGTGCGCTGGCACTGGTCGCGGGCGGCGCGTCGGGCCTGGTGGCCATCGCCCAGGAACTCGGCGGCGACGAACGCGTCGTTGCGGTGGTGCAGTACCTGCGGGTCGTTCTCGTCACCACCACCCTGCCGCTGGTGGCCACGCTGGTGTTCCGGGCGCAGCCGGGGCACTCGACCGCGATCGCCGATTCCGGAGCTCCGCTGTACGTGGACCTGGCTTTCGTGCTGGTCTGCGGCGCGATCGGCGTACTGCTCGCGCGTGCGCTGCGCTTTCCTGCCCCCGCATTGCTGGGCCCACTGATCATCGCCACGTGCGCCGATGTCCTTGGGTTCTCGTTCGACGCATCGGTTCCCACGTTGCTGCTGTGGGCGGCGTACATCGTGATCGGGTGGCAAGCGGGTCTGCGATTCACCGTCGCGAGCCTGAAGTCCATCTCGCGGGTGCTGCCGTCCGCGTTGCTGCTCATCATCGCCGTCACCGTCGGGTGCGCGTTGCTGGGGCTGTGGTTGGCCTCGTCGACGGGCACCAGCGGATACGAGGGCTACCTCGCGACCACCCCGGGTGGGGTGTACGCGGTACTGGCGATCGCGGCATCGACCGGAGCGAACGTCACGTTCGTCGTGGCAGCGCAGGTGATCCGAGTGTTCATGATGCTGTTCGCGGTGCCGATGGGAGCGAAGGTCGTCCAGCACTACCGACGAGATCGACCCGAGTGAATCGACGCGACCCCATTCGGAGTTAGGGTCCACTAATCTCGCCGGCATGGCCAAGTACGTCAAACCCGATCACCCGGCGTTCTACCGTCTGCACGTCCTCGCGGCCGAGAAGATCAGTTCCGGTTTCGTCAGAATCACCCTCGGGGGCGAGTCGCTCGCGGACTACCGGTACATGGGCTACGACCAGTGGTTTCGACTGTTCCTGCCGCAACCGGGGCAGAGCGAACCCCGCATACCCAGCACGACCTCCAAACTCTGGTACGCCCAGTATGTGACCTTCTCCAAGGACACCAGACCGGTGGTTCGCAACTACACCGTCCGCGACTTCCGGCCCGCAGGCCAGGGCCGATTCAGCGCGGGTGCGGAGCTCGCCGTCGACTTCGTCGCACACGGCGGCGAACACGGCGAGGCAGGTCCGGCGTCGTCGTGGGCTGCGCAGGCCGTACCCGGAGACCGCGTCGCGATTCTCGACGAGGGGCGCATCTACAACCCGGACACCGAACCCTCGTGGCAGTTGCTCGTCGGCGACGAAAGTGCTGCTCCGGCAATTCTCGGCATACTGCGATCCTCGCCTGCGGACCTGCGGGCCGTGGTGTTCGTCGAAGTCCCCACCGGGGCCGACATCCAGCATCAGGACGTGCCGCCGGGCGTCGAGCTGAACTGGATCGTCCGACCCGATCGGCATGCCAAACCCGGCGAGGCCGCACTGACCGCCGTGCAGCAGGCCGAACTTCCCGGCGGCACCCCGTACGTCTACGTGGCAGGCGAGCAGGGCCTGGCGACGGGCCTGCGCAGATACCTGGTGAACGACCGCGCAGTACCGAAATCCAGCATCTGCTTCACCGGATACTGGAAGTTCGGTAAAGCCGCCGGATAGCACTGGATTAGTGTCATCTCACATGTCCGGCTTGGGAAAAGGTCACACGGTCGTCACCGACTCGGTCGAGGTGGACGGCGCGTCGTTCGCCTCGCTGCGAGCCCGTCCTCTCCCCCGCGCCGAGCGCTACGAACTGGGTCGACGCCTACGCGAGAAGGTTCCGATCGCCTCCCTGGGTGACTGGGCGGCACCGCCGGATCGACCCGACCCGGTCAAGCAGATCGACTACTCGCACCAGGGCCGCATCGAGTGGCTGATACCGACGCGCCTCGAGCGGATGGTCGAGTCCCCCTACGGCTTTCTCCGCGGCACGGCCATCGTCATGGCCCGAGACGTGGCGATGCTGCCGTCGACCGGCATCAACCCGGTCATCAGCGGCGACGCCCACCTTGGCAACTTCGGTTTCTACGCCTCACCGGAACGTGACCTCGTCATCGACCTCAACGACTTCGACGAGGCCCACCCGGGAGCCTGGGAGTGGGATCTACGACGCCTCGCCGCGAGCATCTGGGTGGCCGGGCGGCAGAACGGCCGCACCGAGGATCAGTGCCGTGACGCCGTCACCGCCTGTGTGTCCGCGTACCGCATCGAGGTGGCCAGACTTGCCGACGAGCCGCTGATGTCGCGTTCGTTCCAGCGTCTGACCGCCGAGAAGCTGCAGCGTGACGCCACCGAAGGCTCGCTGCGCAAGGAGATCAAACGCGCCACCAAGAAGGCGCGTCGACGCACCAGTGACCGCGTTCTGCCGCGTTTCACCGAGAAGCACGAGGGCAAGCGCAGAATCGTCGAGGAGCCGCCGATCACCACGCGCATCTCGGCGAAGGACGAGGAACTTCTCGCCGTCGGACTGGACGAGTATCTGCTCACCCTCACCCCTCACTGGCGTCGAGTGCTCGGTGGGTACACGTTGATCGACGTTGCGCACCGCGTGGTGGGCGTCGGCAGCGTCGGCCTGCGGGCGTACGTGGCTCTGCTCGAGGGCACCAGTGAGGACGACGTGGTGTTTCTCCAGCTCAAGCAGGCCAGACGCTCGGTGCTGGCGCCGTACGTGCACGGCGAATCGGCCTGGCACGACCATCAGGGGCAACGCGTCGTCGAGTATCAGCAGGATCTGCAGACCGTCAGCGATCCGCTACTGGGCTGGACGACCATCGCCGGACGGCAGTACTACGTACGGCAGTTCCGCAACATGAAGGGGACCATCGACCTGTCGTCGATCGATGCACCCGCGCTGGTCGACTACGCACGGGTGGTGGGCCGTCTGCTGGCCAAGGGTCACGCGCGCACCAGCGGCGCGTCGATGATCTCGGGATACACCGGCGATTCCGATGCCCTCGAGGTGGCGCTGTGCCGCTTCGCGCAGCTCTACGCCGATCAGACCGAGGCCGACTGGGAGTGCCTACGGCAGTGGCGTGGTTGAGTGCCGTGGGGGGCACATAACCACGCCACTGCGCGGAGCGCACTACGCGTGCTTGGCGACCAGGTCACCCACGCGAGGCAGTGCCTCGATGACGTTCTTCTTCGCCGAGCCACGCAGGCTGCCGTAGAACTTCTTGACGACGGACTTGTCGGTCTCCTCGATGCGTGCGTCGGTGACCGAGAGCAGCGCGTCGGATGCGGCGTCGCCGTTGGCGACGAGATAGTCACCGAACGTGCCCTGCGGGGCAGCGTTGTACGACTGCCAGAACGGGTCGAGCTTGTCGACGAAATCGGGCCACAGAGCCGAGACCGCGCTGTCGATGTACGACGGCCCGACCTTCTTCACTGCGCCGTATCCCCCCTTGACCGCGAGGCCACTCGCGCCCTTCTTGTCCGCGACCTCGGCATCGATCAGAGCCAGAACGTCGACGCGCAGAGCGTCGGCCTTCGACTCGTCGAGCAGCGAATCCTTGAGTGCAGCAACCACTTCGAACTTCCTCCCAGATGTGTCAGCGGCCCCGTCGCGGACCGGGCGCAACACTACCGCAGAAGGGCGTGGCAACGCCGAACTCGCTCGATCCACCACTGCGTGCGATCGGCATCGGCATCGAGCTCGATCAGCGCCTGGGCGTCGGGTTCGAGGCTGCCGACGGGGTACGTTCCGTCGACCACCTCCGGCGCAGGTGCGACGTCTCGAACGAACAGTGCGCCCGTTCCAAGACCGCAGGCGAATTCGAGGTGCGGCAACGCCGCGGCAGCGGCCAGACCGGCCGAGATTCCCACCGCCGAATCCAGAGCACTCGACACCACCACCGGAACGCCGTACTCCCCCAGCTCGCCGGCCAGCTCGAGCACCGCGCGCATCCCACCGAGCGGGGCGACCTTGAGCACCGCGATGTCGGCTCCGCCTGCCCGGACGACCTTCATCGGATCCTCGGCTCGGCGAATGCTCTCGTCCGCTGCCACGCGAACTCCCGGAGCCCGGCGACGAAGTTCGACGAGTTCGGCAACGGTGGCGCACGGCTGCTCGGCGTACTCGAGCGGACCGTCGGCGGTCAGGGCCGTCAGCGCCGCTACCGCCTCGTCGACGGTCCAGCCTCCGTTGGCGTCGACGCGAACCCGCGGGACCAGCTCGCGCACCGCGCGCACCCGGGCGACGTCGTCGGCGAGCGTCTGCCCTTTCTCGGCCACCTTCACCTTGGCGGTCTCGGCCCCGGGAGATCGGCTCAGCACCGATGCCACCTCCGAGGCCGCCACGGCGGGGACGGTCGCATTCACCGGGATGCGTCGACGCAGTGGGCTCGGCGGGCCGTCCCACGCGGCCTCGATCGCCGACGCCAACCAGGGTGCCGACTCGACGTCGTCGTATTCGGGGAACGGTGAGAATTCACCCCACCCGGCCGGCCCACGAACGAGCATCACCTCGCGGGTGGTGATGCCGCGGAACTTGGTCCGCATGGGCATCGAGAGCACGTGCGCGCCGTCCAGAATGTCGTCGATCGGGGGGATCATTGCTGCCCCGGGAGCAACTGCACCATCAACGCCTCGCAGTCGGCCAACAGGGTGCCGTCGAGATCGGTGAGCCGAGCGTTGATGAACGTCTTGCGCCCCTCGACCCGATCCACCGCGCCCTCGACGACCAGCTCGGTGTTCAGCGGCGTCACCTTGCGGTAGTTGATGTGCAGGTACGCCGTCCGGCTGATGGGCCTGCCGTAGGCGTGCTGGATCAGGCCGAAGAGGTCGTCGAACAGCAGCGGCAGAGTGCCGCCGTGCGCGGCGGAGTTACCACCGAGGTGGAAACGACGGAACATGCCTCTGCTGCGCACGCCCTCGGCGTCGATCTTCTCGATGATCCACGGCAGCAACAGCAGCGAACCGCGACCGGGCAGCCGAGGAACTCGTCCGGCGGTCTGTCGCCCCTCGGCCACCACGTGCGGGCTCAACAGCTCGATCAGTTCCCTGGTCTTGTCCGCTGCTGCCTCGGTCACGTCGGCAGGCAACGAGGTGGACACCGCGAGGTCCTGCACCGTGCGCAGCGCCTCGAGCAGCTGCCCGTACTCCGGGCCCACCTTCGCCGGCACGAAACGCGGGAAGCCGCCGTGGTGGTCGTATTCGGGGTCGGAATCTCGGTCGAGCTCGATCGGGTCGGTCATGACTGCACGCTAGCTGCACCGACCGTTCGGCACGGAGTCAACCCCGGCCACCGTTAAGCTGGCGCCCGTGACCTTCACTCCCGCACTGTGGCGTCCCGTTCCCGGCTTCGAAGACCTGACCGATATCACGTATCACCGCCACGTGTCCGACGCGACCGTGCGAGTTGCGTTCGATCGGCCCGACATTCGCAACGCTTTCCGGCCGCACACCGTCGACGAGCTCTACCGCGCCCTCGAGCATGCACGGGTGAGCTCCGACGTGGGAACGGTGCTGCTCACCGGCAACGGTCCGAGCAGCAAGGACGGCGGCTGGGCGTTCTGCTCCGGTGGCGATCAGCGCATTCGCGGGCGCAGTGGTTACCAGTACGCCGACGGGGAGACGGCCGACACCGTCGACAAGGCCCGCGCCGGACGCCTGCACATCCTCGAGGTGCAGCGCCTCATTCGCTTCATGCCCAAGGTGGTCATCTGCCTGGTCAACGGCTGGGCGGCAGGAGGCGGGCACAGCCTGCACGTGGTGTGCGATCTGACTCTCGCGAGCCGCGAGCATGCCCGGTTCAAGCAGACCGATGCCGATGTCGGCAGCTTCGACGGTGGTTACGGCAGTGCGTATCTGGCGAAGATGGTCGGTCAGAAGTTCGCCCGCGAGATATTCTTTCTCGGCGAGACGTACTCGGCCGAGGAGATGCACCGGATGGGCGCAGTGAACAAGGTGGTCGATCACGACGAGCTCGAGAACACCGCGATCGAGTGGGCTGCCAAGATCAACGCGAAATCACCTCAGGCACAACGAATGCTGAAGTACGCCTTCAACCTGCAGGACGACGGCCTGGTGGGTCAGCAACTGTTCGCCGGTGAAGCCACCCGCCTGGCCTACATGACCGACGAGGCCGTGGAGGGTCGCGACGCGTTCCTCGACAAGCGCGAGCCCGACTGGTCGCCGTTCCCCCGATACTTCTGACCTACCGGTGATTTCGACGTCGAACCGCCGAAACCACCACAGTGCTGCGGGCGCTCTGCGAGCCTGGTTCACCCAGCCCTACGACTATCGCTGGATGGCGGACTTCCAGAACTCCCGGCCCGCCGGAAGAATCATCCGGTGGGTGTTGGCATGCCTGACGCTCAATTTCGGTGTGCTGGCTGTGGTGTCGTTGTTCTCCGAGGACACCACACGCAGCCCGCTCGCCATCGCCTGGAAATCGGCTCTGATCGTCATGGTCGTGGCCGTCAGCACGGCCTGGATCATCAGACCGTTTCCCGGCCGGCTCGGGGTGGTGGCCTTTGCGGTCTTCGCCGATCTGGGGACGGCGTCGACGCTGTGGATCAACCCGCTCACGGACGCCCTGCTGACGTGCACGCTGTTCGCCGTGATCGGAACGTTCTGCACGTTCTGCCTCAGCCCCCGCTGGCTGCTGGCGCACCTGGTGTTCGCGGTGACATGCACCCTCGTTGCCGCCGCAGCGACGTACTTTCGCGGGGAGGTGGACATCGCATCACTGATCTTCCGGACGAACGTCGTGCTGCTCACGATCGCCGCAGTTCCGCTCGTCTCGCATCTGTTGATCACCATCCTGACCGACGATGCGCGTCGTTCGTTGCTCGATCCGTTGACCGGCCTGGCCAATCGTCGCGGTCTCGACGCTGCCATCGACGATGTGTGGCCACGCGGCCGAGAGAAGGATCAGTGCTCGGCGGCAGTGATGATCGACATCGACCGGTTCAAATCGGTGAACGATCTCTACGGGCACGAGGAAGGCGACGCGGTCATCCTGCGCGTCGCCCAGCGTCTACGCGCACACCTGGGCGAATACGGTGTGGTCGCGCGCACCGGCGGGGAGGAGTACCTCGCCGTCGTCTCGACGTCCCGCCTCCACATCGACGCGCTGGTCCACGGGGTGCGCCGAGCACTGCGCGATCCCGAGGATCCGATTGCGGTGACGGTCAGCGTGGGGGCTGCGATCGTGCACGCGGGTTCACCGGTGTGGGATCAGAACATCGACGTCGTGACGCGGGCAACGCGGATGGCGGATTCGATGATGTACGAGGCGAAGGCTGCCGGTGGTAACCGAATCGCGACGACCGAACTGTGAGAGTGGAGCCTGCGGAACCACCTCGGCTGACCGTGGTATCCATGCGGGGTGGACATCCTCGCTTCTCGGACAATTCTCCGACCCGTCGACTACGAGAGGACTCTCGCGTTCTACCGTGACGGTCTGTCGTTGGCGGTGTGTCGCGAATACCCCGGCGGGACGGTGTTCTTCGCGGGTCAGGGTCTGCTCGAGATCGCTGCGCATCATCGCGGCGACGAATCGGGTTCGTTCTCCGGCGCGCTGTGGTTGCAGGTACGCGATATCGCCTCTGCTACAGAGGAATTGACGGCCGCCGGGATCGAGATCGTGCGTGAGGCACGCACCGAGCCGTGGGGACTGATCGAGATGTGGATCGAGGATCCGGACGCGATTCCCATCGTGCTGGTGCAGATCCCGCAGGATCATCCGCTGCGAAAGGACAACCGCTAGCCCGTCGACGCGTCGTCGGCGATCGCGCGCAGCACCGCCGTTGCCGACTGCGGCCTCGACCACAGATACCCCTGAGCCAGAGTGCACCCGAGTTCGAGCGCAGCGTCGGCCTGTTCGCGACTCTCGATGCCCTCGACGATCATCGTCAGATCGAGATCCTTCGCCACTCCGGCCAACGACCTGATCATCGCCCGTCCGGCCACGGTGTCGACGAATCGCGTCAGGTGCCCGTCGATCTTGATGCCGTCGGGCTGAAGGGTCACCAGCCGTTCGAGTGAGGACCAGCCCGAACCGAAATCGTCCAGCAGCACCCTGAAGCCGAGCCGATGCACGTCGTCGATGTGCCTGCGCAGCAACGGCCCCGGCGTCACGGCGGTGGTCTCGGTGAGCTCGAGCGAGATCGACGACGGCGACACACCGGAGGACGCGATGGCGCGCTGCAACTGACTGACCCCGTCGGGATGGGCCAGGTGGCGTCCCGAGATGTTGACGGTCAGCCGCAGGTCCGGACGATGGACGTGCCACTTCTTCATTTCGACCGCGGCCTGCGCGAGCACACTGAGGTCGACGTCGATGATCAGTTCACTGGCTTCGGCGAACGGCACGAAGTCCGCAGGCACCACCATCCCGCGAGTGGGGTGATGCCAACGCGCCAAGGCCTCGAAGCCGACGATCTTCTCGGTCCGCAGATCCACGATCGATTGGAACCAGGGGACGATGTGGCCGTCGGCGATGGAGTCGGCGATGTCGTTGTCGCTCCCGAGCCGGCTGACGCCCGATCCGACGCGGCGATGCAGGTCGAGTTGTTCCTCCAGCACCGACGCGAACTGTTCGAGTTCGCGCATCTGCTCACCCGAGAGCGAGCGCGGCGTGCGATCGAGCAGGCAGAGGGTTCCGATCACCAGGCCCTCGCGCCCGCGCAGCGGAACCGACGCGTAGGACGCGATGCCGTTGTCGTCGAGGATGGCGCGCTGCCGGGTGGTGGCATGGACGCGTCCGTGCGCCACGACGGCGGGTTCGCCGGAGCGCACCACGTCGTCGCAGAGGGTGTCGGCTCGTACGACCGTCGACACCGGCGGTCCGCCGACGTTGACCAGCGTGTACTGAGTGTCTTCGTCGAGCACGTTGAGCTGCGCGATGGCGAATCCGACGCTGCGTGCGGCGAATTCGACCGTCGACCGCAGAGCGGGCGTCGTCGCCTCGACATCGAGGTATCGACGAGCCGAGTCGCTCTGCCGGCGAGACCGAGAGCGCGCGGTGTCCGCGACCTCACCGTCCACCGGCATCACCTCGCAACGAACCGCCGGGCCCGTTCTGGAACCGGATCCAGGTGAGCTTAACCGGGCCACATCTGCAGTTTCGACCGATAGGCAATCCGAGAGCGGTCACAACGACGGATAGCGCGTATGGAGCAGCCGATGCCGCAGCACCGCCGCGGCGAGTCGCTTGCCTTCGTCCGTCGCGACCGAGCCGGACGGCTGCGGCCCCGACGCGTGAGCCGGTTCCGGCAACTCGAACGCCCCGAGGGCGCTCAACTCGGCGACCAGGGTCCGAGCGAGCGGCTCGGCATGCTCGGCAGCAGGCTCCTCGCCGGAATGCGTCCACCCCTCGGCCCGCAGCAGACGCGCCAGGTCGTCCGCCGTCGCTTCCACGTCGGCGACATCGTGACCGACGATCATGCGAGCCAGAACGACCTCCGCGGCAATCGTGTCCGGGTGATATTCGGTGCCGACGATGCCTGCGGTGAGCACGCGCCACAGCCCGTCGGAGCTGAGCTGCCGAGTTCGGGCCGTCGGTACCAACCGCCCGGCGGACCGACGCAGCAGACGCACCCTCATCAGGAGGCGTCGGACGATCAGTACCTTCTCCGTGTCGAGTTCGCGGCCGACATACAACGGACGTTCGGCCGGAGGAAACACCGTGTTCGCGATGCCGGCCACCACCTCGTCCGGCAGGTACCCGGCGTCGGTCAACGCGACGCCGTCCCCGATGCATCCGATGAAACTCTCGAGCCTGCGCACACACCCGTACACCGGCTCGGCGGCCTCGTGCAGAGCCTCGCGCAGCCCCAGATACAGCTCGGCCCGCGGAGCGCTGTAGTTGCTCCACAACTCGATGCGGTGGTCGAGCAGCTGTTCGAGCAGAACTGCCTCGGAGTCGTCCTTGCCTCGATCGGAGGTCAGCACGGCATCGGTGACGCCGCGTCGACGCATGGCCAGAGCGTTGGTGCCGAGCGGTCGCCCACCGGGCTTCGACGGCTCGAACTCGCCGGCGATGGTCGCCACTTCCAGCGTCTCACCGATCTTTTCCACGATGGCCCGCTCGACACCGGTCGGGGCGTCCTGCCAGGTGACGAGCTCGGTATCGACGGCACCGATGCCCGACTGTTCGGTGGCGGCGCGATAGTGCTGCAACCACGCGGCGTCGTCGGGTGCTCGCACCAGCTCCTCGGTGACGGCGCTTCGGGCGATCTCCGCGTATCCGACGCGTCCGAGCCGGTCGAGCAGGTCACCGAGGGCATGTGCGATGTCGACCGCGCGATCGGGCCCCTCGGCCGCGTGACGCAGATACACCCACAGATAGGTCTGTACGGAATGTTGCGTCGGGCCCGCAGGCGGAGACACATCCACCAGACCGTCCCAGCCCAGACGCGCGTCGGCGGCGAGCGCGGGATCGACGGAATCGAAGTACGACAGAGCTGCCCACACCGCGTCGTCCATGCCCGATCCCTTCACGATGTTCCACTGTTCCACAGCGACTCGATCTCGGGTGACAACCGCGGACCCCGTAGGTGCTCCCGTCCGCGATCGAGCCGTGCGACTAGCCTCGAGTCCGTGCTCGAGAGCGTATCCATTCCGTCGGGGCCTGCGGCGGCGGAGATCATGCCGCGGCTGAGCCGCATGCTCGCAGGCGACGGCCCGGCCCTGCTACCCGTGCCCACCGACGATCCGCGTGAGACCGAACGCCTGCACGACGCGCTGGCACCGGGAACCCCCATCGACGACGGCGTCGCCCTGGTCGTCGCGACCTCGGGAACGACGGGTGTCCCCAAGGGAGCCATGTTGTCCGCTTCTGCACTGGTGGCCTCGGCGACGGCCACCGAGGAACGACTCGGCGGACCGGGGTCGTGGCTGCTGGCATTGCCCGCACACCACATCGCCGGAATGCAGGTACTGCTCCGCAGTGTGCTCGCCGGAACCTCGCCCGTCGTGATGGACGTGTCGAGAGGTTTCGATCCCTCCGCTCTGATCGACGCGGTTGGCCTGATGTCGGGACCCCTGCGCTACACCTCACTGGTCCCCGGACAATTGGTGAAAGCATTCGAGATCCCCGAAGCGATCGCGGCCCTCGCCTCACTGGACGCAGTCCTCCTCGGCGGGGCCGCGACACCGGCACCGCTGCGAGAGAAGGCACAGGACGCGGGCATCCGATTGGTGCGGACCTACGGAATGAGCGAAACGGCAGGCGGCTGTGTGTACGACGGAGTTCCACTGCACAGCACCGTCGTACGCATCGACGACGGCAGGGTCGTGCTGGGTGGAAAGACCGTGGCCTCGGGCTACCGCGGGCTACCCGATCATCCGGCGTTCGCCGAACCCGGATGGTTCCGCACCGACGACGCCGGAACCATCGTCGACGGGGTCCTGAGCATCTCCGGACGACTCGACGAAGCGATCTCGACCGGCGGACTGACCGTCGTGCCGCAGGTCGTCGAGGCTGCACTGGCGACACACCCCGCAATACGAGAATGCGCCGTCGTGGGATTGCCCGACGAGCGACTCGGCCAGAAAGTGGTGGTCGCAGTCGTCGCCTCTGCTCCGGTGACATTGGCGGACCTACGTACCCACGTTGCTGCCTCGCTCGACATCACCGCCGCACCACGCGAGTTGTATCTACTCGACTCACTACCCACACGAGGTCCGGGAAAACTGAACAGGGCCGAACTGCGCACCGTGCTGCAGAAACTCTGAGTTGCGGCGCACTCTCGTCGAGCACTGTGGTTGTGCGCGGTGGTCTTCGATCGGCCGCTGGGGCGCCCGGTCGACCGCAAACGCGCGCGCAGTTGTCAGGTGCGCGCCCGGTCGACCGCAAACGCGCGCGCAGTTGTCAGGTGCGCGCGCAATAGTGGGCGAACAGGTGGCGAACTTGCGCGCGTTCGGCAAACGCGCGCGCGTTTGCGCCGGAGTGGTCATTCGAGCGGCGTGCCTTGATGGTGCACCAGTTCCCATCCGGTGTTCGTGCGCCGCCACAGCGAGGTTCTACGGGCGCGCATCTTCGACGTTCGCGAAATCCACTGCAGCAGAACATAATCTGCACCGATCACCCGTCCGACGGGTTCGATCATCTCGATCTCGACGGAGACTTCGCTACCGAGCATGTCGAGTATCGACGACTTGTCCCACACCGTGCCCGACGCTCCGACCTCGGTGAAGTCGTCGGCGAGCAGACGGGCAAGCCTCTCGCGATCGCGTCGACATTCGGCAGTCTGCAGCTCTCGTTCGAGGTCGAGAACCGTCGACACGTCGTTGTCAGCGCTGGGTCGACCGGCAGAGGCAGGCGGCATGGGATGCACTGTCTCACGCACGAATGCGCGCGCAATTGCCAGGTGCGCGCGAAACAGTGAGCGAACAGGTGGCGAACCTGCGCGCGTTCGGCAAACGCGCGCGCGTTTGCGGCAGAGGTGGGCGGTAAACCGATCACCCGACGCCTCAGCCCGCCATTTTCTCGTACAACCGCGTCACATCGGCGTCGGACCAGCCGGGCGGCTCGAGGATGTCGGCCCACATGTTCACGGCGTCGGCTCCGTAACTGTGGCCGTGTCCGTCGTCGACGTCGGTGGAGAAGACCTGATCGAACGTCAACTGCCAGAAGGTCACGAACGGAAACCACTGCACTCCCGGGTCGACGTCGGTGCCGCGGGGTTCGCGTAACCAGTCGGGCCGGTTCAGGATCAGATCCGGTGACCACCACACGATCGGGTCGGATGCATGCTGCCAGTACACGATTCGCGGGTCTTCCCACGGTCCGTCGATGTCGAGGTCACCGGACGAACTGGCGAAGCGCACGTGTTCGCCGCCGTCGACGACGGGCAGTATCTCGCGAGAACCGGCGTCGCGTCCGGCCGTGATGCGTGCCCATTGCGGGGTGAAGTTCGGGTTGCCGACCCACAGGGCACCGTCGATGCGCGCGATCATGTCCTGCGCGCCGCTGAACGCGTCCTGTCCGCCGTAGGCACCGAGGCTTTCACCGAACAACACCAGCTTGGGTCGCGCATCCTCGGGGAGTTCGCTCCACACCGCGTACACCGCCTCGAAGAGGGCTCGTCCGGCGTCCTGCGGAGTCTGCCGGTCGGCCAGAAATGCCATCGGGCTCGGCAGAAACGAGTACTGCATCGACGCGATCGCCGAGTTGCCGTCGTACAGGTATTCCAGAGGGCGAGCGACGTTTTCGTTCACCCACCCGCGTCCGGTCGTCGTCGCGACGCCCAGTACAGCGCGGGAGAATGCGCCGGTGCGTTCGAGCTCGGCCACCACCCGATCGGCGACGCCTTCGACGGTGTCCGCGGACTCCACGCCCGCGTAGACACGGATCGGTTGCACCGCAGGCCTTCCGGTGAACTCACTGATCTCGTCCGGTGATACCCCGGACACGACGAAGCGTCGCCCCTCCTGCCCCAGGGATTCCCACTCCTCGTTCGAGGCGTCGGAACCCGACAGTTCGGCCGCGGTGGGCTTCTCGACGCCGTCGTGGTTGCCGCGGTCCGCAGTCGAGGCCGACTGCTCCGCGACCGCAACGATGCCGCGAACGAGTGCGCCGTTGACGGCGAACACCACCAACAGGGCCACGACGATCACGCTGGCGATCCGTGCGACCGGCTTCGGCACATATTGCTTGCCCCACCGCGTCAAGGCCTGAGAAGCCCGCCGCAGCAGACGACCCAACGCCAAGACAGCGACGGCCACCACCACGGAGACGACCAGTACCGTGATGTACAGCGGCCTGCCGGGGTCCTCCACACCGACGAGCTTGCGAACGATCTGCTGCCACCACGATCCCAGGATCAGAAACAACGGAACGGCCACCGCCGCAGCAACAGCCAACGCCCACCACCCGCGTCGACGCCACTGCTCGGACCAGTCCGGCGACACCCCGCAGGTTCGAACCACCCACGCGATCAGGCAGCCGACGCCGTATCCGATCGCGACGCTGATACCGGTGGCCACCGCCTGCAGGTACCAGACGCGGGGCAACAGGGACGGCGTCATCGACAGCGCGAAGAACACCACGGCGAACAACAGGCCGACGGGATGGAGCGCGCGGCAGTACCGATCCGCTCGCGAGTCCTGCCAGAAGGAGCCGATCCGGGCCAACCGCCGTGTGGTCACGTCCTGATCGTATTTCTCGGCCGACTGGGCTGCACCTGCTTCGACGTGCAAGCATTCAGGACATGAGTGTCCTGGTTTGCTTCCATGCACATCCCGACGACGAGGTGTTCGGGACCGGCGGGGTGATGCGCCTCGCCGCCGATGCCGGCCATCGCGTCGTCCTGGTCACCGCCACCGACGGTGCCCTCGGCGAATACCCCGACGGCATCCTCGCCGAGGGCGAGACGTTGGCCGAGCGCAGGCGCATCGAGCTGGATCGTTCGGCGGCCGCTCTCGGTGTCGCCCGCATCGTGCGGCTGCACTATGCCGATTCCGGTATGGCCGGCACTGCAGAGAACGCGAACCCGGACGCGTTCTGCAACGTCGATGTCGACACGGCGGCCCAGCGATTGGCCGAGGTGCTGCTCGAGGAGAAGGCCGACGTCGTCACCATCTACGACCCGAACGGTGGCTACGGTCACCCGGACCACATCCAGGTTCACGTCGTCGGCAAGCGCGCAACCGAGATCGCCGAGACTCGCTTCGTGTACGAGACCACCACCAACCGCGATCACATGCGCAGACTGATGGAGGCCAATCCGCACTGGGGCGAGGAAGCGTCACCGCCGGACCTGGAAACCTTCGGTCTGCCGGAAACCGAGATCACGACGGTGGTCGACGTGTCCGGCGCAATGGACGCCAAACGGGCAGCGATGGAAGCCCACGAAACACAGATCGGCGACTTCGGACCGTTTCTGCAGATGTCTCCGGAAGACCTCGCCACCACGTTCGGCACCGAATGGTTCAGAAAACTCCGCGGCACCGGCGGCGTCGGGCTCACGGAGACCTCGCTCCCGCTCTGACCTGGCCGGACAGCGGACGCAAGCGCGACGTACGCGTCGTGCAAGCGCCCGGGGCGATGGTTGGCCCCATGACCACACCAGCAATCGAGGCCCAGAACCTCGTCAAGACATTCGGTAAGCAACGCGCCGTCGACGGCGTCGGCCTGACCGTTCCCACCGGGGCGGTCTACGGCGTCCTCGGCCCCAACGGCGCGGGCAAGACCACGACGGTCCGCATGCTCGCCACCCTCCTGCGACCCGACGGCGGCTCGGCCCGCATCTTCGGCCACGATGTCGTCGCCGACGCCACCGCCGTCCGGTCTCTCGTCGGTGTCACCGGCCAGTACGCCTCGGTCGACGAGGATCTCACCGCAACCGAGAATCTCGTCGTCTTCTCCCGGCTGCTCGGGCTCGGTCGCCGCGAGAGCAAGGCCAAAGCCGTCGAACTCCTCGAGGAATTCGGGCTGGCCGAGGCGGCACACCGACCGTTGAAGATGTTCTCCGGTGGGATGCGTCGACGCCTCGATCTGGCCGCGAGCCTGATCTCGGCGCCACCGTTGCTCTTTCTGGACGAACCGACCACCGGCCTCGATCCCCGCACCCGAGCGCAGATGTGGGACACCATCCGTCGACTCGTCGCCGAGGGCTCGACCGTCCTGCTCACCACCCAGTACCTCGACGAGGCCGACCAACTGTGCGATCGAATCGCGGTGATCGACCACGGTCGTGTCATCGCCGAGAACACCGCCGACGGGCTCAAGTCGTCGGTAGGCACCTCCGCACTGTCTCTGACTCTCACGGACCGACACCGGATCGACGACGCCCGAGCTCTCGTCGCGACGCAACTGGGCACAGATGTGTCGGTCAGCCCCGAGTCCGCTCGACTGACCGCACCGATGACGGACACGTCGATGACCCCGGACATCTTGATTCGCCTGCGCGACTTCGGCATCGAGGTCGGCGAGATCACCGTCACCAAACCCAGCCTGGACGAGGTCTTCCTGACTCTCACCGGCAAGAGCGCAGACGAGGACGCAGCATGACAACAACACTCACCCGACGGTCTTCGACATACATCGACCCCGCCGACCGACCGGTCGTGCGCCACATCGGTCTGGCCCGCACCGTCACCCAGTCGATCACCATGGGATACCGCGGGCTGCTCAAACTCCGCCACAATCCGGAACAGCTCACCGACGTGGTGCTGCTGCCGGTCATCTTCACCCTGATGTTCAGCTACATCTTCGGCGGTGCGGTTGCGGGCGACGTCACCTCGTACCTGCCGATGATCGTGCCGGGAATCCTGGTCCAGACGGTCATCACCGGGTCCGTCGTCACCGGCACCCAGCTGCGAGAAGACATGGACAAGGGCGTCTTCGACCGATTCCGATCACTCCCGATCGCTCGAATCTCCCCGCTCGCAGGAGCATTGATGGCCGATGTCATCCGCTACCTGATCGCCGCCGTGGTCTGCTTCGCCACCGGCTTCGCGATGGGCTACCACCCGGCGGGCGGAGCCCTCGGTCTACTCGGAGCCGTGCTGCTGGTGATGTTCTGTGCATGGGCGATCAGTTGGATCTTCGCACTGCTGGGCACCTTGATGAGCAAAGCCTCATCGGTTCAGGGCATCTCGATGCTGGTGTTGTTCCCACTGACGTTCCTGTCCAACGCCTTCGTCGACACCAGCACCATGCCGAGTTGGTTGCGCGCCTTCGCCGACGTCAACCCCGTCTCGCACCTGGTGACGGCCGTTCGTGAGCTGGCGAACAACGGGCACTTCGGAATTCACGTCGTGTACTCCCTCGTCGGCGGTGCCGTCATCGTCGCGATCTTCGCCCCACTGACCGTCCGCATGTACATGCGCAAGGCCTAGACGAGTGGAAGCAACCGCAGAATCTCGCGCAGCGCACCGTTTCTGGTGAATACAGCGGCCCGAGCGAGCCCGGCATCGACCGCACGGTCACCGGCAACCGCTCGGGCCGCACGCACATGTCGATCGATCCGCATCGACGGAAAGTCCTGCCGACCCACCGCCCTGCTCGACACCGCCAGCAACTCCACCCCCACGGCCCGGTTTCCGCGGTGAATCTCGAACGAACCCACCGCACACGCCACTGCGCCGAGCATCGGAACGTCGTAGAAAC
The DNA here is from genome assembly GCF_002259365.1 of Rhodococcus sp. 14-2496-1d. Lineage (NCBI taxonomy): Bacteria > Bacillati > Actinomycetota > Actinomycetes > Mycobacteriales > Nocardiaceae > Rhodococcus > Rhodococcus sp. 14-2496-1d. The sequence continues at coordinate 353,240 of NZ_NPFV01000018.1, read as the reverse complement.
CGCCCGGTACCAACATATTCCACGGCTTGCGTGTCAACGCAGCCACCGCGTCGTCCATGTCCTCGGCGCGCCCGTGCAGAACGTGCGCACCGACAGCCGCACACACCAGAATCGTCATGAACGGATCGCTCGGATCCTCGGACGGCCACCCGCCCAACGCCAACGCCGCACGAAGACCCCCGAGACCCTGCTCGACGGCACCGTCCTCGAGATCCGCCGCCGCCCGCACCGCCGTCAGCGACGCGGAATTCGACCGCTGCTGAGCGTGATCCCAGCGGGCACCGACGTCGTCGCCCGAGGGTGGATCGAGGGTGAACTCCTGTCCCTGCGCCGCGGCCTCCAACTCGTCGATCAGTTCGCGTCCCTCGTCCACGCGACCGGCTCCGATCAACGCCATCGCCAGAAAAGCGCGCGTCTGCATACTCTCCTCGAACGCGTGCAGCTCCCACATGACGTCGGCCGAGGTTCGGTAGTACTCCACAGCCCGGGAGTAGTCACCCGAGAGCCCGTACGAGCTCGCCAGCGTCTGCGACGTCGAGCCGACGGCCCACAGATCGCCTCGACGGCGCGCGATGGCGAGCGCCTGCTCCGCGTCTCGGATCGACTCGTACAGGCGACCCGAGTTCTGCGCCATCATCGAGCGAACGACGTACGCGTTGCAGCGAACGTCGTCGTGCTCGGATCGGACGGCACGGGCCAGTTTTCGGGCCAGGCCTCGACCCCCGGCGTGGTGGACCACAACCTCCGAGTCGAAGCGCAACCCCGGCGACACCGCTGACCGACTGTTCAGCAAGTGCCGGAGATCTGTGCGAATGCGCGCTACCCGACGTAGATTCCCGCCGTAGGCGAAGTGGGCTGCCAGCACCAGCAGAGCCATCACGGCATTGTCGTCGGGCGTACCGCCCATCCCGCCACGCATGCTGCTCATCACTCTGTCTGCCCAGTTGAGCACCTCCGAATGCGCCCCACGCATGGCCCAGAAGTAGCCCAGTACCGAGAACAAGGTACACACGTGGTCCGAAAACTGTTGCGCAAAAGAATGTCTCATCACCGACAGCAGGTTGTCGTGTTCGGCCTCCATCAGGGCGACCATCTCGGCCGGACGCCCACCCGAGTAGCCCGCGGACACCCGAACGGCGACGGACGCAGACCACTCCCGCAGTCGAGCTGCGACGGTTTCGGCCTCGCCACTGGCGTCGAGCTGCTCCTCGCCGTACTCGCGGACGGTCTCGAGCATGTGGTACCGAATTCCGGTCGGCGATTCGACCACGCTGAGCATGGACTGATCGACCAGACCGTCGAGCGCAGCCGAAACATCCTCCACCGCAGCCCATTGTGCCACCTGCCTCGCCGCGTCGAGATCGAATCCCGCCGGGAACCGGCACAATCGACGCAAGGCCGCTTGTTCGGAGGCGTCGAGCAGATTCCAACTCCAGTCGATGACGGCGTGCAACGTCCGATGCCGTTCCGGCCTGGTTCGATCCGCCGATGTCAGAAGCGTGAAGCGATGATCGAGCCTCGCGTCGATCTCCTCGACGCTCATCGACTTGACCCGCGCCGCAGCCAGTTCGATCGCCAACGGCAGTCCGTCCAAGGTGCGGCACAATCGGTTCACCGCGTCGGGTTCGAGGCGCGCCGACGGCCGAACCGCCCGGGCCCTGACGCAGAACAGTTCCGTCGCAGGCGAATTCGAGCCGACGACACCCAACGACGGTAGCGGGAAGACCGACTCGGCCGCGATCCCCATCGGGGAACGTGACGTCGCCAGCACCGTCACCGCGTCGGACGACGCCACCAGGGCGTCGACCACAACCGCGACCTCGTCGATCACGTGCTCGCAATTGTCGAGAATCAGCAATCCCCGCCGCGACGAGAAGACGTCGACCAGTCGTTCCCGAATCGAATGGACCCGGGTGACCGGAAGGCCACCGACCTTGATGTCGGCCTCGGTGAGCCCCAGGGTCGCTCCGATCGCCGACGCGACGTCCTCTTCGCTGCGCAGCGATGCCAGTTCGACGAAAGCCACCGACATGTGGGCACCGGCGCGGCGACCGAGTTCGTGTGCGATCCGCGTCTTACCCGCGCCGCCGGGTCCGAGGACAGTGGTGACGCGAGAACTGCCGAGCAGTACCTCGATCGCGTCGAGGTCCTCGCCTCGTCCGATCAGTGCGTTCGGTGCGGCGCGCAGACCGATGGTCTGCAGCATCTTCGGCGCGGTGTGCCCCAGAATCTCGGTGTTCAACGCGGTCACGGCCGGCGAGGGGTCCGTTCCCAGACGGTCGGCGAGTTCGGATCGCAGTGCCGCGAACACCGAGAGGGCATCGTTGGATCTGCCCGCGCCGTGCAGTGCACGCATCAGGTCGGCGGTGGCGAGCTCGTCGGTCGGGTCCGCGGCGACTCGCGCCCGCGCGAGCGGAATGGCGTCGTCGAAACGGCGCAACCCGAGCAACGCCGAGATCTGGACGGACCTCAGCGTGACCTCGAGCAGTTCGGCCTGCGCCCGGACCGGTTCCGCCGGCTCCCCTCGCCACAGGCCAGAGGCGTCGAGCACACCGTCGAGGGCGTCCTGCCACTGCGAAGCTGCGAGTCGACCCTCCGCGGCCCGCGTGAGGACGCGGGCGCGTCCGAGGTCGGTGTCGTCGCTGCCCAGCGCCAACCGATAGCCACCGCGGTCGCTCTCGAGAACACCTGCGGGCAACACCGACCGCAGCCGAGAGATCTGCGTCTGCAGAGCGTTCTTCGGCGAACGGGGAGGCTCGCCCGGCCACACCTCGTCGATGAGGGCCTGTGCCGACCGTATCCGCCCCGGTGACAGCGCCAAGGCCACCAACAGGGCCTGCGCCCGCACACCCGGTACCGGAACCAGTTCGCTGTCGATTCGGGTCGCGACGACGCCGAGGATCCCCACCACCGGGAGGTCGGTCGTGAGGTCCTTCGTCCGAGGATGCGCGATATCGATGGGCACTGCCACCAGATCGTAGGCCGATGACGCGACCCCTTCGACCTGACGTTCGGATTGTTTCGAGCCTCTAACCAAACCGTGAGACGGTACAGTGTCCACGTCGCCTGTCACGAGGGCGAGTACGTCAGACCTGGACACCGTCACCGAAATGGAGAGGCCGGAGAAGCGATGCGTTCGTCAGTGGGTGTGTCCCTCGGCACGTGCGGCATTCGCACGGCTCGGACCACCGAAGACGGCGCATGGACCGACGGCACCCCGTTCGACGACTGGCAGCTCTCCCCCACCGCCGCGGACGTCGCCCGCGTCGTGCGCGGCATCGTCGACAGCCCGGACGCGCCCCAATCCCTCGGCGTCGCCTATCGCACCCCCGCGGAACGTACCGGGATCGCCGACGCGCTGGCCGAAGAGTACGTCTCCGACGTCCATCTCATCGACAGAACCGGCGCGGCAATGGAGTACCTGCGCCCAGGGCTTCCCTCCCACCATAGAACGATCGCGCTGTTCGACGCAGGCGAGACCGGAGTCGACGTCGACATCGTGGACGTCGAAACCGGCCGCTCCTACGGTTCGGCGCGGACCACCGCCATGAGCGGTGCCTCCTTCGACTCAGTGGTCCGTGAACACATACTCGGACTCGGCATAGTGCGTCCGCCCCACTCTCCCGACGAGGACAGCGCGCTGACGGCCTTCTGCCGCGGAATCAAGGAAGCTCTGTCCTCGCACCTGACCACCAGCACACCCGATGGCGAGCACATTCTCCTCGAACGGCACATCTTCGAGTTGTCCATCGCACGCTCCACCGAACAGGCCGCCGAGACGGTGCGCAGGCTCGGCCTGGAGGCCGAGTTCTATCCCGACGCCGTCATCGCCATCGGCGGCACGTCCAACGTCCCGTTGGTCCGGGCCACCCTCGAACGATTCCTGCAACTGCCGGTCGTCGTCCCGGACCGGCCCGAACTGGTCATCGCCGGTGGTGCCGCGGTACACGCCACCCACGTCGACGCGACCCACATGCCGCCCGTCGTCTCGCACCGTCCCGCCCTGACTCGACTGGGCATGATCGCGCTGCCGATCGCGGGCGTCATCGCCGCAATCGGACTGTTCACCGCACTCGAATCCAGCGACGAGAATCAACAACTGAGCACCCCCGCCAGCGTCGGCGAATCGGTTCCACAGACCACTACACCCGCTGCCACCAGGACCACGACGCCCACATCGTCGCCGCCGCCCGACATCCCACCTCCCCCGCCGACCACCACCGCACCTGCGCCTGCTGCCGCGAATTCCGCGCCCTACGTGCAGTACCAGCAGCCGCACTACTACCCGCCGGCACCTCCGCCCGCCCCCACGGTGCCCCTGCCCCAGATTCCTGGTGTCCAGATGCCCGTGATCCCGCTGCCGGTATTGCCGCGCCTACCGTTCTGACCGGCCGCGTTCTCACCCATCGGACAGATACGGAAAGATCGTCGCTCATGGCCACCACTGCGCAATGGATCGAAGGTGCGCGACCGCGCACACTCCCGAATGCGATCGCCCCCGTCCTCGTCGGCACCGGTGCGGCCGTGTCGCTGGACGGAGGAGTGTGGTGGAAGGCGCTGCTGGCGTTGGTCGTCTCGTTGGCTCTGATCGTGGGCGTCAACTTCGCCAACGATTACTCCGACGGAATCCGCGGCACCGACGACGATCGAGTCGGGCCCCTGAGACTGGTCGGCTCGAAGGCCGCGTCCGCCGGGGCCGTCAAGAAGGCCGCGATCGGTTGCTTCGCCGTCGGCGCTGTGGCCGGACTTGTCCTGGCTGCGACCAGCGCGTGGTGGCTGATCGTCGTCGGACTGGTCTGCATCGCCGGAGCCTGGTACTACACCGGTGGCTCGAAGCCGTACGGCTACAGCGGTTTCGGCGAGATAGCCGTGTTCGTGTTCTTCGGTCTCGTCGCGGTTCTCGGCACCCAGTTCGTACAGGCCGAGCAGATCGACTGGGCCGGAGTACTGGCAGCGGTGGCCGTCGGCTCGTTCTCGAGCGCGGTCCTCGTCGCGAACAACCTTCGCGATATCCCCACCGACACCGAGTCGGGAAAGCTCACCCTCGCAGTGCGATTGGGCGACGCCCGCACCCGCTACCTGCATCTCGCGCTACTGGTGGTGCCGTTCGCGATGACCGTCGTTCTGATCGCTCGCACCCCGTGGGCACTCGTCGGCCTGCTCGCACTTCCCTTCGCCGCTCGCGCGAACTCCCCGGTACGCAAGGGAGCTCACGGATTCGAGCTGATTCCGGCACTGCGTGATTCGGGCCTGGCGATGCTCGTCTGGGGCGCGAGCACCGGCGTGGCGTTGGCCTTCGCCTAACGCTTGTCGGGCACCAACGCACCCAGCAGAAAGTTCACGATCGAGATGATGATCGCACCCCAGAACGCGGCGGCGAACCCGACGATCTCGAGACCGTAGCCGGTCTGCGACGACAGCCAGCCCGTCAACAACAGCATCAACGCGTTGATCACGAGAGTGAACAGCCCGAGCGTCAGAATCAGCAACGGCAAGGACAGCAGCTGCACCAGCGGCTTGATGAACGCATTGACGATCGTCAACACCGCCGCGATACCGAGCAGCACCACGATGTCCCACCCGTCGCCGCGCCCCGAACTGGTGACAGTGATGCCATCCACGAATTCTTTGGCAACCCAGATGGCAACGGCGTTGATCACGAGCCGAATCAAGAAGTTCATGGCGCCATCGTAGGGTCGCAGACGGCCGAGAGCTACGACGTCCGAACGAGCGAGACGATCGATCGCAACTGCTGGAGCGAACCTTGCTGCTGCACCAGTTCGGTGAACGAAGGATCGGCACCGCGAACCAAACCGAGAAGAACATGCTCGACGCCGATCTCGCGGTCCCGTCGTTCGACGGCTTCCTTCAGCGACAGCTTCAACACTTCTTTCGCCGATGGGGCGAAAGGGAGATGATGCGATGACGCCTGTGCGCCCTCCAGCGCACCCGAACCGAGAGCGGAGTCGATCGTCGAGACGACAGCGTCCAGGTCGATTCCCAGGGACCTCAACGCACGCGCATCCTGAGACTGCACGTTCGCGAGCACTTCGTCGACGGTGAACCCGGCCTCGCCCAGCGCCGTCTTCAATGGCTCGTCGGCGACGGACAGCACGCCGAGAAACAGATGGACAGGCTCCACTCGGGGCGAGTGCAGAGTCCCTGCGTGACCCTGAGCGCTGATGACGACAGATCTGGCCGACTTGGTGAATCGCTCGAACATTGTTGCCTACCTTCCCTTTCCGCCGTGCTTCTTGTGGACGGCCTGCCTGCTGACTCCGAGCGAGTCGGCGATTGCCTGCCAGGCCCAACCGTTGCGTCGAGCGTTCTGGACCTGAACGGCCTCCAGGCGCTCGAGCAACCGCCGAAGAGCGGCTACCGCACGCAGCCCCTCCCCCGGATCGGAACTGGCGGCTGCGGCGGCAAGTGCAGTGGCTTCGGTCATGATGTCAATCTAAGTTGACAGAAGGCAGCTGTCAACCCCAGTTGACGCGTTGGCATACGGTGCAGTCAGCGATCCAAAGCGATGTCGACAGTCACCCGCCCGCGATCGTCGCGGGTCGCCGTCGCCAGGCCGGAGTAGTGAACGCCGCCGAGGTCGACGTCGACGCGACCGCCGTCGTTCGTGAAGTTTCGCCACCAGTTCTTCTTGTCCGGCATGGCCACCCTCACTTTCAGGTGATCACCTTTCCGGCCGATAGCCAGCGGTAGCGAGATCTTCTTGCCGGACCTTCGGCCGGTGTACGTCAGGATCCCCATCGAACGTCCGAGAACCCTGTCGAGCACGGGCGCTTTCATCACGACCATGAAAACCCTGTTGAACGCTGCTGCCGATTTCTGGAAGGTGTTCACTTCGCCTCCTCCGGAGTCCCCCTGCACGTGAGGAAAAGCGTAGCGGCGTTGCTGCTCTACGGCATCGTCACTGCGAGGACACACCGCCCTCCATCGACTCGGCCACTACGTCCAGGGCTTCGAGGACTTGTGTGATTGCGGTAGTCGACCTCGTCGGATGCTCGAACAGGACGGCAGAACTTGTCGGTGGCCGGTTCTACACTTCTCGGCATCGGGTCGAATACGTGTTCGGCCCTTCGTCGCTGGGGGGTGACATGGGGCTACGCGAGTCGACGTGGATGGCTGACGATCACTCTGCTCTCGCCGACGTCCTCGGTGCGCGGAGAAGGATAAACGCTGCTCTCGCATCGGAACTGTCGCTCATGGACGATTACGTTCGCGGCCGAACGGCATGCGCATCCCCGTGGGACACCGGAGTGACAGAAAAGGATCTCTACAGCTCGGCGATCTGCGAGCTGGCAGCGGCTCTGTCGTCCACCTTCGCATCGGTCAACAACAGGGTGCAGATGTGGCGCCGATTGCAGCCGTCGGTGAAGCCTCGATTCGTCGACGGTTCGCTCGACATGGAGCGGGTCAGGACGATTCACGATCACTTGCTCCACGCTCGTCCGAGCACGGTGGTCGACATCGAAGCCGAGGTTCTCAAGGCCGCCGGAGAGATGGCACCCGGTGCCCTGGGGCGCGAGATCGATCGGCTGCTCACCGAGGCCGATCCGGAGTGGGACCGCGACGTGCGCAAGCGTGCCGCGCGCACGGAGAAGAGAATCCGGTTGCGGAGAAGAGCACGGGGCCTGTCCAGCCTGACCGCGGTGATGACCGACGGTGAAGCCGACGAACAGATTTCACGAATCGACGCCGTGATCGCGCGACTGCACCCGGAGGACCCTCGATCCCCCGATCAACGACGAGGCGAAGCACACACTGCCTTGATGCGTGGCGAAACACTGGTCTGCCAGTGCGCGACGTGCCTGATCGATCGTGGTGACACCGCCACTCCCGAGTCCGAGGACCCGCAGCCCACCGGCGCGACCGACGCGTCGGCCGGCGACACAGCCCACGAGACATCCAGCGCGAGTACTGAATCCGCGCCGCAGGGGCCTGTTGGTCCGATCGGGCAACCGCGACCGGCCACAGCACCACCCGAGAACACAGCACGACCCGACCAGGCGTCGCCGCTCGGTGATAGACCGCGCCCGCGACCGGGAGGAGGGACGCTGATCGAACGTTGGCGGGCCGTCGTCGAGCGCAATCCTCTCGGCGAGCACGCGCTTTACCCCGACGGACACGGAGGCATGACGGTTCCGCCGCCGGGGGCACTGTCTTACAAACCGAGTAGGGCACTCGCGGCGCGGGTACGAGCCGACCATCCGTACTGCCTGCATCCCGGCTGCGACGTGCCTTCGGATCGGTGCGATCTGGACCACATCGTCGAGTTCGACCGGCAGAATCCGAAGCGAGGTGGCTGGACGATCCCGACGAACATCGGCCCGCGCTGTCGGCTCCACCACAACCTGAAAACACGCAAACTCTGGCACACCGAACTGCTGCCGGAGGGGGTGTTGCACATCGTCGATCCACTCGGACGCCACTACTTCACTGCGCCGACTCTGTGATGATTCCATCGCATAGGGTTGGTTCGGTGAGCACCGCGAATCTGACCCGGACCGAAACTCGCAGGCGATCGCGCCACATCAGCGGGGTGAATTATCGCGTTCACCTGGACCTTCTGCGCGCGGAAGACATGGACCTCGACACCTTCGAGACCGTGACGACCATCGAATTCGACGCGACGACCGCTGCGACATGGGTGGATTTCATCGGTGCGACAGTCGACGAAGTCACCGTCAACGGCATCGACGCGGCGGTCGATTACGACGGCTCCCGCATTCAACTGGTCGGGCTCACCGAGCACAACATCGTTCGGATTCGCACGCACGGACGGTACAGCAGGACCGGCGAGGGACTGCACCGATTCGTCGATCCCGTCGACGACAACGTCTATCTCTACACGCAGTACGAACCGGCCGATGCACGCCGGGTGTTCGCGAACTTCGAGCAACCGGATCTCAAAGCCCCCTTCACCCTGACGGTCACGGCTCCGCCGACGTGGATCGTGCTGTCGAACCGCGAGGGAATCACTGCCGACTCGGTCACCACTTTCGTACCGACCCTGCCGATATCGACGTACATCACCGCAGTTGCGGCAGGCCCGTATCACTGCGTCCAATCGTCCTGGACGCGAGGCGAACTCACCGTCCCTCTCGGTGCGTACTGCCGGGCGTCTCTCTCCGAATACCTCGATGCCGAGGACATCTTCGACATCACGAAGCGGGGGCTGGACTTCTTTCACGACAAGTTCGACTACCCGTACCCGTTCGGAAAGTACGACCAGATCTTCGTCCCCGAATACAACCTCGGCGCGATGGAGAATCCCGGCCTCGTCACGTTCACCGAATCGTATGTATTCCGTTCTGCGGCAACCGAAGCCCAGTACGAGGCCCGCGCAAACACGATTCTGCACGAGATGGCGCACATGTGGTTCGGCGACCTCGTCACGATGCAGTGGTGGGACGACCTGTGGCTCAAGGAATCCTTCGCGGACTTCATGGGTGCGTACGCGTCGGCCGAGGCGACCCGATTCACCGATGCCTGGGTCAGTTTCGCCAACCGACGAAAAGCGTGGGCATACCTGCAGGACCAACTGCCGACCACCCACCCTATCGTCGCCGACATCACCGACCTCGAGGCTGCGAAGCTCAACTTCGACGGCATCACCTACGCCAAGGGGGCGAGCGTCCTCAAACAACTCGGAGCGTTCGTGGGTGCAGATGCCTTCTTCGCCGCTTCCCGCAACTACTTTCGCACCCACGCTTTCGGAAACACCACGCTGACGGATCTACTGAGCGAGATGTCCGCGGCGAGCGGGCGCGACCTCGATACCTGGGCTGCAGCATGGCTGCAGACCACCGGCGTCTCGACGCTCAGCTACACCGGCGATGCCGTCGAGCAGACAGACCCGCGGCCTCACCGAATCGCCGTCGGGCTTTACGATCTCGACGAAGCGGGGAATTTGACGAGAACCCACCGCCGAGAACTCGACATCTCCGATGCACGAACGCCGGTCGACTTTCCCCACGCCGCACTGGTGCTGCTCAACGACGATGACCTGACGTACGCCAAGATCCGATTCGACGAGCGCTCGATCACCACCGTGCGGAACCACCTCGATCGCATCGTCGATCCCCTCGCCCGAGGCCTGGTGTGGTCAGCGCTGTGGAACTCCACCCGCGACGCCGAGATGTCCGCACTCGAATACATCGACATCGCAACCAGATTCGCGCCCAACGAGCCCAAGATCGGCCTTCTGTCGGCGGTCACCGCGAACGTGGCGTACGCCCTCGAGCACTACCTCCCGGAGGACCGACGGGACGAACCGACGCGGCAGTGGCTCGAGGCGTCGTGGACGCAACTGCACGCGAGCGAGCCGGGGAGCGACGCCCAGTTGGTGTGGGGGCGAGCCACCGCGGCCGCCGCCCAACTCGACGGTTCCCGCGCAGTCGAACTGCGCGCCCTTCTCGACGGCACAGCGACGGTGCCAGGTCTACGTCTCGATCCCGATCAGCGCTGGTCGTTCTGGTTGGCCCTGGCCGCAACCGGGAACGCGACCGCAGCCGAGCTCGACGCCGAGCTGACCACCGACAACACCTTGTCGGGACGCACCGCACACACCGCGGCATCGACGGCCATACCCGATGCCGAGGTCAAGGCGAGGGCGTGGACTGCCATCACCGAGCGCGACGATGCGTCCAACGACGTTCTCGACGCCTTCATCACCGGTTTCGGGGCCGGGCACCGACCGGATCTGACCCAGCCCTACGGCAATCGTTACTTCGAGACCATCTCCTCGTTGTGGACCTCGCGCAGCATCGAGATCGCCAGGCGAATCGTGGTCCGTCTGTTCCCGCAGCAGTCGTCGACGGAGGCCGCGGACAGCTGGCTCGCCGAGCACGAGTGGGCACCGGCTGCCCTGCGGCGCTTGGTGATCGAGCAACGAGACCACCTGGCGAGAAGCCTCCGAGTGCAGGCGCGGCTAGGGTGATGGCCATGTCCACCACCGACACTCGCCGCTCGCTTGCCACTTCTGCGCTCGCTGCCGGCGGTCTGCTCGGCGGCTTCGCCGTTGCCCGGCAGTCTCACAATCGTCAGCTCGGCGGAGCGGTGCTCGCAGCCGTCGGGGTGGTATGCACGACCCGTTGGCAGAGATCCTCGGGTTCGGTCCGTGCCGGCGCCTTGCTCGGGACCTACCTCGTCGCGTTCGGTGCCTCGCACCCGCTGGCCAAGAAGATCGGTGCCTGGCCGGCGGTCGCCGCGGTGTCTGCCGCAACTGCAGCGGCATCGATGGCGGTGAGCAAGTAGGTCCGCTCAGAGCACCCCGGTACGAACGAACTGTTCGAGCGCTGCTGTTGGTTCGTCGAGATCCATGCCCTGGTTCGAGACCCATGTGTCGTCGAAATAGGTTTGCGAATACCGATCTCCGCCGTCGCACAGCAGTGTCACCACGCTCCCACTGCGGCCGGCGGCGATCATTTCCGCGATCAATCCGAACGCACCCCAGATGTTGGTGCCCGTCGATCCGCCCACTCGTTTGCCGAGTGCGTCCGAGGTGAATCGTGCGGCGGCCACGGAGGCGGCGTCGGGTACTGCGATCATTCGATCGATCACCTGGCCGACGAACGAGGGTTCGACGCGCGGTCGACCGATGCCCTCGATGCGTGAAGACTGCCCTGTTTCGTAGCCCGCGTCTCCCGACTCGTAGCCGCCGATGAACGCGGAGTTCTCGGGGTCGACCACGGCCAGTTGCGTTGCATGCCTTCGATATCGAATGTAGCGGCCGATGGTGGCACTGGTCCCACCGGTCCCCGCACCGACGACCACCCAGTCGGGAATGGGGCACTCCTCGAGCCGAAGTTGGTCGAAGATGGACTCGGCGATGTTGTTGTTTCCGCGCCAGTCGGTGGCTCGTTCGGCGTGCGTGAACTGGTCCATGTAGTGACTGTCGGGCTCGGCCGCGAGTCGATGCGCTTCGGTGTACATCTCACCGGGCTTGTCGACGAAGTGACATCTTCCGCCGTGAGACTCGATGAGTGCGACTTTGGCGGGACTGGTACTGCGTGGCATCACGGCGACGAACTTCAGTCCGAGCAGTCCGGCGAAATACGCTTCACTGACGGCAGTGGAGCCCGACGAGGCCTCGATCACCGTGGTGCGTTCGGTGACCCAGCCGTTGCAGATCGCGTACAGGAAGAGCGACCGAGCCAACCGATGCTTCAGGCTGCCGGTGATGTGCGTCGACTCGTCTTTCAGATACAGCGAGATTCCCCAGGCCGCGGGGAGGGGGTATCGCAGCAAGTGCGTGTCGGCGCTGCGCTGGGAATCGGCCTCGATCAACCGGACCGCGTTGTCGACCCACGCCCGGGATCCCGAATGATCGACAGACCTGGTCACTTCTTGCCGTCTTCACCGCGCAACTTCGACTGCAGGTCTGCGCGCGCGGCGCGCCTGTCCTCGTCGACGGCTGCGATGGACTCGTTGACGCGGATGCGCATGTTCTTGAACAGGAGCAGCGAGAGAGGTAGTGAGATCAGCACCGAGAAAATCGCGGCCACGAGTACCGGGACCTCGACGCCGAAGAGTAAACCGACGCCGACGATGACGGCCGCGATCACGACGACGAGCGCCAGTCGCGCGAAGGTGTAGACACCGAGGTTGACGGCGAGTGACTTCTTCGCCGACCTTCCTGGCGCGGCATTTCCGCTGGTGGGATCGTTGCTCTCGGCATTCGTCGCGTCGCTCACGGGTCCCAATCTACCGGGCTCGGCAGCCACTCCGACCCACCCCCGGCATGACCGATTTGTCCATTACCTCCCCTTTACCAACCTTGTATCAGTCGAGTACCTAGGGGTTCGAGTGCAACCATGGGGATCGAACGCAGCAGACCGATATCTCCGGTTCGACGCATATGCACCGAACCGCATCGTAGGAGGACACGACAAGATGAGCGCACCCACATTTCACAAGGCTCAGGACTCACTGCTCACTCCGGGTCAGGTAGCCGCGCTTTTCCACGTCGACCCCAAGACAGTGACGCGCTGGGCACATGCCGGCCGCCTCGGATCCCTCCGCACTCCGGGCGGGCACCGTCGATTCCGCGAGACCGAGGTCATGCAGTTGCTGACCTCACTGACGACGGAAGCCGGCACACACCACTGATCGGCTGGCTCTGGGGCCGATCCACCCGCAGTATCCGCACCCGTACGAACTCATCGAACATTCTCAGGAATCTTCGACGCTCGACGGGTGCGGAGGTGGTTGCATCACAGCTACTCTCGTAGTAGGAGGTGCGTCGTGATCTATCTTTTGGCGTTGATCGGCTTGGTGGCAGTAATCGTGCTGTTCTGGAAGGCATTCGGACCCAGTACGCAGGCTCCACCCACCCGCACTGTGGGACCCGATGACGATCCCGATTTTCTGTGGCGGATCAACCGTGAGGCTCGCCGCGGAGGGAAAGACGGAACCGAGGCCGGCACCGAACCCAGCGAATAGGTCCGGTGGTTCTCAGTTGCGATGGGCAGCGGTGGGCGCGTCGGGGAATCCCGCCGCTACCGCCGCCGCGACTTCCAGCAGTGCCTTTCGCGTGCGCCCACGAAGACGATCGAGTTCGATTTCCGCCCCCTCCTCGAGATGCGGGTCGAACGGGATCGTGCGAACCCGAGCGCAGCGCTGCTCGAAGTGTTCGACAACCTTCTGCAGGTCGACCTTTCCGGCCCTCTGCCGAACGCCGTTGACGACCGCGACCGATGTGGCGACCAGTTCCCGGTAGCCGTGCGCATCGAGCCAATCCAGCGTTGCCGACGCGCTGCGCACACCATCGACCGACCCCGAGCTGACCACCACCAGAGTGTCGGCTCCCTCGAGAATTCTTTCCATCGCCGAGTGCATCAGACCGGTGCCGCAATCGGTGATGACGATGCTGTAGAACTTCTCCAACAGCGACACCGCGCGATCGTAATCCTCACCGCTGAATGCCTCCGACGCTGCCGGATCCGAATCGGATGCCAACACCTCCAGTCGATGCACGTTCTGCGACGTGTATGCCCTCACGTCGCTGTAGCGGTCCAGAGACTGTATGTCGCGCAACAGATTACGGACGGTGGAGGTCGTCTCGAGCGGCACCTTCTGACCCAGCGTTCCACGATCGGGGTTGGCGTCGATCGCGATCACCCGATCACCTCGAATCTCGGCGAACGTCGAGCCGAGGGTTGCCGTCGTCGTGGTCTTGCCGACACCGCCCTTCAGCGACAGCACCGCGACGCGATGGCATCCGACAAGAGGCCGATCCACCTGCGCGGTCAAGGCCGAGCGTCGCTGCTGGGCGGCACTGTTTCCGACATCCACACGACCACCCGTCATCAGATACAACGCCCGACGCCACCCTCCCAGCGGCGGCGCATTCCCCGATCGGACGAGCAACGAACTACCGAGATCGAGTGAGGAGACCTGCTGCTCCGCCGACCGACTCTGGTCGAAGGCCGCCGGTGCCGGTGCGACCACCATCGCGTCACCCGGGGCATGCCTGAGCTGCTGTGGCTGACCAGGATGCGGCTGATTCGGATGTTGCCGACCGGGCCACTGGCCGGGCTGAGGTCCCCATTGCGTCTGAGGGTTCCACTGATTCTGGGTATGCCACTGACCCCCCGCCACCGAGTGCTGCTGCGGATCGCCGTGGTTCTGCGGTGCCCAATTGTGTTGCGGCCCAGCCTGATTCTGCGGAGCCAACTGATTTTGCGAAGCCCACTGGTTCTGGGGCCCCGGGTTCTGAGGGGCCCAGTTCTGAGGCACCGAATTCTGAGCAGCCCAGTTCTGAGGCACCGAATTCTGAGCAGCCCAGTTCTGCGGAGTCGAGTTCTGAGGCAACGGGCCCGAAGGCACCGGGCCCGAAGGCACCGGGCCTGACGGCATCGGACCCTGCGGCGGGGGTGGTGCCGACGCGACGGGCGGGCTCGCCTCGGGGGGCGTGTGTGGAGGAGTCGGTTTCACGGTCGGTGCCACGGGAGCCTTCGGCGCTTGCACCGGTGTCGTCGGTGTTGCCGTCGCGGTCTTGCCTTCCTCGGCCGGGGTCGCGGCGACCCCGGCATCCTTGCCGTCACCTTCTACCGGCCCAGACGAGTCTTTCGGTCGGGAAGCGCGCGGTGCAGGATTCGGCGGGGGTGTCGGCGCGGTCTCGGGTTGCGGCGCGGGCGGGTTCGAGATGCTTTCGGGCGGCATGGTGATGGGGGTCGATCGAAAGGGCTCGCGCGGCGGTGTGGGTGTGGCCTCCGTCGTCGCTGCGACGGCGATAGGTTCGGATCCCGTCGTGGGCGGCGCTGCGTGATCTTCCGGCACATCGTCGTCCAGTGGCCGGACGGGTTGCCAGTTGTCCTCGTGCCGATCGGCCATGACCGATTCCCCCCAGTTTCGCGTCCCACATCGAAGATCCGAGCTCGGATGTGTCCCCCATCGAGCCGGATCGGACGCTACCAGCTGGAGGTCCAGCGTGGAGGCTGTGGAACGAGCGAAGGTCAGTTCAGTCCCGCGTAGCTGTGCAGTCCCGAGACCACCATGTTGATGATGAAGAGGTTGAAGAGCATGGCGGTGAATCCGGCGATGTTGATCCACGCTGCGCGAGTGTTGCGCCATCCGGAGGTGGCGCGGGCGTGCAGGTAGGCGGCGTAGATGATCCAGGTGATGAACGACATGGTCTCTTTGGGGTCCCAGCCCCAGAAACGTCCCCATGCGGCTTCGGCCCAGATTGCGCCGAGGATGACGCCTGCTCCGAAGAGCGGGAAGGCGACGATCGTCGTCTTGTAGGCGAGTCGGTCGAGAGCTTGGGCGTCGGGCAGCTTGGAGGCGAATTTGCCCCAGAAACCGACGCTTTCCTCTCCCAGGGGCTGCTTGATGCGGAGCAGGAACAGCAGGCTCGCGACGCCGGAGACCAGCAGGATGCCGCTTCCGACGCTGACGATGGTGACGTGGATGGGCAGCCAGTACGAGCGCAGAGCGGGGACGACCGGTGCGGCGTCGGCGTAGAGCTTGGTGGCGGCGAAGAACATCAGCACGATGATGGGCGCGAGGACGAACACGAGCATCGGGCGCATCGTCTTCTTGCGCAGCACGATCACCGAGGTGAGGGCGGCGGCCGCCGTGGCCATGGTGACGAACTCGTACATGTTGCCGAGCGGGAAGCGGTGGGTGGCGAAGCCGCGGAGTACCACCGAGGCGACGTGCAGGGCGAGGGCTGGGGCGAGCAACGCGAAGCCCATGCCTGCGAGTCGTTCGGACAGCGGTCGCTTCGGTGTTTCGACGACGCGTCCGGGTCGGCTGTCGGCAATGGGGGCACCGGCACCGACGAGTTCCTTGGCTTGTACTGCCGTCGCCTTGGCGGAGGCGTACTGGGCGATGAGCAGGACGAATGCGAGCACGTAGATGGTGAACGCTGATTCGAAGGACCAGTCGCTGTACTGCGAGAGGGTCTCGTTGATCGGCATCGGTCAGTTCTCCTGTTTCGAGGTATCGCCGAGCAGGCGGGTGCACAGGCGGTCGAACTCTTCGCCCCACCCCGCCTGATCGGTGCGTGCAAGTCCGCCGAGGTCTACTACAGTACGTCGTGCCTGGGCGTCGGCGGTGAGTCGGACCCAGATTCTGCGACGTTTGATCACCAGTGAGACGAGCAGTCCGCCCATCATCGTGAGCGCGAAGACGAGTACCCAGGTCTGAGCCGGGTCGTGCGAGACCTGAAGGTTGACGAATTCCTCCGCTCCGTCGAACGTGACGATCGTTCCGTCGCTCAGGGTCGCGGATTCTCCCGGCATCAGGTTGACGCGGTCCTGCTTCACGAGTCTGCCCTGGGCGATCATTTCCTGATCGAGCGAGAAGATGGACTGCGGCAGCCCGGTGTCGAGTCCGGTGTCGCCCTTGTAGATGTCGATGGCGACGGCGGGGTCGTTCATGGCGGGGAAGCTCGACGACAGCAGGCTTCCGTGGAACGACGCCGTCGGCGCGAACAGACCCTCGATGGCGATCTGATTCTTGCGCCGGTCGAGAGGGTCGGGATACAGGCCGCCGGGCGGGTCGACGCGCAGCACTCCGCTGGAGAGGAAGGTCGTGGCGTCCGTCGGCTGCCATTGGATGGTGTCGGTGCGGGTTTCGCCGTTGGGGAACGTCACGGTGAAGGTGGGTGCGTAGCCGTGCCCTTGCAGGTAGACGCGGTCCCCAGCGACGCGCAGCGGGTGGTTGACCTGAAGTTGGTCGTCGCGCCAGACGTTGTTCGTGAGGTCCTGGCCCGCCTGGTACTCGATGTTGGAGGTGAACATCTCGGCCTGGCCGGTGTCGAGGTAGTCGGCGGTGAAGTCCTTGACGCGCACGCACAGTGGCTCGAGGTCGGTGCCGTCGACGAGGTTGCCTGCGCGGAACGAGTCGTAGTTCGCCGGGGTCGAGGTGCAGAAGCCCGGGCCGTCGTCGGCGATGACGATGCGGTTGCCCTCGTAGCCGAGCAGCTTGCCCATGGCGATGGCGGCGAGCAGTCCGACGAGGGAGAGGTGGAAGACGAGGTTGCCGAGTTCGCGGACGTAGCCCTTCTCCGCCGACAGCGTCACTGCTCCGCTGTCCTCGGTTCTCTGGGCCACGCGCCAACCGCGCAACTGAGCGCGCACCTGTGCGGCGATCTCCTCCGGCGTTCCGTCGACGTCGTAGCGGGTGTGGTGCGGCAGGCGGGAGAGGTTACGGGGCGCGCGAACCGGCTTGGTGCGCAGTTGCTTCGCGTGCTCGATGCAGCGCGGCAGGATGCAGCCGATCAGCGAGATGAACAACAGTGCGTAGATCGCGGTGAACCAGAAGCTGCCGAAGACGTCGAACAGTTCCAGCTTGTCCATGATCGGGCCGAGGGTCGGGCGGTTGGCGATGTACTCGTCGACCTTGCCCGCGTTGAGGCTGCGCTGCGGCACCAGGGCACCGGGCACAGCGGCGAAGGCAAGTAGGAACAGCAGAACCAGCGCGGTGCGCATGCTGGTCAGGCCGCGCCAGGTGTTGCGAACCAGGGCCACTCCCCTGCCCAGCACCGATTGCTTGTGCGGCGGCGACGCTTCGGTGCGCTCTTCGGTGTCGGCGGTCATATCGGCAACACCACATCGGAGACGAAGGCGTCGCGCACCCAGCCGACGAACTGATCCCAGGCACCGGTGACCAGTGCAATTCCTACTGCTATCAACATGATTCCGCCGAACACCTGTATCTGTCGTGCATGTGTACGTAGCCAGCCGACGCCTCGCAGCGCGCTGACCGAACCGAACGCGAGGATCACGAACGGTAAGCCGAGACCGAGGCAGTACGCCACGATCAGGACGACGCCGCGCGCTGCCGTCGTACCGTCGGTACCTGCGGCCAACGAGATGACGCCCGCGAGCGTCGGCCCGAGGCACGGGGTCCATCCGAGTGCGAAGACGCCGCCGAGCAGCGGTGCTCCGGCCAGTGAGCCGATCTGTTTCGGCTCGAAGCGCACATCGCGCTGCAGGGCCGGGATCAGTCCGACGAACACCAGGCCCATGGCGATGGTGACGACGCCGCCGATTCGCATGAGCAGTTCGCGGTTGATCGCCAGGACGGAGATCGCTCCGAACACCGACGCGGTGGCGAGAACGAAGACGACGGTGAATCCGAGAACGAACAGTCCCGCCGCCCCGGCCACGCGCAATCGACCGCTGCGCACCTTCGTCTGCACAGCTGCCTCGTCGGCGCTGACGGCCGGAGCGTCGGCTCCGACGACTCCGGCGAGGTACGAGAGGTAGCCGGGCACCAGGGGCACCACGCACGGCGACGCGAAGGAGACGAGCCCGGCCAGCACGCAGGCCCCGAGGGCCAGGATCAGTGGCCCGGAGGCCGCAGCTTCCTGGAAACTCGCGCCGATCCCGGCCAGGTGAGTCACGTTCACTGCTGCACTGGCTCCTCGGCTGCCACGCGTTCGACGACGGGTTGCAGGTCCTCGGCGAGCAGCTCACGCAGGAACACTGCTGCGACGCGGTGCTGCCGGTCGAGCACGACGGTCGTCGGAATGACGGAGGTGGGAACGCCGCCGAGCGCGGTCAGGGTGCGCATGGGCGGGTCGTAGATCGAGGCGTAGCTGACGTTGTTGCTGACCACGAAGTCCTGTGCGGCGGTCTGCGACTCGTCGCGCACGTTGATGCCGAGGAACTCGACGCCGAGGGACTTGGTGGCCTCGTAGACGTCCTCGAGGTCGTCGGCCTCACCGCGGCACGGACCGCACCATTGGCCCCAGACGTTGAGAACCACGACGTCACCGTCGTAGTCCGACAACGAGGTCGTCTTGCCCTCGGTCATCAGATCCGGCCCGGACAGTTCGCCGATTGTGCCGCGTTCGTCGGGCTCGTAGAAGATGTCGGTCTGCCCGCCGGGTGAGACGAACTGGAAAGTGCCGCCCTGCGCCACCGCGTCGGTGCCGGTCGAGCATCCTGCGACAAGAGCGATGGCAGACGCTGCACAGACGGCGAGGAAAAATCTACGCACCGGTGATCCTCGGATCGGATGCTCCCGCGGGCTCGGAGTAGACGAGGTCCACGAGCTGATCGCCCTCGTAGACGAGCGAGGTCAGCGACGCGAGCCCGCACTGACGATTGCGCGGGTCGTGCCAGAGCCGGTCGCCCTGCAGGAACCGGCGCAGCGTCCACACCGGGAGCTGGTGGCTCACGCACACGGCCTCGTGCCCGACGGCTTCGACGCGGGCCGCGTTGACGGCGGCGAGCATGCGGTGCGCGATCTGCAGGTACGGCTCGCCCCAGGAGGGGGTGAACGGGTCGCGCAGCTTCCACCAGTGCCGTGGTCGGCGCAGGGCACCGTCACCGACGGCCACGCGCAGGCCCTCGAATTCGTTGCCTGCTTCGATGAGGTTCTCGTCCTCGGCGATCGACAGACCGTGGGCCGCTGCGATCGGCGCGGCGGTCTGCTGCGCGCGCAGCAGAGGTGATGCCACGACGTGAGTGATGTCGTGGCCGGAGAGCGCATCGGCCACTGCCTTGGCCTGCGACTGGCCGGTCACCGACAGCTTGAAGCCCGGCAACCGCCCGTACAGGATGCCCTTGGGGTTGTGCACCTCGCCGTGCCGGAGGACGTGCACGATGGTGCGCGTCGTCGAGTGCGGATGTGTTGCGGGGGCCTCGGTCACGTCGGGGTCCTGTTTCTCGCTAGTCGGGTGGTGAATCAGTTCGTTGCGGTGGCGGCAGCTGCGGCTTTCGCGGCGGCCGGGGCCGCGTCGGCGATGATCTCGAAGGCTCGGTCGTCGAGGGCAGCGGAGACGAACCAGGCCTCGAATGCACTCGGCGGCGGGTACACCCCGCGGGAGAGGAAGGCGTGGAAGAACGCCGGATATCGCCACGTCTGCGCGGCCTTGGCCTGCGCGTAGTCGGTGACCGGTCCATCGGCGAAGAACACACTCACCATAGTGCCCGCGAACTGCACGTGATGGGTGACGCCTTCGGCGGTGAGGGCGTCGCCGAGCAGTGTTCCGAGTCGCTGCGAGTTGGTCTGCAGCTTCTCGTAGACGGCTGCGTCGGCCAGTTGCAGACTGGTCAGTCCGGCCGCGACGGCGACGGGGTTACCGCTCAGCGTGCCTGCCTGGTACACCGGTCCGGCGGGCGCGAGATAGGCCATCACGTCCGCTCGACCGCCGAATGCCGCGGCCGGCAATCCGCCGGACATGACCTTGCCGAAGGTGTAGAGGTCGCCTGCGATTCCGTCGATGCCGTACCAGCCGGATGCGCTGACGCGGAAGCCGGTCATCACTTCGTCCATGATCAGCAGTGCGCCGTGCTCGGTCGCGAGGCGGCGCAGTCCCTCGTTGAAGCCGGTGACCGGAGGGATGGCACCCATGTTTCCTGCGGCTGCCTCGGTGATGATGCACGCGATCTGGCCCGGGTTGGCCTCGAAGGCCGCGGTGACGGCGGCGAGGTCGTTGTAGGGAACGACGATGGTGTCCGACGCCTGTGCGCCGGTGACGCCGGGCGAGGTCGGCAGTCCGAGCGTGGCGAGCCCCGAGCCTGCGTCGGCCAGGAGGGCATCGACGTGGCCGTGGTAGCAGCCCGAGAACTTGACGATCTTGGTGCGGCCGGTGAAGCCGCGAGCCAGACGCACAGCGCTCATGGTGGCCTCTGTGCCCGAATTCACAAGACGAACCTGGTCGACGGGGCCGACGCGACGCACGATTTCCTCGGCGAGTTCGATTTCGCGGAGCGTGGGTGCACCGAACGACAGGCCGGTCGCGGCTGCCTTCTGGACGGCTTCGACGATGGCCGGGTGGGCGTGTCCGTGGATCATCGGACCCCAGGACGAGATGAGGTCGACGTAGGAGTTTCCGTCGGCGTCGGTCATGGTGTATCCGCTGGCCTGCGTGATGAAGCGGGGCGTTCCGCCGACCGACGCGAAGGCACGTACCGGCGAGTTGACGCCGCCGGGAATGACCGCGCTCGCGCGGGCGAAGAGTTGGGCCGATACGGGGGCGTCGTTGCCGGGGGAAACAGTCACGACTTCCAGTGTCCCAGGTTCGGTGAAATCACCAACTACAGGGCGTAATAATCCGGAAAGCGGGGGATCGGCCTGTTTCGGTGGTTGAACGGCGAGTGCGCCGGGTAATCGGTGCCGATGACCAACACCGATGGCGTCAGCAAAGTCGCCGAATTGATGTCCGAAGCCGGGCTCTGCATGTTCACCACCGTCGGCCGAGACGGTCACCTCATCTCGCGCCCGATGGCGCTGCAGGAAGCCGAGTTCGACGGCGACCTGTGGTTCTTCGCCGCTCACGATTCGCGGAAGGTGAGCGACATCGCGGCGAACCCGACCGTCAACGTCTCGTTCCAGTCCGGCGAGGGCTGGGTGTCGTTGTCCGGTACGGCCGCGGTGGTCGACAACACCACCAAGGCCGAGGAACTGTGGAACACCCGAGCGGCCGCGTGGTTCGAGAAGAACCCCGATTCGCGCGAGGTCGACCTGATCCACGTGGCCGCTGAGGGAGCCGAGTACTGGTCCACCCCCGGGTCGAAGGTCTCGAACCTGTTGGCCTACGCCAAGGCCAAGATCACCAACGAGCGACCGGACCTCGGCGAGCACGACGTCGTCGAACTCGAACTACCGCACAATTCGACCGGCTAGTACCGATCGCGCCGGGCTCGCCCCGGACGGCAGCAGCTTCTACCGGTCAGTTCGTGCGGTGGTGTCCGTTGTCCGTGCGTGGGTCGACGGTGTCGCGAACCTTCTCCCCGGTACTACGCGGGTCGGCGCTGGTGTGCGTGGCGGCATCACGATCAGCGGCGTTTCGTGTCCCGGAGTCGTGCTGGCCGGGGAAGGTCTCGCCGATGTCTGCTCCGCGGCGATGCGCTCGATCGTGATCGTCCGACCGGCCGTCGTTGTCCGTGTGTGCGGCCTTGGCACCCGATCGGTGATCGACGTCCGGATCGAGTTCGTTCGCGCGAGCGAATTCGGCGTCCAGCTCATCGCGCGACTTCGCCGCAACACCCTGATGTGACTGAGCCTGCTGCGCGAGCTTGTCGGCCTCGGCTGCTTTGACATCCGCTTCTGCCTGGGCCCAGCGTGCCTTGGCCTCGCTTTCCCTCGCCAGCAGTTCACGCTCTTCGACGATTGCTGCGTCGTTGGCTGCCTTTTCGCGAATCTCGTTCGCTTCCAACCTCTTACGTTCCTTACCCTTGCGTGCGACGACGACGGCGAGGGCAACGACGACGAGTACGACTACTACTGCGACGATGATCCATACTGTGGTGCTCATTGGCGGACTCCCATGTTCTCGACTGCCGGACCGGCAGTCGATCTATGCCGGGTACCCGAGTAAAGACTCGACAAACTCACCGAAGGCACCGACCGCCACGGCTTCGAAAGCGCGCAACGGGAGCAGACCCGCCTCCTCCGGGATACACGCGATGAGCCCGACACCCGTCACGAGCGGCAGCTCGTCGAGGTTGACCCGCGCGGCCAGGCTCGGTGCGGCGGGCCACGACCCGATCACCAGACCTGCGCAGTCGACGCCGGCCGCCCGCGCTGCCGCAACGGTCAGAGCACTGTGGTTGAGCGTTCCCAGCTCCGCACCGGCCACGATCACGATCGGCGCAGACATCGCCCCGGCGACGTCGAGCACGGTGAACCCTCCTGCGCCCAAACGCACCGCCACTCCCCCTGCGCCTTCGACCAGCACGAGGTCGTTGGCTGCGTCGAGCTCGCGCACGGCTCCGATCACAGCGTCGAGTTCGAGCATCGGCCGACCCGATCGGCGGGCCGCGACGTCCGGGGCCAGCGGCTCGGGATACCGCGCCAGCTCCACTCCCCGAACGCCCGAAAGGCGTTGCACCACATCGATATCGGCTTCGTCAGGGTAACCGTCTCCGACGCCGGTCTGCGCCGGCTTGCACACCGCGACGGATCGCCCGCCTGCCCGCGCTGCCGCCGCGAGTGCCGCGGTGATCACGGTCTTGCCGACGCCGGTCGACGTTCCGGTCACCAGCAGAACCGTCACCACACAACCGCCGCATTCGACACCGCCGCGAGGACCGACGCGGCACGATCGATGTCGGTGTCGGTGAGATCGGCGCGCGCGGTCAGTCGCAGTCGAGAACCGCCGGCCGGAACCGACGGCGGCCGGAAGCATCCGACGCGGACGCCGAGCTCGAGGCAGTCCGCCGCCGCGCGCACTGCCCGCTGTGCGTCGCCCAGGATCACCGGAACGACCGCCGATGTCGTCGGTTCGACGCCGGCTGCGGCGGCGAGTTGTGTTGCACGTATACCGATCGAGTGCACCCGGTCGGGTTCGCCCCGCAGGACGGTCAGCGCGGCCGACGCCGCTCCGACGGAGGCGGGTGCGAGTCCGGTGTCGAATACGAACGTGCGTGCACCGTGCATCACCTGCGTGCGCACCGCTGCCGGCCCGAGCACCACTCCACCCTGCGATCCGAGGGCCTTGGACAGCGTTGCGGTGATCACCAGGTCCGGCGCTCCGGCGAGGCCTGCTTCGTGGACGGCTCCCCTGCCACCGTCCCCGCGTACACCCAATCCGTGCGCCTCGTCGACGACGAGCACCGCGTTCCGTCTCCGGCACACCGCGTACAGCTCGGCCAGAGGCGCGAGATCGCCGTCGGCGCTGAACACCGAATCGGTCACCACGAGGGCCCGCTGTTCGCGACGCTCGCGCAACAGCTGGTCGACGTGGCCGGTATCGCAATGTCGAGCGACGGCCACCCGGGCCCGCGACAGGCGGCAGGCATCGATGAGCGAGGCGTGCGACGCGGCATCGGAGATCACCAGCGCGTCTCGGCCCGCCAGTGCCGTCACGATCCCGAGATTGGCGGTGTAACCGGAGGAGAACACCAGTCCGGCCTCGGCTCCGACGAACTCCGCGAGATCCTCCTCGAGGCGCTCGTGTGCGGTCGTCGTCCCGGTGACCAGCCGCGATCCGGTGGATCCGCCGCCCCATCGGCGCACAGCGGCGCAGGCTCCGTCGATGACGGCCGGATGCCTGGACAGTCCGAGGTAGTCGTTCGACGCCAGATCGAGGATGTCGTCCTCGGCGGTGCGGGCGATCACGATGCGCTCGAGACCGTCCTCGCGTCGGGCGTGCGCGGTGGCGTCGAGCCAGTCCAGAGCGGTCATGGCAGCACCATACTTGAACGCCGTTCAAGTATGGTCGCGCGCCACCGCCACCAGGGCTTCGGCGATGGTAGCCACCTCCGCATCGGTACAGATGAACGGCGGCATCGCGTACACCAGACGCCCGAACGGCCGCAGCCACACTCCCGCGTCGACGGCCGCTGCCGTGGCCCGTGCCATGTCCACCGGACTGTGCATCTCGACGACGCCGATGCCGCCGAGAACGCGAACATCGGCGACTCCCGACAGCGACCGGGCCGGCGCGAGGCCGGCGGCCAGTCCCGACGCCAGAGCGGCGACCTCGGCGCGCCAGTCACGCGAGAGCAACAGTTCCACCGAGGCCACCGCGATCGCGCACGCGAGCGGATTGCCCATGAACGTCGGCCCGTGCATCAGGCCGCCGGCCTCGCCGCCCGAGACCGTCTCGGCCACCTCGGTGGTGCACAGCGTGGCCGCCAGGGTCAGATATCCGCCGGTCAACGCCTTGCCGATGCACATGATGTCGGGCGCGACGCCGGCGTGGTCGGCTGCGAACAACTCGCCGGTTCGGCCGAAGCCGGTGGCGATCTCGTCGAAGATCAGCAGGAGGCCGTACTCGTCGGCCAGGCGGCGTAGTTCCACGAGGTAGCGCGGGTCGTGGAACCGCATCCCACCGGCGCCCTGCACTATCGGCTCGACGATGATCGCCGCCAGTTCGCTCGCGTGTTCACCGAGTATCTTCTCGAATTCGGCGACGTAGTCGGCGTCGAACTCCACGGGCGGGGCCGGAGCGAACACCTGCTTCGCCAATACATCGGTCCACAGCGTGTGCATCCCGCCGTCCGGGTCGCACACGCTCATCGGAGCGAAGGTGTCTCCGTGGTACCCGCCGCGCCAGGTCAACAGCCGCGTGCGGCCGTTCTCGCCGCGCCCACGCCAGTACTGCAGCGCCATCTTCACCGCGACCTCGACCGAGACCGAGCCGGAATCGGCGAGGAATACCTTGTCGAGCCCGGCGGGGGTGATGTCGACCAGCAACTCGGCCAACCTGGCGGCCGGAGCGTGTGTCAGTCCGCCGAACATGACGTGGCTCATCCGGCCCAGCTGATCGTGCGCGGCGGCGTCGAGCACCGGATGGCGGTAGCCGTGCACTGCCGCCCACCACGAACTCATGCCGTCGATGAGCTGCCGACCGTCGGCCAACGTCAGCCGCACGCCCGACGCACTGTCGACCACCAGCGGCGTCGCACTCGCCGGAAACCGGCTGTAGGGGTGCCAGAGATGGTCGGAGTCGAGTCGACGGACGTCTTCGGAAGTCAGCACGCCAGAGCACACTGCCACAGCACCCGACCGGCCGTCCCGAGACTGGCGAGGTGGCGAAATGTCCGAATCCATTAGCATCGCAGCATGACGACGCGGACCGTGACGAGACTCGTGGGGGTGGTCGTGGCCGCAACGCTGACGCTTGCCGCCTGCGGGGGCACGTCCGCAGCGCCCGTGCCCACCACGACCGTTCCGGACTTCGCCGTCGACACCTCCACCCCCGTCGGTGCCCTCAACGAACGCATCCTGCGATGGATCAACGCCGAGGAGGCACCCGACCCCGCCGAGGTCGACGCCGTCACCGGACCCGAGCTGGCCGAGGCCGTCGCTCCGCTGGGTGGTCTCGCCGGGCCACTCGAACAGCTGCGCGCAGGCACCCCGAACGTGGCCACGGGGTTCGAGGCCGGTCCCGATTCCGGCGTTCTGCGTTTCACCACCGCAGGCATCCCGGCCACGATCACGACGTCGATCGGTGCGGACGGCAAGCTCGACGGCTTCCTGGCCCGGCCGGACACGCCCACGATCTCGTCGTTCGACGATCTCGACGCGGCACTGTCGAAGGTGGCTCCGAACTACTCCTACAGCGCGTCACGGCTCAACGGCGGCGACTGCGAGTCGATCTACTCCACCGATGCGGACTCGGTGCTGCCCCTCGGGTCGGTGTTCAAGTTGTACGTCCTCGGCGCGCTCACCGACGAGATCGAGGCAGGCACCGTCCGCTGGGACGAGCAGCTCACCGTTCGCGACGCCACCAAGAGCGCGCCGTCCGGCGAACTGCAGAATCTGCCCGACGGCACGAAGGTGTCGGTCCGCGACGCGGCCGAGAAGATGATCTCGTTGTCCGACAACACCGCAACGGATCTGTTGATGGATCGCCTCGGCCGCGACCGGGTCGAGCGTCAGCTCTCGGTCATGGGTCATCACGATCCGTCGGTGATGACGCCGATGATGGACACTCGGCAGTTCTTCGTCATCGGGTTCGGCAATCCGAACATGCGAGCCGAGTGGTCCGAGGCCGACCCCGACGCCCGGGCCGAGCTGCTCGAGCAGGCGGACGCGAGGCCGCTCGAGATCGACTTCGAGAACTTCGTCGACAACCCGGCGTCGGCCGACGGGGTCGAGTGGTTCGCCAACGCGCAGGACGTCTGTGCCGCGATGGGTTACCTGGCGACGAGTGAGTCGGCCGAGGAGAACCGTCGCATCCTGGCGATCACTCCGGGGGTGCAGCTCGACGCGGCGCTGTGGCCGTATTCGGGGTTCAAGGGCGGCAGCGCTCCCGGCGATCTGGCGGGCGCGTTCCTGGCCACCGATGCCTCCGGTCAGGACTGGATCGTCACCGAGCAGTTCCGGGCCGACGACGCGATCGATCCGATCCCGTCCAGCTACGCGTTCCTCGTCGCCCAGCAGGCTTTCGCACTGCTGAAGTGAGTGGGATTTGTAACATCGGTGTTACTGCTGCATTACACTCGCGGTCGTGGAGGCACAACACGAACCAGCCCAATACGCGTGGCCGGAGGGCTTCAAGGAGTTCCTGGTCGGTGAGTTCACCGACTTCAGCCCCCTGGTGAACAGGGCTCTGGAGGACAACTGCGCGTCCCTGTTCCACGACGGTCCGTACGCGAAATCGGGCTTCTGGCGCACCGTCCGCGCGGTGTGGAAAGAATTCGTCTGGCCGGTCTGAGATTCCGGCCTTCACGGGCGGCTGCAAAAGGTTACCGTCGAGTATGGCAACCACAACGGATCACCTTCGGAACACTCTGGACGGCCGCTGGCGAGATGTGAAGAACGAGGCGCGCAGGCAGCTTGCCCGCGACGAGTTCCGTCCGCACTACACGCCGAACACCGTCATCGCCCGCACCAAGGCGATGGAACAGCTCAAGCTTCTCGCCGCTGCAGGCGCTGCCGACAACGGCTTCAAGAAGGAACACGGCGGCACCGGTGATGTCGGTGCAGCGGTGACGATGATCGAGATGCTCGCGATGAGCGATCTGTCGCTGATGGTCAAGGCCGGCGTCCAGTGGGGGTTGTTCGGCGGTGCCATCGAGAATCTCGGCACCGAACGCCACCACGAGGCCTACGTCCCCAAGATCATCAGTCTCGACCTGCTCGGCTGTTTCGCCATGACCGAGACCGGTCACGGCAGTGACGTGCAGTCGCTCGAGACCACGGCGACGTACGACCCGAAGACCGACGAGTTCGTCATCAACTCCCCCACGCCGTCCTCGCGCAAGGACTACATCGGTGGTGCCGCCGAAACGGCGACGGTCGCCGCAGTGTTCGCCCAACTCATCACCGCAGGCCCGGGCGAGGAGCCCGAGAGCCACGGCGTGCACTGCTTCTTCGTTCCACTGCGCGACGAGAACGGTGACGACCTGCCCGGTGTCACCACCTCGGACTGCCAGTACAAGGGCGGTCTTCCCGGAGTCGACAACGGCCGCCTGATGTTCGATCACGTCCGCATCCCGCGAGACAATCTGCTCAACAAGTACGCCGACGTGTCCGACGACGGTACGTACTCCTCCCCGATCGAGAACAAGTCTCGACGGTTCTTCACGATGCTCGGCACGTTGATCCGCGGACGTGTCACGGTCGGCGGCAGTGCCGCGGCGGCTGCCCGTGTCGCCCTCGACATCGCGACGCGATACGCGTTGCAGCGCAGGCAGTTCTCCGCGCCCGATTCCGATCAGGAGGTCCTGATCATGGACTATCTGGTGCATCAGCGTCGACTGTTCCCACTCATCGCCAAGTCCTACGCCCTGCAGTTCGCGCAGAACGAGCTCGTGTCGAAGATGCACGAGCTGCAGACCTCGGACAATCCCGACGCCGAGGAGCAGCGCGAGCTCGAATCGAGGGCTGCCGGCCTCAAGGCGGCGAACACCTGGCACGCCACCGCCGCGATTCAGGAAGCGCGCGAAGCGTGCGGCGGCGCAGGCTATCTGGCCGAGAACCGGCTGATCTCGCTCAAGGCCGACACGGACGTGTTCACCACGTTCGAGGGCGACAATCATGTGTTGACGCAGCTGGTCGCGAAGGAGCTGCTCACCGCGTACGCCGACGACGTCAAGTCCATGAGCCCGGTCGAATGGGTCAAGTTCGCCGCCGACATGGTGGGCGACCGCGTCGTCAAACGCACTGCGGCCCAGGCGATCATGCAGACCATCCTCGATCGGCGTCAGGACAACGAGGAAGAGGGCTCGCTGTTCAACCGCGGCACCCAGGTCAAGATGTTCGAGGATCGCGAGGAGTACCTGCTCTCCACCGTCGCCCGCCGGCTGCAGTCCAAGTCCAAGGAGACCAGCCCGTTCGAGGCGTTCAACGCGGTGCAGGATCACGTTCTGCATGCCGCGAGCGCGCACATCGATCGGATCATCTTCGAGGCATTCATCGCCGGCATCGAATCGTGCGAGGACTCCACCACCAAGGATCTGCTCGACGAGGTCTGCGACCTCTACGCGCTGTCGGTGATCGAGGCGGACAAGGCATGGTTCATCGAACACCGCTACCTGTCCACCGAGCGATCCAAGGCCGTCACCCGCGCCATCAATGAGCGGTGCCGCACCCTGCGTCCGCACGCCGAACTGCTCGTCGACGGTTTCGGAGTACCCGAGGCGTTGGTCGGTGCTGCGATGCTCGGTGAGCCCGGGGCCGGAACCGAGGAAGAGCCGGCCGCGAACCCCAGTCACGCGCACTGACGCGTAGCCGGGTTCAGCCGGGAGTCACTGCGAAGACCCGGCAGGGACCGCCGGTCGCGCCTGCGTGCTTCGGTGCGCCGACGACGACCGTCGCCCCTGCCGGGGGCACCGCGTCCAGATTTGCCAGTGCCTCGACTCCGTATCGGCCTGCCCCGAGAACCGCTGTGTGAGCCGGGTATTCGCGGTCGTTCATCCGGTCGAGGCTCAGGGTGTCCACTCCGATTCCGACGATGCCCCGCTCGCGTACCAGCAGCTGCGCCGCGTCCGCGCCGAAGCCGGGGGCCGCACGTTCGGCCAGCCTGTTCTGCCAGCCACTGTGCATCACCACCAGCGCGCGGTCCGGAATCCGGCCGTGCTCGCGCTCCCACTGCGCGATGTCCTCGCTCGTCACCACGGCCTCGGGGTCGGACGCGGCCCGGGCGGAGATGTCAACCACCACCAGCGGGGCGATCAGATCCTCCAGGGGCAGGATGTCGGCCGTCGCGCCGCCCCGAATGCGGTGCGCCGGGGCATCGATGTGCGTTCCCGTGTGCTCCCAGTACGAGAGTTCGTTCACCAGGAACCCGCCCAGTTCGTAGGCGGCGACCGGCCGCATCGTGAACGGTTCGCTGCCCGGCCACACCGGAAACGTCGGGCTCAGGGTGTGGGTCAGATCGACAAGGCGGCCCGCCGGAATCGCCGAACCGACTACGGGTTCGGCGCGCGCCGCCCCGGCCGTCGCAACGGTCAACGCGGCGGCCCCCAACGATCCGAACAGCGCCCTACGGCCGATTCTGCGGTGAACGGTCTCGATGACCTCGGGGCCGCACATCAGTCGGCAGCGGGGGTGACCAGCAGAACCTTGTCGTCCGATCCGTTGTCGGTGGTCAGGAGGAATGCGCCGTCGTCGCCGAAGCTGGTGAGCGAGCGCAGTCGACCGTACGTACCCACCAGGGCGTCGGCCTCGTCGACGTATTCCGTGCCGTCCTCGGACAGCTTCAGAAACGTCAGCTTCTCGCCCTGCTGACTCGAGATCACCGCGGCCCCGTTCCAGGAACCCCATCCCGCGCCGTTCGCGAAGGTCAGACCGGGCGTGGCGATGGTGGGACTACCCGAGCTCCACACGGCGGCGAGTGCACCGGGCACGCGGGTCGGATCGGTCATCGGTACCGACTCGTCGTAGATGAACGGGAGTCGATCGGGGCGGTAGCCGTAGTTGCCGCCGGGCACCAGCAGGTTCATCTCGTCGTCTCGGGTCGTGCCCTGCTCCACCTCGTAGATCTGACCGGTGCCGGGTCGAATCGCCAGGCCTTGCACGTTCCGATGTCCCAGAGTGAAGATGCGATCCGGGGCGTCGGGTGCGGCGGTGCCGTCTGCATTGATATGTAGCACCTTGCCGCCCAACGAGTTCCGATCCTGCGGAACCGTCGGAGTCGCCGTGTCTCCGGTGCCGACGTACAGGGTGCCGTCGGGGTGGGCCAGGATGCGGCAGCCACCGTGACGACCGCCGTCGGCAACGGGAATGTCGTCGACGAGGGTGCCGGTGCGGGTCAGAGCGGTCCACTCCGGATCCACGGTCCACGAGAGCACGGCGATGTGGTTATCGCTCGCGCCTCCCGCACTTCCGGTTCCGGCGCTACCGGTACCGCCACTACCGCCGCCCTGCACACCCTGGCACGTGTAGATCGTTCTGGATGCGGCGAAATCCGTCGCGAGGGCAATGCCCATCAGGCCCGTCTCGCCGGACGCGTACAGGTCGTCGAGGTCCGCGGCCAGTTCGCGGGTGGCACCGCCGACGTCGCGGATCACGAACCGTCCCGAGCGTTCACCCGTCAGCACCGTTCCGTCCGGCGCGACCACCGCATCCCACGGCTTGGCGAGTCCGTCGAGCACGGTGGTGACCGTCAGATCGGGGAGCGGGTCGGCCTGCGCCGTCGCGGTGGTCGTACCGGCAAGCGTCAGGAAGACGCTGGCAACTATCACTCCGGAACTGGACACCAGCTTGTTCATCCACACTCCTGACGACGATCCGCGACCGGCCCGATATGACCGGTATCACATGATCTTAAACACACTCTTCGGGCAAACCGCCGACTCATGACGCGATTCGGTTCCCGGCAGCAGAACGAATCCACGGCAATCCCCGGTGAGGCGTGGTGGCGGCAACCCCTGGTCAGCCGACCTCGGGGGTGACGAGCAGCACCTGGTCGTCGGAGCCGTTGTCGGTGGTGAGCAGGAAGCCGCCGTCGCTGCCGAAGGGGGTAAGCGACCGCAGCCTGCCGTACGTGCCCTCCAGTGCGTCCGCCTCGGCGACGTACTCGGTTCCGTCGTCCGACAGTGCCAGGAAGACGAGCTTCTCGCCCTGCTGACTCGAGATCACCGCCGCACCGTTCCAGGAACCCCACTGCTCACCGTCGGTGAACGTGACGTCGGGGGTGGCGATGGTGGGATCACCCGAACTCCACACTGCGGGCAGGGCACCGGGAACCCGGTCGCGGTCGGTCATGGGGACCGATTCGTCGTAGACCGACGACCGTCGATCGGGGCGGTAACCGTAGTTGCCGCCCGGCACCAACAGGTTCAGCTCGTCGTCTCGGCTCGTCCCCTGCTCGACCTCGAAGATCTGGTCGGTTCCGGGACGGATCGCCAGTCCCTGCACATTGCGATGACCGAGAGTGAAGATCCGATCCGGGGCATCGGCTGCGGCGGTGCCGTCTGTGTTGACGTGTAACACCTTGCCGCCCAGTGAGTTTCGATCCTGAGGAACAGTGGGGCTCGCCGTGTCCCCGGTGCCGATGTACAGCGTGCCGTCGGGATGGGCCAGGATGCGGCAGCCACCGTGACGCCCGCCGTCGGCAACGGGAATGTCGTCGACGAGGGTGCCTGTGCGCGTGAGGGCCGTCCACTGCGGGTCCACGGTCCACGACATCACGCCGATGTGGTTACCGTCGTCGCCGCGCACACCCTGACAGGTGTAGATCGTTCGCGACGCAGCGAAATCGGTAGCCAGTGCGATCCCCATCAGTCCGGTCTCACCGGCGGCGTAGAGATCGCCGAGGTCCGCATTCAGTTCACGCTGGACTCCGGCCGAGTCGCGGATGACGAACCGGCCGGAGCGCTCCCCCGTCAGCACCGTTCCATCGAGAGCGACCACCACGTCCCACGGTTTGTCGAGGCCATCGAGCACGGTGGTGACCGACAGGTTCGGTAGCGGCCCGGCAGGCGCGGCCGGGGAAGGAGCAGCGTCGGAAGAGCTCTGCGACGCGGTCGCGGACGACTCGCTCGGCTCTGCGCTACTGCCCTGGTCGGTGGTGTCCGCCGAACAGGCCGCCAGCAGGGCGACGCTCATGGCGAGGACGGCTGCGCCGGTGACAGGTTTCTTCACGAGCGCTCCTGACGATGTTCGATGAGTCCCATTTTTCCGGTATCACCGTTTTCGCGACTTCCGAACCACCGACCGAGTGTGTCAGGACACCAATCGATACCCGGCTTCGGCGACTGCGGCGTCCACCGCCGCGGTGTCGAGCGTCGAATCGCTGCTCACCACGACCGCACCGGAATCCACATCGACGTCGACGCCGGTGACTCCCGAGATCTCCGATACCTCTTCCGTCACCGATGCGGCGCAGTGCTCGCACGTCATGCCCTGGACCGAATATGTCGTCTGCATCTTCACTCTTCCCTCTCGAGTCAGGAACGAACCAGGCGCGCGATGGCCTCGGAGGCCTCTTTCACTTTCGCGTCCGCCGCGGGTCCGCCGTGTTTCGCGGCTTCCACCACGCATCCAGCGAGGTGGGCGTCGAGCAGCTTCAACGACACCGACTGCAGAGCTTTGGTCACCGCGGACACCTGGGTGAGAACGTCGATGCAGTAGCGATCGTCTGCGACCATTCTCGATATCCCGGCCACTTGGCCCTCGATACGACGCAATCGCTTCAGCAGGTCGTCCTGCTCGGCGCTGTAGCTGCTCATGTCCGCCCATGATACCCCTACCCGGTAGGGGGTGCGCCTCCGGACACGAGTCGCCGGACGCCGTCGACCGTCAACAGTCCGGCCACGATGGCGGCAAGAGCGGCCAGCGCGATCCAGGACCCCGAGTAGAACGTCCCCGAATACGCCGGGGACACCTCCGGAACAGCGGGAAACTGCGTGGTGCGCACCCCGGCGTTCCAGCACGCCACCGCTCCGATCACCGCGAGCAGAGCCAGCACCAACTCCGCCCACCCGAGGGACTTCCTCACAGGTACTCCCGCTTCGCCGTTTCGAGAGCCGCGCGCAGACCGTCGTCGTCCTTCGCCCACGCCTGCACCAGTCCGCCGCCCACCAACCGCAGCCCGATGCCGTGCCGCTTGCGCGGGACGCCCGACAGCTCTCCGAGTACCCGCGCGGTCTCCCACTTCTTCGGCTCGTATTCGCCGTCGGCGTACTCGGCTGGGGGCAGAATGTCGTCGATCTCGTCGAGGTCGACGGTCTCGGTTCCCTGTCGCAGCCGACGGGTGGTGAGTTCGACGC
Source organism: Rhodococcus sp. 14-2496-1d (assembly GCF_002259365.1). Lineage (NCBI taxonomy): Bacteria > Bacillati > Actinomycetota > Actinomycetes > Mycobacteriales > Nocardiaceae > Rhodococcus > Rhodococcus sp. 14-2496-1d. Next base: position 319,155 of record NZ_NPFV01000018.1, on the reverse strand, counting down.
TGACGTGCATCCGCGCGGCGCGGAGCTGGACGTACGTGAAACCGACGAGAATCAGCGAGAAGAGAGCGAGAGCGAACCAGTGGACCACCGGTCCTGATGCGAGCTCGACCGCGAGTACTACGAGGCAGAACACCGGCCCCCAGGCCAGCATCCGCCACCGGCCACCGGGCTCGTGGAAGAGCACGGTCTCGTCGATGGGGGTATCACTGCTCACGGATGAACCACTCCCGTGCCGACGGCCGGTAGACCAGGACCGCTGCGACCACCAGCGCGACGGTGATCACCAGCAGCACGAACGGGAACACCAGCGCGGCGAAGGTCAGCAGCAGCGCGGTGGCTCCGGACAGCGCGACAAGGGCGCGTCGGAACCGGCGGTCTCCGCTCCGGACCGGGCCCGACATCAGGCCGACGGCCAGCCCGACCACACCGAAGATCACGCCGAGTCCACGAAAGACCGTCAGGAAGGAATCGACCTGTTCGTCCGTCGCACCGCCGGTGGTGAACGACGCGCGGATCTGGTCGGCGGGGAGCGTCAGGGCGATCATGCACACGACGATCAGCAGCACCGCGGAGGTCAGCCACAGCCAGTAGGCGGCGGAAACCACTCGGGGCCGGACGATCGGTGTGTCGGTGTCTGCGCTCACGCCAGACATCCTGCCACCGGGGGTGAGCTGTGCGTTCGGCCGGCAGAGATTTCCGCGCCGACGCGACGTGCTCAGCCTGCAGAAATTCCCAGTGCCATGATCGCGATGGCGGCCGAGACGGCGAGCAGCAGCCCGAGCAGGGCCCAGCCGGGGCGACCGCTCTCGGCGGGACAGGGCTCGCGATCGACGGCCGGTGCTGCGGTCGGCTGCGTGATGCTCGCTGCTGCAGGGGTGTGCTCTGCCATGTCGGTTCCGATCACTCGAGACGATATCGACAGTGATGCTAGTCACACAGCCCGTACCGCAGCCCCGAACACGCCCGAAATTATCGAGTTCTGAAAACTACCGCCGTCCCGAAGCGACGAAGTATTCGTTGGATTCCCGACGGTGCATCAGGTAGATCGCCCCGGCGGCCAGCACTCCCTGGCCGATGCCGAGCACACTCATCACGATGTTCATCGCTCCTGCGCTCGACGCAATGGCGAACAGTTCGAGGATCATGGTGAACACGGTGAACGATCCGATGATGGTGAGCAGCATGCGCGCCCACATCTTGCCTGCGCGCATCCGCTTGACCCAGAACAGGAACAGCGCCCCGAAACCGAGTACGACGAACACCGTGACGACGAGCATCACCGTCACCATCGACTGCGTGGACTCCACCGTCATGTCGGCGGCTGCGTCCTGCGCTGCGAGGTCGTCGAGGAGGGACTGCGCGAATTCCTCGCGCGCCCCGAACAGCGTCCACACCGAGAACAGCGCCGAGAGCGCCCCGATCAGCGCCACTCCCCACCACAGGTGGCGTGCGGTCTCGACGTCGACGGGCGCCGGACGCGGGGTCGGCTCGAGCTCCGGTCCTGTCTGCGGGAACCCGTGCTCGAGCTCCCAGCGCTGCCAATCCGGCTGCGGCGGTGGGTTACCCGGCCTGTTGCTGTCTGGGTTGGTGCCGTCCGGGTTGTTGCTCGGAGGAAATTCGTTCACAACCAGCCCGCCACTTCGGTAGCCCAATAGGTCAGTACGACATCGGCACCGGCGCGTCGAATGCCGACGAGCGATTCCAGCACCGCTGCGTCGCGGTCGATCCACCCGTTCTGAGCGGCGGCGGTGATCATGGCATATTCCCCGGAGATCTGATACGCCGCAACCGGAACCGGTGACATCTCGGCGACGTCGCGAAGAATGTCGAGGTACGACATCGCCGGCTTGACCATCACCATGTCGGCACCCTCGGCGAGATCGAGTTCCACCTCGTGGGTGGCCTCGCGGCGGTTCGCCGCATCCTGCTGGTACGTCCGGCGATCGCCCTGCAGCGAGGACCCCACTGCTTCGCGGAACGGGCCGTAGAAGGCCGAGGCGTACTTCGCCGAATACGCCAGCTGACCGACCTCGACGTGGCCTGCAGCGTCGAGTCCGGCGCGGATGGCCCCGACCTGCCCGTCCATCATTCCGCTCGGTCCGAGCAGGTGCGCACCGGAATCCGCCTGTGCGACGGCCATGTCGACGTACCGCAACAGGGTGGCGTCGTTGTCGATGGAACCGTTTTCGCCCAGGACTCCGCAGTGCCCGTGGGAGGTGAACTCGTCCAGGCAGGTATCGGCCATGATGACCGTCGAATCCCCGAGGTCGGCCTTCAGCCGCGCCAGGCCTCGATTGAGGATTCCGTCCGGGTCGGTTGCCCCCGAGCCGGTTTCGTCCTTGTCCTCGGGCCTCGGTACGCCGAACAGCATGACGCCGCCGACGCCTGCCGAGACGGCCTCCTCGGCGGCAGCACTGAGCGAATCCAGCGTGTGCTGAAACACTCCCGGCATCGAGCCGATGGCCCGCGGCTCGGTGATGCCGTCGGCCACGAACATCGGCAGCACCAGATGCCGTGCCTCGAGCGAGGTCTCGGCCACGAGTCGACGCAGTGCCGGCGTACGGCGCAGGCGTCGGGGACGGTCGGTGGGGAACAAGCGAACTCCTTACGGACCGGGTGTGCTGAGCGTGAGATCGGCGGCCGAGTTACCGGCGGCGCGACTTCTTGCGCGGCGGGGGCAGTGCGCCCTCGGCCCGCAGGCGGGCCGCGTGCTCGGCGAGAGCCTCGACCAGCGGTCCGACCTGTGCCGACTCGGGCTGCACATCCACGCGCAGACCGAATTCGACGGCCGTCTCGGCGGTCTTGGGTCCGATGCACGCCACCAGGGTGCGAGCGTGCGGCTTTCCGGCGATGCCGACCAGGTTCCGGACGGTGGAGCTCGACGTGAAGCACACTGCGTCGAAGCCGCCGGTCTTGATCATCTCGCGGGTCTCGGCGGGGGGCGGTGCCGCCCGAACGGTGCGGTAGGCCGTGACGTCGTCGATCTCCCAGCCGCGTTCGCGCAGCCCCTCGGCGAGCGTTTCGGTGGCGATGTCGGCGCGCGGCAGAAGGACTCGGTTGACCGGGTCGAAGACCTCGTCGTACGGCGGGAAGTCCTCGAGCAGTCCGAGCGAGCTCTGCTCACCCGAGGGCACGAGTTCGGGGTTGATGCCGAACGAGCGCACCTTCGCCGCGGTTGCCTCACCGACACAGGCGATCTTGACGCCGGAGAACGCGCGAGCGTCCAGACCGAACTCCTCGAACTTCTCCCACACCGCGCGAACGGCGTTGGTCGAGGTGAAGACGACCCACTGGTAGCGACCGTCGACCAGGCCCTTGACGGAGCGTTCCATCTGGGCCGGGCTGCGCGGGGGCTCGACGGCGATGGTCGGAACCTCGATGGGGATGGCACCGTGGGTGACGAGGCGATCGCTCATCTCCCCTGCCTGATCCTTGGTGCGAGGCACCAGCACGGTCCAGCCGTACAGTGCGCGAGATTCCCACCAGGACATCTTGTTTCGACCCGAGACGACCTTGCCGACGGTGACGACCAGGGATCCGACGAGCTCGGATCCGGCGTCGTTGAGGGTGGCGAGGGTGGCCTCGACGGTGCGCTGCTGACGGGTGGTGCCGCGGACGGTGATGGCCGCGGGTGTCTGCGGTGCCAGGCCGTGTTCGACGAGGGCACTGGCGGTTTCGGCCAGGTGACCCGATGTCGCGTGCAGCACCAACGGGCCGGGGGCCGCGGCGAGAGCTGCCCAGTCGACCTCGCCTCGAACGTCGGCCTCGGTGTGACCCGAGCCGAGTGCCATTCCGGCGTAACTGGGCACGGCCGATCCTGCGGGCAGCCCGGGGAGCACCTCGAACGGCACGTGCGTGCGTGCGACGGCACCGACCTCGGCGATCACCGAGTCGGTCGTGAGCGGATCACCGGAGACCAGGCGAACCACGTCGTGGCCGTTCTTGGCTTCGGCGAGAAGAGTTTTGGCGACCTCGGCCGGTTCGCCGAGTGCCGGACGAACCTCGACACCGTTCTCGCCCGTCTCCGGGTCACGCGGAACGTCGGCACCGACAAGGGCGGTGACGCCCTTGTCGACGTCGGGATCGGTGAATGCGAGCTCGGCCGCTCCGAGCACTTCCCGTGCCCGGACCGTGAGCAGAGCCGGGTCACCCGGCCCGGATCCCACGAACAGGATCCGTCCGTTGGTGTTCTTGCGGACTGGGCTCATCGGTTGTTCTCCAGTGCTGTCTTGTGTGGGTACTGCAGTTCTATCGGGGTTGCGGTGCCCCGTTTCGGAATCAGTCGAGCGGTGGCGATCGACTCTCTTCGCACCACGGGACGGGTCGCCTTGCGTTTGGCGTGTCCGCGGACGGGTGCCGTTATGGCCCTAGACATGAGATCCACCCCGTAGACGAGAATCGGCCTGTGCCGGTTCGGTGACCGAAACGAGTTCGCGCGCACCGAGATCGAGCAGTTCGCGGGCCAATTCCCGGCCCAGCTCCTCGGCTCGCTCGGGTGATCCGACGATCGACGCGCGGATGGTGTCGCTGCCGTCGATGGCGGCGACGCAGCCTCGCAGGGACAGTTCGTCGAAGATTCGGCCGTCCTCGTCGATGGATTCGACGACCTCGGCGATCGCGCCGACCGGGGCGGTGCAGCCGGCTTCGAGTTCGGCGAGCAGTCCGCGTTCGGCTGCCACCGCGGAACGTGAGTGCGCGTCGTCGAGGGTGGCGATGGCCGCCGCGAGATCGGTGTCCTCGACGCGGCATTCGACGGCGAGCGCACCCTGGGCGGGTGCCGGAAGCAACTGAACCGGGTCGAGTGCTTCGGTGACCACGTCCAGTCGGCCGATGCGGGCCAGTCCGGCGCGGGCGACGATGACGGCGTCGAGCTCACCCGACGCCACCTTCCCGATCCGCGTGTCGAGGTTGCCGCGCAACGGCTGAACGTCCAATCCCTGTCCGAGAGCGCGCAATTGAGCGATACGACGCGGGGCGGACGTGCCGACCTTCGCGTCGGCGGGCAATTCACCGAGTACCAGTCCGTCACGGGCCACCAGGGCGTCGCGCGGGTCCTCGCGAGCCGGGATGGCGGCGATGGTGAACCGGTCGTCGGCCGCGGTCGGCAGATCCTTGTACGAGTGCACCGCGATGTCGACGGTGCCGTCGGCCAATGCCTCACGCAGCGCCGCGGTGAAGACGCCGACGCCGATCGTCTGCACGGGAGCAGCAGACAGGTCGCCTGCGGTCTTGACGATCACCAGTTCCGCTTCGACTCCGGCTGCCGCGAGGGCCACCCGAACCGTGTCGGCCTGGGTGGTCGCGAGAAGGCTTCCGCGAGTACCGATCTTGACGACGGCGGTCATTCGGCACGCTCCTGACCGGTGGTTCCGCCGGGGTAGGCGTCCGAGCGTAGATCGGTGCGGCTGGCGGTGAAATCGTCCACCAGTTCCAGCGAGCCGATCTCCATGGGTGTGGCGACGGCATCGACCGAGCCGGGGCTCAGCTCGAACAACTCCCGCAGCGCAGCGGCATAGGAATCTCCACCCGGTGTGCTGGCGAGCTGCTTGACCCGCACGGTGGGCGAATGCAGGAGCTTGTCCACGACGCGGCGCACGGTGCGCGCCACCTCGTCGCGCTGCGGCGAGTCGAGCCCTGGCAGTCGCGATTCGAGACGGAGCAGCTCTCCCTCGACCACCTCGGCAGCGCGCTGGCGCAGCGCCGTGACGGTGGGGGTGACCTCGGCAAGTCGTTGTCCGGCAAGGTAACCCGAGAGTTCACTGGAGACGATCTCGCGGGCGGCCGAGGCGTCGTTGGCTGCGGCACCGGCAGCAGGATCGCGCTGCAGGGACTCCATGTCGAAGACGGTGACGCCCGGCAGACCCGACACCGCGGCGTCGACGTCGCGCGGCAGACCGAGGTCGCAGATCACCAACGGTCGATCCGAGCCGCGGCGGGCGAGCGCGAGGTGGGCGTCGGCGATGGAGACCACGGCCCCCACCGCTCCGGTACAGGTGAGGAGGATGTCGGCCTCGGCGACTGCGTCGGCCAGGTCCTCGATGGCGACCGAGGTTGCTGCGATCCCGTTGGAGACGGCGTTCTCGGCCAGGTGGTCGGCTCGCTCGCGGGTGCGGTTGACCACGGTCAGCGCGCCGATGCCTGCGCGGCCGAGGTGGGCGACGGCGAGGCCGCCCATCGCTCCGGCTCCGAGGACGACGGCCTTGCGGCCGGCGAGGGAACCGTCGAACTTGTCGGCGGCGCGGTCGAGGGCTACCGAGACCACCGAGGCTCCGGCGGCGTCGATTCCGGTTTCGCTGTGCACGCGCTTGCCCACGCGCAGGGCCTGCTGAGCCAGTTCGTGCATCACGCGGCCCGAGGCCTGCTGGCCGTCCGAGGCGGCGTAGGCCGAACGGATCTGGCCGAGGATCTGCTGCTCGCCGATGACCATCGAGTCGAGGCCACTGGCCACGGCGAAGAGGTGCTCGACGGCGGCCTCGCTGTAGCGGACGTACGCGTGCTTGGTCAGGTCCGCGATCTCGAGCCCTGAGTGTTCGCCGAGAACTTCGCCGACGGCGGTCAGCGCGCCGTGGAAGGCGTCGACGACGGCGTAGATCTCGACCCGGTTGCAGGTGGACACCACCATGACCTCGGAGATGCTTCCGCTGGCCATCAGCTTGTCGGTCAGTTTCGGGCGATCGGTGTCCGTGATGGCGACACGCTCGAGAACTGCGACGGGAGCGCTACGGTGCGAAATCCCGACGAGAAGGACACTCACGGTGCAATCACCGATCCGTTTCTTGTCGAACTGTTGACTGGGCTTGGATTGCCGGCGATGCGCGGGCCGTGACTGCGGCCGAGGCGTGCCGTTGACGTGAGCGGGGGCGGCGATACCGGCTGCGGCCGGGGGGCGGTGACGATGGCCGGACCGTCGATGTCGGTCGGTCCCGAGACGTTGCGGGAGCTGTTGAAGGAGAGCACCTGCATCTCCACTGCCAGGTCCACGCGCCGCACCTCGACATGCTCGGGGACGTCGAGAACCATCGGCGAGAAGCTCAGGATGGATTCGACGCCACCGGAGACGAGTTGCTCGGCGACGCTGTGCACGGATTCGTCGGGGGTGGCGATGACGCCGATGGTGGCTTCGAGTTCACGGCAGGCGACCACGAGTTCGTCGACGTGCCGGACGGTCAGTCCGTCGATGTCGATGCCGACGCGCGCCGGGTCGTTGTCGAACAGTCCGACCATCGTGAAGCCGCGTCGGGCGAATCCGCCGTAGCCGGCCAGCGCCTGTCCGAGGTTGCCGACTCCGGCCAGGACGACGCGATGGCCGCGATCGAGTCCGAGTGCGCTGTCGATCTTGGCGCGCAGGCGCGCCACGTCGTAGCCGACTCCGCGAACGCCGTTGGGGCCGAGAAAGGACAGATCCTTGCGGAGTTTGGCCGATCCGACGCCTGCTGCGGTGGCCAGTTCTTCACTGGAGACGATGAGAACGCCCTCGTCTGCGAGGATGGAGAGGACCCGCAGGTACGTCGCCAGACGGGTGACCGTAGCCTGAGGGATGACCCGCTCTACGCCGCTGGGCGACGGGCGCTCTTCGGTCACGTCTGGGGCTCCTCGTCCGAACGGCGTCGATGCCGGTCTTCACGCTGATCCTGCGTTCGTGTCTATTTCACGGACGCTGTTCACACCACGGTAACTGCTTGTGAACGAATGAACAAAGTTGCGCACACCGGCCCTCACCTGCACACGCGAGAGCAATCACACGTTCTTAGGGTGCCCTGCCCGGGTGAGATCGGCTCGCAACCGCGGCACGTCTACCTCCCAGTAACTGTGTTCGATGCCGTCGAGGAGCACCACGGGCACTCGATCCCCGTACTCCGCACGCAGGTCAGGCGATTCCGCTGCCGCCTCGTCGACGTCGACGACGGTGACCGGCACGTCGAATTCGCGGCACACCTCGCTCAACACCTCGAACGCGTGCGTGCAGGAATGGCAGCCTGCGCGGGTGAGAAGAGCCACGCCGGTGGGAGTCGTCTGCATGAATCCACTGTGACACGAGCTCGGCGGAGACGAAGGTCACAGTCCCCGGTCCGATTCGGGGGCCGAACGACGGGCGCGCAGTACTGCCCTTCGCCTGTCGTCCGGACGACCCCGACTAGGCTTGCGGCGAGCGACTCGACTGGGAGGTGGACATGGTGAGCGACGGGGGAACAGACCTGCCGATCGAGAACACGCCCGATATCGACATGGTCGATACCAACGATCCGAGCGAGGACAAGCAGTTCAAACGCCGCATCCGCAGGATTCGCAATCCATTCGGCCCGACCGACGCCGAGGTCCGCGCCAACGTGGCAGGCCAGGCCAGTGCCGATGCCGCCCTGGCGTTGCAGATCGAATCCGAGGCGGCCGTTCCGCGGGATCTGACTGCTGCCGCCTTCTTCGACGTGGACAACACGATGGTGCAGGGCGCGTCGATCATTCACTTCGCTCGCGGGTTGGCCGCGCGCAAGTACTTCACCAGCGGCGATCTGGCCCAATTCGCTTGGCAGCAGGTCAAATTCAGGGTCAGCGGCAAGGAGAACAGCGAGGACGTGGCCAGCGGCCGCGAGAAGGCGCTCTCGTTCATCACCGGCCGTCCCACCTCGGAGCTGACCCGGCTCGGCGAGGAGATCTACGACGAGTTGATCGCGGACAAGATCTGGGCCGGTACCCGGGCTCTCGCGCAGATGCACCTCGACGCCGGTCAGCAGGTCTGGCTGGTGACGGCCACTCCTCTCGAACTGGCCCAGATCATCGCCAAGCGCCTCGGCTTGACCGGGGCACTCGGAACGGTCGCCGAGAGCAAGGACGGGGTGTTCACCGGCCGTCTCGTCGGCGACATCCTGCACGGCATCGGTAAGGCGCACGCGGTGCGTTCGCTGGCGGTGCGCGAAGGTCTCAACCTCAAGCGCTGCACCGCGTACTCGGACAGCCACAACGACGTGCCGATGCTCTCCCTGGTCGGCACCGCCGTGGCGATCAACCCCGATACCGACCTGCGTGAGCTGGCCAAGAACCGGGGTTGGGAGATCCGCGACTACCGCACCGGACGCAAGGCAGCCAAGATCGGAGTGCCCACGGCGTTGGCCCTGGGAGCGGTGGGCGGTGGGCTCGCCGCGGTGATCGGCCGTCGCAAGTCCTGATCCATCCCGGTGACGACAGTCAGAGCGTGAGCTGCATCAGCGTCAGGTCCAGCCAGCGACCGAACTTCACACCCACCTGCGGCATCTGCCCGACGGTGACGAACCCGAGTTTCTCGTGCAGTGCGATCGAGGTGGTGTTCTCGGATTCGATGAACCCGACGAGCACGTGCACCTCGCTCGCCTGCGCCCGCTCGATCAGTTCGCTCAGGAGCGCACTGGCCAGTCCGCGACGGTAGAAGTCTCGGTGGATGTACACCGAGTGTTCCACCGAATGCCGATAGCCGCTCTTGACCCGCCACTGCCCGTACGACGCGTATCCGGCCACCCGTCCGTCGACCTCTGCGGTGAGGACCGGGTATCCAGCGGCGATCCGGCCCTCGAACCAGGCCGTGCGATCGGCGAGATCGACCTGTTCCTCGTCCCAGATGGCGGTGGTGTTGGCGACCGCATCGTTGTGTATGTCGAGAATCTCGGGTAGATCGGCAGCGGTGGTGTCGCGGATATGCACTGGCACAGGGTAACCCGAGCGTCTAACCCAGGAAGACGTTGCGCCTCTTGGCAAGCAGTCGATACAGCGTGTGCTGGATGGTCTCGCGGACGTGGTCGGTCAACTCGAACAGCACCATCGGATCCTCGAACGCGGTGGAGTCGTACCCGTCGGTGGGGATCGGTTTGCCGAATTCGATGTACCACTTGGACGGCATCGGAATCAGACCGAGCGGACCGAGGTGCGGGAAGAAGGGCGTGACCGGAAAGTAGGGCATTCCCATCAGTCGGGCCAGCGGTGCGATGTCGCCGATCTTGGGGTAGATCTCCTCGGAGCCGACGATGGAGCACGGGATGATCGGCACACCCGTCCGCAGTGCAGCCGAGACGAATCCGCCGCGGCCGAATCGCTGCAACTTGTAGCGCTCACTGAACGGTTTGCCGATGCCCTTGAACCCCTCGGGGAACACCGCGGCGACCTCGCCGGTACGCAGCAGACGCTCGGCGTCGGGGTTGCAGGCCAGCGTGTGCCCGGCCTTGCGGGCGATCGTGCCGACACCGGGCATCTCGAATGCCATGTCGGCGGCCAACATTCGCAGAGGCCGGTGTGCCGGGTGGTGATCGCGCACGGCGACCGACGCCATCAACGCATCGACGGGCACCACGCCTGCATGGTTGGCAACGACCAGTGCGCCGCCGTCGGACGGAATGTTCTCGATGCCTTTGACCTCGACGCGAAACCACTTGTCGAACAGCGGCCGCAGCAACGGAAGCCAGATCGCGTCGGCGAAGTGCGGGTCGTAGCCGAACTCGTCGACGCTGTAGTCACCGGCCAGCCGCCTGCGTACGAACTCGGCGACCGAGGAGATCTGGTCGACGATCGTGGACTTGGTGTCGTCGATCATCGACAGCAGTGGAGCCGGTATCGACGGCGTCACGGCCGATGCGGCGGCAGGCGCCGGGTCCAGCAACGGCGTCGGCTCTCGGGGATCGGTGTAGGCGGAGGGGTGCCGCTCACGCGAGCCCGCAGCCGCTCGGGCCGAGCGTCCCGAGGTGCCGCCGTGCAATGGAATCACTTTGGCCACTTCGCTCACCCGTCCCCTCCCGAACTACGCACCGCTCCGGAACGCGGCAGTGCTGCCAGTGCACGCGCCGTGGACGCGCCTGTCTCGACGGCCGAGACCAGTCGATCCTCGACGCTGTCCACCCATTCGGTTCTGATGACCGGCCGCAGCGCTGCGCCTCGGACGAAGTCGTCGAATGCCTGAACCGTGGTCCACCGCGGCCCGAATCCCAGGACGGACCGCATGCGGGTGGTGTCGAGTCCGCAGCCGAAGTGGAAGTAGTCGAGTTGCTCGGTGGTGAACTCGCGCATCATGCCGCCCATCAGGGCGCGGCCGACGCTCTTGAAGAGGGGGAACGGTACCGGCACCTGAACGCGGCCGGCTCGGCGAATCGCCTGGGAGAGCATGATCGTGCCGTCGGCTCCGATGTTGAACGTGCCCGCCGACCCGCCGAGAGTGGCGCGCTCGAGCGCAGCCAGGGCGTCCTCTTCGTGCAGCAACTGCATGCGGGCGTCGCGACCGACGATGCTGGGGATCAGCGGCGAGGTCATGTAGCGCGAGATGGTGCCGTTCAGTCGCGGACCGATCAGCGGTGCCATGCGCAGGATCGACACCGCGATGTCCGGTCGTCGACGGCCGAGGCCACGTAGGTATCCCTCGATGTCGATCGTGTCCCGCGCGTACGCACCGCTCGGGGGGCGTCGGGCACTCATCTCCTCGGTGAATTGCACGGGGTCCTTCGCGCTGCAGCCGTACACCGAGGACGACGAACGCAGTACGACCCTCTCGACGGTCGGTGACTTCTGGCAGACCGCGAACAGCTGCATCGCGCCGATGACGTTGAGGTCCTTCATCGTCGCGCGGCCACCGGATTTCGGAGGCTTGGCGACGGTCGCTGCGTGCACGACGGTATCGACGCCTGCATTGCGAATCACTTTGCCGATCAGCGGATTACGAATGTCGGCGCGGACGAATTCCGCGCGACCCATCCGGCGCAGCAGATCCTTGCTCGGAGACACGGCGTCGACGGCGATGACGCGCTCGACGTTCGGATTCTGGGCCAGCCTGGTGACGAGGTAACCGCCGAGGAATCGACTCGCTCCGGTGACGAGGACCACTCGGGGCGCGGTCGATCCACGATCGCTCGGACTCACTGCGCACCCCCAACGTCGGTTCCGCTGCAAAGCCTACTGGATCAGCAGGTGTCCGGGTGGGTGAGAAGCAAAGCCCGTTCTTCGAACGGAAGAAGCCCGCCACCGACGGTGACGGGCTTCTTCGTGAAGCAGATGACGGCAGGCTTATTTGCCGAGTTTCCTGCGCTGCACGCGGGTACGACGAAGCAGCTTGCGGTGCTTCTTCTTCGACATGCGCTTGCGACGCTTCTTGATCACTGAACCCATGCGGGTGTCCTCACGTTCTTCTCTAGCGTTTTCGCGCACGCCGTTTGCGTACGCCTACCTGACAACCAAGCCCTGAGGCTGCGGTCACCGAGCTGGCGCTGGGGCCACGTACTCGCCCACGGCTACACACCGGCTGGCTGGCACGACGAGCGCCAATCCTACCGGTGTGAACCAGGACTTACGAAACCGGCCCCACGTGCACTACTAGCCTGCGTCGAAGTACGAGGTCTCGAGATAGTCGTGGACCGCCTTGGCGTGCACACGAAAAGATCGACCCACTCGTACAGCGGGCAATTCTCCGCCGTGCACCAGCCGGTACACGGTCATTTTCGAAACCCTCATCAGCGTCGCCACTTCGGCGACCGTGAGGAACTGCGTTCCGGCCAGAGCCGGTTGACCGTCCGGGGACGAACCCTTGGACGGCTTGTTTATAGACGCCATCAATCCACATACCTCCGGCACGTCTCATGCGGCAGGCTTCCCCTCCTGCCGAACAGACACGCACGTGCTGCCCCCGAGCCTATAGGGACAGATGGGGTTACTGCGACGGGAGTGGGGAAAAGATTTTTTATTCTGCTGTGATGCCCATCTCAACGGATCGGGCATTCGCGGCACCGAGGGCATCGAAAAACGCTGCTCGGAGGCCGTTTCTCTCCAGTTCGCGCACCGCAGCGGCGGTGGTTCCGCCCGGAGAAGTCACGGCGTATCGGAGCTCGCTCGCGCTCTCGTCGGAGCGATCGAGCATCGCCCCCGACCCCACCATCGTCTGAACCACGAGCGCCGACGCCACGTCGCGGCTCAATCCCAGGCCTACTCCCGCGTCGATCATGGCCTCGGCCACCAGGAAGAAATAGGCCGGGCCGGAGCCGGACACGGCCGTCACGGCGTCGAGCTGATTCTCCTTGACCACGACCACCTTGCCGACGGCCGAGAGGATCGAGCGCACCAGTTCGAGGTGCTCGGCGCGGGCGTACTTGCCCGGTGCCAACACGCTGACGCCCTCCCCCACCAACATCGGGGTGTTGGGCATGACCCGAACGACCGGGAAACCGGCGGGGAGCTTGGGCTCGAACTTGGCGGTGGGGACGCCTGCGGCCAGCGAGACGATGAGTTGTTCGCGATCGCCGTCGAGTTCGATCTTCGTGATCTCGTTCAGTGCCGCTTCGACGTCGGCCGGCTTGACCGCCAGCACGATCACGTCGGCACCCTCGGATGCGTCGCCGACGGTGGTGGTCAGTACTCCGAATTCCTCGGCGATCTCCTTGGCGCGGGCCTCGGACTTCTCGGCGACCACCAGATCGCGCACAGCGTGGCCGGACTCGAGGAGTCCCGCAATCAACGCCTCGCCGATCCGTCCGCCGCCGATCACTGCAATTCTCGTCATGGACGCCAAGCCTGCCATGTCAGTTCGAGCGCGGCACCATCGCCAACTGTCTGCTCTGCACCACGACGGCACCGGTCGAATCCAGCACCACGTGGTCCTCCTCGAACCAGGTGCTGCCGATGACGGTGCTGGTCGCCGCCACGCGCAGCCACCCCGGTGCCGGACGGCGTCGCAGGTAGGTCGTCAGCTGCACGGTCGGAGCCCAACCGAACATTCCGCGGTTCATGGTCACCGGGGCCGAGATGTCTCCGGTCATCAGCGCGAACAGGACGGCGGTGTCGACGTCGGCCTCGTCGCCCGCGAAGGGGCGCACCCACAATCGAATCTCCGCCTCGCCCTGCTGACCGGTCAGGAACGACGCCGACGATGCGTCGATACGCATCTCGCAGCCCTTGGCGACGTGCACGATGGACGCCATCGGATGATCGCCTGCCACCGCGAGTGTCTCGGCGGGAGGTTCGACGGCCATCGACGACAACGACGTCGGTGTCTCGTGGTGGGGTTCGTCGGAGTCCGGACGACCGAGGGTCACCACCGCCCGCACGGCAACGCGTCCGGCCTGGGTGAGCTCGACGTCGACGTGGGAGACCTGGCGACCGCGCTTGCGCACGATGGTCGTCAGCGCTACCTCGCCGGGATCGGGTGCGGCCAGGTAGCTGACGCTCACTGCGAGCGGCTGGATCTCGGTCTGCTCCGGGTCGGTCCTTACGATCTGCTGACGCGCTGCTGCGGCGCAGACCGCGAGCATCGCGCCGCCGTGCACCTTGGGACCGATGGTCCAGGTGGAGTCGATCGCGCCCGCGAACGATGCGGTGTCGGCGTCGACCTCGAGCGCGGTCAGGGTGGTGGCGGCCTTGAAGGGGCTGGCGGAACTCATTGGCGACAACTTACCGGCGGCCTCAGGACAGGTGTGCGCGGGAGAACTGCAGTGCTTGTCCGAGCATCGACGATCGTTCGGGGACCGTGCGCGCGTTCTGCGTGTTGATCTCGATCACTGCCTGACCTTCGAAGCCGCGGCGCACCAGTTCGGTGCACACCTCGACACATGGCTGGCTGCCGTGACCGGGGATCAGATGCTCGTCGACCGATGCGCCCCGGCCGTCGGCCAGATGCAGGTGCGCGATGCCCTCGCCCATCCGGTCGAGCATCTCGAGCGCGTCCGAGCCTGCGGTGGCGGTGTGCGAGAGGTCGAGCGTGTAGTGATCGTGGCCGACGTCGGTCGGGTCGTACGACGGCGAGAACGCCGACAGGGCTGCGCCCGGACCACCGCGTCGTTCGAGTCGCTGTGCGGATTTCTCCTTGCGCCCGAAGAAGCGGTCGGCCCGCATCGGGAACATGTTCTCGACGGCGACCACCACGTGGGAGTTCGCTTCGAGTTCGGCGACCTGATCGGCGAAGCCGTCGCTGTACTTGCGCTGCCACCGGAACGGTGGGTGCACCACGACCGTCGCCGAGTCCAGCTTCTCGGCCGCCTCGACCGAACGGGCGAGTTTGGCGACCGGATCCGATCCCCACACTCGCTGCGAGATCAGCAGGCACGGCGCGTGGATGGCCTGCACCGGCATCGAGTACTCCCGCGAGAGCGCGGCCACCGCGTCGACGTCCTGACTGACCGACTCGGCCCACACCATCAGCTCGATGCCGTCGTACCCGAGCTCAGCCGCGTACCGGAACGCCGCCTCGGTGTTCTGCGGGTAGACCGAGGCCGTGGACAGTCCCACCCGAATTCGCTGCGCACCCATCGGCGTGCCGGCTCAGCCGGTACTGAGCTGGAAGGCGAGCGGACCGAGCGTGACGAAGACACCGACGGCGATCGCGATGACGATCGACATCAGATCGTCGGTGCGTCGCAGAATTCTCACCACTGCGACGAGCCCGACGATGACCAGGACCGACAGCACCAGCGCGACCCACGGCAGCACGTCCCACAGTTGCTCGAAGCCCTTGAACAGCAGCGCGCCGACAGCGATCGACACCACGGCCTGACCGATCAGCACCAGCCATTGCCGGACGGCACCGCCCTTGCCCTTGACCGCCGCTGCCCGGCGATCGGTGCGCGAGGCCGCAGTCGCGCTGTCGGCCTCCGCGTCCGGTGCGTCGTCGGTTGCCGTGTCGGTCTCGACGTCGGTCGCGGTCTTCGGCTCGTCGTCGATCCCCGGCTTCACGAGATCGACGACCTCGGTGGCGGCGGACGTCTCGACCCCCGCCGACTCAGCTGTGGTGTCCTCGACGCGCGCGAGGCGCGGCGACACCACGGTCTTGGTCAGGTCGTCGACGTCGACGACCGCTGCTCGCGGAGCGACATCGGTGTTCGGCTCGGCCACCTCGACCTGCCGCGGTGCGCGGAAGCCAACCGGCTTGCGGGTCCGACTCTGCTCGGCCGGGGTGGATCCGTACGGAAGCCGATCCGACGTCGGCGTCGCAGCCGCCGTCGGTGCCACCGGGTGCCTGGCGCGTTCGGTGTCGTCGTGCGAGCGGTTCAGCAGGTCACCGGCAACCGTGGTGGAACCGGACAACAGTTCCGGCTCCGGCTGCTGCTTCTCGCGCTTGCCTGCCGGTTGGAACGGGGTGGGGCGAGTGCTCTGCGGCCGAGCCGGCTGTGGCCGCGAGGAGACGGCGGCGGGTGCAGCGTCCTCGGCCGCATCGTTGCTCTGCGGCGCTGCCGGAGCGACGTCGGACGTCTCGGGCTCGGGCTCGTCGGGGGCCGGGGTCTCGACAACCGGGGCGCTGCGGTTGCCGGGCTCGTCACGAACGACGGGGATCTCACCGGTCAGCTCGGCGACGGAGATGCCGCCCTTGACGCCACGGCGACGGCGACCGCCCGCGCTCAGGTTCGTCTTCTGACCGTTTCGGGCCAAGAGCTCGGCAACCGAGATCTGTCCGGTGTCCTCCGGGTTGGTGTCGCTCATCTCGAACTCCCCACCAGATCGCCGTCGGTTTCGGGGTCCAGCTTCCTCAACATCAAACCTTCCTTCAGCGCCCACGGGCATATCTCGAATGACTCCGTTGTCGATGCCCGCATGCTCGCCTCCGCGACCAGAGCCCCGGCCGCCAGTTGTGGCGACCCGTCGGCGCTGACACCTACCGATTCTGCACGGTCGGCCGCCATGATCCGCGATACGAACGCTACGAGTTGCCTCGAGGAGTTGACTCGAGCCGCGTCTGCACCGACGTCGAGCACCCCTATTCGCACATGCCCACGGTACTGGGTCTACCGTCGTCGTTTGTGACAGCAGGTCGTGAGCAGCAGCCGTTCGCTGCAGAGGTCGAGATGGATTTCCCTCGAGAATGGGTCGAGTTCCCCGACCCCGACAATTCGGAACACCTCATCGTCGCGGATCTGACGTGGTTGTTGTCCAACTGGACCTGCGTGTTCGGGACTCCGGCGTGTCAGGGAACCGTCGAGGGCAGGCCCGACGACGGGTGCTGCTCCCACGGCGCGTTCCTGTCCGACGACGACGACAAGCGCAAGCTCGACGAGTCGGTGAAGTTGCTCACCCCCCAGGACTGGCAGCTCATGGACAAGGGTCTCGGCAAGAAGGGGTACGTCGAATACGACGATCTCGACGACGAGCAGTCACTGCGTACGCGGCGCTACAAGGGTGCCTGCATCTTCCAGAATCGACCCGGGTTCGAGGGCGGAATCGGGTGCGCGCTGCACTCGATGGCACTGCGCAAGGGCATCGAACCGCTCGAGGTCAAACCCGACGTGTGCTGGCAGCTGCCGATCCGGCGTACTCAGGACTGGGTGACGCGGCCGGACGGCTCCGAGATTCTCAAGACCACGATCGGTGAGTACGACCGACGCGGCTGGGGCGAGGGTGGTCTCGATCTGCACTGGTACTGCTCGGGCTCGCCCGACGCGCACGTCGGATCGAAGCAGGTGTTCGAGTCCTACAAGCCGGAGTTGACCGAGCTGCTCGGCAAGGCTGCGTACGACGAACTGGCGTCGCTGTGCAAGCGTCGCCGCGGTCTGGGTCTGATCGCGGTGCATCCGGCCACTCGTGAGGCGGAGCGGCTGCGCCGCACGTGAGCGAAACTTCGTAGCCCACTACGAATTTCCGCTCACATGCCGCAGGCTCAGCGCTCACCTGCCGCAGGCTCTACCCCTCGAGCTTGTAGCCCAGTCCGCGCACGGTCACCAGGTGTTCCGGCTTGGCCGGATCGGATTCGATCTTCGAGCGCAGTCGCTTGACGTGCACGTCGAGTGTCTTGGTGTCGCCCACGTAGTCGGCTCCCCACACGCGGTCGATCAACTGCCCGCGGGTCAGCACTCGACCGGAGTTGCGCAGCAGATACTCGAGTAGGTCGAATTCCTTGAGCGGCAACGTGATCTGCTCGGATCCGACCATCACCACGTGGCGTTCGACGTCCATGCGCACCGGTCCGGCTTCGAGCACTCCGGTGTCGACTCCACCGTCGACCTCGGCGTCGGAGCCGCGCCGAAGAACTGCGCGGATGCGGGCGATGAGCTCGCGTGCCGAGTACGGCTTGGTGACGTAGTCGTCGGCACCGAGTTCGAGCCCTACGACCTTGTCGATCTCACTGTCGCGTGCGGTCACCATGATGACGGGAACCCCTGAGCGCGAACGCAATTGCTTGCACACGTCGGTTCCGCTCATGCCGGGGAGCATGAGGTCGAGCAACACGATGTCGGCTCCTGCGCGGTCGAATTCCGCCAGTGCCGACGGTCCGTCTCCGACGACGGTGGCCTCGAAGCCTTCCTTGCGGAGCAGGAAGGCCAGTGGATCGGCCAACGACTCTTCGTCTTCCACGATCAGAACGTTGGTCACTGATTCTCTCTTTCTGTAACCGAAGCGTCGTCTTCTTCTTCGAAGTACGCAGGGATCTGGAGGGTGAAGGTGGATCCGGTGCCCAGCTTGCTCCACAGCGAGATGCTGCCGTTGTGGTTGGCTGCGACGTGTTTGGCGATGGCCAGGCCGAGGCCCGTGCCACCGGTGGCCCGCGACCGAGCTTTGTCGACGCGGAAGAATCTCTCGAAGACGCGTTCCTGGTCTGCCTTGGCGATGCCGATGCCGCGGTCGGTGACGGCGAACGCCACGTTGTCTCCGCGCAGAGCTCGGCTCACCGAGACGGGCGAGCCGTCCGAGGAGTAGGCGATGGCGTTCTGGATGAGGTTGGCCAGGGCCGTCACCAACAGAGCTTGGTCTCCGAGGACCTCAAGGCCGCTCGGGTGGTCGGTGGTGACGGAGATTCCGGCGTTCTCGGCGGCGAGCTTGGATCGATCCATCGCCTCGTTGACGACGGTGTCGACGTCGACCACCTCGAGGTCGGGTAGCTTCTCGGCTCCCTGGAGTCGCGAGAGCGCGATCAGTTCGGTCACCATGTTGCCGAGCCGTTTGGATTCGGCGACGACCTTGCCGCCGAAGTGCCGGACGGAGTCCGGATCGTCGGCCGATTCGAGCAGCGCCTCGGCCAGCAGGCTCATCGCGCCGACGGGGGTCTTCAGTTCGTGGCTGACGTTGGCGACGAAGTCCCGACGCGTCGCCTCCATCCGGACCTGCTCCGAGTCGTCGTCGGCGAACAGCACCACGAAGCGCTTGTCTTCCTTGCTCAGCAGGCGCGCGACGCAGCGGACGGCGATCTTGTCGCGGCCGGTTCTCGGGTTCTTCGAGCTGAGGTCGACCTCGACGGGGTTTCCGTCGGCCAGGACCTTCAGAACGGTCTCCCAGGCACGATCGTCGATCAGACGGTTACGCACCAGTCCCAGCTCCTCGGCGCGCGGGTTGAACAGCACCACGTCGTGAAACTGGTCGACGACGGCGATGCCGCTCTCCGATGCGAGGACGATCAGGTCCAGTACCTGCGACATCGTCAGGCCGGAGCTGGCTCGGCGACGCTCCGAGTGTCGAGTGTTGAGGTACGGGATCAGAACACCGCCGACGAGGTATCCCACGAAGGCCGCGGCGATAGCCAGTAGTACGGCCGATGCGACACTCACACCGGAATCGTACGTTCGATGGACAGCTCACATACGCAGGGTGCAGGCATTTCCCTGGTCGTCATAGTCCCCGTCGGCAGTGTTCTTCGATCGTTCACCTGCAGTTACGACAAAACGTCGGTTTGCGGGAGGTGGCGTTACTTGCCGCCCTGGTTTGCCACGGCAGCTGCGCCTGCGGCCGCTGCTTCCGGATCGAGGTAGGTGCCGCCCGGGTTGGTGGGCTTGAGCTTCCCGTCGACCTCCTCGAGGTCGTACTGCAGCGGAATGCCGGTGGGGATGTTCAGTTCGGCGATGTCCGCGTCGGAGATCTCGTCGAGGTACTTCACGAGAGCGCGCAGCGAGTTGCCGTGCGCGGCGACGAGGACGTTCTTGCCTGCCTTGAGGTCGGCGACGATCGTCTCCTCGAAGTACGGGATCAGGCGCTCGACGACGTCGGCGAGGCATTCGGTCAGCGGAACGCTGTCCAGATGGGCGTAGCGCGGATCGGCGTCCTGGCTGTGCTCGCTGCCGATCTCGATGGGCGGCGGCGGGGTGTCGTAGCTACGACGCCACAGCATGAACTGCTCGTTGCCGTACTTGTCCTTGGTCTCGGCCTTGTTCAGTCCCTGTAGTGCGCCGTAGTGCCGTTCGTTCAGACGCCAGTCGCGGACGACGGGTATCCAGTGCCGGTCGGCCGCGTCGAGTGCGAGGTTGGCGGTGCTGATCGCGCGACGCAGCAGCGAGGTGTACAGCAGGTCGGGCAGGGTGCCCGCCTCGGCGAGGAGCTGGCCTGCGCGCTTGCCCTCGGCCTCACCCTTCTCGGTAAGTCGCACGTCCACCCAACCGGTGAACTGGTTGGACGCGTTCCATTCGCTCTCGCCGTGACGAAGCAGAATCAAGGTTCCGATACTCATGTGGTCAGTTTCTCATGCTCCGGCTGCGCCGGCCCGCGTACGACGAGCACGCCGACGACGACGATCATCACGACGGCGGTGAGGGTGATCGGGATGGGAATGACGGGGTCGAACAGCACGAGCACGGCACCGGTGGGGACGACGACGTTGACCACTCGATCGGCGTGGGCACGGATAGCGATGAGCCAGACCCCGAACACGAACACCGCGATCGGGATCGTGACCGTGAACGACGCGGCGGTGTCGCCGAGCTTGCTCTGCTCGGTCAGTACGTCGATCTCGACCTCGATGCCGGCCGAGAACGCGCCTGCTGCCGCGAAGATGAAGTAGTGGGCGTAGCCGTAGATCACCGAGTTGCCGAATTTTCCGATCGCTCGGTGATGCGGGGGCCAGAAGTAGATCCACCACAGGCTCGCGGTGACGACGAGAGTGAGGACGGAGATCGAGATCAGTGGTGCGAGGGCGGTCTCGTCGTGAATTGCCTCGATGATCGCGTTGGCCGACGCGAGGAGGGATTCGCCGAGCAGAATCAGTGTGAACAGTCCGTAGCGTTCGGTGATGTGGTGCGGATGCCACGGTGTCGTGCCCCGCCGCTCGGCGATCAGCGGTACCGACATCTCGACGCCCGCGAGTACGACGAACACGACGATCGCGGCGGTGCCGTCGAGCAGCAGTACCCAGAGAATCCACAGAACCTGCACTCCCGCAATGCCTATCGCATAGGTCAGCGCGGTCTGTCGATGTTCGGGGCTTCGCGATGCCCGCAGCCACTGAGTCACCATCGCCACGCGCATCACCACGTACCCGATCACCACGATGGTGAAATCCTGGTCCACGAACGCCGATTCGATTCCTGCGGAGAGCACCAACACCCCGGCCATCTGTACGACGGTCAGCGTCCGATACAGCCAGTCGTCGGTGTCGAAGGACGTCGCGAACCACGTGAAGTTCATCCACGCCCACCAGATCGCGAAGAACACGAGCGCATAGCCGAGCAAACCGTCGGCGATGTGGTTCTCGGTGAGGTCGTGATGGAGTTGAACCGACGCAATGCTGACGGCCACCACGAACACCAGGTCGAAGAACAATTCGAGTGGGCTCGCGGAGCGATGCGGCTCGTTCGGATCACGAGGTCGCATCGGCACCAAACGGGCAGCGGAAGGGTTCACGATCGCAGACTAGGTCATCCCATTCGTGAGCGTTGTCTCGATTGTGTTGCAGGGTTGATATTGCGGACATTTCGGACATTGTTCGACGCTTCGCCGCCGGGACTGTCGACACCTCACCCCTTTTCCCGACTGCGCGCCGGGGTTCGAGTCCTGGCTGGTGTGTGAGGTCGACAGAAAGGGTGTGAGGTTACCGGCTCACTCCCCCAGGTCCGCCCCGATCGCGCCGATTCGAGCTCCCACACTCTCATCGAGCTCCTCGGTCTCGACGAAATAGCGACGAAACACCGAGCGCATCAATTCGATGACTTCGATGTGCTGTCCGAGGACAACTCGAAGCGACCGGTCACCGCTGTAGGTGATTCTCTCGAACTTCTCACCCAGTTTTCTGGAGGAATCGAAATCACCGAACGCCCCGACATCGATGACGTATTGCAGGCCGTCGATCATGTCTTCGAGATGGTCGACGTACTTGGCGCAAGCAGCGTCGCATTGCGCGGCGACACCTTCAGGGATTTCGAGCTGCCCGGCTTGCGCCTGCGCGGACATATTTCGCCAGTACTGCATCGACGCGTACAGCTGATTCGAGTCGAGCCCCATGCCGTTCTCCTTCGCTGCTAACCGACTACAGGCGGCATCGATGATCGAAGTGCCATCGCTGTTCGCCCGACTTCTGTGCACGGGTCCCCAAGGGCATCACGAACAACCCGTTTGTCGAGGACGAAATAGACGACGCCGCCTTCCACCTCGTATGCCACACCGCAACTTTCACTTCCGTCCTGTCCTGATCGAAGGAATCGCTCCCCCCCGAGCGCAGGATCTTCGGTGAACTGTTGAAAACGTTCGTTCTGACGGACGTCCTCGATCGAGGAGTTCGACGATGAGAAGATGCCCAGTAGGTACCACGAGCTCGGCTCAGGATTGTTCCAACTGCAAACTCTCCAGTTCGCTATCTCGGTGATCCCGCGCGCACCCGACTCCTTAGAGTCCACATCCAATCCCGCTGCCTCGATGGCGTCGTTCGGGATGGTGCAGGGATCCCATGGCTCGTCTTCCACCGGTGTCGCGACCGCCGAGCTCTTCGGCTCTGCAACCGGCGCGCTCTCCGTCGCCCCGCCACATCCGGAGACCGACACCATGACGCCGACCAGACCCGCCACCAACCACCGCGTTGCCCTCACCTCTGGTTGGACGCGGCGAATGTCGGTTCGGTTCCGCGACGACCTCACACACCTACTGACGAGTGCGCGCCCCCGCTCACTTCAGAGTGGGGGCGCGCAGTCGCCAGAAAAGGTGTGAGGTCACCATCGAGCAGAGATCAGCCGCAATTCGACGGAGCCGGCTCCCCTCGGAATCGCGCGTCCACGTAGGCGTAGGCCTCGGGCAGTCCGACGAGCGATCCGCTGAAGTGCTCGGCGAGTGGGTAGGCCCGGAACTGCACTGTTGCCCCCGCTGCGCAGTAGCGGTCGACCGTCTCTTTCACCGGTGCGAAGGGAGTGATGAAGTCGTTGATCCCATGCCAGATGTACACCGGGGCGGTGGGAACCCCCTCGTACTCCACGAGACTGTTCTTCTTCAGAACCGCCTGCGCAGAAGGCAGCGAGGCAATATCGACATTCGACAGGTCCCGGGCGCTCTTGAAGGCTCCGCCGATGATGATGGGACGCCTGCATTCGTTGCTCACACGGTCTCGCAGGGCCAGACCCGCCGCATTGAGGTTCTCCGAGACGGGAAACTCGGTCGGGTATTCACGTTCGAGTCCGAGGGATGCCGCCAGCGCCATCCCGAAGGCCGGATGCGGAATGGCACTGTAGCCCAGATTCTTTGCGATCAATCCCAGGTCGGCAGGCGTTCCGCCGTGCACGCTGGCCACGATGTTCAGCTCGGGGGCGTACGTGGGTGCCATCGCACCGGCCCACGATGTCGCCAATGCGCCTCCGGAGTAACCCAGTAACGCGACGGGGCTGTCCTTCAGCGGCAACTGCTCGAAGTTCTGCACGGCTCGAACCCCGTCGAGCGTCAACCGACCTTCGTACTCGGCAGCGCCGTAGGCACCGGTCGGTCCGAGGTAGTCCGGCACCGCAACCGCCCAACCGCGCGCGACCATACCGAGGTACAGGCTCGGCGCTTCACCGATCTCGTAGGTGAAAAGTCCGTGCGACGGGGCACATTTGACGCCCAGAGCATTGATGACGGCCTGGTAGGACACCAGCGGGGTTCCCGCGCCTCTACCTCGGGGCATCAGCACCGTGGTCACTGCGGCAACCGGTGCACCTGCGGAGTTGGTGGACCGGTACTTCAGTTGCCAGATGTCGGTGTTGGGGTACATCCAGGCGTCCGCACGACGGCTGGCCAGGATGTCACCCGGCGCGTGATCGGCGATGTCGGCCGGTGCCGCATAGAAGACGTCCGGATCGGGGGCCGTCGGCGCAGGAGCCGCCGACGCTGTTGTGCCCGTTGCGAACAGGTACACGCAGAGTGCCACCAGGATGGACCCTAGGGTCGAGAGCTTTCGGATCACGGTGCGCCTTTCGGAGTGAGCAAGATCGAAGATCACGGAACTACGGGAAGAGAGAACTGGTTGATCGGATCCGTCGAGGACACGGTGACGTCCGCTGGGCCCGGCCCACCCGCGAAGGACGGATCCGATGCGGTGATCTCGACGGCGATGCGGTGTCCGAGGTCGAATCGATGGACGATGCTCGGTAGCGAGATGGTCACCGGCTCGCCGGATCCGGTGAGTACGGCAGGTGCAACCAGTCCGTGGATCGGACTGCGCGCACCGTCGGGTGCTACGTCGAGCACGGTGACGAAGACGGTCGCGGGCCCGGACACCGTGGGACTGATGGACAACGTCGGTGCGCCGACGACATCGATGGGTTCGGTCAGTGGCGGGGTCGTCCAATTCGCGGCAGAACCGGGTAACGAGACCCGCGGCACGGGCAACTCGCCCGCGAGATTCGGCAGTCCGAACGTGGTGGGCATCGACGCACCTGCACCCCGAATCGTCTGTTTCCAAACACCATTCGTCGAATCACCCTCGGACAGCGATCCATTCGACAACTGGAACGTGCGTCGGGCACCTACCGGAAATGTCTCGGATTCGACGTACGCGGGCGACGCGACGCCGCTGTAGGGCACCCAATCTCGGAAATAGGTGAATGCCGGCCCCGGGTCGACGTCGCGATCTTTGAGGTGTCGGTCGAGCCAGTTGCCCACCAGTGCCGCTTCGTGCTGCGTGAACGGGTCGGGTGCCTTGATGTCGAACTCTCCCGGATAACCCTTCCGATCGTTGTGTCCCCACGAGTGCCAGATCATGGACGTCTCGACGCCACGCGAACGCAAGGTCTCGTAGGTGGCGGCCGCCTCGTCGAGGCTGAACAGTGAATCCTTCTGGCCCTGCGTGAGCAACACCGGGACATCGACGCGATCGAGGTAGTCCACCGGCGATACGTGACGCATCGCCGCCAGAGTTTCCGGGCCGGGTTCGCGATTGGCAGCGAAGGCGGACGCGGCGTCGCACACCCACTGGGCGTAGTTCGGGCACCCCTGCGCCCGTGCCGGATCGACTGCGTATCCGCCCGGGCCGGTCAGAATTGCGCCCGCCGCCAGAAACGCCGACCCGAACACGCTCTTGACCGGTCCGACGGATCTGCGGCCCGCCCCGTCCGGTGCCATCGACCGCGCCAGATCGTTCCAGGTGATCATCGACGCCACGGTGTCCAATCGTGGATCGACCGATGCCGTGGCCAATCCTGTTGCGCCGGCGTAGGAACCGCCGAGGTAGCCGACGCGCGGGTCACCGGGTCCGTCGAGTCGAACCACGTCGAGTGCCGGAGCGGCCACCGTCCGTGCGGGGTCGGTGAACACTCCGCCGCTCTCGCCTGCGAGGTAGCCGACGAGAGCCGACGCGGCCATTCCGTCGTAATCAGGATCGGCGAAGTAGATCTTGCACGTCGAGCCGCCGAAACCCAGGGCCGAGTAGGACAGCACCACGTAGCCGTGGGTGGCGAATCTGGCAGCGGCACCTGCCTGGTCGTCCTTGGACCCGCCGAAACCGTTGCTGGTCAGAATGGCCGGGGCTCGGTGGTCCGGTCCGAGCCCGGCAGGAACATAGATATCTCCGACGACGGTGCAGTGCTGATCGCGTTCGGGTCCCACTGCGATGTCGAAGTACCGAGTCTGCACCGAGAAGCCGCCGAGCGTCTGCGGTGCCAGGACCGGAAGATCCGCTGCGTATCCGGGCACCGACGCCGTTACCAGAGCTGTCGTCACGGTAGCGACGACAGTTGCCCACCGTCTCATCGGAGGCAGTTGGTCGGCGGCGCGACGCCCCGAAACCTGTTGTCCAGGAATGTCAGTGCGGCGGGAAGCCCCTCGAATGCCGCCTGGATGTGCTGCGGTGCATGGACGACGTCGAACTGCAACGTGGCCCCACTCGCGCAGTACCGCGCAGCAGTGTCACGCAGCGCACCGATCGGAATCAGCGGATCGTTGTCGCTTCCCCACAGAAGTGTGGGTGCCGTCGGCACACCTGCGTACTTGACCAGACTGTTCTCGTCGATGATCTGCTGTGCCTCGGGGCTGTCCACCAAAGAGGTGGTGGTCGACACGGCCAGCGCACTCTTGAACGCTCCGGTCGCCAGGATCACCGGCGTGCACGCATTCGACACCTGATCCTTCAACGCCAGACCGGTGGAATTGAGTTGTGCGGTGATCGGCAAGCGATCCGGGTACTCGCGTTCGAGTCCGAGGGCGGCAGCGAACGCGAGACCGAATGCCTGGTGGGGCTGAAAACCCAATGCGCGGGCGATGTTGTCCAGATCTGCGGGCACACCTCCGGCTGCGGCACCGACGATGTTCAGCTCGGGTGCGTAGCTGGGAGCGAGCGCCGCGGCCCACGCCGTCGCCATTCCGCCACCGGAGTAGCCGGCCATACCCACCGGGCTCGCTGCCAAACCGAGTTCCGGCACGCGCTGTGCGGCGCGGACGCCGTCGAGCGTGATCTGTCCGCCCAATTTGGCTGCGCCGTAGGCACTTTTCGGCCCGAGGTGGTCCGGTACCGCCACGGTCCATCCACGCATCAGCGCGAGATTGAGAAATTCACGTTCCTGCACGCCGGTCGTCGGGTCGGCACCGAACAGAGACTCCGACGGAGCGCACTGCAACCCGAGCGCGTTGACGAAGGGTTGATAGGACAGCAATGGTCCGCCCGAGGCGCGGTTCATCGGTGCCAGAACGGTTGTCACTGCGGCGATGGCGTCGCCTCGGGAATCGGACGACCGGTACTGGAGCTGCCAGATGTCGGCGCCGGGATACAGGGGGCTCGAAAACCGCCGACTGGCAACGATATCGCCGTTGTTCTTTCCGTTCAGGTCTGCAGCCGCCGCATACAACGTGCCTGGTACCGGGGCCGGATCACCGGGGGCTGCCGACGCGTGGGGAGCAGAAGCGAACAACAGCGACATCAGCCCGACGACGAGTGTGAGGGTCACGAGGGTGCGAAGCATGGCGAAATTCTTCTCGATTTCGATCGGCCCGAACGCACGGTTCGGGTGAGAGATATTCGGATACCGTTGACGGACAATCGACTTCGAAACATTCACGGCGCACCCTGGGAGACCATCGGCGAGTTGCGGTCGACCGACTCGCGATCGCCGCGGGGCAGCGCGGCCGCGACTGCGGCGGCCAACCCCATGGTCGCGGCCAGCCCGAACAGCACGGCCCGCTGCGACGTCAGGTAGTCCGCGGCGACCGGCTCCGCGGGAAGCAGGTTGAAGTACACGGCACCGGTGACCGCAGTACCCACAGCAGATCCCACTTGCTGGACGGTCGGCATGATCCCCGACGCCGAGCCGATGGCGTGCGGGGCCACCCCGGCGACGATGGTGCTCTGCAGCGGCGCGATCACCGACCCGAGACCCGCGCCGAGCACTCCGAGCGGGACGACCGCCCACCAGGGGAAGCCTGCACTGTCGAGATACTCGGTGGTGACGCCGAGAACGAGCAGAGCCAGTCCCATAGCCCCCGCACCGGCCACAACGACTCGACAATCCCAGTGACGGAACGAGATCGGCGCAGCCGCGGAGGCGAGCACGGCTCCGAGCGCGAAGGGAACGGTGATCGCTGCCACCGTCGACGCGCTCTCACTCAGTCCGGATTGCAGTGTCACCGACATCGTCAGAACGAATCCGGTGAAAGTGCCGTACACGAGGGCCGACACCGCACATCCCACGGAGAATCCGCGTACACCGAAGACACCGATGTTCACCATGGCGTGCGCTCCCGCTGCACGTCGACGACGCTCCCACACCACGAACCCGGCCAGGGTCGTCAGACCGAGCGCAACCGCGGGCATGGCAGCGAGGGCACTCGAGCTGATCATGACGGGGCAGACGATCAGCAGAGCCCCGATCGACCACAGGGCGGCACCGACCGCGTCGAACCGTCCTCCGTGTCCTGCCGGGACCTGCTCTGAACCCGGTGCGACGAACCTGTGACCGAGAACGACTGCAGCCGCAGAGATCGGGATGTTGATCAGAAACAGTGCGCGCCACCCGGTTCCGAGGATGTCGAGGTGCAACAGCGCTGCGCCGATCGACGGCCCGGCGAGTCCGGTCAGCCCCGCGGTGCCACCGTACAGCGCGAACGCGGTGGTGCGCCGGGTGCCGGAGTAGGCCGCTGTCACGATCGCCACCGTCTGGGCCGACATCGCCGCTCCCGCGAGCCCTTGCAACACGCGAGCGAGGACGAGCAGTTCGACCGTCGGCGCGTACGCACAGAGCACCGATGTCACGGCGAACAGCACAGTGCCGGTGACGAATACCGTTCTGCGACCGAACACCTCACCGGCGCGTGCCATCGTGAGCAGCGCGCAGGCGAACGCGAGCAGGTACGCCGTTGGGATCCAGACCTGCCCGGTGCCCGACGCGTCGAGGTCACGCGCAATCGTCGGCAACGCCACGGTGACGGCGGTGACGTCGATCATCTGCATCGTGACGGCCAGCAGACAGGCACCCAGCGTCAGCCACGAGCCGCTGCGAGGGTGCGTCATACCCGGCTGACGTCCGGAAGCTCGTGGGCGAACACGCGAGCCTCGGGCGGCTGTGGAATGTAGTCACCCTTGTCGACCACGGCGGAGTAGATTTCGGAGATCTTGGAGAAGTACAGGTCGATCGAACGATCGGCCTCGTCCGTGCCCGGGTACAGGAACTCGACGCCGGTGTGGTCCTCGAAGCGGTTGATCCACATGAAGACTTCCTCGGAGCTGCCGCGGTTGCCGTAGAGACCGGCTCCCGCCGCGTCCAATTCGGCTTCGCCCGGTAGCTTGCGAACGTCGACGTAGGAGATCATCGGCGCGGTCCATCCCGGCTGCGTCGTGATTCCGTGTTCCGGCAAGGCCAGCTCCAGCACCCGGTGGTACGAGGTGTTCGCCAGCAGCTTTCCGGAGTCGAATGCCTCTTGCGCGAGCACCGCGAGAGTACGGAACGTCGGCTGCTCACCGAGGTCGAATTGCACCGGAATCAGGCTCGAGTACCAACCGATCGACGCGAATTCACCCGGCGTCGACCGAGTGCTCTTGGGTGTCAGCCCGAGGTAGCTGTCCCGGCCGGCGAGCTCGTACTCCGCCAGGGCTGCGGCGGCGAAGATTCCGCCGATGAACTTGACTCCCACGGCTGCACACGCCTCGTCCACTGCCCGCGCCGTGGCACCGTCGAACAACGGGAACGAGCTGTGCGAGGTCCGTGTGTAGTCGACACTGCTGCGTCCCAACGGAAGTGGGAACGTCGGAAGATCACCTCCGTTGTCGGTGACCAGATCGATCCAGGTCCGAACAGCAGGACTGTCCAGGGTTGTGGCGTCGCTCTCGAGACGTTCACGCTGGCAGTATTCGAGGTAGCTGCCCGGGGTGAACAGGCCGTCGGACTCCCCTGTCACCGCATTGCGGTAGAGCTGGCGCAGTTCGTAGTAGGTCAGAGCCTGCGAGATGCCGTCGGTGTCGAGGTGATCGACCGCCGCGTACACCACGAAGTGATCGTCGTGTTCGATCGTTCCGAACGAGAAGCAATCCCAGCTCTCGGGACCGGGCGTGCTGTCCTGCACGTGACGCCGGATGGCCTCGGAGTCCGCCGGCACTCCGAAATCGGTCGGTTCGAGCGCGATGTCGGCGATGTCGACGAGGTGGCGCGTAGAACCTTCTGCTGTGGTGGAGAACCAGCTGCGGAACGAATCGTGCCGGGTGACGAACGTGTTGAATGCGCGCCCCATCGCGGCGCGGTCCAGTGCGCCTTCGATCTCGAACGTCACCAGGCAAAGCCGGGAGAATCGGAACGACGATCCCCGGTTGCGGTACGCGGCTTCGAGATACGCCTGCTGGATGTGCGAGGGCGGTGCCGGGTGAACGGGCGCGGCCGCGGCAGCAGCTCGTGAAGCGACGGTGGGTGACCACGTGGTGAGCGGTCCTGGAGCGGGTTTCCACTCGTCG
Source organism: Rhodococcus sp. 14-2496-1d (assembly GCF_002259365.1). Lineage (NCBI taxonomy): Bacteria > Bacillati > Actinomycetota > Actinomycetes > Mycobacteriales > Nocardiaceae > Rhodococcus > Rhodococcus sp. 14-2496-1d. The sequence continues at coordinate 289,154 of NZ_NPFV01000018.1, read as the reverse complement.
ATGAGTCCGAATGCGACCACGACACAACCTTTCGAAGGAGACAGAGCGATTCGACGCGGAGAAGTGCGTCGGAGGAGCCAGTGCATCATCCGGGCCGAGGCCGAGAAACCCGCCGACGAGCATTTTGGAAAATTGACAACGATCCGCGGGATATCTGTGTCAAAACTGAACAATCGTCAGCATTGTTGTCGATGACAGTGTTCCGATCTACCGTCTGAGGTCGTACCGCGTCGGACACAGGCCTGTCGCGCATTGCTCCCACGATGTCAGGAACCATTGATGCCCAGTCGATTTCGCCTCGGTCAGGCGACCTCGTCGGCTCTGAGCGCGCTCGCTACCGCCGTCGTTCTCCTGTCGAGCACGGCGGCACCGGCTACCGCCGAAACCACCTCGTCGGTGGTCGGCGTCGAGGGCATTGCCGACCGACGAGACATCGTGTGGGTGCATTCGGCAGCCATGGACCGCGATATCCAGGTCGACGTATTTCGGTCGGCGCAACCCGGTTCACCGACGCTCTACCTACTCAACGGAGCGGCGGGCGGAGACGGGGGAAGCAGCTGGTTCGATCAGACCGACATCGCCGGCTTCTTCGGAAACAAGAACGTCAACGTGGTGGTCCCGCGCGGCGGCGCAGCGAGCTACTACACCGACTGGCTGCACGACGATCCGGTTCTGGGCCGAAACATGTGGTCCACCTTCCTCGGTCGGGAACTTCCTCCGTTGATGGATGCTCTGCTCGACGGCAACGGGGCAAATTCGGTCGCCGGTATCTCGATGGCAGGCACGTCCGTCCTGCAGTTGGCGATCGCCCACCCGTCGGTGTATCGATCCGTCGCGGCGTTCAGCGGATGTGCGCGTACCAGCGACCCGGTAGGTGCCATGTACGTCAGGTCGGTGGTAGAAGCCCGCGGCGGTGGGTCGACCGCCAACATGTGGGGACCCCAGGGAAGCGCCGACTGGATTGCCAACGACCCCTATGTCAATGCCGAGGGGTTGCGCGGCATCGACGTGTACATCTCGTCCGGAACGGGAGCGCCCGGGGCATTCGACGTACCGGGTGGTCCCGGTATCGGCAGCGATTACGGCAAGCTCGCCCAGCAACTCGCCGTCGGTGCCGTGATCGAGGCGACGACCGATGTGTGCTCGCAACAGATGCAGAAACGCTTGCAGGAGCTCGACATCGAGGCCACCTACAACTTCCGACCCAACGGGACCCACTCCTGGGCCTATTGGCAACAGGATCTGCACGACTCGTGGTCGGTGATCGCACCGTCGTTGGGGCTGCCGACCGGCACGTCCTGACCCGTGACTCCTCGAGCGATGACGAAGGAAAAGCGATGAACCGAACCGACGCTGCGGGCACTCCGGCTCTGGCTGCCACCTGGGCCCGCTCACCGTGGCCACTCGCCGACATCATTCGGGCCAAACGTGGCCGGACCGTCTCGGTCGTGCTACCCGCTCTCGACGAGGAGGAGACCGTTGCCGGCGTCATCGCCTCGATGACTCCTCATATGGGCAGCCTGATCGACGAACTGGTGGTGCTGGATTCGGGATCGACCGACGCCACCGCCGCTCGGGCCCGCTGCGCCGGTGCCACCGTCGTCTCCAGGGAGGACGCACTACCCGGCACACCCGTGGTCCGCGGCAAGGGTGAAGCGCTGTGGCGCGGCGTGGCTGCGACCTCGGGGGACATCGTGGTGTTCGTCGACTCCGATCTGGTCGATCCCGGTTCGCACTTCGTTCCCTCCCTCGTCGGACCCCTGGTCATGGACGACGACGTCGAGTTGGTCAAAGGCTTCTTTCGTCGACCCCTGACGATCGGTGACACCACCGACGAGGACGGCGGCGGCCGCGTCACGCAGCTGACGGTACGGCCGCTGCTGACGGCACTTCGGCCCGAGCTCGCCGGTGTCTTCCAACCCTTGGGCGGGGAATACGCCGCGACTCGTCGCCTCTTGGAGGCACTTCCGTTCGCGCCCGGCTACGGCGTCGAGATCGGTGTCCTGCTCGATACGTGCGACCGGTTGGGTATCGGCGCGATCGGTCAGGTCGGACTGGGAACCCGACGGCATCGAAATCGACCGACCTCGGAGCTGGCGGTCATGAGTCGGCAGATCATCGCCACGATGTTCTCGCGCCTCGGCCTGAACGATTCCGGAGCCGAGTTCACCACATTCTCGACCACCGGGTCTCAGGTCTCGATGAGCGTGGCACCCTTGTCTCTCGTCGACCGTCCCCCGCTGATCACCGTCGACCAGTACCTCCGTGCCACTCGCCGGAACTCGGTGAGCGCCCCGGTGTGAGACGCAGCCAGCCGCGCCCTCCACCGTCGAGCACGGTGGAGGGCGCGGCTGGGGCTTTCGAGAAACGAGCTACTTGCCTGTCTCCGCGGCACGCAGGTCCTTGCGCAGAATCTTGCCCGCCGCAGACTTGGGGACGATGTCGATGAACTCGACGCGTCGCACCTTCTTGTGCGGCGACACGCGCTCGGCGACGAAGGCGATGACGCCCTCTTCGTCGATCGTGGCACCCTGCTGGCGGACGACGAACGCCTTGGGAATTTCCTCGCCCTCGTCGTCGAGCACTCCGATGACGGCGGCGTCGGCGATCTCCTCGTGCGTGAGCAGCAATGCCTCGAGCTCGGCCGGGGGCACCTGGTAGCCCTTGTACTTGATCAGTTCCTTGAGGCGGTCGACGATGTAGACGACACCCTCGGGATCGACGACGGCGATGTCGCCGGTGTGCAGGTAACCGTCGGAATCGAGGGTTTCTGCGGTGGCGGTGGGATTGTTGAGGTATCCAACCATCACGTTCGGTCCCTTGACCCACAGCTCACCGGGCTTGCTCAATCCCTCAGTGGGCAGCTCGATCTCCTCGAGGGTGCCCGGGTCGACGAGCTTGTTCTCGGTGTTCGCCAGCGGCTGGCCCACCGAGCTGAGCGGCATGTCGTCGCGATCGAACGGAATGGCGTGGCTGACGGGGCTGAGCTCGCTCATGCCGTAGCCCTGACGCACCCGCGTGTTCAGACGCTTCGCGACGGCCTTGCCGAGTTCCTCGTCCAGCGGTGCCGCGCCCGAGAAGATGGTGTGCACGCTGGAGAGGTCGTACTGATCGATCATCGGGTGCTTGGCGAGCGCGACGGCCACCGGCGGTGCGATGAACAGATACGTGAGCTTCTGATCCTGGATGATCCTCAGGAATTCGACGAGGTCGAACTTCGGCATCGTCACCAGGTGGGCGCGCAGCTTGAGGGCGATGTTGAGCAGTACCGTCAGGCCGTAGATGTGGAAGAACGGCAGCAGCGCCAGGATCGCGTCGTCGCTGTCGATCCCGACGCGCGGTTCCATCTGAGCCACGTTCGCGACGAGGTTGCGGTGGGTGAGGATGACGCCCTTCGGCACACCCGTCGTGCCGGAGGAGTACGGCAGCACCGCAACGTGGGTGGCCGGATCGAACGAGACCTCGGGGGCGGGTGCGCCCTGGGTGAGCAGGTCGCGCAGGTTCGGGTGGCCCTCTGCGCCGTCGAGCACGATGACGTGGTCTGCGTCGAGGCCGACCTTCTCCGCGGCGGCCTTGGCCTGCGGGTACAGCGGGGAGACGGTGAACAGGAACTTCGCGCCCGAGCCGGTGAGTTGCTTGGCGATGTCCTCGGCCGTGTACAGCGCGTTGATCGTCGTCGCAGTTCCACCCGCGCGCAGGATGCCGTGCAGCACCGACGCGAACGCGGGCACGTTCGGCGAGTGGAGTCCGACGACGTCGCCGACCTCGAGTCCGCGTGCGGCCAGAGCGCCTGCGATGGCGTCGATCTGGCCGATCAGCGTCTTGTAGGTGGTGACCGCACCCGACGTTCCGTCGATCAGTGCAGGCTTGTCGAGGTCGGACTCGGCGATCGATCCGAACAGGAAGTCGTAGACGCTGAGTTCGGGAATCTCGACATCGGGAAAGGGACTGCGGAAGCTCATGGCTCTCCTTCGAAAAACTGCGGCAACAATGATCGAACCCTACAGTGAAAGCGGTCACAACGGACGTACGACCCTACCGCCGAGTCAGGTAGTGGAGGGCTAACTTCGCGACGCGTACGGTTTGCCCGCTGCGGCCGGTCCCCGGACGTGGCCCACCAGGCCCGCGACGGCGAAAATGGTCACCACGTAGGGCAGCATCAGCATGAACTCACTGGGTACCGGCGAGCCGATGATGCCCAGTACGTTCTGCAGGTTCGACGCGAATCCGAACAACAGTGCAGCCAGCGTCGCGCGTACCGGATCCCAGCGCCCGAAGATCACGGCGGCGAGAGCGATGTAGCCGGCACCGGCCGTCATCTCCTTGCCGAACGCTCCGACCGAACCCAGGGTGAAGTACGCACCACCGAGGCCGGCGATGGCACCGGCGAGGCAGACGTTCCAGAATCGGGTGCGAGCGACATTGATTCCGACGGTGTCGGCAGCTTGCGGGTGTTCACCCACGGCGCGTAGTCGCAGGCCCCACTTGGTGTGGAACAACCCGAGGAAAACCAGAGCTACCGCGACGTACATCAGGTACACGATGAGCGTCTGCCGGAACAGCACCGGGCCGAGAATCGGAATCTGCGAGAGCACCGGAATGTCGATGCGCGCGAAGCGCGGTGGTGAGTTGAGTGTCTCGGCGTTCTTGGTGAGCACCACCGAATACAGGAAGCTGGTCAGTCCGACCACCAGCACGTTGAGCACCACACCCACGATGACCTGGTTCACGAAGTAGCGAATGGAGAACACGGCCAACAGGGACGCGGTCAACGCTCCGGCGATCAGTGCAGCGAGTAGCGCGACGTACGTGGAGCCGGTGATCGACGCGACGACGGCGCTGACGAACGCACCTGCCAGAAGCTGTCCTTCGATGGCGATGTTGATGACGCCGACGCGTTCGGAGATCACGCCGCCCATGGCACCGAAGATCAGCGGGGTACTCAGAGCGACCGCGCCGATGAGCAATCCGGGAACGGGAATGGTCTCACCGTCCGCGGCCCACGCCAGGAACCCGAAGACGAACAGCACGGCGAACACTGCGAGCAGCCACAGCGGTGCCGAGCGGTACTGCGAGGCCAGGAACGCCGCGTATGCGGTGATGACGGCCAGCGCGACGACCACTGCGAGACCGGTGCCGAACGACGGCACGCCCACGGCGGGCAACGCGAAGAAGTCGCCCTCCGAGGCCAACGCGAATGTGCTTGTGCCCGAACCCTTCTTGACGACGAACAGCACCAGAGCGAGCAGGGTCACGACCCCGAGGATCGTGGGCACCTTCCAGCTGCGACCCAGCACCGCCTCGGCGGGGGCACCGACGGCGTCGGTTGAGGTGGTCACAGTGCACTCACCTTCGCGGTCTCGGCTTTCGCGAGTTTCTCTTCACCTGGTTTGGGCAATCGGAACACCGCTCGCACCAGTGGCGGCGCGGCGATGAACAACACGATCACCGACTGCACGACCAGCACGATGTCGATCGGTACGCCCTCGGCTGCCTGCATGGCGAACCCGCCGGCCTTGAACGCGCCGAACAGGATTCCCGCGAAGAACACGCCCCAGGGTTTCGATCGGCCGAGCAGGGCGACGGTGATGGCGTCGAACCCGATTCCGGCGTCGATGTCGGCGCTGAAGCCGGTGGTGACGGTGCCGAGCACCTGCGCCACTCCGGCCAAGCCGACCAGCGCGCCCGACAGGATCATCGCGTACAGGTAGATCCGATTGACGTTCATGCCCGCGACGCGCGACGCGTGCGGATTCTCGCCGACGGCGCGGAAGCGGAATCCGAGACTGGACCGTTCGAGCAGCCACCACACCGCGACGGTCACGACGATCACCAGCACGAATCCGAGGTGCAGACTGTAGCGGTCGCCGAAGAGCTTGGGGAACACCGCAGTCGACGCGATGGGCGGGGTCTTGGGGTTGTTCGATCCCGGTGCCTGCAGAGCACCGGGGGTACGCAGCAGATACGCGACGAGATAGAACGCGATGTAGTTGAGCATGATGGTGACGATCACTTCGTGAGCGCCGGTGCGTGCCTTGAGGAATCCGGCGATACCGCCCCACACTGCGCCGCCCAGGACTCCGGCGACGACGGCCACGAGGAGGTGGATCCCGGCCGGCAGGTTCACTCCGAAGCCGACCCAGCCTGCGCACGCCGATGCGATGAGCATCTGGCCGCGGCCACCGATGTTGAACATTCCGACGCGGAAGGCCAGTGCCACACCGAGTCCCGCGACGATCAGCGGAGTGGCGAAGGTCAGCGTCTCGGTCAGCGGACGGATGCCGTTCTCGAATCCTGGACGCCGGAAGTTGTACACCGAGCCCTGGAACAACGACGAGTACGCTCCGGCAACGGAATCCCAGACCGCCTCGAGCATGTCCGAGGGACGGGAGAAGAAGTACCCGGCCGATTCCTGCACGGCCGAGTTGGTGGCGGCGATGAGCACGGCCCCGACGATCAACGCGAGCAGTACCGCGAGAACCGAGATGATCGCGCTGCCGGTGAAGATCTGCCGCAACACGACATGCGACTTCGACGGCTCCTGAGGTACCGACGGCCGCTCGGCCTCACTCACCGCGTTCACCGCCCATCATCAATCCGAGTGTTTCGCGGGACGTATCCCCGGGGACGATTCCCACGATTGCTCCTCGATACATGACGGCGATGCGGTCGGCCAGTGCGGCAACCTCGTCCAGTTCGCTCGACACCACGATGACCGGGATCCCCGAATCCCGGGTGGCGACGATGCGTTTGTGCACGAATTCGATGGATCCGACGTCGATTCCGCGAGTCGGCTGCGCAGCGACGAACAGTCGCAGATCGCGGCTCAGTTCTCGCGCGAGCACCACCTTCTGCTGATTGCCACCGGAGAGGCGTCCGACGGCGGTGCCGATTCCCGGTGCGCGAACGTCGAATTCGCTGAGCTTGTCCGATGCGAACTTCTCCAGATACTCGCGTTGCACCGCGCCGCGTCGCACGAACGGCATGCTGTTGGAGCGATCGAGCATCAGGTTCTCGGCGATGGAGAATTCGCCCACCAGTCCGTCGACGGTGCGGTCCTCGGGGACGAAGCCGACGCCTGCGTCGAGCACGTCCTGCACCGTCGACCCGACGAGCGAGTTGCCGTCGAGGCTGATCTTGCCGGATACGTTGTCCTGCAACCCGAGTAGGGCTTCGACGAATTCGGTCTGACCGTTGCCCTGCACGCCGGCGATGGCGAGGATCTCTCCCGCCGCGACTTCGAGGCTGACGTCGTCGACGGTCTTGTTGCCCTGGGCGTCGAACACGGACAGGTTCTCGATCACCAGTGCCGCGTCCCCGGGCGTGGCCGGGTCCTTCGAGACGGTCAGCTGCACATCGCGTCCCACCATCAGTGCCGCGAGCTCGGTGTTGCTGGCGGTCGGCTTCGCTTCGCCGACGACCTTGCCGAGCCGGATGACGGTGATCTTGTCGGCCACTTCGCGTACTTCGCGCAGCTTGTGGGTGATGAAGACGATCGTGGTGCCCGACGCCGCGAGTTCGCGCATGATCCGCATCAGATCGTCGGTCTCCTGCGGCGTCAGGACGGCTGTCGGCTCGTCGAACACGAGTACCTTCGCCTCACGAGAGAGTGCTTTGACGATCTCGACCCGCTGCTGCACGCCGACGGGAAGGTCGTCGACGAGAGCATCGGGATCGAGGTCGAAGCCGAACCTCGCGGATATCTCCCGCACCAGCTTCCGAGCTGCCACGAGGTCGAGTCGTCCACCGAGCGAGGTGGTTTCGTTGCCGAGCACGATGTTCTCGGCGACGGTGAACACCGGAATCAACATGAAGTGCTGATGCACCATGCCGATTCCGGCGGTCATCGCCTCGCCCGGTCCGGCGAAGTTCTGCTCGACGTCGTCGAGCAGAATCTGGCCCTCCTCGGCGCGATACAGGCCACTGAGCACGTTCATCAACGTGGACTTGCCTGCACCGTTCTCGCCGAGGAGACAGTGGATCTCGCCGGATTCGACGCTCAGATCGATGTGGTCGTTGGCGATCAACGAGCCGAATCGTTTGGTGATACCGCGAAGTTCGAGCTTCATATCCCTTTACGACCGCTTGGTGCTACTTGGGTGCCGACGGCGACTCGACGGTGATGGACCCGTCGATGATGCCGGCCTTGATCGTGTCCAGCTCGCCCTGCAGCGCGGGGTCGACCTTGGACTCGAAGTCGTGGAACGGTGCGATACCGACTCCGTCGTTCTCGAGAGTGCCCACGTACGGGGTGTTGTCGAACGCATCGGCACCGGAGTTGGCGACGACCTCGTCGACGCTGGTCTTGAGTCCCTTGGTCACCGAGGTGAGCAGCAGGTCACCGACCGAGGGGTCGGACTCGAACACGTCGGCGTCGGCACCGATGAGGGCGACCGGGCGCGAGGAGTCGCGAATGGCCTGTGCCGCACTCTGATAGATGGGACCGCCGACCGGGAAGATGACGTCCGCGTTCTGGTCGATCAGACCCTGGGCGGTGTTCTTCGCGACCTCGTTGGCGGTGAATCCGCCGGTGAACGAGCCGTTCTGCGAGGGTACGTCCCAGCCGATGACGCGGACCGCTTCGCCCTTCTGCTCGTTGAAGTAGTTCACGCCGTCTGCGAAGCCGTCCATGAAGATGGTGACGGTCGGCAGCTGGGAGCCACCGAACGTACCGACCACGCCGGTGGTGCTGTAGCTCGCGGCCGCGTAGCCGGCGAGGAATGCGGACTGCGACGCGTCGTAGGTCAGCGGCTTGACGTTCGGCAGATCGATCGTGGAGTCGTCGATGATCGCGAAGTCGATGTCGGAGTTGGCCTCGGCGGCCACCTTGGTGGCGTCGGCCAGATCGAATCCGACGGTGACGATGAGGTTGCAGCCCTGATCGACGAGGTTGTTGATGTTGGGGCCGTAGTCGGTGGGCGATGCGGACTCGACGGTGCGTGGCTCGACGCCGAGTTCTTCGGAGGCTTCGGTCAAGCCCTCGAACCCGAGCTGGTTGAACGACTTGTCGTCGAATCCGCCACTGTCGGAGACCATGCAGGGCAGGAAGTCACTCGATCCGCCTCCGCCCGATCCTTCGTCTTCGGGGGCGGATCCACAGCCTGCGATCAGGGCGATGGCACCGAGCGACGCGACGCCGCCGAGTGCTGCCTTCCGCGTACTCGTGCGGGTAACGAATGACAAGATGTCCTCCAATTTAGGTGTACTTCGTCTGGGTCGGGACGCTACTCGCGCGGGCGAGGGTGCGCAGGATTTCGGTCAGGCATCCCTGTCGGGCTCGGCCTTGTGCGGCTCGGCCTTCGCGGTGGAGACATCGTCGGGCAAGCTGCCGCCTTCACGGAGTATTCGTGCTTCGTCCTCACGCACCATCACTGCCGGCCCCGCTGCCACCACCGAGGGGTTCGGCGGAGTTCCGGGCTTGAACACGTTGAAGAATACGTTGAGTACCACCGCGACGATGCTGGCGGCACTGATTCCGGAGTGGAAGATCGTGACGAACCAGTCCGGGAACTCGTCCCAGAAGTCGCTCGCGACAACAGGTATGAGGCCGAACGCCAAGGTCACCGCCACGATGACGACGTTGGAGTTGTTGTCGTAGTTCACCTTGCCGAGGGTGCGGATACCGCTCGCGGCGACGGTTCCGAACAGCGCGATGCCTGCGCCGCCGAGAACCGGAAGCGGGACGACCCCGACGACGGCTGCGAGAATCGGCGAAAGGCCCAGCAGTGCAAGCACGCCACCGCCCGTCGCCACGACGAAGCGGCTCTTGATGCCGGTCATCGCCACCAGGCCGACGTTCTGCGCGAAGGCCGTGGCCGGGAAGGTGTTGAAGATCGGGGCGACGGCAGAGGAGACCATGTCGGCGCGCAGGCCGTCGCCGACACGCTTGGAGTCGACGTCGGTTCCGACCACTTCGCCGACGGCGAGGATGTCGGCGGTGGTCTCGACCATGATCACCAGGATCACGATGGTCATCGACACGATCGCGCCGATTGCGAATATCGGGGAGCCGAAGGCGAAGGGTGTCGGGACGGCCACGACGGACGCATCGGCGACGCCGTCGAAGTCGGTCTTGCCGACGATCAGTGCCGCGATGGTGCCGACGACGAGTCCGAGCAGGATCGACAGCCGCGACAGTCCGGGGATCTTGGTCATCACCAGTACGGCGAGGAGGGTGAACATCGCCAGCCCGATGTTGCCGGGGTCCAGGTAGTTCGGGTTCGGGGCACCGCCCACCAGTTCCTGGCCGGTGATCCAGCGGGCGGCCACCGGCATCAGCGACAGTCCGATGACGGTGATGATGCTGCCGGTCACCAGCGGCGGGAAGAACCGAACGATCCTGGAGAAGAACGGGGCGATCGCCAATCCGATCAGCGCGGCCACGAGAACGGCTCCGAGCACCGTGCGCAGTCCGGTTCGCCCGTCGTCCGCGCCGGCGATGATCGTCAGAACCGTCGAGACCGATGCGAACGAAATGCCCTGTACCAGCGGCAGTTGCGAGCCGAAGAACGGGATGCCGATCGTTTGCAGCACGGTGGCCACGCCACTGACGAACAGCGCGCAGGAGATCAGCAGGGCCTGATCGGCTCCGGAGAGTCCGGCCGCTCCACCGACGATGATCGGGACGGCGATGACGCCGCCGAACATCGAGAGGATGTGTTGCAGACCGTAACCGAACATCTGCAGCACCGGTGGGCGAGCGTCCTCGGGCCTGGTCATGAATGTCAGGCTAGGAACCGGACGTTACGGGCAGCGGCACCCACCCATTTCCGGCGAGTTACGCTTGCTCGGCCTTACCCGCCTCCACCAGATGCTCGAACGCCTTCAGGTTCGCCAACGATTCGCCGCGCGATACCCGCCACGCCCATTCCCGTTTGATGGATTCGGCGAAGCCCAGCTCGAGCAGCACGTTGAAGTCGCCGTCGGCGGCCTCGAGGGTCTGGCCGAGAATGCGGTCGAGTTCGTCACCGTTGACGGCGTGCAACGACATTCGGCCGACGAGGTAGATGTCGCCGACCTTGTCGATCGTGTAGTGAACTCCGTACAGGCGACGGTTGCGTCGGAGCAGGTATTTGTAGACGCCCTCGAAGTTCTCGTCGGGTTTGCGGCAGACGAACGCCTCGATGCGCACCCCGTGATGCCCGACGGTCAGCATCGTCGTCGTCTTGAGTTTGCGTTCCCCTGGCAGTTCCACGGTGAACACCTCGCCCCGCCGGGTGTAGTCCAGCTCGCGGTCCTTCAGTGCCCGGTCGATCAGTTCGGCGGTCTCGCTCATGCAGTCACAGCTCCTGATCTGCGTAGTTTCGACAATCCTCGGACGCGTCGCGGAGAGAACTCGCTCGGCCCCTCGCCTCGGTCGAAGTGGAACTTGGCCTTGCGGTAGCTCTCGATGAGTCCGTCGGCGGTGTGCTCCCACGAGAAGTTGCGGGCGTGCTGCGGTGCCGCGGTCGCCATGTCTGCCAAGGCAACTGGATCCGCCAGCATCGACGAGAGCGCATCGGCCCAGTCCTCGGTGCGATGGCCCTGAACCAGGCGTCCGGTCTCGCCCGATCGCACCGCCACACCGAGTCCGCCGACGTCCGCGGCCAGGACCGGAGTGCCGCATGCCTGGGCTTCGATCGCGACCAGGCCGAACGATTCGTTGTAGCTCGGAACGGCGACGATGTCCGCGGCGCGGTAGACCTGGGCCAGGCGCGCCGACGGTTGCGGCGGCATGAACGTCACTCGGGCAGTTATCCCCAGGTTCTCGGCCAGATCGATGAGGGCGTCCGGTCGATCCAGTCCGCTGCCGGACGGGCCGCCGACGATGAGGACGCGCAGCGGTGTCGCCGGATTGCGCTGCAGCACTTCGGCAGCCGCGGCGATCAGCACGTCGGGGGCCTTGAGCGGTTGGATGCGTCCGACGAATGCGACGATCGACTCGTCGGGATTCAATCCGAGCTCGGCGCGCGCCGCACGCTTGTCACCCGGATTGTATTGCGCCAGATCGGCTCCCGGCGCAACGACGTCGATCGAATCCTGCGACGCCCCGTAGATCTCGACGAGAGACTTCGCTTCCTCGGTGGTGTTGGCGATCAGCCGGTCCGCCTCGGCCACCACCTGCTGCTCACCGATCTGACGCGCGGCGGGTTCGGGCGAGTCGCCCTGCGCCAGAGACGCGTTCTTGACGGCGGCGAGAGTGTGCGCGGTGTGTACCAGCGGCACTCCCCAGCGATCGCGCGCGAGCCAGCCGACCTGACCCGAGAGCCAGTAGTGCGAGTGCACCAGATCGTAGTAACCGGGTTCGTGGCGAGCTTCTTCTCGCAGCACCCCGGCTGCGAATGCGCACAGCTGAGTGGGTAGATCGTGCTTGTCCAACCCCTCGAACGGACCGGCGACGATGTTGCGCACCAGCACTCCGGGAGCTGCCTCGACGACAGGCGCGTCGGTCGACGCCGTCGCACGGGTGAAGATCTCGACCTCCACGCCGCGCTTGGCCAGCTCTTTCGCGCTCTGCAGCACGTAGACGTTCATGCCGCCCGCATCGCCCGTTCCCGGCTGCGCCAGCGGGGAGGTATGCAAGGACAACACAGCGACCCTGTTCAGCTGGCGTCCAGTCACTTCTTCAGTGTGCACGCCTCCACATTACGTCTCGATAACTACCCCTTCCGACGACCGGGCAGACTCGGACCATCCACGAACTCGGTCACCTCGGTGAAGAAGCGCTGCGGATCGGCGACGAACGGCCCGTGGTCCACACCCTCCCAGTACGACGCGACCGCCGTGGGAATCAGCTCCGCAGCGTGCCGTCCGGCGGAGACGTCGACGACGGTGTCCTCGGTCCCGTGCAGCACCAACGCCGGGATGTCGAGGCTGCGCAGCAGGTCGTCGTGGCCGACCGCTCGATCGAACAGGGCTGCGCGAACCCGTGGCCTCGTGGACAGCGTCAACCCGAACAACGCCTGCGCCTCCGTGCCCTTGCCTTCTGTCGGCCCGGTGAGCGCGTGCCCGAAACTCCCGAGCGCTTTGATCGCGACGCGGGGCTCCTCGGCCATCGCACCGGGGATCGCAGCGCGCATGGCCGTCCCGACGCGGCCGCCTGCCTCTCCCCTGCCGATGCTGGTGATCGCACCGACGAGCACGATGCCCGCCACCGCGCCCGTGCCGTGTTCGGCGAGGTAGTCGCAGATCACCAGTCCGCCGTACGACCAACCCAGCAGCACCGCGTCGGATGTGATGCCCTCGGCGGCGAGTACCGCGTCGACATCGCCTGCCCATGTCCTGGGATCGTCGTAACCGGCAGGCGGGGCGTCGGAATAGCCGTGTCCGCGCAGATCGACGGCGACGACGCGGTAACGCTCCGCCAGGTCGGCCAGCAGTCCCTCGCCCCAGCAGGCCGAGCTCTGCGCCCACCCGTGCAGCAGGATCAGTGGCCGCGCCGCCGGGTCACCGCTGACGCGGTAGACGATGTTGGCTCCGTCGATGCCGGTGGCCTGGCGAATCGGTCCTGCTGCACGGGTGCTCGTATCGGGCTGGCTCATAGTGGGTCAACCTACGCGGCAGCCTTGCGCATCGAGGCGAGCGGATCGGAGTACAGGGCGCTCAGAGAGACCACGGTTGCGGCGTACTCCTGCACTTTGTCGCCGAAACCGCTCACCCGAATATCCCTGCGCTCCAACGTCGAATGCGTCGCGAAGGCCTCCCCCACGTGCGGAATTCCGGCCGGGTACGCGGTGAACGCCTGGCCTCCGAGTACCACGCGGTCCGGATTGAACATGTCGCGCAGCAGCGCCACCGTCCGCCCCAGAATCTGCGCTCGCTCGACGAGCAACTCCCGCGCGGCCTCGGAGCCTGCCTGCGCCGCCTGATACACCGCGCCGATACTCGGGTGAGGCTGCGGTCCGACTATTTTGCGATCGACGGCGGCGGAGACCACGGCTCGATCGCTGACGGAGGCCTCGAGGCATCCCCGATTGCCGCAGCTGCACAGCGCCGACGATCCGGTGGGCAGGTGTGCGATGGACCCCGGGCCGCTCGTGGGGGTGTGCACGCGGCCGTCGATGGTCAGCGCCATGCCTGCGGTCTCGCGTGCGTAGAAGTACAGAGAAGTTCCGCTGTTGCTCTGCGACGCAACACTGTCCGACAGGCGCGGTGCGAGGAGCAGCTCCGAGGCCGCCATGGCCTCGACGTGCCCGGAGACCGAGATCGGCAGTCCGAGTCCACCGCCGATGATTCCGGCGACGCGGCCGTTCTCCCATCCCAGCCGCGGATGGTCGACGGTGCCGGTCGCGGTGTCGACACGTCCACCGATCGCCACCCCGACCCACAGTGGGGTGCGGCGGTGCCAGCGTCCGGCGAAGGCACCGGCACTGCGGGTGATCGACGCCAACGCTGTCTCCGAAGACCCGGCGGGCGTTGGTATCTCGATGGCGCCGAGGATGCGTCCCCGCAGATCGCTGACGATGATGCCGGTGACGACGGCTCCGATGTGGATGCCGATGGTCGAGAACGGTTCGTGATTGACCTCGAACGGCACCCGCGGACGGCCGATCGCCCCCGGTGCCGTCAGGTCTGCGCGCTCACGAAGCAGCCCGACGGTGAGCAGGGCCGACACCTGGCGATTGACGGTGGCGATGCTCGATCCGGTTGCGCGAGCGGCACGCTCGCGCGAGATGGGCCCCTCGACGCAGGCCACCCGAAGCACCGACGCGGCGGGACTGTCGGCGATCCGCAGATCCGGTGCGACGAGTTGGACGCGCGATCGAGGCGTCGGGAGAGACCGACGAGAGGTAGGGCCGGTGTGGTGGTGCAGGGTTGATACAGACATCCGTTGTGATCCTCAGCAGTGGCAGATTTCCGTCGTGAATGGACAACGACGGAAGTGCGAAGTGATGCAGGTCAAGGAAGGGGCGCGGTGGTCGTACGGAACCACGACGCGCGAATCGACTGTCTGCAGCTCGAAACGGAGAGCTAGAGACGGATTCCTTGGCCGGGACAACACAGTTCCCGAGGAAGCGGCAAGCGAGAACCGAGAGCCGCGGTCACATAGGTGACCCGCATCGCGGTGGTCTCACTGGCGGACATGGAATCAAAATTAGCACCCTTGCGTCCGATGTCCAATCGGGCGTCGGACAGCACGGGGCACACCGGGCATAGAATTTCGCCATGACCTCGTCCGAACACATTTCCCCCGATGCCCGAATCGCCGTCGTCACCGGAGCGAGCTCCGGCATCGGCGCGGCCACCGCCCGCCAACTGGCCGCCGACGGCTTCCACGTCGTGATCGGTGCCCGCCGACTCGACCGGCTCGAGGAGTTGGCGTCGGAGATCGGTGGCACTGCCCTGGAACTCGATGTGACGGACGAGGATTCGGTCGCCGCCTTCACCGCGGTCGTTCCCCGTGTCGATGTGTTGATCAACAATGCCGGGGGCGCGAAGGGCTTGGCCCCGGTGATCGACGCCGACCTCGACGACTGGCGCTGGATGTGGGAGACCAACGTGCTCGGTACATTGCGGGTGACGAAGTCGTTGCTGCCCAAGCTGATCGACTCCGGGGACGGTCTGATCGTCACCATCACGTCCGTGGCTGCGTTCGAGGCCTACGACAACGGATCGGGCTACACCTCGGCCAAACACGCTCAGGCGGTGCTGCATCGGACGTTGCGCGGCGAGCTACTGGGCAAGCCGGTGCGATTGACCGAGGTAGCTCCGGGTGCCGTGGAGACCGAGTTCTCGCTCGTCCGGTTCGACGGCGACGCCGCCAAGGCCGACGCGGTCTACCAGGGCATCACACCACTCGTGGCGAGCGATATCGCCGAGGTCATCGGCTTCGTCGCATCGCGCCCGTCGCACGTCAACCTGGACCAGATCATCATCAAGCCCCGGGATCAGGCCGGTCCGGGGCGCTTCTCCCGCAAGTAGCGGCTTCGCCGCAGGTGAGCGGAACTTCGTAGTGGGCTACGAAGTTCCGCTCACCTGCGCGTAGTGCTCACAGCGCCGACATCGACTCCCACGTCGGCCAGTCGATGGCCCAGTCGTACAGGTCGCCGTCTGCTGCCGAGAGGTCGATGCGCGTGCCGGTGACCTCGACGGGATCGCCGTACATCGCCGTCTGGAAGTACTGCTGAGCGTCGGCGTCGGAGAGATTGATGCATCCGTTGGTGACGTTCGAGGCCCCCTGCACACCGGTGGTCAGCGGATTGGCGTGGATGAACTCACCGTTGTTGGAGATACGCACAGCCCAGCGTTCGCGGACGTTCTCGTAGAACGGCGGGTTGGACATCAGGAAGTCCTCGTGCTTCTCGGTGACGACGTGGATACCGCTGCGGGTGACGTTGCGGTCCTCGTTGCCCTCGCCGTAGCTGACCGGTATGTCCATGATCGTCGCGCCGTCGCGGACCACCTGCATGCGGTGGCTGGTGGCGTCGGCGACGACGACCTGACTGCGTCCGATGCTGAAGTTCAGGGTGACATCGTCGGCTCCGTATGCACCGTCGCCGTAGTTCACGCCGTACAGGTTGGCTACCACCGAGACGGTCGTGCCGGGAGCCCAGTAGTTGGTGGGACGCCAGTGGATGCGCGAGCCGTTGTCGTCCGGAAACCATGCCCACGCGCCGGGAGTCGGCGGGTTGGTGGTCACCGTCAACGCCTTCTCGACGGCGGCCTTGTCGGCGATCGCCGAATCGAACTGCAGGATGATCGGGGCGGCGATGCCGACCTCCTGGCCGTCGCCGATGTTGGTGCTCACCGACGTGCGGCTGTCGGGTTCGACGGTGGTGAAGACACCGGTGATCTCGACGGCCTTGTCGTCGCTGCCCACGGCCGAGCCGGACCACGTGTACTGCACGCCGTAGCCGAGAGGCTCGGTGATGGCGTACGAGGTCTTGTCGGGCGAGAGCGCGCCCTGGACGACCTTGCCGTCGGGGTTGGTCAACGCGACCTGGGTGAGCGTTCCGTCGGCAACGGAGACCGAGATCGGCGCGACGGGGCTGACGTCGACGGCACCTGCGACCGGGTTCTCGGTCACCCGTGCGACGGGCGCTGCCTCGGTGGTCGGGGCTGCCGTGCCCGAGCCGGCATCGCCCGATCCGACGGTGCAGCCTGCCACGAGTGCCACCAAGGCGACCAGCACGGCGATCAACCACACCGTGCGAGTCCGTTTTGTCTGTTCTACCTGCTCATGCACGTTATCCAACGTACCTGCGTCGGCGAACTACCCCGATTTTTGGGGGCAGTCTCACAGCTGGCAGGAGTGGAGCCCGCGGAATGACTCACAGCTGCAGGAGTGGAGTTCCGCGGAACGACTCAGAGTTTGCGCGTACGCAGTTCGTGCCCCTTGGACGTCAGACAGCGCCCGGAATCGAGGCTCCAGTCCCACCCGTGCAGATTGCAGGTGAGCTTGTTGCCCTCGACGATGCCGAACTTCGTCAGGTCCGCTTTCAGGTGCGGGCAGCGGCGCTGGATCTCGTAGCCGCCCATCGTGATCGTGGCGGTGTCGTCGTGCGCCTCGGCGAACCAGCCGTCGGCGTAGGCGATGCGCTCGTCGGTGAGGCACTTGAAGAACGTGTAGAGGAATTCGTTGTAGCCGCCGACGCGTCGGGCTCGGAAGCGGGTGGACAGGAAGATCGAGTTGACCCAGTCCGGCTCTCGGTCACGTATCGCGGTGCGCACCAGTTCCGGCGGGATGGTGAAGCTGTAGCGGAACTTCTCGTTCGAGATCGGTTCGCGCACAATCCTTTTCGGAAAGTCCAGCACGACGGTTTCGTCGCCCATGGTGATTCCGACGGGATAGCCGATGCCGTCGCAGATCAGGTCCGTCTGCGCCATGATCGGCTCGAACAGGCCCCTCATCGGCTCGAGCAGTGGCTCGCCCTCGGCCGGAGCCCACGCCGCCTTCTCCGCTGCGATGACCGATGCCTGACGCTGGGCATAGGCCTCGATGTACTCGGCCTTACCGGTGGTGAAGATGGCCTCGGCCTCGGCCGTCGGAATCGGGTGCTCGTGGGAGATCAGCTCGGAGCCGTCGAACGTGGCGGCGGTGCCCGGCATCATCAGCAGGCCCTTGTCGTGCCCGTGCAGTCGCATCTGCTCGAGAAACACCATCTGGTCCGGGAACACGTTCGCCGGGTCGCCGTAGACGTCGTTGAGCGAGCGCAGTTCGTCGTCGAGGAAACACGGCGGGCCTGCCGACGGGACGACCCAGGTGGAGCCGACCTGCTCGATGTACTGGCGCGCCCGATCCATCTGCCGTTGACGCTTCTGGATGCCGAAGTTCTTCTTCGCGCGCGAGACCATGTCGTAGACCATCGGGTACCAGATCGCGCCCGAGTACTGCAGCATGTGCACGTCCACGGGACCGAAATTCTCGGTCATCACGTCCAGGTCCACCGGCCTCGCGTCGTTCATGTTGAACGCGACGGTCTTGCCGTCCGAGACGACCAGACCCGAGTCGCCGATCGGCCCGTCGGCGGGCGCACGCAACGCGATGATCATGATGTCCAGATCGCCCTTGGGACCGGAGATCGTGTGCTTGACCGAGTCCGTCGTCTCGTAGAACTTGTGGAAGCCGAGCTTCTCCAGCTCGTGCTTGAGATCGAGCACCGGGTAGTCCGGCAGCAGGACCGTGGCGTCCTTGTTGACGTGCTCGGCCAGGTTCTTCGGGTCGAAATGGTCCTTGTGCAGGTGCGAGACGTAGAGGTAGTCGCAATCACCGAGGGCGTCCCAGTCCAGACCCGAGTTGTCGGGGAACGGGAACCACGACGCGTAGAACGACGGGTTGACCCACGGGTCGCACAGGATGCTTCCGGCGTCGGTCCGAATATGGAATCCCGCATGTCCCACGCTGGTGACCTGCACTGATTTACCTCCCTGGAGCCTTCACTTGCAAAGCTTCATCGTATGCGCCGTTTCGACCGGCCCTAACCCAGCGCGCAGTTGACGAGGTCACACTCGGGCGTGAGCGTGATGCCGAACTTCTCCTGAACCCCGTCACGGACGTGCGCGGCCAGCGCCATGATGTCCGACGCGGTCGCCCCACCTCTGTTGGTGATCGCCAGCACGTGTTTCGAGGAGAGTGCCGCGGTGCCGCGCCCGAATTCGGTGCCGTATCCGCGTGGGAAGCCCGCGTTCTGGATCAGCCAGGCGGCCGGGATCTTGGTGCCCGCGGGGTCGGGAAAGTTGGGCGCGTGTGCGGCGGCCTCGGGTACCTCGGGCAGGACCGGGTTGAGGAAGAACGATCCGACGCTCCACGTGTCGTGGTCGCCCGCGTCGAGCACCATGCCGCGTTCGCCGCGCAGTGCCAGCACGGCAGCCCGCACGTCCGGCACCGGTACGACGTCGCCGATCTGCACGTCGAGACGCTCCGACAACGCCGCGTAGCGCACCGGAAGCGACTCGGTCGTCTTCTTCAGTGCGAACGTCACGTCCAGAATCACGTAGCGCGAGGATCGCTTGAACACCGACGACCGATGCGTTCCGAAACCGCACTGCTCCGGCGTCCACACCGCCGTCCGATCGGTGTCGCGGTCGTAGACGGTGAGGCTGTGCAGCAGCTCCGACGTCGACGCGCCGTACGCGCCGACGTTCTGGATGGGCGTCGCGCCGGTGGTTCCGGGGATACCCGAGAGCGCTTCCATGCCCGACAGTCCCGCGTCGATCGTCGCCTGCACGACGGCATCCCACTCGACACCCGCATCGACCGTCACCATCTCGCCGTCGATGTCCAGCCGGGACCCGGTCACCCGAACCACCCGGCCGTCGAAGCCGTCGTCGCCGACGACCAGGTTGGATCCGCCGCCGATGACCAGCACATCCGTCCCCGAGCGGTCCGCGTCACGCACCAGCGAGACCAACTCGTCGGCGTTCGTCGCGACGGTGAATTCACGGGCCGGGCCGCCCACCCGGATGGTGGTGAGCTCCGAAATTGCAGTAGGCACGGACTCTCACGCTACCGGTCGCGCACCGGGTCTTCGGTCACCCGGTAACCTGCGGGGATGCCTCGCCCCATTGAGCACAGCTCGACTGTGCCCGCCTCCGCCGACAAGGTCCACGCCGCGCTGACGTCCGAGCAGTACTGGAAGGACCGCATCGAGCAGATCGGCGGACCGGGTGCCAGCCTGAAGAGCGTCACGGTCGGCAACGGAACCATCGACGTCGTCATGACCCAGTCAGTTCCCGAAGAGGAGCTGCCGTCCGCGGTGACCGCCTTCAAGAAGGGCGACCTCATCATCGAACGCACCGAGAGCTGGGGACCGTTCGACGGCACCCACGCCGACGGCACGTTCGGAGCGACCGTCGAAGGCGCACCGGCCCGCATCACCGGCACCACCACGCTCGACGCCGGCGGCGAGACGACCACCATCGCGTTGGCAGGCACCACCGAGGTCAAGGTTCCGATCTTCGGCGGCAAGATCGAAGCGATGATCAGCGAGCAGGTGCTCTCCCTCATCGACAACGAACAGGACTTCACCGGTAACTGGATCGCCGCGAACCCGAACGGCTAACCTGGCGCACTATGGCTCGCCGAATGAACTACTCCGCCCGGTTCACCCACTCGACGCAGCAGGTCTATGCAGCGCTCTCCAGTCGCGATCACTGGGATGCGCGCATCGAGGAGATGCGTAAGTACTCGGAGAACGAGCTGAAGAGCTTCGAGGTGTCCGACGCCGGAATCGACATCGTGATGCACCACGTCATCCCGCGCACCGAACTGCCCGACATCGCGCAGACGGTGATGAAGAAGGACATGATCATCACCCGCAACGTGCACTTCGATGCCTTCGAGGAAGTCACCGCGGGCCACTACGACGCGTCGATTCCGGCCGGACCGGGCTCACTCAAGGGCACCACCTCGCTCTTCCCCACCAACGGCGGATCGACCCTGCGCACCTCCTCCGAGGCCAAGGTCTTCCTGCCGTTCATCGGCGGCAAGCTCGAACAGCTGATGCTCGTCAACCTCATCGACCTGTGGCGCGGTGAGGGCGAAGTGACCGCCGACTGGCTCGAGAAGAACGCCTAGCCCTGAGCCCGGTCCACAGAGGTCGTTCCGCAGGCTCCACTCCCCATCTGGGTCGTTCCACAGGCTCCACTCCTGCCCCCGAAGGTGTCATCACTCGCGGCACCACCGGCATCAATCGGTTGCGTCGTAGCGACCGGTGGCTGATGCACCACCCCGATGTTCGACGCGTTCTGCAGAGCTCGGCGAATCCCCTCGTCGTGGACCTCGGGTACGGGGCGATGCCGAACACGACGCTCGAGCTGGCCGGTCGATTGCGCACCGTCCGGCCCGACCTCCGAGTCACCGGTCTCGAGATCGACCCCGCTCGCGTCGTCCCCGGCAGTGACGGCGTGCAGTTCGCCCGCGGCGGTTTCGAGCTGGCGGGCCTGCGCCCCGACCTGGTGCGGGCGTTCAACGTACTGCGCCAGTATCCCGAGGATGCGGTACCCGCTGCCTGGCAACGCATTCTGTCGAGCCTGGCACCCGGTGGCCTGCTGATGGACGGCACCTGCGACGAGCTGGGTCGACGGTGCGCCTGGGTGTTGCTCGACGCCGAGGGCCCCCGTTCCCTGACGCTGGCATGGGATCCGTTCGACGTCGAGATGCCGTCGGACATCGCGGAGCGGCTTCCGAAGGTGTTGATACATCGCAACATCGAGGGCGAGCTGATCCACGATCTGCTTCGACGGGCCGACAGAGCGTGGTCGGTCTCGGCCCCGCTGGCCCCGTTCGGGCCTCGAATTCGGTGGCGCGCAGCCATGAAAGTGCTTGCCGAACAGGGTCTTCCGATCACACTCCCGCGCCGACGGATGCGAGACAACGTACTCACGGTCCCGTGGTCGACGGTCGCACCGGCAACGCGAATCGACTAGGTGCAGGCGGACAGTGCCAGTTCGACGCGTTCGGCCACTCGATCCGTGCTGTTTCCGGCCTCGGAGTACAGCGCCTGCGGGTCGACGCGACCGATCGCCACGGCGTCGCACACCACCTCGTCGAGGGTGATCTGGGAGATGCCGCCCGCGGCGAGGTCGAGCACCGTCCGCACCGGAGTGGTGAGGTTGAAGGTGCCTGCCGATTCGACGTCCCGGGGCTCGAGTCGTAGGCGATGAACCGCCAGTCTGGTGTCGGTCAGCCGTAGGTCGCCGAATGCGCAGACGTGCACGAATTGCGGGTGCAGGTGCCCGAATCCGTGTAGCTCCGCCGCGCTCTGGTGCGAGATCACGGCCTCGCCGCCGAACCAGGCACACCACATGGCGAACACTTCGAGTTCGCTGTGTGGCCACTGGCCGAGTCGGAACAGGTTGCGCTCGACGCGAGTCCACGTGTTGGTGGCCAGATTGACGCGCGCCATCGCAGAATCGAAGCCGAGCTCGCCGGCCTGCTCGGCCGTGAAGTAACCGTCCTGGCGAGTGGCCAGCGAGTGCAGTTCGTGCACGCTCGGTCCTGTCGTACTCATGACGCAAGCCTACGTCACAATGTGTTACAGGTCACAAAGTTTCGATCGAGAACGCAGGTTCGGCGAGTTTCACAGAGCTTGCTCAGAATCATCGGGAAGACTGCCAGGAATGTCATCCACAGCCAGGCGGAGCACCGCACCGCTGATCGCAGTCTCCGTCGTCGTCGTCCTCCTCGTCGCCGTCATCGGTGGCGAGTTGTTCGTCCGTCAGCAGATCAAATCCTGCCTCGCCGGCCAGCTCGAGTCCGAGCTCGGCAGCCAGGTCGAGGTCGGTCTCGGCCTGAAGCCGGTCCTGCTCTCACTGGTGGACAAGAAGGTTTCCTCGGTCACCGTCGACAGCGACGACGCGCGCTTCGGTCCCGCCGAGGGCATGGTCGTGCACGCCGAGGCACGTGACCTGAACCTGACGCAGACCGCCGACTCCGGCGGCACCATCGGCAGCTCCAGTGCCGACATCTCGTGGTCGACCGACGGCATCACCCGCACTCTGCAGAGCCAGGGCATCGGCGCGATCGTCTCGGGCGTCACCTCGGACGCGTCGGCGGGCACCCTCGACTTCGCCGTCGGAGCACTGGCGAATCTGACCGTCAAGCCGCAGGTTGCAGACGGCAGGGTCGACTTCCAGACCGTCGACGCATCGATTCTGGGTCTCGGCATCCCCACCGATCTGGTCGACTCCGTCGTCGGTGTGCTGACCGACAGTCTGCAGGCCTACCCGCTGGACATGGCTCCGACGTCGCTGACCGTCACCGACAGCGGCATCGAGCTCACCCTCGAAGGCGGGCAGTACACGATTCCGGTGACTCAGCAGGATCAGAATCAGCCGACACCCGAGGGTTGCTCGCTGGTCGCGTAACCCACGTGCACGGTAATTCGTAGCAGGCTACGAATTACCGTGCACGTGCGACGCAGTCGCTCTAGTTCAGACCGTCGAGCACCGCGCGCGTTCCCGAAAGCCCCAATCGTGTTGCGCCCGCGTCGATCATGGCCAGGGCGGCCTCCGTGGTGCGGATGCCGCCGCTGGCCTTGACGCCCAGTCGTCCGCCGACGGTCTCCGCCATCAAGCGCACTGCTTCGACGCTCGCGCCGCCTGCGGGGTGGAATCCGGTGGATGTCTTGACGAAGTCGGCACCGGCTTTCTCGGCGGCGCGGCACACCTCGACGATCGCGTCGTCGGACAGTGCGGCCGATTCGATGATGACCTTCAGGACCGCGGTTCCGGCGATCCCCTCGCGAACGGTGACGATGTCGGCCAGTACCGCGTTGTAGTCCCCCGCGATGGCCGCGCCGACGTCGATCACCATGTCGACCTCGTCGGCGCCTTGCTGCACCGCGAGCCTGGCCTCGGAACCCTTGATCAGCGAGTGATGCTTGCCCGACGGGAATCCGGCGACGACGGCAGTGAGCATTCCCTCGGCCTGAATCGGCAGCATCGACGGCGATACGCACACCGCGAGCACTCCGAGTTCGCGGCCTTCCTCGATGAGGGCGGCCACGTCGGCCGTCGTGGCTTCGGGCTTGAGCAGCGTGTGGTCGACCATTCCGGCGAGGGCGGAGCGGGTGAGTGTCATGTGTTCCAGCTTTTCACAGCACGCCCTTTCGTAGCCCTGTCGGTCTACGATTTTCGTTCATGACAGCAGCCTCGCTCGCCGCCACCTTCAACGCCACCAGCAGGGAGTTCGACGCGGTGACGCCACAGGTCTGGGGGCCGGCCGGGCAGTCGCTCGCCTTCGCGCTCGGGTTGGCGACCGGGGACACCGTTCTGGACGTGTGCTCCGGCACCGGGGCATCGGCGATCCCCGCGGCGGCCGCCGTCGGCCCGGACGGCCTCGTGCACGCCATCGATCTCGCCGACGACCTGCTCGAGGTCGGGCGGGTGAAAGCCACCGAACGGGCCCTGCGCAACATCGACTTCGTGCTCGCCGACGCCACCGAATGGGAGCCGCCATCGACGGTTCCCGATGCCGGATACGACGCGTTGGCCTGTTCGTACGGCATCTTCTTTCTGCCCGATCCCGAGGGGGACTTCGCTCGTCTGGTGTCGTTGGTTCGTCCGGGCGGTCGCGTCGGGGTGACGGTGTGGCGCAAGGGTGCGTTCGAGGCGTTCGCGGGCACGTTCTTCGAGGTGATCGGTGCGCATTCGCCGCCGAGCGAACACGACGGGCCACTCGCGCAGGACGGTTACGACAAGCACCCGATCCGGCGGATGGAGACGGCGGATCTTCTGTCGGCATGGCTCGCCGCGGCCGGCACCACCGATGTCGAGGTCGTGGAGCTGTCGAATCACGTTCCCGCGACGGAGTCGTTCGTGTGGGATCTCGTGCTGGGCAGCGCGATGCGGGGAGCGCTGACACCGTTCGACGATGCGACCCGGACGCAGATCCGTGCCGAGTTCTCGGAGCTGCTGACCGAGCGAGGAATCGATTCGATCGATCTGGGGACACTGGTGGCAACCGGGGTGCGGACGCCCTGAGACAATCGGCGGTATGAGTTCTTCCGTATCCGAGGATCGCCGTTACGTTCTGTCGCTCGGTTGTCCCGACAAGACGGGCATCGTCGCCCGCATCTCCACCTTCCTCGCCGAGGTCGGTGGATGGATCGTCGAGGCCGCCTATCACGCCGATCCCGACACCGGTTGGTTCTTCACCCGGCAGGCGGTGCGCGCGTCGTCGGTGGACATGAGCATCGAGGAGCTGAGGACGCGCTTCGCCGTGGTGGCTGCCGAGCTCGGTCCGGAAACCGAATGGACACTCCATGATTCGGGTGAGCCCAAGCGCGTGGTCCTACTGGTCAGCAAGGAGGCGCACTGCTTGCACGACCTCCTCGGGCGCGCTGCGGGCGGCGAACTGCCCGCTCAGATCTCCGCGGTGATCGGCAACCACAAGTCGCTCGAGCCGATCGCCGCGGCGCACGGCACCCCGTTCCACCACGTCGAGTTCGCCAAGGATCCGGCCGAGCGCGGGCCCGCCTTCGAGGAGGTGCGGTCGCTGGTCGATTCCTACGACCCGCACGCGGTTGTGCTGGCACGCTTCATGCAGGTTCTGCCCGAGTCGCTGTGCGCGCACTGGGCGGGCCGAGCGATCAACATCCACCACAGCTTCCTGCCGTCGTTCGTCGGCGCGCGTCCGTACCACCAGGCGTTCGCGCGGGGCGTGAAGCTGATCGGCGCGACGTGCCACTACGTGACGGCCGAGCTCGACGCGGGTCCGATCATCGAGCAGGACGTCATCCGCGTCGACCATTCCGACGAGGTGGCCGACATGGTGCGTCAGGGCCGCGACATCGAGAAGCTGGTGCTCTCCCGTGGCCTGCGGTGGCACCTGGAGGATCGCGTCCTGGTGCACGGCCGCAAGACCGTGGTGTTCAGCTAGATCATAAGTTCCGGAGCCGAACCACTTCGGTGTTGAATTCGTCGATTGCCTCGACGGAGCTCATGTGTCCGATGCCGGGGATCACGATCAGTCTGCTCAGGTGGTCGTGATCGTCGAGGGCGCGGGCGAGTTTGCGGGCGTGCACGGGTGGGGTCAGTCGGTCGGCCGATCCGACGAGCACGCTGGTGGGAACGGACATGTTCTCGAGCGCTTCGTGGATGTCGAGGTCGCTGAGCGCGGCACCCCAGATGCCGCGGGTGCGCGGGGCGCATTCGAGCACGATCTTCTCGCAGAACGCCACCTCGGCCGGTGTCGCTCCTGGTGCCATGGAGATGTACTTGATGGCCTGGCGGGTCACCGGCGACGGCCGCAGCGGAAGCGCCGAGCTGAGCACGGCTTTGCCCACGGGGGTCGGGAGGCGCGGGAAGCGCTGCGGCAGTGGGATGACGGTGGTTTCGCGGACGAGTGAGTCGGTCGCGGTGCTGGCGAGCAGGACGGCACTGACCAGGCGATCGACCTGTTCGGGATAGTTTCCGGCCCAGGCCATGATCGACATGCCGCCCATGCTGTGACCCACCAGCACAGCTTTGTTGTCCTCGTCGACGGTGGCGGTGAGGACCGCAGCGAGGTCGTCGGCCAGCACGTCGGGGCTCAGTGGTCGCGTTCCCACGTCGCTGCGGCCGTGGCCGCGCTGGTCGTACGCGATGACGCGGTAGCGGCCGGCGAGGGCGTTGATCTGCGGGTACCAGTAGTCGGCCGAGCAGGTCCAGCCGTGGCTGAAGACGATCGGCGCGGCATCGGAGTCACCGTAGCTACGGACGTGCAGGTGGGCACCGTCGTCGGTGACCACCTCGGTGATGTGCGGCTCGAAGGTGGGGTACTGCAGCAGCTCGTCGGGCTGGACGTCGGTCGTCTTGGTGAACGAGTGCAGGCGACGCCGCCGAACGACGAACGTACCGATGCCTGCCGCGACGGCCGCACTGCCGACTCCGAACAGCGCGCGTTCGATTACCTTGCGTGAAACCACTGATTCCCCTCCACCTGTATCCCCCGAGCGGGTGCGGTAGAGGCTACGCCCAGAACCGAACGGGCGTCGACGCGGCTGGTTACCAGCGAGGTCCGCGCTGGATGCTGTCGATCTTGGGCCGTACGTCGACGAGGTACACGCACACGGCGACGACGCCAATGATGCCCAGGAATCCGATCACTCCGGAGACGAGGATGAGGAGCAGGCCGACGAACAGGATGGCCAGCCACGCGTTCTTGGTGAGCTTGTCCACGGCAGGAAAGGCGTCGGCGCGCTGACGCAATGCGTGGAAGATCGCGAATCCTGCACCTACCACTCCGAGGATCTGCAGAAAGGTCAGGATGTAGTAGCTGAAGCTGCCGGCGATGCTCACGCGGTCAGTGTACGAGAAACGACCCCCGCGCCGCTCGGCGCAGGGGTCGTTTTCTTTACGAGTGCTTTAGCGAGTGGTCTTCTTCGCCGGAGCCTTCTTGGCCGGAGCCGGGGTGGACTTCTTGGCCGCCGGTGCCGGTGCGGTCTTCTTGGCCGGTGCCGGAGTCTTCTTGATCGGCGAGTTGGCGTTGCTGCGGGTCTTGGCCTCGACCGTGCCCGCCGCGCCGCTCACCTTGTCGGACGCCTTGATGGCCTTGTCCTTGGCCTCGTCGCCTGCTTCGTCGATGTTCTCGGCGAGCTCGTCGGCGGCGTCGGAGATCTCCTCGGCACCCTCACGAACCTTGTCCGATGCGAGACCGGCCAGTGCAGCGGCACGCTCACCCACTGCGCGGGTCTGCGAGGCGACGGTTCCGAGGGCCTGCTCGGTGAGGTCGACGACGTCGTTGGCGGCGGCATTGGCGCGTTCGAGGCGTTCTTCGACGGCGGGCGTGCGGCGGATGCGCTCGACGGTCTCTTCGCCGCGCTCGGCGAGCGAGGTGTAGAGGTCGGATGCCACCTTCAGGTATGCCTCGGCAACCTTGCGCAGCTCTTCGGGAGTGAAGCGCTCGCGCAGCTCGGCGATCTCGTCGGGGAGCTCTGCGGGCAGGTTCGCCAGCCGCTCGCGCAGGCTCTCGACGCCCTCGGTGACATCTTCGGAGATGTCGGCGATGCGGGCGTTGACCTCGCTGGTGCGGCTCTCGGCGCGCGAGCGCACCTGAGCGACGACGTCGGCCACGGCCTGGACGACGGCGTCGCCTGCACCGACGGCTGCGAAGATCGGGGTCTTGACGTTCTCGAAGTTCTTGGAATCAGACATCGGGTGTCTCCTGTTCGTCGGGTTCGGGCTCCTGCGTCGACTCGTTCTCACGACAGAACGAGTCGTAGATCTCGATCAGCACTTGCTTCTGCCGTTCGGTGATGTGCTCATCGCCGAGCAGAGCTTCGCGCACCGGACCGTGGGGACGCGCTTCCAAGATCCCGGCCCGGACGTACAGCACCTCGGAGGAGACGCGCAGACCCTTGGCTATCTGCGCTAGCACTTCTGCGGACGGGTTGCGCAGTCCGCGTTCGATCTGGCTCAGGTAGGGGTTGCTCACTCCGGCCCGGCTGGCGAGTTGCCGCATGGATACCTGCGCGGCTTCCCGTTGGGACCGGATGTAGCTGCCGATGTCCTGGGCCGCAGTGGTGACCACTGCAGCGACCAGATCCCCCGCCTCGGCGACGACCTGCGTCGCCTCGGTCGCTTTGGCGACCAGATCCCCCTCGTTCTCGGCCATATCGGCCTCCTGTTTCGGTGTCCTACTGGACGGTACCGAAGGGTGCTAACTATTGCAAGCACTCTGCTAGCACTAGTGCCCGAAGATCAGATCCGAGATCGTGTAGATGGCGAGACCGGCGATGGAACCGACGACGGTTCCGTTGATGCGAATGAACTGGAGATCGCGTCCGACCTGCAGTTCGATCTTCTTGCTCGCCTCCTCGGCATCCCACCGCGCGACGGTGTCCCCGATGATCGTGGTGATCTCGTCCGCGTAGTTCGCGGCGATGTAACTCGCCCCACCGAGGAGCCAGCCGTCGACCTTGCCGCGCAATTCCTCGTCGTCGCGCAAGCGCACCCCGAGGTTGGCGGTGTTCTCCTTGATCTTGGTGCGCAGCGTGCTCGTCGGATCGTCCACCGACTCGGTGATCAGCCGCTTGGCCACCTTCCACGTCGCCGCGGCGAGGCCGGTGATCTCCTCGCGCCCCATGATCTGCGCCTTGAGCTTCTCGGCCTTCTCGATGGTGACCGGGTCGTGCTGCAGGTCGTTGGCGTAATCGACGAGGAACTTGTTGGCGGCCAGGCGTACGTCGTGTTCGGGGTTGGAGCGAATCTTCCAGGTGAACTCGACGAGCTCCTTGTAGACCTTCTCGCCCAACAGGGTGTCGACGAACTTCGGCGACCAGTTCGGGGAGTCCCGCGCGACGACGCGATCGATCATCTCCTGGCTGCCGAGCGCCCACTGGTGAGCGCGCTCGGCGAGCATGTCGATCAACGGCAGCTGGCGATTCTCGCGGAGCAGTTCGTCGAGAATCCGGCCGATCGGCGGTCCCCACTGCGGGTCGGCGAGTCGACGCACGATGGTGCTGTCGATGACGGCGGTGATGTCCTCGTCGTTGAGGACGTCGACAACGCCGTGCAACACGGTCGCCGCCTCGGCCGCGACCCGTTCGGCGTTGTCCGGCTGAGCGAGCCAGGTACCCAACCGCAGGGGAACCTGCGCGGACGCGACCTTCTCGGACACGACCTCGGGCGCGAGGAAGTTGCTGCCGACGAACGAACTCAGGCTCGCACCCAGCTGGTCCTTCTTCTTCTTGATCAAGGCCGTGTGCGGAATCGGGATGCCGAGCGGGTGCTTGAACAGGGCCGTCACCGCGAACCAGTCCGCGAGTGCGCCCACCATTCCCGCTTCCGATGCCGCGCGCACGTAGCCCACCCAGGCACCTGCACCTGTCGACTCCTGCCAGCGGCAGAAGATGTAGACGATCGATGCGAAGACGAGAAAGCCCGTCGCGACCGTCTTCATCTTGCGGAGGTCGCGGCGTTTGGTGTCGTCGTCGAAGTTCATCAGCTGCACAACCGACATTGTGCCCAAAAATACCTCGGACCAACCGGACGCACCCTGCGACGGTGTCCGAGCAGGCGCATAGGGTGGTGGTCGTGGCAAGAAATACGACGGAGGCAAAGCTGGACGAGTCCGAGCCGAGCGAGGACAAGCCCAAGGCCGAGAAGCCGGACGGCCGCAAACGTCGGTGGCGTGAGCACAAGATCGCGCGACGCGAGGAGTTGGTCGACGGCACGCTGGCTGCGATCCGGTTGCGAGGCCGCGAGATCGGAATGGACGAGATCGCGTCGGAGATCGGTATCTCCAAGACGGTGCTCTACCGCTATTTCACCGACAAGAACGACCTGACGAGCGCGACCATGTCGCGGTACGTCGAGACGACCCTCGCACCTCGCATCTACGCGGCCATCTCACACGAGCTCGACGAGTACGAACTCACCCGCGTCGTCGTGACCGCCTATGTCGAGACGGTGGCCACCGATCCCGAGGTGTACCTGTACGTCATGGCGAACAACGCCGGCAACAATCGCGACGTCGTCGCCGAGTCCGAGCGCATGATCGCCGAGTTGCTCTCCACCGTGTTGGGTGAGCGCCTACGGCAACGCGAGATGGACTCGGGCGGTTCGGTTCCGTGGGCCTTCGCGATCGTCGGCGCGGTTCAGTTGGCCACGCACTGGTGGATCTCCAACAAGTCCATGTCCGCGGACGATCTGATCGACTATCTCTGCATGATGATGTGGGGCGGCATCCACGGAGTCGCCATGGCCGACGGCTCCCCCGCGAAATTCAAGTCGCAGCCGCACCCTCTCGTCGTCGAACCAGGCACGCCCTAGCGCTCGTCGTACCCGTCGTCGTCGAGCGGGACCTCGGCTCGTTGATCCAGCACGTCCCGGACGTCGGCCTCGACGGGCAGATCACTCGTACTCGGCTCGCCGGACTCGTCGACGATCGGCAGACTCTGCTCGACCCGATCCTCGGTGGGCGTTTCGATGGGTGATTCGCTCATGTCTCCATTCGTACCATCACTCGTCAGTTTGAGATCCGGTCCGGTCGGACATTCGAACAGGTATGACTACCGATACATTGACCGGACGCCGCATCGCCATTCTCGCTACAGACGGCGTCGAGCAGGTCGAACTGGTTCAGCCTCGTGAAGCCGTCGAAAATGCCGGAGCCACAGTCACATTGGTGGCACTCGACCATGGTGACATCCAAGCGATGGAGAGCGACGTCAATGCCGCCGACACCTTCACGGTCGACCGCGTCGTCGCCGATGTCTCCGCGGACGACTTCGATGCGCTGATCCTGCCCGGCGGCACCACCAACCCCGACCAACTTCGCGTCGACGCGGACGCGGTGGCGTTCGTGCGCGCATTCGTACAAGCCCGCAAACCGGTCGGCGTCATCTGCCACGGTGCCTGGACTCTCGTCGAGGCGGACGTCGTGAAGGGCCGGACGTTGACGTCCTACCCGAGTATCCGAACCGACATTCGCAACGCGGGAGGAACCGTCGTCGACGAGGAAGTGGTCGTCGACGGCAACCTGGTGTCGAGCCGCAATCCGGACGACCTGCCGGCCTTCTGCGCGAAGATCGTGGAGCATTTCAGCGCTTGATAGGTTAGCGTGCCCTATGCACATTTCTCGTTCGTTGGCTCTGCCTGCGGCAGCCCTCGCCCTCGCCCTCACTCTGACCGCATGCAGCTCCGACAACGGCGACACCACCGACCCCTCGGAGGCCGGTGGTGTCGTCGTCACCGACATGTTCGGCGACGTCGAGGTCCCGGCGAATCCGCAGCGAGTGGTTGCACTCGGCTGGTCGGACGCCGAGACCGCACTGGCGCTCGGCGTCCAACCCGTCGGAGCGAGTGACTGGCTCGGAGTCGGCGGAAACGGCCTCGGCCCGTGGGTCGACGAAACCTACGACACCGACCCCACGATCGTCGGCACCTTCGACGTCGACATGGAGTCGATCGCGGCGCTGGCACCGGATCTGATCCTGTGGACTCGCAGCACCAACGACAAAGCCGTCTACGACGACCTGTCCGAGATCGCCCCGACTGTCGCCGCGCCGCCGGGAACCGACGTCGCCTACGGCACCACGTGGGACGGCCAGACCGAGATCGTTGCCCAAGCGCTCGGAAAGGTCGACGAGGGCAAGAAGCTCGTCGACGACACCCAGGCACTGGTCGACGACACCATCGCCGCCAACCCCGAATTCGCCGGCAAGACCGTCGCCGTCGGTACGCTCTACAGCGGACAGGTCGGTGCCTACGTCCGCGGCGACACCCGCGTCGACTTCCTCGAGTCGTTGGGCATGGAGAACACCCCGGCCGTCCAGAACCTCGCGCAGCCGGGAGCATTCAGCATCGAACTGTCCGAGGAGAACATCTCCGCGCTCGATGCCGACCTCACCGTCATGTTCCCCATCGGCACCGGACCCGAGGTGATCACCGACAACCCGTCGATCCAGGGCCTGCCGTCGGCACGCGACGGACGCCTCGTGGTGCTCGGAGATCAGAACCTCTCCAACGCATTCTCGGCAGCCTCGGTCGCAGGCACCCGATACGCACTGGAGAACGCAGTGCCGCTCTTCGCGGCACCACTGAAGGGCTAGATCACACCCTCCCCGGGGGGGGCTTGTCACACTCTCCCTGGAGGGAAGCCACCCGCGGCGATCGGTCCCCAGGTGTCGATCACAATGCGTATCAACGACTTTCCCTGCTTCACCATCGCCGCGCGGTACTCGTCCCAGTCCGAGTGCTCGCCGGCGATGCTGCGGAAGTACTCCACCAGAGGCTCGACCGCGTCGGGAAGATCGATGATTTCGGCGGTACCGTCGACCTGGACGTAGTCGCCGTTCCAATCGTCACTGTGCACCAACACCGTGACGGCGGAGTTGCGGCGAATGTTGTGCACCTTCGCGCGCTCGGGGTACGTGGCGATGACGATGCGGCCTTCCGAGTCGACCCCGGCCGAAACCGGGGAGACCTGCAGGCCGTCGTCGCGCTTGCGGGTGATCAGGGTGTGGTGGTGCCGCGGAGAGACGAATTCGAGCAATTCCTCACGCGACACGGTCTCGGCTTTTGCGATGGTAGGGGCCATGATCCCCATGGTAGAGAAGTAGTGTCATCGGTCATGGCCGACAACTCGAAATTGTGGACGCTCTCTCCCGTCGAGGTGCTGCGTGCCGGCGCGTCTCCACGTGTGGAGGACATCGATTTCACCGCAACTCCGGGATTCGACGGCAAGAAAGCCCACGGCAACGACGTCCTCGAACAGCGGGGTGCAGTGCTGGCCGCGCTGCAGGAGAAGCTCTACGCCCATGGGCGCGCGGGTGGAACCAGGTCGGTTCTGCTGGTACTCCAGGGCATGGACACCGCAGGCAAGGGCGGAATGGTCAAGCACGTCATCGGCATGGTCGATCCGCAGGGCGTGGACCTGGCGTCGTTCGGGGTGCCGACTCAGGAAGAGAAACAACACCACTACCTGTGGCGAATCCGCAAAGCACTTCCGCGGGCCGGCCGCATCGGGGTGTTCGATCGCTCCCACTACGAGGACGTCCTCGTCGTCGCGGTCCACGACTTGGTGCCACGGCAGGTGTGGGAGAAGCGATTCGACGAGATCAACGCCTTCGAAAAGGAGTTGACCGAACAGGGAACCGTCGTGGTGAAGGTCGCGTTGTTCGTCTCGGCAGACGAGCAGAAGAAGCGGTTGCAGGAGCGGCTCGATCGGCCCGACAAGCATTGGAAGTACAACCCGGGCGACGTCACCGAGCGTGGCTTCCTACCGCAGTACCGGGCGGCGTATCAGCGGGTGCTGGATCGGACCGACGTCGATCATGCACCGTGGTACGTCGTCCCGGCCGATCGGAAGTGGTACAGCCGCCTGGCTGTCACGGAGATCCTGATCGACACGTTGGAGAAACTCGATCTCGATTGGCCCGCAGCCGATTTCGACGTCGAACACGAGAAGAAGCGTCTCGCCGAGAGCTGAACGAGAAGGGCCCGCGACACTGCGTCGCGGGCCCTTCTCTCATGCTGGGTACAGCTGGGTGAAGATTTACAGCGTGGCTGCGTCGATCACGAAGCGGTAGCGCACGTCGGACTTGACGACGCGGTCGTATGCCTCGTTGATCTTCTCGGCCGGGATGACCTCGATCTCGGCACCGATGTGGTGCTCGGCGCAGAAGTCGAGCATTTCCTGGGTCTCGGCGATGCCACCGACCATCGAACCGGCGAAGGAGCGACGGTTGGCCAGCAGGTTGAACGCGGGCACCTCGAGGGGCTTCTCGGGAACACCGAGCTCGACGAGGGTGCCGTTGCGGGCGAGCAGTCCGAGGTACTTGCCCATCGGCAGGTTCGCGGAGACCGTGTTGAGGATCAGGTCGAACTTGCCCTGCAGATCCTTGAGGGCGGTGGTGTCCTTGGTGGCGTAGTACTCGTCGGCACCGTAGGCCTTGCCGTCGGCTTCCTTGGCGTCGGTCTGGCTCAGCACGGTGACGTGTGCTCCGAGTGCGTGCGCGATCTTGACGCCGATGTGGCCGAGGCCGCCCATGCCGATGATGGCGACCTTCTTGCCCGGTCCTGCGCCCCAGTGCTTGAGCGGCGAGTACAGGGTGATGCCTGCGCACAGCAGAGGTGCGGCGACGTCGAGCTCGACGCCCTCCGGGATTCCGAGAACGAACTTCTCCGTCACGACGATCTGGGTGGAATAGCCGCCGTGGGTGAACTCGCCCTCGTAGGTCTTCGAGTTGTACGTCTGGACGACGCCCTTGGTGCAGTACTGCTCGTCGCCGTCCTTGCACGCCTCGCACTCGCCACAGGAGTCCACGAAGCAGCCGACGCCGACGCGGTCGCCCACCTTGCGGCTGGTCACCTCGGAGCCGACCTCGGCCACGATGCCTGCGATCTCGTGCCCGGGAACGACGGGGTACGTGGTGCCACCCCACTCGTTACGGGCGGTGTGGATATCGGAGTGACAGATGCCGGCGAACTTGACGTCGATGAGGATGTCGTGCGGTCCGACAGCGCGTCGCTCGATCGTCGCCTTCTCGAGCGGGGCGTCAGGAGCGGTGGCCTGGTAAGCGGTAGCTGAAGTCATAAGTACATTGCTACCTACGCATCGGTGCAAGCGCAAGGCAGCTACCGCCTCGACCAGGCTATTCCTACTCTAAACGAGTCGTTCGCAACAGTAACGTCAGCTGTTCTTGGCGATGTTGCCGCCGAGCCACAGAACGTATGCGCCCAGACCGATCAGTCCGATCTTGCGAGTCTTGGGGTATGCGATCGCGGCACCGACCGCCAGTTCGGTGGCTCCGTTGCGACTGATCCAGGTCCGAGTGTCCTTGGGGAACGGAAGCTTGGTGATTCCCTCGAACGCCTCGGGCACCACGAAGTGGGCGGCGCCGGTGGCCGCCAACCCGATCCCGAATGCCTTGGGAACCACACTGTTCGACTTCGTGGACTTGCTCACTGACATGCTCCTGTGATCGAAGTGACTGCATTCGCAGACCGACAATAGCGGTCCGGTGACCGTCGCGGGGCAACCCGCCCGCGGCGGTGTCTACTTTGCGATTCGGCCGTTCTCGTAGCGGTAGAAACCGGCTCCGGCCTTCTTGCCCATGTGCCCGGATTCGACCATTCGCAGCAGCAGCGGCGGTGCTAGGAAGAGGGGTTCCTCGAACTCCGAGTACATCGAATCTGCAATGGCTTTGACCGTGTCGAGGCCGATCAGATCGGCGAGTGCGAGCGGCCCCATGGGGTGCGCCAGACCCAGCACCGTCGCCTTGTCGACGTCTTCCTTGGTGGCGAACCCGGATTCGACCATGCGAATCGCGGAGAGCAGATACGGCACGAGCAACGCGTTGACGACGAAGCCCGATCGATCTGCCGAGCGCACGACCTGTTTGCCGAGAACATCGC
The DNA here is from genome assembly GCF_002259365.1 of Rhodococcus sp. 14-2496-1d. Lineage (NCBI taxonomy): Bacteria > Bacillati > Actinomycetota > Actinomycetes > Mycobacteriales > Nocardiaceae > Rhodococcus > Rhodococcus sp. 14-2496-1d. The sequence continues at coordinate 253,391 of NZ_NPFV01000018.1, read as the reverse complement.
CCGCGAAGCGCTCGGCCCGGTCTGCCACTGCCGGTGACGTCAGGTCGGTGGTGACGAGCTCGACGAGTGGCAGTACCGGGACCGGGTTGAAGAAGTGCAGACCCACGACTCGGCCGGGTGCCGTCGTGGCGGCTCCCAGGCTCACGATGGGAATGGAGGAGGTGTTGGAGGCGATGACGGCATTTGGGTCGGTCACCACCGAGTCGAGTTCGGCGAAGATGTCGGTCTTGATCTTCTCGTCTTCGAGCACTGCTTCGACGACCAGTTGGCGGTCGCCGAAGTCGGCGAGGTCGGCGGTGAATCGCAGCCTGCATGCCGCTTGCTCACGCTCACGTTCGGTGATCTTGCCGCTGCTGACGCCGCGGTCCAGCGATTGCAGGATGCGGCTGCGACCGGCCGTCGCCAGTTCGCGGGTCTGTTCGTGGACCAACACGTCGACGTGCGCACGGGCGCAGACCTCCGCGATTCCTGCACCCATCTGCCCCGCTCCGACGATCCCCACCCTCTCGACCGTCACAGGAGGCTCCTAGTCATTGATGTTGCGGCACAACAGGTTGAAGTGAGATGCGGGTAACTCTTACCGGGTACGCCCAAAACCTTCGTCGTACAGAACAGGCGGCCCGCAACGAATGTTGCGGACCGCCTGACTAGTGCGCTGAAAATCCGGAGAGGCGGAACTGCTTAGTGGAACTGGCCTTCTTCGGTGGAGCCCTTCAGTGCTGCCGTCGAGGTGTTGGGGTCGACGGTGGTGGCGATGCGGTCGAAGTAGCCTGCACCGACCTCACGCTGGTGCTTGATGGCGGTGAAGCCGCGCTCTTCGGCAGCCTTGAACTCGCGCTCCTGCAGGTCGACGAACGCGGTCATGCCTTCGCGGGCGTAGCCGTGTGCCAGGTCGAACATGCCGTAGTTGAGCGAGTGGAAGCCTGCGAGGGTGATGAACTGGAACTTGAAGCCCATGGCACCGAGTTCCTTCTGGAACTTCGCGATGGTCGCGTCGTCCAGGTGCGCCTTCCAGTTGAACGAAGGCGAGCAGTTGTAGGCGAGCAGCTGGTCCGGGAACTCGCTGCGAACCGACTCGGAGAACTTCTTGGCGACCTCGAGATCCGGCACGCCGGTCTCCATCCAGATGAGGTCGGCGTACGGGGCGTAGGCCTTCGCACGGGCGATGCAGGGCTCGATGCCGTTCTTGACGCCGAAGAATCCTTCTGCGGTGCGGGTTCCGTCGAGGAATTCACGGTCACGCTCGTCGACGTCGGAGGTGATCAGCGTGGCTGCCTCGGCGTCGGTGCGGGCGATGATGACCGACGGGACGTCGGCGACGTCGGACGCGAGGCGTGCCGAGGTCAGGGTGCGGATGTGCTGCTGGGTGGGGATGAGCACCTTGCCGCCGAGGTGGCCGCACTTCTTCTCCGATGCGAGCTGGTCCTCCCAGTGCACGCCTGCGGCGCCGGCCACGATCATGGCCTTCTGCAGCTCGTAGGCGTTCAGTGCGCCACCGAAGCCGGCTTCGGCGTCGGCGACGATCGGTGCGACCCAGTTCTTGACGGAGGTATCGCCCTCGATCTTGGCGATCTCGTCGGCGCGCAGGAGTGCGTTGTTGATGCGACGGACGACGGACGGCACCGAGTTGGCCGGGTAGAGGCTCTGGTCCGGGTAGGTGTGACCCGAGAGGTTGGCGTCGCCTGCGACCTGCCAGCCGGAGAGGTAGATCGCCTGGAGGCCGGCGCGAATCTGCTGCACGGCCTGGTTGCCGGTGAGGGCACCGAGCGAGTTGATGTAGTCCTCGTTGTTGACGAGGTCCCACAGGATCTCGCTGCCGCGGCGAGCGAGGGTCGCTTCTTCGACGACGGTGCCCTGGAGGTCGGAGACCTGCTGTGCGGTGAAGTTACGGGTGACGCCCTTCCAGCGGGGGTTGGTGTCCCAATCCTGCTGGATCTCGGCGGTGGTCTTCGGGGTGCCGGTGGTCGACATCTTCAGCTCCAGTCTCTTCTGCTTCTCGGCCTGCCTCGAGACGAATCTTCACATCGTTGCCAGGCCCTTCTGGTGTACTCCAGAACAATGGCACACCCGAAAACATGCGTCTACCAGTTGTTAGTGCCAATCTTGGCTAGCTTTACTGGCGTCGTTGCTAATGTTGCAAATTTTTGGTCGACACAAACCTCTCCGATCGGACAGCGTGGTTACTCGCCGGTAGCGATGAATCCCCAGTTGATGAACGGAATGAACAAAATTCTTTACCGGACGCTTGTACGGTTTGACGAGGGCGTCTGAATCGAGTCAGAAACCGAGCACTCTGTGATCGACATCACAGCTACCTCATCCCACGATGTGAGCATGGCACGGGTTGCTTCCCTCGACACCACTTTTGCGGGGATCCCCCGACCGACGCCACCGAGTGGAGCAGAAGTTGCACTCATCCACAGGCTGGCACCTGTCCACAGGACTTTCGATTTCCCCAGGTCGAGCATCGAAGACCACCCACGCCATCGCAGACGCTGCACCCATGACAGCCGACTCCACTCCCGCCCAACCCGGTCATTCCGCAGGCTCCACTCCCGCCCAACCCGGTCATTCCGCAGGCTCCACTCCCGGCCCCGCCACATTCCGACAGCTCGTCTCCTCCGGACTCCATCCCAGCACCGTCTCGCGACGCTTCACCCGCGTTCTGCCGACGGTCCATATGCGCGGGGAGCCGTCGACGATGGATCGGTGTCGGGCCATCGCCCTGTGGCGACCCGATGCCGTACTCAGTCACCGTTCGGCCGCATACCTACGCGGCTGGACGACCGAGCCGTCCACTCTCGATGCAACCGTCCCCCGCTCGGCCCGGTTGCGACCACCGCCATGGCTCCGACTGCACCGTCGCGCACTCGATTCCCGGCTCGTCGACGAGGTCGAGTCACTGCCTTGCACCACTCCTGCGCAGACGATGCTCGATTGCCTGGCGGTACTCCCTCGCGAAGAGGCCGAGTTGCTGATCGACGAGCGTCTGAAGTTCGGACTCGACCCTGCGTCGCTCATCTGCCTACTCGAGCGATTCCCGGGTCGACGCGGCAACGCAGAGTTGGCCCGTCAGGTCCGGTTGGCAGTGACGAGGTTCGCCTCGGAACCGGAGCGGGCCCTCGGCCGGGCATTGCATCGGATCGGCCTGTATCTGGAGATGAATGCGACAGTCGGCTCGTTCGTCTGCGACCTCGTCGACCGTCGCAGCCGAACGATCATCGAGGTGGACGGACGCGAATTCCACAGTGCAGCAGAGGTGTTCAGCAAGGATCGACGTAGACAGAACGCCCTGGTACTGGGTGGCTGGTTGGTGCTGCGCTACTCGGCGTTCGATGTGCTTGCCGCGCCGGATGTGGTGGCTGCCGAAATCGCGTCGGTTGTCAGGCGGCGTCGGGAATCGCGGCGATGAGAGCACACAATGCTCCACTCGCCGGTCCGCACGAGGGATTTACCGGATCCACCGCGCCGAGTGGAGCACCCATTGCATCAGGCGCCGCGATGAACCCACAGAGCAGAAAATGCTCCACCCCTGGGGCCGCGTACGACATTTTTCGCACGCGGCCCCGGGAGTGGAGCACCGGTTGCCGAGATCAGATGCGAACGCCGGTTCGGTCGTCGCTGCGTGCAATCACCTGCGACGTGATCGGCGTCCGACGCGAGGCCAGCACGCCGAGGCCGCCCATCGCGGCGATGACGAGTCCTCCGACGATCGCGAACAGGTCGGCGGCGAGCAATCCGGACGGGAACACCATCAGCGCGGGCGAGACAGCAAGCAGCAACCCGAGGCCGACGTGGGTCCAATGACTCTGTCTCGACGAGGATCCGATGGCCCAGAGTGCAGACGACGCCGCAAGGATGCCGAGCACGAGGATCGCACCGGTGACTTCCTGGTCTCCCTGGACGGGAAGCCAGACGGTCGATGCGACGAGCACGGCTCCGGTGACGAAGACGACGACGTCCCTGACGATTTCCGATGTGCGTTGACGATTGGACATGACCGCTCCTCGTGGTGCGTGGTGAATAGCTCGTACACCGGTATACGCCCTTACTTCGGCTAATGTTCCCGTTGGCTGTCGAATTGTGACCCAGCAGCCGATTGCGAACGGTGTTAACCCGATTCTTCGCAGGCGTAGCCTGGCGATATGTCGAAAACCTTCGTCGGCGTGCGGCTTCGGCAGCTCCGCAGCGAACGCAGCATGAGCCAGGTGTCACTGGCGCAGAAGCTCGGGATCTCCGCCAGTTATCTCAACCAGATCGAGCACGACGTGCGTCCACTGACGGTGCCGGTGTTGCTGCGGATCTCCGAGGTGTTCGGCGTCGACACGTCGTTCTTCTCCTCCGAGGACGACACCAGGCTGGTTGCCGAACTCCGCGAGGTGGCGCTCGATCAGGACATGGGGATCGATGCCGATGCCCACGAGATCGCGCAGATGGTCAGCTCTCACCCGCAGTTGGCACGGGCGATGGTCAACATGCACCGCCGATACCGCAATACGACGGCTCAGCTGTTGGCCGCTACCGAGGAGCGGTTCTCCGACGGCAGTGGCAGTGGTTCGATCAGCAAGCCGCACGAGGAAGTGCGTGACTACTTCTATCAGCGACAGAACTATCTGCACGAATTGGACACTGCGGCAGAGGCTCTGACCTCGAGAATCCGGTTCCATCGCGCCGACGTCGGTGGCGAGATCGCCAAGCGGCTGCGGACGGTTCACGACGTGCAGATCGTCAATCGCATCGACCTCGGCGAGAACGTGCTGCATCGGTTCGATCCGCAGACGCGAGTGCTGGAGATCTCACCGCATCTGTCCGGCGGGCAGAAGGTGTTCAGGTACGCCGCCGAACTCGCCTATCTCGAATGCGGGGATCTGCTGAAGAAGATGGCCGACGAGGGCAACTTCACCAGTGAGTCGTCGAAGAAGTTGGCGGTGCTCGGTTTCGCGAACTACTTCGCGGCCGCGACGGTGTTGCCGTACCACCAGTTCCACGACGTCGCCGAGGATTTTCGGTACGACATCGAGCGGCTCTCGGCCTTCTTCTCGGTCAGCTACGAGACCATCTGCCATCGCCTGTCCACCTTGCAGAGGCCCGAGTTGCGGGGTGTTCCGTTCTCGTTCGTGCGCGTCGATCGCGCCGGGAACATGTCGAAGCGCCAGTCCGCCACAGGCTTTCACTTCTCGTCCAGTGGTGGCACGTGCCCGCTGTGGAACGTGTACGAGACCTTCGCCTATCCGGGCAAGATCATGACGCAGATCGCCGAGATGCCCGACGGCCGCAGCTACCTGTGGATCGCACGCACCGTGGAGCGACGCGCCGCGCGATACGGACAGCCCGGCAAGACCTTCGCCATCGGCCTCGGATGCGAACTGCGCCACGCCGGACGGCTGGTGTACGCCGACGGTCTGGACGTACAGGGCTCGGCGGCGGCGACACCGATCGGAGCGGGCTGCCGGGTGTGCGAGCGTTCCAACTGCCCGCAACGCGCGTTCCCGCCACTGGGTAAGGACCTCGACATCGACGAGCACCGAAGTTCGGTGTCGCCGTATCTCGTTCGCTGAGAAGAAAGGAAGACTGCAATGACACGCATCGGCGTTGTACTGCGACCCGAACTTGCGCCGGAGGATCTCGTCGACGCGGCTCGTGCGGCCGACCGCGCAGGCGTCGACGAGGTGTGGTTGTGGGAGGACTGCTTCTACTCCGGTGGATTGTCGGCTGCTGCACTGGTTCTCGCGAACACCGAACACGTGAGCGTCGGCATCGGGGTGCTACCGACTCCGATGCGGAACGTGGCAGCCACAGCCATGGAGATCGCTACCGTGGCCCGTGTCCATCCGGGGCGGCTCCGCGTGGGGCTCGGACACGGAGTTCAATCGTGGATGGGGCAGATCGGGGCGCGAGTGCAGTCGCCTCTGACGTTGCTGACCGAACAGATGACAGCGCTCACCGCACTGTTGGCGGGCGAGAGCGTCACCGTGCAGGGTCGGTACGTCTCACTCGACAACGTGCAGCTGAACTGGCCTCCGCTGCAACCGCCGCCGCTGCTCGTCGGTGCGACGGGGCCGAAGACTCTGGCCCTGAGCGGACGCACCGGTGTGGGAACCATCCTCACGAGTGAGACGTCACCGGATCAGGTGCGAACGGCCATCGAGCACATCGATGGTGGGCCGGACCACGAGATCGTCGTCTACGTCGCCGCCGTGACCGATTCCGATGCCGCGCTGAGCAACCTGCAACGCTGGATCGATGCCGGTGCCACCACCGTCGTACTCGAACCCCCTGCGGACCGAGCGGATCCGACCACGTTGTTCACCCACGCCGCGGCAATGACGGCACAGGTCAACTCGCAGTGAATCCCCTGGCACGATCTTTGTCCTCGGTCGTCCACAGTGTGGTCGTCACCTCGGCCCGCACCAATGGAATCACTTCTTCGGCGAACTGTCGTAACGTGTCCTTCTGACGCTCGAAGTCCAGAACGTGGTTGATCGAAACCGATTGCAGATCATGGCCGTACGCGTCGTGGTAGTCGAGTATCTTCGCCGCGACGCGTTCGGACGAGCCCACCAGTGCGGGCCCCCGCGCTACCGCGTCGTCGATGGTCCGAAAGCTCGTCACCTTGCCCTTGGCCGCCGGATCGTGTTTGCGCTTGTCCTGCTGCGCGACGATGCCTTCGTAGATCGGCCGATACTCGGCAACGGCAGCCTCGGTCGTCGTACCGAGGAACAACCCCCCGGAGCCAGAACCCACGTACGCCCTGTCCGGGTCATGACCGTGATTGCGATACTGCTCGCGGTAGCGGTCGATGAGTTCCTTGTAGTTCTCCCTCGGCTGCAGTGCGTTGGCTGTCACGATGGGGTCTCCCCACTCGGCCGCCAGATCGACCGCCTCGATCGACGTGGCCGAACCGTGCCAGATTCGAAACGGCCCGTCGAAGGGCCTGGGCAGTGTGGTGGCGTCGGACAACGGATGTCGGTGGCGCCCGGTCCAATCCACGTGCTCCTCACGGATCAGCCTGCGGAGCAGTTCGTAGTTCTCGGTGAGGTACTCGTACTGGCGCGCGATGTCGAGTCCGAACAGTGGGTACTGCAGTACTTCGTTGCCTTTGCCGATGACGACTTCGAGGCGGCCTCGACTCAGTTGATCGACGGTGCCGAGGTCTTCGGCGACGCGAATCGGGTCCAACACCGACAGGACGGTGACGCCGGTGGACAACAGAATGCGATGTGTCGCCTGCGCGAGCGCGCCGAGAAGCACCGTGGGAGCGGACGAGAGCACGTCTCCCGCGTGCCGTTCTCCGACAGAGAACGAATCGATGCCCAGTTCTTCTGCAAGAACGGCGAGTTCGATCAACCGGTCGAATCGGTCACCGGTGCACGACTGCACCGGTGACCGGGTGCGGCGGGTTGAAGACGATGTCGAGAACCTGAAAGCGCATAGTTCTACCGGGACTTCCAGCCGAGGGACTCGAACGATTGCCTGAGCGTCACACGCGAACCGATCGCCTCACCGCTGCGCAGGCGCGACAGTACCGACGAGATCCACGATGACGTACGCCCCTGTGTCACATAGTATTCCGATAATCGTTGCTCGTAGACAGGCACCGCAGCGTCGGCCACCACGGCGTCGTAGTTTTCATGATGGAGCACCGAGGAGATGGGCAATCGCGGCTTCACCCCGGCCGTATCCTCGCCCGCTCGGCCCAGCGCCAAGCCCACCACCGGAACCGATTGTTCGGCCAATGCCAGCTCGGCAGCAATCTCGTCGGGTGCGTTGCGCACCGCCCCGACATACACCGTCCCCCATCCCAGCGACTCCGCAGCGACGACGGCGTTCTGCGCGGCCAGCGCTGCATCGATGGCACCGAGAATCGTACTGTCGAAGTAGTCGGCACCGCCGAGTTCGGCGTCGTGCGCTGCGGCGAGCCGTCGGGCCCGCCCGAGATCCGCCACGAACACCAGGAACACCGCAGCCTCGGCGATGAACGCCTGGTTGCCGGCCAGCGCCGCCAGACGCTTCTTGCGCGCCGGGTCTCGTACCGCGATCACGCTCCAGGCCTGCAGGTTCGATGACGTCGGCGCGGATTGGGCTGCGGCGACGATGGTCTCGATCGTCTCGGTGTCGATCGGATCGTCTGTGAACGTCCGCACCGAGTGATGCGACAGCAGAACGTCGATCGTCTCGTTCGTGTACGCCAATGCCGTCAGAGCAGGATCGCGGTAGCGCTGCTGAACCCACGAGGCCGAAAGGGAGGTCACGTGTCCCACGCTCCTCCGAACGACGCCGACGCGCCACAGTTGCGCTCGCCGTGATTCGAAGGCTAGGGCTTTCGGAGCCGATGCTGCCGGAGGTAGCGTCCCGCGTCCGCGAACGCGCGTGCTCGACGCGTGAGTGTGGGTGGGGCGGGCTTCTCACCTCGCCACAGGCGGTACAGGGTGCTCATGCTCAGGATGAGTCGTTCCGGTGAGTCCCAGTGTGAGTACTGCCCGAATTCAGGAGATTTCAGCAGGTTGAGGGCGGCTTCGGTTGGACCGAGGCCGGCGTCGAAGCAGCTGCGTCCGGCCTCGGATACCCAGGTCCAATAGTTGTGGAGCGCCCGGATCTCGTCGGTGCCGCACAGAGGTCCGTGGCCGGGAACGTAGACGTCGGCATCGAGATCGAGAAGGTGGTCGAGCGCGTCGATCCAGTTCTGCAGAGGTCCGTGCCAGAGCACCGGGGTGGCGTCGATGAAGAGCAGGTCGCCGGCGAACACGACTCCGACGTCGGGGAGATGGGCGATGAGGTCACCTTCGGTGTGTGCCGGGCCCAGGTACCGCAGGTGGACCGGCCGCCCCGCCACGTCGATGGTCTCGGTGGTGTCGAAGGTGTGGTCGGGCAGTCTCGGCAGACTCGTGGGGAAGGTGGCGTCGCCGCGGACTCGGTCCATGTAGGAGCCCATTGCCCCGACCGGCCCCGGCACCCAACCGATCTTCGCGCCGACAGATGCGAACGCGTCCACTCCTTTCGGCGGTGTTTCCTCTTTCATCGCGTGCAGCGACGCGGTACTGGTGGTGATGCGGGCGGTGGCAGGGACGGTGTCGTTTCCCCACCAGTGATCGCCGTCGGAGTGGGTGTTGAGTACCTCGGTGATCGGTGCGTCGGCGACCAGTTCGGCGGTGTCGGCGACGACTCGCTGCGCCCAGTTCACATCCCACACGGTGTCGATCAGCATCGACGCCGAACCCGGTGCCACGATCAGTCCGGTGTTGGTCTGCCCCCAGCTGCCGGGCGGCCGCATGAATGCCCAGGTGTCGTCGGCGATCTGTCGATACCCCACCTCTGTGTCTGCCACCGCCACAGGCTAGCCGGTGAGCAGCTCCTGCGGGCTCGAGTTGGACCGACATTCGGTCCTGATCGATGCGGGGGAGTTGGACATCTTGTCGGGTGGCGAAGTCTCGTCCGTAGGTGCAGGCTTTGCAGAACCGAAACAGTCGACGCTAGGGGTTCAGTGATGACGGTGCCTGTCCTGCAGAACTACATCGACGGGGCGTTCGTGACGCCGTCGGGCACCGAGATGCTCGATGTGGTGAATCCGGTGGACGAGTCGATCGTCGCCCACTCCCCCATCTCCGACGCCGCCGATGTCGATGCCGCGATGTCGGCCGCTGCCAGAGCATTCGAGACCTGGGGCAAGACGACCCCGAGCGAACGGCAGAAGGTGCTGTTGAAGCTCGCCGACGCCATCGAGGCGCACAGCGACGAGATCGTCGAGGCGCAGAGCCGCAACACCGGTCAGCCCAAGGCCACCATCGCGGCCGAGGAAGTCACTGTCGGTGCCGATCAGATCCGATTCTTCGCAGGCGCGGCACGGATGCTCGAGGGCAAATCTGCGGGCGAGTACATGGACGGCTTCACCTCGTACGTGCGCCGCGAACCGATCGGCGTCGTCGGGCAGGTGACCCCGTGGAACTACCCGTTCATGATGGCGATCTGGAAGATCGGTCCTGCACTGGCCGCGGGAAACACCATCGTGCTCAAGCCGAGTGACACCACCCCCGAGAGCACGCTGGTGCTCGCGAAGCTCTCGAAGGGCATCGTGCCCGACGGGGTGTTCAACGTCGTGCTCGGGAACGGCGGCACCGGTGCGGCGATCGTGGAACACAAGACTCCCGGCCTGGTCTCGATCACCGGATCCGTTCGCGCCGGCATCGCTGTTGCCGTGGCCGCCGCCAAGCAACTCAAGCGGGCGCACCTCGAACTCGGCGGCAAGGCACCGGCAATCGTGTTCGACGACGTCGACATCGCCAAAGCCGCCGACGGTATCGCCGAGGCCGCGTTCTTCAACGCCGGCCAGGACTGCACCGCTGTCACCCGCGTCCTGGTCCACGAGTCGGCGCACGACGGACTCGTCGATGCCCTTGTCGCCAAGGCGAAGACGCTGAAAGTCGGCCTGCCCGACGACCCCGACACCTTCCTCGGGCCACTGAACAACGTCAACCACTTCGGTCAGGTGAGCGCCAAGGTCGCGGGTATCGGCGAACACGCCATCATCGTCACCGGTGGCAAGCGCATCGGCGATACGGGCTTCTTCTTCGAGCCGACCATCATCACCGGCGTGCAGCAGTCCGATCCCATCGTGCAGGAGGAGACCTTCGGCCCGGTGCTCACGGTGCAGAAATTCGGCGACGAGGCGGAGGCGATTGCGCTGGCCAACGACGTCGACTTCGGTCTCGCGTCGAGCGTCTGGACTTCCGATCATGCACGCACACTGCGCATCTCGGCAGCTCTGGACTTCGGAGCCGTATGGGTCAACTGCCACATCCCGTTGGTGGCCGAAATGCCGCACGGAGGATTCAAGTACTCCGGCTACGGCAAGGATCTCTCGGCCTACGGGGTCGAGGACTACACCCGCATCAAGCACGTCATGAGCTCGACGGAGACTCTTCGATGACCTTTCACCCCCTCGATCCCCTGTCCAGCGACGAATTCGCCACCGTGGCCGAGGTTCTCGGTCGCGACCACGGAGTCGGCGACGGCTGGCGCTACGCCTCGATCGAGATGATCGAACCGGCCAAGTCCGAGATCGCCGCATTCGACGCGGACGGTACCGTGCCTGCGCGTCGAGCAGTCTCGGTGGTGTTGAACCGCAACGAGAACACGACGTTCAAGGCCGTGGTGTCACTCGACGATCGCACCACCGAATCGTGGACGCACATTCCGGATGTACAGCCCAACTTCACCGTCGACGAGTGGGAGGAGGCCGACGCGGCCCTGCGTGCCCACCCCGATGTGATTGCCGCCCTTGCCGATCGGGGTATCACCGATCTGGATCTGGTGTTCATGGACACCTGGACCTACGGCGAGGCAGTGACGCCCGAGAAGTACAAGGGTCGACGCCTGGGCTGGTCCGACACGTGGGTCAAGGCCTCGGAGGGTGCCAATCCCTATGCCGGGCCGGTCGGCGGTTTCCACTGCGTCATCGACGTCAACACGATGGAACTGCTCGAGATCGAGGACACGTATCGCGTCGAGCGACCGGAGATCATGGGTGAGTACGTGCCCCGCCACATCCCGGAGCGAATCAGGAACGCGAGCACCCGCCCACCCCTGAAGCCCCTCGAGATCACTCAGACCGACGGGCCGTCGTTCGAGCTCGACGGCAACAAGCTGACGTGGCAGAACTGGTCGCTTCGCGTGGGGTTCAACTATCGCGAGGGCATGACTCTGCACGCCGTCAGCTACAACGACAACGGGAACGTGCGGTCCGTTGCCAATCGAATGTCGTTCGCGGAGATGGTCGTTCCGTATCGCGATCACACCGAGGACCACTACCGACGCACCGCGTTCGACATCGGCGAATGGGGCCTGGGCTTCATGACCACCTCGCTCGAGCTCGGCTGCGATTGCCTCGGCGAGATCCGGTACCTCGATGCAGTGCTGCACAACAGCAAGGGTGAGCCGTACACGATCACCAACGCGATCTGCATTCACGAGGAAGACAACGCCGTGCTGTGGAAGCACGTCGATCACGACGCCGGAGCCGAGGTGCGACGGATGCGTCGGCTCACGGTCAGCTTCCATGCAACGGTTGCCAACTACGAATACCTCGTCTACTGGCGGTTCTATCAGGACGGCAACATCGAGTGCGAGGTCCGCGCGACGGGCATCATGGTCGTCACCCACTTCGACGAGGGCGGCACCCATCCGTCCGGAACGCTGGTCGACAACCGCACGTATGCGCCCTACCACCAGCACTTCCTGGTCGCCCGGCTGGATCTGGACATCGACGGCACCGAGAACACCGTGTATTCCAGTGAAACCCAACGTGTTCCGATGGGACCGGACAACCCTTACGGTCTCGCGCTGACTCAGGTCAACACTCCGCTGACCACCGAGTCCGAAGGCAAGCAGGATTACGACTGGAACACCCAGAAGGCGTGGAAAGTCGTCAATGACAACGTCACCAACGGCCTCGGCACCCGGCCCGCCTACAAGTTGGTTCCGGGAGCGGCCATCCCGTCGATGTTCGATCCCGCATCGCCGATCTTCCAGCGAGCCCAGGTGATCGGCCACACCGTCTGGGTCACCCCCAACTCACCCGACGAGCGTTGGCCCAGCGGCGAGTTCGTGAACCAGAGCGGCATCGACCACGGGCTACCGGAGTGGACCGAGAAGGATCGCAGCATCGAGAACACCGACGTCGTCGTCTGGTACACCTTCGGCATCCACCACATCACGCGACCGGAGGACTGGCCGGTGATGCCCGCGGACACGGTCTCGTTCTGGCTCAAGCCGTTCGGGTTCTTCGATCGAAATCCATCGCTCGACGTCACACCGTCGGAACCGAAGTCGTGCCACACCGATCCCGGTAGCACCTGCCATTAGCTCGCCCAACCTCAGGGAAGGTCCGCCCATGCGTCTGATCGTGGGGTACCAGGCAACACCGAGTGGAGCAGACGGAATCGCTCTGGGGGCAACGCTCGCGCGTTCGCTGCAGGCATCGCTGGACATCTGCCTGGTCTTGCCCCAGGAGCGGCCGGTGCCGTCCAAGGCACCGGTCGAGGCCGGATACGACGACATCCTGATCGATCGGGCCACCGGCTGGCTCGACGAGGCACTGACCCTGGTACCCGAGGACGTACAGGCACGCGCGCACCTGTTGTTCGACGAGTCCTTCGCACAGGGCCTGCTCGACTGTGTGGACGAGTGTGACGCCTACATGATCGTCGTCGGTGCGGCCGGTGACGGTCTGCTCGGACGCCATTCGATCGGCACCGTCACCAGCGATCTTCTGCATGTGTCGCATGTGCCGCTCGCGCTGGCTCCGCGGGGGTATCGGCACTCGCCGCCGCAGCGCATCCGGGAGATCACCTGTGCAATCGGAAATCGGCCGGGGGCAGCCGAACTCGTGCGGGCAGCCACCGACCTGTCCGTCACCGCCGAGTTGCCGCTGCGGCTGCTCTCCCTCGTGTCCGCAGAAGAGCAATCGGCACGGGGTCCGGACGGTCTCGCCAAGGCCGAGGAGGTGCTGCGGACCGTGCAAGCGGAACTGCCCGCCGGATCGGACGTGCAGTTGACGGTGGCGGAGGGCTCCGGCATCGAGAAGGCCGCTTCTTCGCTCGACTGGCACGACGGCGACGTGTTGATGGTGGGGTCGTCTCGACTCGCCCAGCCTCACCGCCTCTTCCTGGGATCGGTTGCCGCCAAGATGCTTCGGGTCGTTCCCGTTCCGATGATCGTTGTTCCGAGAGAGGCCGACGATGAATGAGCACAAGGTAGTCGACGTCGAGTCCAAGGGCCTGTCCGCCGGCCAGCTCGGGTTGCTCGCCAGTGTGGTGCTGGGCATCTCGACCATCGCACCCGCGTACGCACTCACTGCGTCGCTCGGGCCGACGGTCACCGAAGTCGGAGTACATCTGCCCGCGATCTTCATCGTCGGCTTCATCCCGATGTTGTTGGTGGCCTTGGGCTACCGAGAGCTCAACGCGGCGGAGCCCGACAGCGGCACGTCGTTCACGTGGGCGTCGAAGGCCTTCGGCCCGTACGTCGGATGGATGGGTGGCTGGGGCCTGATCGCGGCCACCATCATCGTGCTCTCGAACCTGGCCGGAGTGGCCGTCGACTTCTTCTATCTCTTTCTCGCCCAGGTCACCAGCAACGACTCCTTGGCCGACCTGACCGGCAACAAGCTCGTCAACATCGTCACGTGCCTGGTGTTCATGGCGTTGGCGGCGTGGCTCTGCTATCGCGGCATGCAGGAGACCAAGCGCGTGCAGTACACGATGCTCGGCTTCCAGCTGCTGGTGATGGCGTGGTTCATCGTTGCCGCGTTCGTCAAGGTCGGTTCCGGCGATGGGGCCGAGGACATCTCGTTCAGCCTGGACTGGTTCGACCCGTTCGGGATCCCGAGCTTCTCCGCCTTCACTGCCGGACTGTCGCTGTCGATATTCATGTACTGGGGTTGGGACGTCTGCCTGACGGTCAACGAGGAGACCTCGGGCAGCGCAAAGATTCCCGGGCGTGCAGCGCTGGTCACGGTGTTCTTCATCATCGTGCTGTACTTGCTCACCGCAGTGGCAACTCTGCTCTTCGCCGGCACCGGTGACACCGGAAACGGACTGCAGAATCCCGACACCACCGACAACGTGTTCGCCGCCCTCGCCGGGCCGGTGATGGGCCCCTTCGCGATCCTGCTGTCCCTGGCCGTGTTGAGCAGCTCCGCCAGTTCGCTGCAGGCCACGTTCATCTCACCGGCGCGTACTCTGCTCGCGATGGGTCACTACCAGGCCCTACCGAAGCGGTTCGCCTCCATCACACCGAGATTCAGCACTCCGGGCTTCGCGACGCTCGTGGCAGGCGGGGCGTCCGCCGGCTTCTACGCCGTGATGCGGGTGGTGAGCGACAACGTTCTCACCGACACCATTGCCGCTCTGGGACTGATGATCTGCTTCTACTACGGCATCACGGCATTCGCCTGTGTCTGGTACTTCCGCGAGGAGCTGTTCACCAGCACCCGCAACTTCTTCTTCAAGTTCCTGGCCCCGCTACTCGGTGGCGTCGGGATGGCCGTGGTGTTCGTGCAGACCTCGGTCGACGCCTGGGACCCCGAATTCGGCAGCGGCTCATCGCTTTTCGGCATCGGGATGGTGTTCCTCATCGGCGTGGGCATCATCGTTCTCGGCATCGTCGTCATGGCAGTGGTGGCACTGCGCAAGCCGGAGTTCTTCAAGGGCAACATTCTCCGCCGCGACACTCCGTCACTGATCGTCGAGGACTGACGACCCACCCGGACTTCGTCGGCGCCCGGGGCCACGATGTCGCTTCCGGCGATCAGCCGTCGAGCATGTTCGCGGGCGCCGGATCGAATCCGGCCAACAGCGCGCGGAGTCCGTACTCGAAGGCCTCGTCGGAGCGGGAGGACTTGGAGGACGCGGTGTCGAGGGCTGCGCGCAGTGCGTGACCGACTTCGACACTCGGTCGCCACGGGGCCTCCGGTGCCGCCAGGTCGAGTGCTGAGCCGAGGACGAAGCTGTCGAGAACAGTGATGATGTTCAGCACGTCGGCGGGTCCGAATTCCGCCGCTGTGAGGGCATCTGCCAGCGCGTTGTACATGCCGAAGGCGTGAGCACTGTTGACGGCATGCTCGGTGAGCAACGGGATCAGACGTGGATAGCGGGCGTAGCTGTCGCGGTACGCGCGGGCGATCTGCGCGACGGTCTCACGCCAATCGAGCCCGTGTCCGGGTAGCGCGACCTCGGACATCGCGCGTTCGCGCAACAACTCGACTATCTCTTCGCGCCCCGACACATGGTTGTACAGCGACGACGGGCTGACGCCGAGTTTCTTGGCGAGGAGCGGGATGGTGAAGCCACCGGTATCGGCCACCAGCGCGAGGGCTGCAGTGGTGATTCGTTCGGTGTCCAACAGTGACACGGACGGTCTCCCCACGGTGCGCACCCTTCTTCCTCTTGCGGTTCCGATCGCAGTCGACAATACTTAACGAATCACATTCGTTTTATCGGAGGTCCCATGCTGACGATCACCGCACTCACCGCGCCCGAGGCCCTGACCCGCACCACCCCGACCGATCGGGCACCGCTCCGTGTCGGGTTGGTTCAGCATCGCTGGAACCCCGATGCCGCGGCGTTGAAAGCCGAATTGCTCGAGGCCATCTCCGCCGCCGCGAACCTCGGGGCGAAGGTCGTCTTCCTGCCCGAGATCACCCTGCTGCGCTACCCTGCCGACACCCGCGCCGGAGCCGACCCGGGCAAAGAAGCCGAGGATCTGCTGACCGGGCCCACGTTCACACTCGCTGCCGAGGCCGCAGCCGCGAACGGCATCGTGGTCCATGCTTCGCTGTACGAGAAGTCCGAAGCAGCGGACGGATTGGGCTTCAATTCCGCCATCATGGTCTCCCCGACGGGCGAACTGCTGGCGCGAACCAGAAAGCTGCACATCCCCATCTCGGCCGGGTACTACGAGGACACCTACTTCCGGGCCGGCCCGGCCGAGGACCCGTATCCCGTGTACTCCCCGGCGGAACTCGGCGGTGCCAGAGTGGGCCTGCCCACCTGCTGGGACGAGTGGTTCCCCGAGGTCGCGCGCAGTTACGCACTCGGCGGCGCGGAGATTCTCGCGTATCCGACGGCCATCGGGTCCGAGCCCTCGTTCCCGGCCTTCGACACCCAACCGCTGTGGCAACACGTCATCGTCGGCCACGGCATCTCGAACGGCCTGTTCATGGTGGTACCCAACCGCTGCGGCGACGAAGGCGAGATCACCTTCTACGGTTCGTCGTTCATCTCCGATCCCTACGGCCGCATCCTGGTTCAGGCACCCCGCGACGAATCGGCCGTCCTCGTCGCGGATCTCGACCTCGATCAGCGTCGAGAATGGTTGGAGCTGTTCCCCTTCCTCCTGACACGCAGACCCGACACGTACGGCCGCCTCACCGAGCCGGTGAACGCCGACGCACCGTGCGGTGACGGACACGCCGCGACACCGGTGATCAAATGAACACCGCCGCAACGACGTTCACGATGCCGCCGGAGACCGCGCCGCAGGACAAGGTGTGGATGGCGTTCCCCTGCGAGGGATACTCACTCGGCAACGATCCGGAGGCCAAGCACGAGGCCCGCTCCACATGGGCTGCCGTCGCCCACGCTGTTGCCGAATTCGAGCCGGTGACCGTCGTCGTCGATCCGGCCGAACGCGCCGTCGCATCGACGTACCTCTCGCGTGACATCGACATCGTCGAAGCACCGTTGAACGACGCCTGGATGCGCGATATCGGTCCGACATTCGTTCATGCACAGGACGGTTCGGTGGCCGCCGTCGACTGGGTCTTCAACGGCTGGGGTGCACAGGACTGGGCGCAGTGGGACAAGGACAGCCGTATCGGCGAGTTCGTGGCGAATCAGGCTGCAGTACAGCGAATCACGTCGCCGATGGTCAACGAGGGCGGCGGCATCGCGGTCGACGGCGCGGGCACGGTGCTGGTGACCGAAACCGTGCAACTCGATCCGGGCCGCAACCCCGGACTGTCGAAAGCCGACGTCGAAGCGGAACTCGCGCGAACCATCGGAGCGCGGCACGTCATCTGGCTGCCGCGCGGACTGACGCGCGATTCCATGCGTTTCGGTACTCGCGGGCATGTCGACATCGTCGCGGCCGTCCCGTCGCCGGGAACGGTGCTGGTGCATCGGCAACACGACAGGGCTCACCCCGACTACGAGGTCAGTTCACTGATCGTCGACGCCTTGCGTGCCACCCACGACGGCTCGGGTGAGGATTGGAACATCGTGGAGGTGCCTGCTCCGCGGACGCTGCGAGATGCCGACGGCTTCGTCGACTACAGCTACATCAATCATCTGGTGGTCAACGGCGGCGTGATCGCCTGCAGTTACGACGACCCGTCCGACGCCGACGCGGCAGCGATCCTGCGCGAGGCGTACCCGGGCCGGGACGTGGTGACCGTGGACGCGAGGCCACTGTTCGAGCGAGGCGGTGGGATCCACTGCATCACCCAGCACCAGCCTTCGGCGAGGAATCTCGGCTGACAGTCGGGTCCTACGAGCTGCGACGAACCTCGAGCTGCTCGCCGACGGTGACGGTGTGCGCTTCGGTCACGCAATCCAGGCGTCCGTCGAGACGCAGGGAGACGTTGTATTCACCCTGCTTGAGGTTGAACGTGGTGATGGTGATGCCGGTGGCGTTCTCGCCCACGATCACGCGCTGACTCAGCGACAGCATCCCGTTGTGAAGAACTTCGCACATCTGACCCGGCAGAACGTTCTCGACGTGAACGGTGATGGCCTTCGGTCCGCCGACAACCTCGATGGTGGGCTCCGGCGTGCTCGATCCGACGAGTCTGAGGTAACTCTTGTCTCTGCGCACGGCCTCGACTTCCCTGTTTGTGTACTCCACCCTGAGGTGAACGCCCGACGTGGTCTCAACGGTAGTTCGTGGCGCGGTTGAAGACGGATTGGTTTCACACGCCGTCATCGGCCTCGCCCCGAGCCTCTCTTTACATCGAGGGCCGAACCGTCCGCGTTACGAACCCGCCTCCGACCAGCCCACCCACAGCCGCGCACATCCAGGGAATCTCGATGTCACCGGTCAGAACATACCCCCCGGACCGCGGATCTGCGAGCGGACTGATCGAACCGATATCTTTACGTATCTTTGCACCCTGTAATCCGCGTACGCGCCGTCCGGCTAGTGAGGTCTGTCCGTTTCCTCGAAGCCGAGCAGTTCGGCCTCCTCGGCGGCGAGCTCGGCGTTGTGCTTCCGACGCTGGTGCCCTTTGACACCGAGCGCAGCGGCCGTTGCTCCCAGAGCTGCTCCGACGGCCACGCCGATCCAGGTCGACACACCGACGTCACCGCCCTGAACGAGCAATCGCACCAGCACACCACCGAAGCCCACGAGATACAGAACGCCGACGATCGCCATCCGCGGCCGCCGAAGCTCCTGCACCGTGTACATGTCGACCCCCCGAGCCCGGGCATACCCGATGACCACGAAGGCGACAGTGACGAGCGCGACGATGATCCCGATCGCAATCCACGCCCCGGTGACTCCCGCCGCGTAGGGCAGGATCGCCGCGGCGATAAGTCCGATCCACAGCAGCGATTGGAATCCGACGGCCGAGGCTTCGTTCCAGGCGTCGCGTTGGAGTTCGTCGGTGTAGAACTCGTCGTCGAGGTCGCCGACGAATCGAGCGGCTCTGACGAATGCGCTCATGATTCTTCCTCTCCTTCGTCTCCGAACAGTGTCTCCACTGTCGTATCGAGTGCGCGGGCCAATCGCAGCGCCAGGTAGACGCTCGGCGCATAGTCGCCGCCTTCGACGGAGACGATGCTCTGACGGCTCACGCCGCAGATGCTGCCGAGTTCGGCTTGGGTGATGCGTGCCTGTTTGCGATGTGCGCGAACGTTGTTCGTTCCGGACATACGTGAAAGTCAACTCTGCTTGTCATTTTTTGTCAAGCCTGCTTGTCATTTGAAGGCATTTACGTCTGCGTAACGCGGGAAACAGACTCGTCACCGCAGAAAATACCAACGCAATACGCGGCCTTTACTGTTCGCAATCGCGAATACAACTCCGTATACAAAACTTCCGAAAGGGCCGTAGATGCCTGCTGTCTCGAAGCGCATGTCCGTCAAGCGCGTCATGGTCGTTCCCGCAGCGCTGGCTGCATTGAGCCTGGTCGCCACCGCATGCGGAAGCAAGGCCAGCGACACCACCTCTGCCGACGGCGGCGGCGGTTCTGCCACCTCGTGTGTCGACACCTCCGGTGACACCATCAAGGTCGGCTCGCTCAACTCCCTGTCCGGCACCATGGCGATCAGCGAAGTGACTGTTCGCGATTCGATCGCACTGGCCGTCGAACAGATCAACGCGGCGGGCGGAGTCAACGGCAAGCAGATCGAGATCGTCGCCGAGGACGGCGCATCCGAGCCGACGGTGTTCGCCGAGAAGGCCGAGAAGCTGATCAGCAGCGACTGTGTCGCAGCGGTATTCGGCGGCTGGACCTCGTCGAGCCGTAAGGCCATGCTGCCCGTGTTCGAGGACAACGACGCTCTCCTCTACTACCCGGTGCAGTACGAGGGACTCGAGGCGTCGAAGAACATCTTCTACACCGGTGCCACCACCAACCAGCAGATCATTCCGGCGCTGGACTACCTGAAGGAGAAGGGCGTCAAGTCCCTCTACCTGGTGGGCAGCGACTACGTCTTCCCGCAGACCGCCAACCGCGAGATCAAGGCATACGCTGCCGCGAACGGTATCGAGATCAAGGGTGAGGACTACACCCCCCTCGGTTCGACGGATTTCTCCACCATCGTCAACAAGGTGCGCTCCGCCGACGCCGATGCGGTGTTCAACACCCTCAACGGCGATTCGAACGTCGCGTTCTTCCGCGAGTACACCAACGCCGGCCTCAAAGCTGCTGACATGCCGGTCATCTCGGTCTCCATCGCCGAAGAGGAAGTCGCCGGTATCGGTGCGGCCAACATCGAGGGTCAGCTGACCGCCTGGAACTACTACCAGACCGTCGACAGCCCCGAGAACACCAAGTTCGTCGCCGACTACAAGGCGAAGTACGGTGCCGACAAGCCGACCTCGGACCCCATGGAAGCCGCGTACACCTCGGTCTACCTGTGGAAGAACACCGTCGAGAAGGCCGATTCCTTTGCCGTGGCCGACATTCAGGCTGCGGCCGACGGCGTCAGCTTCGCCGCTCCCGAGGGCGAGGTCGTCATCGACGGGGACAACCACCACATCTCCAAGACCGCTCGCATCGGTGAGATCCGCCCCGACGGACTGATCTACACGGTGTGGGAATCCCCCGAAGCGATCGCACCCGACCCGTTCCTGGAGACCTACGACTGGGCCGCCGACCTCAACTGACCACCACCCATGTGAGTGGAACTTCGTAGCCTGCTACGAAGTTCCACTCACATGCTCCGAAGGAGCTCCCCTATGGACGTCGTGATCGGACAGTTGTTCACCGGCCTGTCGATCGGATCCATTCTTCTCCTCGCCGCCCTCGGGCTGTCACTGACATTCGGTCAGATGGGCGTCATCAACATGGCGCACGGCGAGTTCATCATGGCCGGTTCGTACACGGCCTACGTGGTGCAGCAGATCGTCTCCACCGGCGGTGCATCACTGTTCATCTCTCTGATCGTCGGCTTCCTCGTCGGCGGTGCAATGGGAGTCTTGTTGGAGGTCACGCTGATTCAGCGCATGTACCACCGACCACTCGACACCCTGCTCGTCACGTTCGGCGTCGGGCTCATCCTGCAGCAGCTCGCTCGCGACATCTTCGGAGCACCCGCGGTCAACGTCGTCTCCCCGGGATGGCTCAGCGGCGGCGTCGACATTTTCGGTGCCGTGGTTCCCAAGACCAGAATCTTCATCCTCGTGCTCGCGATCGTCGCCGTTCTCGCACTGTCGGTGGCACTGAAGAAGACCGCAATGGGTCGACGCATCCGTGCGGTGGTGCAGAACCGTGATCTCGCGGAGACCTCGGGTATCTCGAGCCGTAGGACGGATATCTCGACGTTCTTCCTCGGTTCCGGTCTCGCCGGTGTCGCGGGCGTCGCGCTCACCCTGATCGGTTCCACCAGTTCCACTGTGGGACAGAGCTATCTGATCGACGCCTTCCTGGTGGTAGTGGTCGGCGGACTCGGCCAGATCAAGGGTGCGGTCATCGCGGCCTTCGCCCTCGGGATTCTCAACTCGTTCATCGAGTACAGCACCACGGCCTCGATCGCCAAGGTCATCGTGTTCGTGCTCATCGTGATCTTCCTGCAGGCCCGCCCGCAAGGCTTGTTCGCCGTCAAGACAAGGAGCCTGGTATGAGCGAGTTCATCGCCAAGCGCGGTGCCCTACTGGGATTCGCGCTCGCCGCGATCCTGCTGTTCGCCGTCGCTCCGGCCGTTCTCAGCGACTTCCGGCTGAACCTGCTGGGCAAGTTCATCTGTTACGCGATCGTGGCCGTCGGTATCGGATTGGCCTGGGGCCGAGGCGGAATGCTCACTCTCGGTCAGGGCGTCTTCTTCGGCATCGGGGCCTACATCATGGCCATGCATCTGAAGATCTCGGACGCCGATCTCCGCGGCGACGACGTACCGGACTTCATGTCGATCGCAGGCATCCGTGAACTGCCGTCGTACTGGGTGCCGTTCACCTCACCGATCACCACGATCCTGGGCATCCTGTTCCTGCCGGCCCTGGTGGCACTGGTACTCGGTCTCGGCGTGTTCAAGCGTCGGGTCAAGGGCGCGTACTTTGCGATCCTCAGCCAGGCACTCGCCGCCGCGTTCGCGATTCTGCTCATCGGTCAGCAGACCACGGGCGGCTCCAACGGCCTCAACAGGTTCCGCACGTTCTTCGGGTTCAATCTCAACGACCCCGCGAACAAGCAGATGCTGTTCTTCATCGCCGCAGGCGTACTGCTCGTGGTCGTCGCCATCACCCGCCAGCTCATGTACTCGCGCTACGGCGAACTGCTGGTCGCGGTGCGGGATCAGGAGGAGCGCGTGCGGTTCCTCGGATACGACCCCGCCAACGTCAAGATCGTGGCCTACGTGGCCGCGGCGTTCTTCGCGGGTCTCGCAGGCGCACTGTTCGTTCCGATCGTCGGCATCATCTCCCCCAACGACGTCGGCATCGTCCCGTCCATCGCGTTCCTCATCGGTGTGGCGATCGGCGGTCGCACCACCCTGCTCGGCCCGGTCCTCGGCGCGCTCGGCGTCGCCTGGGCTCAGACCACACTGTCCGAGCAGTTCCCGTCGGGCTGGACGTACGCGCAGGGTCTGCTGTTCGTGGTGGTTGTCGGGTTCTTCCCCGCCGGTATCGCGGGACTGTTCGCGCTGCGCAAACGAAAGCAGGAATCCGAACCGGTTCCCGAACCGAGCGAAGAGCCAGAGAAGGAACTGACGCGATGATTCATGTCGAAGGTCCGCAACCCACGTTCGGCGGCAACGCCGGCATGTCGAGTCAGTATCTCGAAGTACGAGATCTGACAGTCAGTTTCGACGGTTTCAAAGCCAACACCAACGTCGACCTGACGCTGATGCAGGGCGATCTGCGCTTCCTCATCGGGCCCAACGGTGCAGGCAAGACCACGCTGATCGATGCCATCACCGGCCTCGTCCCGGCCACCGGCTCGGTCACCAAGTCCGGGGTCGAACTGCTCGGCAAGAAGGTGCATCAGATCGCCCGCCTCGGCATCGGCCGAACCTTCCAGACCGCCAGCATCTTCGAGAATCTGACGGTATTGCAGAACCTGGATATCGCCGCCGGTTCCGGTCGGTCCGTGCTGACGATGCTGCGTCGTCGAGGATCGGTACTTCCCCAGATCGAGGAAGCCCTCGAGACCACCGGCCTGACGGCCGAGCGCGACAAGCCCGCGGGAATTCTCGCGCACGGGCAGAAGCAGTGGCTCGAGATCGGAATGCTGTTGGTGCAGAACGCCGACGTGCTCCTGCTCGACGAGCCGGTCGCAGGCATGAGTCACGAGGAGCGCGAGGAAACCGGCCAACTGCTGCAGCGCATCGGTGGTGAGCGGACCGTCGTCGTCGTCGAGCACGACATGGACTTCATGCGTATGTTCGCCACCTCGGTGACGGTGTTGGCTGCCGGACGTGTTCTGGCCGAGGGCACGGTGGCCGAGGTACAGGCAGATCCGAAAGTCCAAGAGGTCTATCTCGGCACCGCAGCGGCGGGCGAGGAACTCGACCAGATCGCAGAGGAAGGAGCCGACCATGCTTGAACTGGTCGATGTGCGTACCGGCTACGGACGCAGCGAAGTGATTCACGGTGCGTCGCTGACGGTTCCGGCCGACGGTGTCGCCGCGGTCATGGGACACAACGGCGCAGGCAAGACCACTCTGCTGCGGGCTGCGGTGGGGTTGCTCAAGGTCAACTCCGGCAAGGTCATGTTCGACGGCGAGGACGTGAGCGCGTTGCGTCCCAGCGCCCGTGTCGCCCGCGGACTCGCGTATGTGCCGCAGGGTCAGCAGTCGTTCGGCCAGTTGACGACGGCCGAGAATCTGCAGGTCGTCGCCGACGGTCGCAAGCGTGGCAAGGCACTCGTCGACGAGGCACTCGATCTGTTTCCGGCGTTGAAGGAGTTGCTCGGTCGCAGAGCGGGATTGCTATCGGGTGGTCAGCGCCAACAGCTCGCGATCGCACGAGCACTGATCACCGAACCGCGGATGTTGATTCTGGACGAGCCGACCGAGGGCATTCAGCCGTCGGTCGTCGCCGAGATCGAACGAACCGTCATCGAACTCACTCGACGCGGAGGATTGGGAGTGTTGTTGGTGGAGCAGCACATCGGCTTCGCCCTCGAGTCGGCGCAGAACTACTACATCCTCGAGGCCGGCCGCATCACGTCCACCGGCGTGGGCGGGAGCGAGTCCGAGGCGGACGTCCGCGCAGCCATGGCGATCTGACCGGACCCATCGTGCCGCGCAAGGACCTTCGCGAGAAGGTCTATTCGTCACTGCGCCGGGATCTGATCTCCGGTGCCATCAGCTCCACCGAACGGCTCGGCGAGGAGCGTCTCGCCGAGCTGTACGGTGTCTCACGCACACCGGTGCGCGAGGCGCTGGCGCGGCTGCAGGCCGACGGCCTCGTCACCCGCGACGAGGCCGGCCTGCACGCCTATCGCCCCCGGATCGGCGATCTCCCCGATCTCTACGAGCTCCGGTCGACTCTCGAAGCCCGGGGCATCATCCGATCGATGTCGCACCCGGTCGATCGGTCGTCGTTGTCGCACCTGTTGGACACCTGGATCGGTTTGCGGGCCGACCCACCCGACACCACCGACGATCTGGTCTCGCTCGACGAGAACTTCCACGTCACCTTGTTGGCTGCCTCGGGCAACCCTGCTCTGACCGAGGCACTGTGCACCGTGAATGCCAAGGTGCGTCCGGTTCGGATACTCGGCGGACTCACCGCCGCAGCCGTCGTCTCGGCGATCGATCAACACATCGACATCGTCGAACGTGTCCTCGCCGGGACCTTGGACTCGGCACTGGAACTGCTACTGGCACATATCGATTCCTCACGCGACCTGGTGGTCGAGCGGGCCGAGCAAGCTGCGGCGCTGGCGGGCGCGGTCCGGATGTGACTCGGATCAATTCTCCGAGAGAATCCGATCGATGTCGTCGAGCACGGTCTGTCCGCCCTTGGGTCCGACGCCGGTGATCCAGTACGACAGGTCCACCGCGTGTGGATTCGGCAGTACGGCCGCGTTGGCGGTGATCGACTCCGGTATCGCTGCGGGGTCCGACGGGTCCGAGGCGGTGACGACGATCAGATCCGCGGCCGCCTGAGCTGCCAGCTCGGGCGAGAGGTCGACCGAGATCTCGTCGGCCCATTCCGGCCTCGGCGGGGTGGTGAAGCCTGCGCACTCGAGCGTGCTCCCGGCGAACGACGTCGGCCCGTAGAGGGTCAGTTCGCCCGCGCGGGGGCGGATCAACTGTGCCGTTTTCCCAGCGGTGTCGTGTTTCTCGGCGATCTCGGCACACCGATCGTCGTACGCGGTGAGCAGTTGCTCCGCAGTGTCCTCCTTGCCGAGAGTGCGTCCGACGAACCGGACGTTGTCGCGCCACGGATCGGATTGGGAGGCCATGAACACCGTCGGCGCGATGGCGGCGAGTTGGTCGTGGTACTCGGCGTGCCGAGTCTCCGTGCCCAGGATGAGATCCGGTTGCAGAGCCGCGATGTCCTCGATGGTCGGTTCGGCAACGGTGCCGACGGTGGCGATGTTCGCGGCTTCGGTACCGAGGTACGACGGCACGCCGCTCGCCTCGCTGAGCACCGCGGTCCCGACGGGTACGACGCCGAGGGCGACGGTGGTGTCGAGTTCGACCGGCTCGAGCGTGACGATGCGCAGCGGGTTCTCGGGAACCTCGACCGTTCCCCGGACGGTCTCGACCGAGCGCGTCGCGCCGCCGTCGGCGTCGGAGGTGGCCTCGGTGGACGAACACGCCGTCGCAGCCACGCCGAGGGCGACGGCCAGAGCGAGGGTCATGATGCGGTTGTGAGACTTGGTCAAGGGTCCTCCGTGGCTGCATTGTCTGGAATCACAAAGAGGCTAGCCTATCCTTTGTCGACCCGGTGACGCCCGGCCGTCCAGTGGGTACGGTGTGGCTGTGACCACTCCACGCATTCCGTCCGGTACCGCCAGAACCCTCGGGCCCGTCAACTGGGTCATCTGCAAGGTGATCGCCAAAGGTGCGGGGGTGCCCAATCCTCATCTGTTCACCACCCTCGGGCGCACCGGCGGACTGTTCCGAGCCTGGCTGTTCTACAGCGGGCACCTGATGCCGGGCGGCAAGATCTCCCGCAAGGAAACCGAGATGGTGATCCTGCGCGTGGCGCACCTACGAGAATCCGCCTACGAGATGGACCATCACATCCGGCTCGGCAAGCGGGCCGGTATCGACCGCGATCTGCTCGAGCTGATCAAGACCGGACCCGACGCACCAGGCCTGTCGACGCGGTATCGGACCATCCTGACCGCGGTCGACGAACTCATCGCCACGAAGATCCTCTCCGACGCGACCTGGAACGAACTCGCCACCCAGTTCGACGAGCGCAGGCTCATCGAATTCGTCCTGCTGGTCACCCAATACGACGGGCTGGCAACCACTCTCGCGACCCTGCGCGTCGAACGCGACTACACCGAACGCTAGACGTGTCCGCCGATCGTCCGATCCCCACCTCGCGTACCGCACGGGGTGCCGCGCTGGGACGCGCAGCGGCCGGCCAGGCGGTCCGCACCGCGGGAGCCCGCATGTCGATGGTCGGACGGTCCGAGGCGGTGCGCGATCGGATCTCGGAGAAAGCCTCGGTGCAGGCAGCCGATCAGCTGGTGACCGTGCTCGGCAGCATGAAGGGCGCAGCGATGAAGCTGGGCCAGATGTTCTCGGTACTCGATCCCGCCCTGGTCCCCGAGCACCATCGACAACGGTTCCAGGACAAGCTCGCCGCACTTCGCGACCGAGCCCCGGAAGTCGACTTCGACGCGATGCGCGCCGTCGTCGAAACGGATCTGGGCGACTCCGTCGCCAACCTCTTCGCCGAGTTCGACCGAGATCCGATAGCAGCCGCCTCGATCGGCCAGGTCTACCGCGCTCGCCTGCACGACGGCCGAGTCGTCGCCGTCAAGGTCCAGTACCCAGGAGTCGACGACGCGGTCCGCGCCGACATGAAGAACCTCGCACTGTTTCTGAAGTTCTGGCGCAACGCTCTTCCCGCGGTGGCCGCACCCGAGCTCGTCGAGGAATTGCGTCTGAATTTCGAACGCGAACTCGACTACCTGGAAGAGGCGCGCACCCAATCGATCCTGGCCGATCGATTCCGCGAGCACCCGTTTCTCGCTGTGCCCGACGCGATCGAGGGCATGTGTACCCGCCGAGTTCTCGTCACCGAGTTCTTCGACGGCATCGCGTTCGATCGAATTCGGTCACTACCCGCCGCCGAACGCGATCGCATCGGCGAGATCGTCTACCGCTTCTACATCGGTTCGCTGTATCGGTACGACGAATTCTGCGGTGACCCGCATCCGGGAAACATGTTGCTCGGCAACGACGGTCGCGTCGGGTTCATCGACTTCGGCCTCTTCAACCGCATGCGACGAGAGCACGTCGAGTTCGAGCTCGACTGTCTGAGGATGGCGTCGGAGGAACGCGGCGAGGACCTGCTCGCCGCGATGATCGCCCGGGGTATCGTCGACGGCACCGCCGGCGTCACCGCGGACGAATGTCTGGAGTACGTCTTCGCGGCGTCGGAATGGAATCTCGTCGATCGGGTCATGACGGTGACACCGTCGTTGGCGTCGAGTGGGCTGATGCTCGCGATCGACCCACGCGGTGGACAATTCACCGGAATGAAGCGGCAGAACCTTCCTGCCGAGCACCTGTTCTCCCGTCGAGCCGATTTCATGACATTCGGCGTTCTGGGGCAGCTCGAGGCAACGGCCAACTGGCACGGAATCGCTCGCGAATGGATCTACGGCGACGCCCCGGTCACCGAACTCGGTATTGCCGAGTTGCGGTGGCGGGGCGAGCAGAACCGCTGACGCTGCGCCGCTACTTCGTCACCCCGGCGCGCTTGTTTCCCGCCGACCGGCCGAGCCGACCGAGCGGGGCCAGGATGTCCTGATAGCGCGGACCCACGAGTCTCGGAATCAGATCGAAAGCGCGGGCGTCGGGGCCGATCAGAACGCGCGGCTTGTTCTTCTCCACTCCCGCGAGGATCACCTTGGCGGCCCTCGTCGGTGTGGTCAGTGCGATCTGTTGGAATCGACGCGAGGCTTCGTCGGGTGTGCCGAGGTCGTCCATTCCACGGGCGTTGGCCACGATGTTGGTCTTGATGCCGCCCGGATGCACACACGTCACTCCGACAGGGTGTCGAGCGATCTTCATTTCCTGACGCAGTGCCTCGGTGAATCCCCGAACGGCGAATTTCGCGGAATTGTAGGCACTCTGACCTGGGATGCCCATCAGGCCGAACACGCTGGAGACGTTGACGAGGTGACCCTCACCCGACTCGATCAGGGCAGGCAGAAATGCCTTGGTACCGTTGGCAACTCCCCAGAAGTCGATGTTCATGACCCACTCGAAATCGTCCCAGGTCATGTCGACCACATCGGCACCCAACGCGACGCCGGCATTGTTGGCGACGAAATTGACGCGTCCGAATTCGCTCAGCACTGCATCCGCGTGCGTGTGGACGGCGGACCGGTCCGACACGTCCAGCTCGTACGTCACCGTGCGGGCTCCGACCTTCTCGCACAGAACGAGAGTTTCGCCGAGTCCTTCGCCGTCGATATCGGACAGCGCAAGCTGCGCTCCACGCTCCGCCAGATCGAGCGCGAGGGCGCGACCGATCCCCGAACCGGCACCGGACACGACGGCGACCTTGTTCTCGAAATTCTTCATATACGCACTTCTTCCACATTCTCGCTGTCGGTTCCTGCTCCGGTCGGGAGCAGGAATTCGTACTGTGCCGGATCGAATTTCCTTGTGCGAAGCCAGTACTGCCAGGTGAATCCGGGCCACACCGTCCGGTTGGCACCGTGCGAATCGAGGTACCAACTGGTGCAGCCGCCCGTGCTCCATACGCCCTTGTTCAGCTTCGCCTGGATCTCGGCGTTGAAGCGATCCTGTGTCTGCTGCCGAACCGTCACCGCGTCGGCGGCACTGGACCGGACGAAGTCCATCACCGAGAGGGCGTACCGGATCTGTTGTTCGATCATGAACACCACGGAGTTGTGCCCGAGCCCGGTGTTGGGACCGAGCAGGAAGAATGCGTTGGGGTATCCCGCGGCCACGATTCCCAGATGAGTCTCGATTCCGTGTTCTTGCCAGTGCTGCACCAGCTTCCGGCCACCGATACCGGCCACGTTCAGACCGTCGAACCCGTCGGTGACATGAAAACCGGTGGCGTAGATGATGACGTCCACCTCGCGTTCGGTCCCGTCTGCGGCGACGATCGACCGTTCGCGTACCTCCGCGATCGAGTCGGTGATCACGTCCGTGTCGGGCCGAGTCAATGCCCGGTAATACGTGTTGGATCCGAGCAATCGCTTGCACCCGATGCGATAGTTCGGGGTCAATTTCTTGCGCAGCTCCGGATCCGATACCTCTCGCTCGATGAACCTGCGTGCAGCTGCCTCGACCGGACGCAGGAGATTGGAATGCCCGTTGAGGCCTATCGCGAGAGACTCCGCAGACCAGTAGATCGAATTTTCGGAACACCTTGCGCGCCAGCGCCGATCGACGAAAGAGTCGTCGGAGACCGGTCGGGATGTCGAAATTCCGCCTCGGGAGTACCCACGCGGGAGATCGTTGATACAGGTGCAGTTCGCCGACGGTCTCTGCGATCTGCGGGACGAACTGCACTGCGCTCGCACCGGTTCCGATGACTGCCACTTTCTTGTCGGTCAGATCCACCTCGTGATCCCACCGCGCCGAGTGAAAGGCCGTGCCCGTGAACGACTCGATGCCCGGCAGCTCCGGAGTGTTGGGAACGTGCAGCGCTCCGATGCCGGAGACGATGAACTGAGCGACGTATTCGTCACCGTTCGTCGTCGTGATGTGCCATCGGTGCTCGTTCTCGTCCCAGAAGCCACCGTCGCACTCGACACCGAACCGAATGTTGTCGTTCAGGCGATACTTGACCGAGAGCTGTTGTAGATAGCTCAGGATCTCCGGTTGGGCAGACCACATCTGCGACCATTCGGGGTTGGGCTCGAACGAGTACGAATACATGTGCGAGGGGACGTCGCACGCGCAACCCGGATAGGTGTTGTCTCGCCAGGTGCCCCCGACGGACTGTGCCTTCTCCAGAACGAGGAAGTCGTCGCGACCGCGGGTGCGGAGCGAGATCGCCATCCCCAACCCGGAGAAGCCACTGCCGATGACCAGAACCCCGGTGTGATGGACCGTCATCGCCGATCCTCCGAGGGCACGACGCCGGTCATCTTCCACAACACAGCGGTGATCGTCCCCTCGAGCAACCCGGCCGAATCGAGAAAGGCGACGGTGTTCGATGCGTCCCGACGCCTGATCGCCGCCCGTCGACGCCGCGAGGCGATCATGCCCCGGACCGGGGACATGCCGACGGATCGATACACCTGGGGCGAGACGCCGAGACGAAGGATCACGTTGGCGAGTACAGCAAGCAGCAATCGGTTGAACGCGCGAGAGAATCTGTTCGACTTCTCCAGCGCGGCAGCCACTTCCGATCGGGCGAATGCGAAGCGGTCGGCGCTTTCGAGTCGATGGATCTTCACCGCCTGCCGAACATGGGGTTCGATTCCTGGTTCTGTCACCGCACCCTGCATCGATCGGGAGAAGGTCTCCTCGACCAGCAGGGTCGACGCATGGGACGCCGCACCGAGGGGCAGGAAACTCAGCAGTTTGACTGCCGTCGTCGTCCCCTTGGGAAGCCTGTACGGCGGGACTTCCGAGGCGCGAACGAGCCGTCCGAAGGTGATCGTGGTCCGCGAGCTACCTGCGACCTCTACGAGTGCATTGCGGGACGCCGGGCTGTTGAGCCCCTCCTCCGCCGCCCGCCGGAGCTGATTGCCGGTCAGCATCGCGGACAGATAGGACACGGTGCTCCACCTGCTCACTGCCTCGTGCAAGGCGAGCGTGCGCCGGTCCTGCTCGGTCAACTTGGCCCACGAACGAGTTCCGTGCAACGTGATCGATTCACGGGGAAGCGCAAATTCGTCCGGCTGCCAGGGAGATTCCCAATCGATGTCGACGTGCGGATCGTATTCGACCGCCGACGAACGCGGGCTCATGCCAGATCGTCCGGCATCGCCCGGGTCATCTTCCACAGACGACGGGTCACGACACCGTCGCACATACCGGCGTCGGCGAAGAAGCGGATCATGGGTTCGGAGAAGAACTGCATGTTGGTCTTGTAGGTGGGACTCGCCATCGCCGTGACGATTCCGCGGATCGGGTTGATGCCGATCGATCGGTAGACCTTCGGGTTGATGAGGGCCAGGTACGTGAAGTTGGCGATCGACGCGAGGATCACGCGATGGATGGCACGGTTCACGCGATTCGTCGCGGCCATCGCGCGCACCATTTCCTCGCGCGCGTAGGTGATGTGGCGCGACTCCTCGATGACGTGGATTCGCATCATCTGGCGCAGGTGCGGCTGCATCTCGGGGTCGTACTGCGCCTCGCGCTGCGCCCGGTCGAGAACCTCCTCGATGAGCAACACTCCGCCGTAGGTGGCGGGTCCGAGCGGCAGAAACTGCCCGATCTTCCCGAGGAACACTGCGGGCTTGGGCATCAGGTACGGGGTGAGCCCGGTCTTTTCGATCAGCTTTCCGAACATGATGGAGTGTCGAGATTCCTCGCCGATCTCGGCTATCGAATACATCGAGTGATCGGAGAAGGTGCCTCTGCCGAACACCCGGAGCAAGTTCGCGCTGAGCATGCCTTCGGCGTAGATGCCGAAGGACAGAATGCTGACGATCTCGTGGCGGCCCAGTTCGCGACGCTGTTCTTCGGTCAGTTTGTCCCACAACTTGGTTCGGTACAACGAGATTCGGTGCTCGGGCATCCAGCGCATACCGTCGACCATCGGAGCATCCCAATCGATGTCGGCCTCGCCGTCGTAGAACTTGTTCGCAGTCGACTTCAGCAGTCTTCGCGCCGTTTTGTCTCTCGGTCCGACTGTCTTCGCACGCGAGGTCGACTGGTCCTCGGTCATCAGCCGACCCGGAGACGATCCGGCATCCCCTCCACCGACTCGCTCATCGACAATTGCACGCTTCACAACCGATCCCCCTTGTGATCGACGGCCCCCCGGCCCTTCCGACTACCCCGAACTCGCGGTAGCCAGTACCGGCGGTAGTAGGTACTGTGTCGAGTGTGGTTCAACTCACCGGACGTGTCAACCCCGAGGATGGGCGGCACTCGACCCCGTGCAAGAAGATCGATGCTCGCACCGAACGCTGGCGCGAACACCGCCTCGAGGTGCGACGGAAGTTCGTCGCGGCGGCACTGGTCGCGATCGACGTGCACGGCCCGAGCGTCAGCATGGGCGATATCGCGAAAGCGGCCGGTACCGCCAAACCCAAGCTCTATCGACACTTCGCCGACCGGTCCGATCTGTACTCGGCCATCGTCGAGCACGTCCAACAGATGCTGTGGGATCGGATAGTCGGCACGGTCAACCTGTTCGAGGATTCGGTGACCGACCTCATCGATCGCAGCGCCGCCGGATACGCGGCAGTCGTGTCGGAACATCCCAACCTGTTCCGATTTCTCGTCCACGGCCACTTCCTGGCCCGCACGAGTGGCCGGCAGACCACGACCGAGTCCGCAACGGACCCAGCGCTGGCCTCTGCGCGTGCCGCATCCGACACGGTTGCTCAGATGCTCGCCGGTGCCATTCACGGACCAGCAGTGGACAATTCGACGGTCGAGATGGTTTCCTATTCTGCATTCGGCGCGGTGGCCACCGCCACGGACTGGTGGCTCGGCAGTTCGGACGACCACGAGCTCGTCATACCGATAGAAGCTTTCACCGCCCATCTGGCAGCCATCGTGCGGGGGATCGTCGAATCCTCGTGTGCGCTCGTCGGCGTCCGCATCGAATCCGATCAACCCATGCATGTCGCGTTCGTACGCGAGGAGGGAAGAGGAAACCCGTGAGTGATCTCTCCGGCAAGCCCGACTACCGCGGTCCTGCCACATTGACGTTCGACGATCCGGCGGCCGAATTCGACGTCCGGATCGATCTGCGCGGGCACTCCCAACCCATCGACGGCATCTTCCGTTGGTACGGACGCGTCCGGCCACACGAAGGACTCCAGGAATTCATGGAGGCCGCGGCCAGTAGCCGCAAGGGCATGCTGAGCACCGACAGCGGTACCGCCCCCGTCACGGTGGGCGACGTGGACTTCTGGGGTCGATACCGGCTGCAGGGCAAAGGAAATCCGCCCTACCCGCTCGAACCCGAGGAAGACTGGGACGACACACCGGCCGCAAGCACACCATCGGCCGAGGACCGAGCGCTCGCGAGAGCGGCGGCACTGCTCGAACCCGAATTCCGCGCGAGCGCGGACACGACCGAGGGCTACGTGGAACTGCTCGGCGGTACGCCTGCGCCGTCACCGACCACCGCGAGCAAGGCGATGAACAACCGCCTGGTTGCCTCGATCTACGAAAAGCTCTGGCGGCCCGCCGGTATCGCCATGATGGGGGTCGGTGGCCTGTCCATGTCCGCCGAACGCGCCAAGGCCGCCTCGGACCTGCGACTGACCGGCGACATGAAGGTGCTGGACGTGGCATCGGGACCGGGAAACTTCACCAGGAACCTGTCGGAGCACCTGAGCGGAGACGGCATCGCCATCGGATTCGACATCTCGGAGCAGATGATTCGCCGCGCCGTTCGAGACAACCGCGGGCCCCACGCCGCGTACATGCGCGGTGATGCGCAGTCACTACCGTTCGCCGACAACACCTTCGACGCCGTGTGCTGCTTCGCCGCCCTGTACCTGATCCCGAACCCGCTGACCGTGGTCGACGAATTGGTCCGGGTGCTCCGGCCGGGTGGTCGAATCGCGATCATGACGAGCTACGGCCGTGAGACCGCTCCGGTGCGGTCGGTGGTGGGTGCAGCGTCGGGGCGTATCGGGGTCCGCATGTTCGAGAAGGAGCAGTTCACGTCGATCTTCGAGGCATGTGGGATGACCGAAATCGAACAGGAGGTGCGCGGGCTCGCCCAGTTCGTCAGCGCCACGAACGCTTCCTGACCCCGGGTCAGGTCTTGGGGCCGTAGTCGCTGACGATCCACTGACCGTCCTGCTCGGTGACCGTCACGAGCAGGAGGTTGGGCACCTTGCCGGGGTCCGGTTGCTGCACGTTCTGCGTGGTCTGCTGCGCGAACACCGCCACTTTGTACTCGCCACCGGACTCGGAATCGATTGCGGCAGAGAGTACCTCGCCGTTGGCGACCACCTGGGACTCGTTCATGATGGCAGTGAGGGCCTCACGAACTCCGCTGTAGCGATCCTGCAGGGACTGCGATGCGCCCTGGTCGACGCCGTCGAAGAACGCGTCGAGGTTGCGGTAGTCGTAGGTCAGCGACCGCGCCGTGTAGTCGGTGGCGGTGTTCAACGCCATCTGTCGATCCTGATCGTGCGCACGCTCGTCGGCCAGATCGCCTGCTGCGGAATGCCACAGCACTCCGAACACCGCCGCGAGCGCGATGCCCGGTACCGCGGCAGCGACCACGGACCACCGAATGCGGCGCCGTCGGGGGGTCTCGGCGGACACCGGTGCTTCCTCGGTCCGGGATTCTTCTACTTCGACCATGAGGGGGTCACTCCAATCAATTCGGAATTTCTACGGAAAGCCTCGCCGGCCCGCCGGGAGGGAAGACGGTCTGCATCACGTCGACGATCGAGCCTGCGTCGATCCGCATCGGCTTGATCGGTGCGGTGTACGGCTTGAGCAGTGTCGCGATCAACGCGAGGTCGGGCGACAGCGGTGTGAGGTACTGATCGATCTTCGGCCCGATCTTGCCGAGCGGATCGTCCCAGACGTCCGCGCCGACGTACGAGTAGTCGTTGAAGCCCTCGAGCAGGTTTGCCACACCAGAACCCGTCGCGCCGACCCACGGTGCCGCGTCGGTCATCACCGGACCGTATCCGTAGGCGAGGCGCCCACCTTGTTGCGCATTGTCGTACAGGCGACGAATCTCTCCGCTCTTGTCCCGCAACGTCGCTGCGAGGAATCGGAATGCCTCCACGAGACGATCGATATCCGCACCACGGCCTTCGACGGCTGCCGACGCGGTATCGGTCAAACCCCTCAAGGCATTCGTATCGAGTTGCGAGGCGAGCGAATCACCCAGGCTGAGGGCCTCGCTGACGGTGACCGACGGGCGTACGTGATCGCTGCCGAGGACATCTCCGTCCGTGAGATACGGCCCTCCGACGCTTCGAGGCCGAAGGTCGAGGAACTGCTCGCCCGCTGCGGACAGGTTCGCTACCACGACCTCGGAGTCGGTCGGGATCCGGTTCGCGGCGTCGAGCGCGAGTGTGACGTCGAGGCCGCCCGCTACCACCGCGATGGACTCCACCCGGCCCACCTTGATGCCTCTCGAGGTGACCTGCGCGGTATCCATCAGCCCGCCGGAGGATTCCATGTGCACCACGACACGATCGATCGTTCTGGTCGGGTTCACGTCGAGCACGCCAACGACCAGGTACCCGATGCTCGCAACGGTCATGGCCGTCAGTGCCACGAGGGAGACGAGTGTGCCCCGCTTCATCGGACGATACCGATGCCGCGCAGGATCCCGATCATGTCGTCGGCCAATGCGCCGGCCCCCTGATCGGTCGACACCGACCGCACCGCAATGTTCGGAGTGGACTCGAAGTACGGGATGAGGCGCTCGCGCAAGAGGGTGTTCGCTTTCTCCATGTTCATGGGCACCGCGGTGTCGGCATTCGAGATCGTGATCAATGCAGGCGCGATGATGTCGATGGCACCTCTGAGTTCCGGATACGGTCCGGCGAGAACGTCACCGACGTTCTGCGACATGTATCCCAGCATGAAGATCATGTGTACGACGCTGAACAGGACCTCGGACAACCCGTCCGATCGTCTCGGGCCCAGCTCGAGAACACGCTCGACGCCGTCACGTTGCGTCACAACGGTATTCGACACACTCTCCGCCGCCGCGAGAATCCGATCGATCTCGCCGGTGTTGTCGCCGATGTCGGTCAGCGCAGCCCGAGCGGCGGAATTGATCTTGTCGACCTGGGCCGGATCCGGAGGAATGGCCGCATTGACGTTGTTCACCGCCTCCTGCAGTTCCACATAGTGACCGCCGGTCACGATGTTCGACAATCCTCGCAGCACGTCCTCGACGTTGTCTGCCGGTACCGTCCGCTCCACGGGAATGACGTCACCGTCGCGAAGATAAGGCCCGCTCGAACTCGAACCCGCACTCGCGTTCGCGTCGGACGGCGGTTGCAGCGAGATGTAGATCTCGCCCAGGATCGACGACTGTCGAAGCTCGGCGACGGTATCGGTCGGCAGCTGAACATCGGCCGACAGATCGACGGTCGCGACAGCGGTCGAACCGACGAGGTCGACTCGGTCGAGAACGCCCGCATCGACACCCTCGACGATGACCTTGGCCTTCTCCGGCAGATTCAGGACACTCGCGAACTCGATTCGCAGAGTGTATTTGTCACCCGACACATAACTTCCCGGAATCGGCAGCTCCGCCGGGTCGACGCTGCACGCCGACAGCAGAGCGACACAGCACAGCCCGATCACCGCGCGCCTCATCGCCATCCCGCCGAACCGAGTACCAGCTGCACCAATCCGACGTCGATGACATCGCCTCGTTGCTGATCGGCCGAACACGTCGGGCGGTACTTGTTGAGCAGAGCGCAGACCTCGTTCGGCGAGTTGGTGTCGATCTCGAACTGTGGCGGGTGATAGATCAGGCGCCCGCTC
The DNA here is from genome assembly GCF_002259365.1 of Rhodococcus sp. 14-2496-1d. NCBI lineage: Bacteria > Bacillati > Actinomycetota > Actinomycetes > Mycobacteriales > Nocardiaceae > Rhodococcus > Rhodococcus sp. 14-2496-1d. The sequence goes on along the minus strand of NZ_NPFV01000018.1, from coordinate 216,378 downwards.
TTGGAATCGTTGTCGTACATCGTCATCAGGTTCTGCCCGACGGTCGGCACCTGTTCGAGAATGTCCTTGATATCGCCCACTCGCCCGAGCAGGACGTCGACCACAGGGGCCGCCTGGTCGAGAAATGCGTAGACCTTGTCGTCGTACTTCGCGACGTTGCGCGCGAGTGGCGGCATGAATTCGGTGGTCAAAGCGACCGTGGTCCCGAACGACTGGGTGAACTCCGACAGCGTGATCATTCCCCGCTTCAGGTTGTCGAGTAGCTTCGCCACCTCGGGCCAGCTCACCACGAACGTGTCGATGAGGCCGTCGAGATTGTCGATCAGGCGTCGCACGGTGGTGTCTCGGTCGGCCGGATCGCCGACCAGCTGGGCCAACTGCTGGAGGCTCTCGTTCAGCTGGGCACCGGACCCACGGAGCGAACCGTCGACCGAACGAAGTGTGTCGCCCAGGACTTCGTCGTGCTTGCCGTCGGCGTCGGCCGGGCCCAGCAGATCAGCAGTGAGGCCCGATACGGCATCGAGAGTATCGCTGATTCCCAACGGAGTTCTGGTGCGCTCCAACGGAATGCACTGCGCGCGATCGAATTCGGTGCCGCCGGTGTACGGCTCGGTGAATTCCACGTGCCGGTCGGTGACGATCGAACTCGACAGTGTCACGGCACCGACTTCCGCAGGCAACACCAGGCTGTCGTCGACATCCATCGTGACCATCACGGAGGCGTCGGTGTTCTCGATGTGCGTCACCGTCCCGACGACCACACCCAACATCATGACCGAATTGCCCTCGTACAGCCCGACCGTATCGGTGAACTCGGCGCACACCGACGAGCTGCTCGCCCCCGAATCGATGACGGCGGTAGCCGACGCGACGGAACCGACGAGAGTGATCACCACAGCCGCTGCCACAGCGACCTTCACGATTCTGCGCCTCATCAGCACGCCTTCCCCGGCAGCGGAATGCAGACACCGACACCGACGACCGTGTCCTGCGACTGATCGATCACCGGACCTTGACCGCCCCCGATCAGTGCGGCGAGACCGTCCGTACTCTGCTTCATGGTCGTGATCGCCCCGTCGAAATCACCCAACTGCGCGAAGAGCTTCTGTGTGATCTCCTCGAGCTGGACGATCGACGGCTCGAGCCCCTTCTCGAATGCGACCACAGGCCGATGGAAGAGCTTGAACATCCGTCCGAGCAGGTCGAAGGCATTGACCACTTCTGCGCGCTTGTCTCCGAATCCCTTTGTCAAGGTGCCGAGTTCGTGAACCAGCTCCACGAGCATCACTCGATCGGCTGCCAACGCGCCGACGTACTCGTCCGACACCACGAGCCCACGTTCGAGCTGTTCGGAGCGGGTCGCGATGACGTCGGTGAGCGAGGACAGATTGTCCACGATGGCACGGGTCGACTGCGGCTGCGTACTCACTGCCCGGTCCAGTTCGGCCACGGTCTGTCGCAACGTCGGTCCGTCGATATCGCGGACCAACGGAGTTGCCTGCTGGATCGCGTCGGACAGCTCGTACGGAAGCGCGACCCGCTCCGACGGAATCGGTGCCGAGTCGAGCGCGCCGTCGCCATGAGAGCTGAGCATCACGTAATGACCACCGATCGGCGTGAGCAACTTGACCGTCAGCGTCGATGCGTCCCCCACGAAAACGTCCGATCGAACACTGAATTCGACATCGACGTGATCGCCCGCGAGCTCGACCGAGCGCACGGAGCCGACGGGAATTCCGGCGATCCTGATTTCGTCACCCGGCTTCACCCCTGCGGCCGAGCCGAACTCCGCGGTGTAGGTGCGATCGCCGAACGGAACCGTGTACAGAACGGCCGCGACGAGGAGGAGTACCAAGGAGAAGGCGACACCGACTGCACCCCAGAAGAAATGTGTCTTGTTCTCCGACTGCTCGTCACGAACGCCCCGGCGCAGCACGCGTTTCATCGACACACCACCAAATTCTGTCCGCCGAGCACGATCTGCCCGATCCCCGGGATGTCTTGTTGGCCCTGACTACACGTGTAGGTCTTGGCACCCGGCGCGGGAATACTCGCGTTGAGGCCGGTCAACAATGCGGGGGCAAGGGCGAGCATCTCGGTCACCTGTTCCGTCTGCGGAAGCATTCGCCGCAGCGCTCCGTCGACCGGCGCATAACTGTTGTCGTACGCGCTTTCCAGTCCCTCCATCAAACCGACCAACGGAGTGAGCCCGTAGTTCGCCTGATCCAACGAGGCCAAGACCCCGTCCATCTGTGTACTGAGCTTGGACACCAGACCGTGTAGTTGTTCGAGCAGGTCGGCCACGGAGGAGGACTGGCCGCCGATCGAATCCGAGATCTGGCCGAGATTGTCGATGAGCAGGCCGATGATCGACTCCCGTTGAACCGCGAACTGGGTGATGCGGTCCACGTCGCGGAGCACCGGACCCAGGCCGGACCCGTCGCCCTGCACCATGCGCAGAATGTTCTCGGTGAACTGATTGAGCTGTGCGGTGTCGAGCGTGTCGAAGATCGGTTTGAATCCGTTGAACAGCGTGGAAATATCGAACGACGGGATCGTGCGATCCACCGGGATCGTCTCACCCGACGCCAGGGGAGCACCGGTAGCCGCATCCTTCTGGATCAACTCGACGTAACGCTGGCCGAGAAGGTTCTGGTAGCGGACAGCTGCCTGAGTGTTCGCGAAAATCGGTCGCCTGTCCTCGATTTCGAATCCGACGCGCGCAATGCCTCCTTCGAGGTCGACCGAGGAGACCTTGCCGATCTGTACCCCGGACATGCGCACATCGTCGCCCACGTACAGACCCGACACGTCGTCGAACTCCGCGCCGTACGACGACAGCGGACCACCGACCGGGGTACGGAGTGCAGCCACGATGATCACGGCGCACACCGCGGTCACCGTGAAGAAGACGAGCAATTTGAGCACAGGTCCGGTTACCTTCTTCACCCGTTCGCCTCCTCGTGCGCGGCAACGGCTCCGGCCAGATTGGGCATGGTCCGAACTATCAGGTCGAGCTGGAGTTGCGGCTTGCCGTCGACGATGGGGAATGCGTCGGAAATGCCGTCGATCACCTGCGGGACCCTGTTGTAGCTGGGCGCGAACGTGCCGATCGATGCCGTGATCGGCACCAGCAGATCGAGCACGGTCGACAGAAGCGGAGTCAGGTTCGGATTGTTCTTCTTCAGCAGGTCGCCCACCGGAACCATCAGCTGGTCGCTCAGACCGTCGTTGGCCGCGATGGTCCTGGCCCTGTCGGCGGGCGCTTCGACGTACGCACTCTTGTCCACCACTCCCACCACCAGATCGAGAAGAGGTGGAATCAAGTTGGCGATACCGTCACCGAGTTCCGCCCCTCGGTGCAGCTTCCAGGCGAGCGGATCGATCTGATTGTTCGCCATCATTTGCGCAGTATCGAAGTACGGCTTCAGGTTTCGACTCACCTCGACGGACGTGTTCGCGATGAGATCGAGAAGGTTCTGCACTTGTTCGGAGTCGAGTACCTCGGTCAGTTCGGCGACTCGCCGGAACACTCCGGTCACCGTTGCACCGCGCAGTTCGCTCGACACTGCCAGGGTCGAATTCGAGGCGAGTGGATTGCCGGTACCGTCGGAGACCAATTCGATTGCAGTGGAACCGAATACGTTGGACGAGGAGAACTGGGCCTGCATGGTGTCGGTCAGCTCGCCCGCCTGGCTCGGGTCGATCTCCAGTTCCAGCCTCTGATGGCCGAAGCCGACGGTCTCGATGTGGTCCACCGTGCCGATCGACAGGCCCCGGAACTTCACCTCCGAGCCGGGGGTGAGACCGTCGCCGACCGACGCCGCGTCCAGTGTGAGTTCGAAGGGCGACTCGAAGGTACCCCGCGCGTACGCGGTGAGGCCGCAGGCGAGAACGGCAGCGGCGACAGCAACCGCCAGTCCGCGCATGCGAAGGGTTGCAGGACCGGCCGATCGACCGGTCAGATCATCGAACACTGCCATCTCTACCCCGAAATCCTTATCCCCGAGTCGAATCCCCACAGAACCAAGGTCATGATCATGTCCAGCACCACCACCGCGACGAGGCTGGCTCTGATGGCGCGGCCCGACGCTCGCCCCACACCTTCCGGACCGCCCGAGGCGTAGTACCCCTGGTAGCCGTGGATCAGAATGATCGTCACGACGAACACAGCAGCCTTGAGCAGGGAGAACAGCACGTCGATCGGTTGCAGAAAGGCACTGAAGTAGTGGTCGTAGGTGCCGGACGACTGTCCACCGACGACCCGGACCACGAACGCGCACGACAGGTAGCTCAGGATCAGCGTCAGCAGATAGAGCGGCACGATCGTGACGATTCCCGCGATCACCCGGGTGGTCACCACGAACGGCATCGACTGGATTCCCTGAGCTTCGAGGGCGTCGATCTCCTCGGAGATCCGCATTGCGCCGATCTCGGCCGTCATCCGACATCCTGCCTGCGTCGCGAACCCGATGGCCGCGATCATCGGGGCGAGCTCACGAGTGCTGGCGTACGCGGAGATGAAGCCCGTCAGCGGCTCCATCCCCACCATGCCCAGTGAATTGAACCCTTCGATTCCCACGGATGCACCCACCGCGACGCCCAGGACGACGAGAACCGACACCGTTCCGCCACCGACGATCAGTCGTCCACTGCCCCAGGTGATGTCACTGAGGATCAGCAGCATCTGACGTCGGTAGGCACGAACCGTGTGAGGTATCGCCACGAGCACCTTGACGCAGAACGTCAGCTGGTGGCCCAGCATCTCGAGTACCTCGAACGGCTTACGTCCGAGGTATCTGGCACCGCGGGTCAGATGAGCGGTGCCGTGCACTGTGTATCGAGAAGGAGTGGCCACGTCAGCCCAATCTCTGCGGCATGAACATGGCGACCAGCTGGGTGATCACGACGTTGACCGCGAACGCCGACACCACACCGAGCACCACGGACGCATTGACCGCGTTGGCCACCCCGCGAGGACCGTGCGAGGCGGACAAACCGCGGTGGCACGCAACAACGATGACGATGACCCCGAATATCTCGGTCTTCACCAGGGCGACGACGAGGTCCGCAACCGAGGCGAAGCTCGCGAACGAGCTGATGTAACTGCCGGGCGTGCCACTCTGGAAACCGACGTTGATCGCGTAGCCGGCGGCCAGACCCATGAAGATGATCAGAATGCACAGAAACGGTGCCACCAGGAGGATGGCTGCCAGCCGTGGCGCGACGAGCCTGCGCACCGGGTCGATTCCCATCGTCGACAAAGCATCGATCTCGTCGCGAATGGTGCGCGCCCCCAGATCGGCTGCGACCGCCGACCCTGCGGCACCGCCCAACAACAGAGCCGCGACGATCGGTGCCCCTTGGCGGATCACCCCGAGACCACCTGCAGCACCTGCGATGGACGTCGCGCCGATCTGGTCGGTGAGACTGCCGACCTGCACGGAGACGATGACGCCGAACGGGATGGACACCAGTACCGCGGGAATCACTGTGACAGTCACGACGAACCAGGCCTGGTCGACGGTGTCACGCCACGGATGCCGCAACGTGGCGATGTCACGTACGAGGTGAACGAAGGCCAGCACGCCCAGCTCCAACGTCTGGCCGAACGTCCTGAATCCACCGGAAACCCCGTCGCTGACGCGTGCGAGCGCCGATACCGGCGACGACAATTCCCCACCCCCCCAAACTCGTGTTCATGGCGACTCCCCCGCGCCGAAAACGAAAAGTACCAGCCGACAGTCGACCAAGTGACGTTTTCCTCACTTACCGACCTATGAGAAATCACAGACTTCGGCCGGGCTGCCTGAGGTTCCGTTGCGACCGAGCGCTCGGGTGCGCGCAGCGTCGCACGGTCATCGCGCGCCTCCAGTACGGACCGCTCGCCCCGCTTTACTGATACTTTGGATTCTCATCGACGCTGGGAGAAAAGATTGACAAGCGCTCCGAATCGCACCCGCATCGAATTCCCCGACATCTCCTCTCGCACGTGGGAACACCCGTCGGATCGAGCTGCGCTGGTCACCCTGCGCACCCTCAAAGGTTTCGACACCGTTCTGCGCACGCTGTCCGGGCTGCTACGCGAACGGCAGCATCGCCTGATGTACCTCGCCACAGCGGTACGCGTCGACGAGCGCCAGTTCAAGGACCTGAACGACCTGCGCACCGACTGCGTGAACATTCTCGGTGCCGAGGAGACACCCGAGTTGTTCGTCGTGCAGTCACCGATGGTCAACGCGTTCACCATCGGAATGGACCGCCCGTTCATCGTGCTGACCACGGGCATGCTCGACATCATGACCTACGAGGAGCAGCGTTTCGTTGTCGGTCACGAGCTGGGCCACGCACTGTCCGGGCACGCGGTGTATCGCACCGTGCTCATGCATCTGATGCGGCTCGCCGGCACGGTCGGCTGGGTTCCGGTGGGCGGCTGGGCCCTACGCGCGGTCATCGCAGGATTGATGGAATGGCAGCGAAAGTCCGAACTATCCGGTGACAGAGCAGGTTTGCTGTGCGGACAGGACGTGCACACCGCGATCCGCGTGCAATTGAAGCTGGCCGGCGGCGCACGCATCAGCGAAATCGACGTCGATGCCTTCCTCGCTCAGGCCGCCGAGTACGAGGCCAGCGGAGATCTGCGCGACGGCGTACTCAAGCTGCTCAATCTCGAACTCCTCTCGCACCCGTTCTCGGTGCTCCGCGCCGCAGAGTTGAAGAAGTGGGTCGACGACGGCGAGTACGCGGCCGTACTTCGCGGCGACTACCCACGCAGGTCCACCGACCACGAGGCCAAGGTCTCGGAGGAGTTCCGTAACGCAGCGCGCACGTACAAGAACAACTTCGACACCTCCGAGGACCCGCTGATCAAGACGGTGCGAGACATCGGAAGTGGCTTCACCGGAGCCGTCGACGCCGTCGGCAACGGAATCGGCGACGTGGCGTCGGATATCAAGGGACGCTTCGATCACTGGCGAAAGTCGTAGCGCCGGAGCAGGACCCAAGAACGACGAGGGCGGCGACCACCGAAGTGGTCGCCGCCCTCGTCGTCGTTCGGCTGGGATCAGAAGTTGATCATGTGCCCCGCGAGGCCGTGGATGGCCTCCTGCAGTGCCTCCGACAGCGTCGGGTGCGTGTGCACGTTGCGTGCCAGTTCGTTGACCGTGAGATCCCATTTCTGGGCGAGGGTCAGCTCGGGCAGCAGCTCGGAAACGTCCGGTCCGATGAGGTGACCGCCGAGCAGTTCGCCGTGCTCGGTGTCGGCGATGAGCTTGACGAAGCCGGTGGCGTCGCCCAGTCCGTGTGCCTTGCCGTTGGCGGCGAACGGGAAGTTCGCGACCTTGATGTCGGACCCGCGGGCCTGAGCCTCCTCGCGGGCCTGGTCCTCGGTGAGACCGAAGCTGGCGACCTGCGGCTGGCAGAACGTCGCACGCGGCATCATGCGGTAGTCGTCGATCGGCAATGTCTCTGCGCCGCCGATGGTTTCGGCAGCCACGACGGCCTGGGCCTCGGCCACGTGAGCGAGCTGCAGCTTGGCGGTGACGTCGCCGATGGCGTAGATGTGCGGCACGTTGGTCTGCATCGTGTTCGTGATGCCGATGGCACCGCGATCGGTGAGCTCGACGCCGGTCTTCTCCAGGCCGAATCCTTCGACGCGAGGCGCGAAGCCGACGGACTGCATCACCTTGTCGACGGTGAAGGTCTCGCTCTCACCGGACTTGTTGTGCTTGATCGCGACGGTGACCTTGGAGCCGTCGTCGTCGATGCTCTGCACGCCTGCGCCGGTGATGACCTTGACGCCGAGCTTCTTGTACTGCTTCTCGATTTCCTTCGAGACGTCCTTGTCCTCGTTGGGGAGCGCGCGATCGAGGAACTCGACGATGGTGACGTCGACTCCGTAGTTCTTGAGGACGTAGCCGAACTCCATGCCGATCGCGCCGGCACCGACGATGAGGATCGAACCCGGCAGATCCTTCGTCATGATCTGCTCTTCGTACGTGACGACGTTCTCGCTCAGTTCCGTGCCGGGAAGCAGCTTGGTGGTGCTGCCCGTCGCGATGATCGCGTTGTCGAACGTGATCGTCTCGGTACCACCCTTTGTCAGCTCGACCTCGATGGTGTTGGCATCGGTGAACGTGCCCTTGCCGTCGTACTCGGGGATCTTGTTCTTCTTCATCAGGAAGTGGATGCCCTTGACGCGGCCGTCGGCAACCTTGCGGCTCCGATCGAAGGCTGCGCCGAAGTCGAAGGAGGCTTCACCCGAGATGCCGAACAGCTTGGCCTCTTTGGTGAAGAGGTGCGCCAGCTCGGCGTTACGGAGAAGGGCCTTCGAGGGGATGCAGCCGACATTCAGGCACACACCGCCCCAGTACTTCTTCTCGATGATGGCAGTGCTGAGTCCGAGTTGTGCCGCGCGGATAGCAGCGACGTACCCACCGGGACCGGCTCCGAGGACAACGACGTCATAGTGTGAGGTCACGAGTCCCCAGCGTAGTCGTGCCGTCCGACGCTGTCTCGACCTGGTCTTCGTTACCAGCCGGTAGCCACGCGAGCGCCGACCACCCCGACGGCCCGAGTGCTGCTAGAACTGTGGAATGGCAATCTCGGACGACCCGTACCTCTGGCTCGAAGACGTCACCGGCGACGCTGCGCTCGCGTGGGTGCGCGAGAAGAACGAGGTGACGGTCGAGGCGCTGAGCGGGACGGCGTTCGAGGCCACCGAGGCGAGCATCCGAGAAATTCTCGACACCGACGCGCGCATTCCGTACGCCCGTCGGCGCGGACGATTTCTGTACAACTTCTGGCGCGACGCCGAACACGTCCGCGGCCTGTGGCGTCGAACCACGATGGACGAGTACCGAACCGAGAATCCGGCGTGGGACGTGCTGCTCGATCTCGATGCGCTGGCCGCGAGCGAGGACGAGAACTGGGTGTGGGGTGGCGCTCAGGTGCTGCGCCCCGATCAACGGCTGGCTCTGGTGACGCTCTCTCGCGGCGGCGCCGATGCAACGGTGGTCCGCGAGTTCGATCTCGACTCCCGCACCTTCCGCGCCCCGGAGAACGGCGGATTCGCCCTACCCGAGGCAAAGACGGACATCGGGTGGATCGACGCTGACACCGTCTTCGTCGGAACGGATTTCGGACCGGGCTCGCTCACCGAGTCGGGCTATCCGCGCATCACGAAGCGGTGGCATCGCGGTACCTCGGTCGACGAGGCCGAGACCGTGTACGAGGGTGCGGCACAGGACATCTCGATCTCCGCCTGGCACGATCGCACCCCCGGCTTCGAACGCGACTTCGTCCAGCGCGCCACCGACTTCTACAACTCCGAGACCTACGTGCTCGACGGGTCCACGTTGACCCGGATCCCGACGCCCACCGACGCGTCGACCTCGGTGCACGAGAACTGGTTGCTGGTTCGCACGATGACGCCGTGGACGGTGGGCGACGAAACCTATCCGGCCGGCGCACTGCTCGCTGCGGATTTCGACGAGTTCGTCTCCGGCACGATCGCTCTCACCGTTCTCTTCGCTCCCGATGCGCACACCTCCCTGCACCAGTACGCCTGGACCGAGAATCACCTGCTGCTGGTGACCTTGCAGGACGTACGGACGCAGTTGCACGTCCTCACCCCCGGCGAGAAGGAGTGGGCAACCGGCACGATCGACGGGTTGTCGGATCTGACCTCCACCGAGATCATCGGAACCGACGCCGAGGAGAACGGTGACGAGTTCTTCCTCTCCTCGTCCGGCTATCTCACTCCGGCGACATTACTGGTGGGCACCGTGGGCGGTGAACTCGAAGTTCTCAAGCAGGCTCCGGCGTTCTTCGACGCCGACGGCCTGACGGTGGAACAGTTCTTCGCACGGTCCGACGACGGTACCGACATCCCCTACTTCGTCGTCCGACGCGCCGATTCCGGTCCCGGACCGACACTGCTCTACGGTTACGGCGGCTTCGAGATCTCGATGACGCCCGGCTACAGCGGTGCGACCGGACGGGCGTGGCTCGAACGTGGCGGCACCTACGTCGTCGCGAACATCCGCGGCGGCGGAGAGTACGGGCCGTCCTGGCACACCCAGGTCCTGCGCGCCGGACGCCATCTGGTGCACGAGGACTTCGCCGCCGTCGCGCGCGACCTCGTCACCCGCGGCATCACCACCACCGAGCAGTTGGCCGCGCAAGGCGGGAGCAACGGCGGTCTGTTGATGGGCATCATGGTGACTAAGTACCCGGAACTGTTCGGCGCGTTGGTATGTCAGGTCCCGCTGCTGGACATGAAGCGGTACCACCTGTTGCTCGCGGGGGCGTCCTGGGTGGCCGAGTACGGCAACCCCGACGACGCGGACGAGTGGGAGTTCATCTCGCAGTACTCCCCCTACCAGAACGTCGTCGCCGCATCCGAACGTCGGTATCCGCCGATTCTGATCGCCACGTCGACCCGCGACGATCGCGTCCATCCCGGACATGCACGCAAGATGGCGGCTCGATTGGCCGAACTCGGCCACGACGTCAGCTACTACGAGAACATCGAAGGTGGGCACGGCGGGGCGTCGGACAACGCGCAGTTGGCGTTCAAGACCGCGTTGACCTACGAGTTTCTGTGGCGACACCTCGCTCGTAGCTGACGGTCAGGCAGCGAGAGCGTCCTCGAACATCGGCCAGGAATCGTGCAGATCGTTCTGCCAGTAACCCCACGAGTGGGTGCCGCGGTCACGCAACTCGAAGTGGGCCGGGATGTCGAGCTGCTCGAGGGCCGTCTTCAACCTGCGAGTGCAGTCTCCGGTCGCCACCTCGATGGCACCGCCCACGACCATCTGGTTGAGCAACACGAAGCCGGTTCCGTTGGGGTTCGTACCGTCGAGGGTGTCCGATGCTCCCGCCAGCCCGCTGCCGTTCGAGATGTACAGCGCTGTGCCACGCAACTTTTCGGCATTGATCACCGCATCGTTGCGTACCCAGTCCTGATGATCGTCCGGCCCCCACATGTTCGTGACGTTCGCGCCGAGCGCCATGGACACGACCGTCTTGACGTAAGCCCGGCCCAACGCGTCGGTGGTCGACGCGCATCCGCTGTAGGAACCGACGGCACGGTAGAGCCCCTGGTGGTGAGCGGCCAGGTTCAGGACCGAGGTCGCGGCCATCGAGATACCGGCAATTGCGTTGCGGCCGTTGGTATCGAGCAGATCGTCGACGAGCGGTGGGAGTTCGGCGGTCAGGAAGGTTTCCCACTTGTTGCGCCCGAGCCTCGGATCGTCCTGCTGCCAGTCGGTGTAGTAGGAGTAGGCCCCTCCGACCGGGGTCACCACATTGACGTTCTTGTCGGCGAAGAACGACACGACATCGGTCTGGGTGTACCAGTCCATTCCGTCGAGTCCGCCGCCCGCGCCGTTGAGCAGGTACAGCGTGGGGCTCGGAGCCGTCCGATCGGGAGATCGCAGAATCTTCAGTGGGATCGTCCGGTCCATCGCGGCCGAGTGAACGAATGCCGTCATGGCGACGTCGTCGGTCACCTCGGTGCGCACCACGTACGACTCCGTCGGACCGGACATCTCCTCGGCCGGGGTCGCGGAGGCGAGCGGGTGCGCCACCGCCGCGGCGCAGGCCACCACGCATACGACGACCACTCTGCGTAGCGCCCTCGATCGGAGAAACTGCTCCTCACCACCGATTCGACGAACAGAATCCCCCAGGCCGCTCATAGTCGTGCTCGCTATCGTCGTTCACACAATTGTTGGTTCAAAGACTTTGTACACCAAAACGAACCAGAAGCATGTGCAAACGTACGAAAACCTGTGGATTACCCAGTTCGGATCCGAACCCGTCAGCGATGCATCCACTCCGCCACGAGGTCAGCGACCGCCGTGGGGCTACGGATCCACCCGTTGTGTCCGAGTGGCTCGTCGACGTGCACCGAGGTCACTTCGGCACGGGCAAGCTTGCGTACGAGGTTGTCCATCGAGCCACGGGGTGCGAGGTCGTCGCCTTCGATGGTGACTGCGAGCACCGGAAGCGTCAGACGGCCCATCCGTTCCTCGTAGTCCATGTCCGCTCCCGCCGGTTCGATCGTCCCGGTCCGCGCGAACCGGGACCAGTCGTCGATCAGAACCCTCGACTGACGGCCGAACCCGCCGATACCGATCCGATCTCCCGGCCAGAACCCGGCGATGCTGCTGGTGATCGCCATCGCTGCGGCACCCACGTACAGCGGGACGCCGCGGGTGGTGCCGAATCCGCGGTGGTAGGGCGAACCCGACGCCACCAGGATCAGTCCACCGAGCCTGCCCCTGATGCGGGCGGCGTACATCGCACCGAGCTGGCCGCCCATGCTGTGGCCGAGCAGGAACGGCGTCGCTTCCGGGAACTGCTCGCGAACCACCTCGAATATCGCCGGGAAGTCGACCGAAACCAGTTCCTGGTAGCCGTAGCGACTCGCCGAACTCGGCTTCGGCACGCTGTCCCCCTGACCCCGGAGGTCGCCGATCGCAGCATGGAAACCGCGCGCGACGAGAGCCTCGGCGAACAGCCGGTAGTAGCCACCGGGAATGCCGAGGCCGGGAAGAACGACGATCACGGGCGCATCGTCACGGCCCTCACCGGGGAACAGTGACACCGGCACGGTCGAACCGTCGGGCATCTGAATCGGAACCGTCTGCATCGGCTCACCCTATGACGGGTGCAACCATGCCTCCCCCCAGGGCTCGTGTTCACCGGATCGCCGGCCAATCATCGAGTGGTGCAGATCTTTTCGGTCGAACGAATGACATCTGCAACGAATGCACGTCGAACGACGAGAGCCGGGCCCGACGATGCGGACCCGGCTCGAAGCCGTGAATCAGGAAGTCATGAGTCAGGAGGGCAGGCCGGGGATTTCGACGGCCGAGCCGCTACCTTCCGAGCTACCGAGAGCGAGCAACTGCAGCAGGATTGCGAGCAACTCCATGAAAACTCCTTCGAGAGAGGGGGATTCGATGCCTGGACAGCATCGCGAACCGTCACGAGTTCATCGGACGTAGAGATCCGTGCAGCCGTTGGGCCGCAGGCCCAACGGCGCGGCGGTCGGTCAGTCCGAGGAGGAGCTGATTCCCGAGAAGAGCTGGAGGAAAATTGCGAGGAGGTCACCGAGTTCAGCGGACATGCGAAATACTCCTTCTTCGAGGGGGGTGTGCAGATCGCCTGTGACGGATGTCACGCGATGATCTCTGCAAGAAGATTTGTACCGCAGTCGGTCTCGGTTTGTACACGGAAACAACAGTAAAAGTCGAAAATCTTGGTGCGGTGTCACAAAACGGTGACGGTACCGACCGTGGCCGCCCCCGACGAACGGTCACGGCCACGGTCGACACGGACGAACTACGCCGCGCTACCCGACGTCAGCACGCCGACGATCTGATCGACGATCGCGTCGACGATGCCGTCGTAGACGCCGGTGGCGATGTCGGAGATGAACTGCGCTGCTGAACCCATGAGAACTCCTGTTACTCGTGTGCAAGGACAGCCGTAGGCAATACGACCTCGTTCGTTCCTACCGCACCGACGATGACGGTGCATAGCCCGGTACCAACTCGAGACATCGAAGATCCACTACCGCAACGACTTACCGGAGATTGCACCATATTACGCGGCAAAACTACTCGCCGATCACGTCTTTCGCGCGCCCCACGAGCAGAGGGTCTGTTTCACCGACTATTTCGGAATCCTTGTTCGCGTAGTCGAATTTGTTGAGCACGAAGCGCATGGCGTTGATGCGAGCCCGCTTCTTGTCGTTGCTCTTGACGACCGTCCACGGCGCGACATCGGTGTCGGTGGCACGGAAGTTCTCCTCCTTCGCCGCGGTGTAGGCATCCCACTTGTCCAGCGAGGCAAGGTCCATGGGCGAGAGCTTCCATTGCCGCACCGGGTCGACCTGCCGGATGGCGAAGCGGGTGCGCTGCTCGTGCTGCGACACCGAGAACCAGAACTTGGTCAAGCTGATGCCCTCGTCGACGAGCATCTGCTCGAACAGCGGTGCCTGCCGAACGAACTGAGCGTGCTGCTCGTCGGTGCAGAACCCCATGACCCGCTCGACGCCCGCCCGGTTGTACCAGGACCTGTCGAACATGACGATCTCCCCGGCCGCGGGCAGATGTGCGATGTAGCGCTGAAAGTACCACTCGGTCGACTCACGAGCCGACGGCTTCTCCAGCGCGACCACGCTGGCACCGCGCGGGTTGAGGTGTTCCATGAATCGCTTGATCGTGCCGCCCTTACCGGCGGCATCTCGGCCCTCGAAGATGATGACGTGCCGTCGCCCGGTCTCCTTGGTCCACATCTGCAACTTGAGGAGTTCGATCTGCAGAAGACGCTTCTCCAGTTCGTACTCGGCACGCGTCATACGCTCGTCGTACGGGTAGTTCTCGCGCCAGGTGTCGACGACGTGGCCGTCGGGGACGGTCAGCAGTACCGGATCGTCGTCATCGGAGTCGTCGACGGTGAAGCCCGACGTGTCGGCAAGATCCACGGCTGTCGTGATGTCGAGCAGGTCGCTCAGGTTGGTACGCGCAGCCGTGCCGTTGCGGAGATCGTTGTCGGTCATGGGCCGAAAGTTAGTGCTCATCGGTGACCGATCCATGTCGGTTCGGTGAACACCCGATGCATCCGGTTTCACCGCAGGCACTACCCGGTCCGCAAGGGGGACGGACCGGGTAGCGCCTGCTCGTGAACTCGCCGATCTCGTGCGACCGTATCGGCCGTCACAGCGGTAGGTCCAGGGGTCTGCCCGGAAAAGTCGACGATCTTGTTCGAGCGCCGATTTCGGACCGTTCGTTTGTCGGGGTCGATATGGGTGAAATCCCCGATGCGCCGAAAGGTGTTGCTGATGCAGACTTTTCAGCATGACATTCGAGAGCGGTTCCCCCAGAGAGTTCACCAGGTCGAGTTCGCAGAAGATGATGGGAGGTGTATGCGGCGGAGTTGCCGAATATTTCGGCTGGGACGTCAACATCGTCCGACTCGCGACCGTTGTCGGCGCAGTCCTGACCGGCGGCACCGTCGTGCTGATCTACCTCGCGGCGTTGATGTTGATGCCGCTCCGATGAAGCCCGAACGCGACGAAGCCCCGGACCTCGACAACAGGTCCGGGGCCCCGCAACCGACTACTCGGCGACGCTGGAGAGTCCTTCGGCGCTTCCGGTGAAGAGCTCGGTGATCGCGTCGGAGATGCCTGCAGCGATGCCGTCGGTGATGATTCCGCCGAGGCCGCCGCCTTCGGTGCCGCCGCCGAGCAGACCGGTGATGAGATCGAGAAGCATGGAGTGAGCACCTTTCGGAGAAACGACGAGGCCTGGTTGAAGATTGGACCGGGCGGCAGAAATATAACGCGCCCGATCTGTCCGATCCGACGTTTGCCCGAAAAAGTCCCGCTCCCCGTTTGTTGCCGGAAAAAACTTCCGCACGGTTGCGCGCGAACTACTCCTGTCCGGTGATCAACCAGCCGCACGGTCCGGCCAGCTCGTCGGCCTCGGCGGGTCCCATCGAACCGGGCGCGTAGCTCTTCACCTCGGGCGGGTTGCTCAGCAACGGGGCGGCGACGTCCCAGACGTGCGCCAGACCGTCCGGCCTGGTGAACAACGAACGGTCTCCACTGAGCACATCGAGGATCAAGCGCGCGTACGGGCTCAGCGGCTCGGCGTCGGGCACCGACTTCAGCGGCAGCGCCAGATGCCCCACCGACAGATCGAAATCCGGGCCCGGTTCCTTGACCGTCATGGCGATGTCGATGCTGCCGTCACCCGAGAGGTCGAACGAGAGCACAGTGCCGTCCTCGGGCAGTTCGGTGAGCGGACTGTCGGCCGGTTTACCGAACACCAACGACACGCGCTGCTGGCTCACGCCCAACATCTTTCCGGTGCGGAGCAGAAACGGGACTCCGCGCCACCGGTCGGTGTCGACCCACAACTTCGCCACGACGAACGTGTCGACTTTCGAATCGTCGGCGACGCCCTCGACATCGCGGTAGCCGTCGTACTGACCGAGTACCACCTCGCCGGTGTCCAGCGGCCGGAACTGCCCGATCACGGTCTCACGCGCCGATTGCAGATCCTCGGCCTTCAGCGATGCGGGCGGCTCCATCGCGACCTCCGCGGCAACCTGGAACAGATGGGTGACGAGCATGTCCAACACGGCACCGGTGGCGTCGTAGAACTCGGCGCGGTCGTCGATGTCGAGCGTCTCGGGGACGTCGATCTGTACCTGCGCGACGTGTTCGGAGTTCCAGATTCCGCTGATCATGCCGTTCGCGAACCGCAGCACATGGAGGTTCTGCGTCGCCTCCTTGCCGAGGAAGTGATCGATGCGATAGACCTGGTTTTCCTCGACCACCTCGTGCACGGCCTTGTCGAGTTCCTCGAAGTTGCTCTGCGAGGTACCGAAGGGCTTTTCGTAGACCACCCGGGAGCCGTCGGCCAGATCGTGTGCTCCCAAGGCCTTCGTGTAGTCGACGAAGGTGCTCGGCGGCAGAGCGATGTAGTGCACCAGCTGGGCGTCGTCGCCGACGTCCTTCTTCGCGTCGGCGACGACCTCGGGCAACTTACCGGGATCGTCGACGGTGAAGCCGTTGCCCGCGAAGCGGATTCGCTCGGAGAACGTCGTCCAATCGTCCTCGGCCACGTTCTCGGCGAATTCGTCGAGAACGCTGCGTACGTGATCGCGGAACTCGTCGTCGGAGGTGTCCTTGCGGCCGTTGCCGATCAGGACCCATTTCTCCGGGAGCAGGCCTTCGAGATGGAGTTGGTAGAACGACGGCAGGACCATTCGCTTCGCGAGGTCTCCGGTTGCGCCGAAAAGGACGAATACAGTGGGTTGCGAGGACGCCATGACCTCCACTATGCACCGCACAGTTTGGGCGCGCACAGTGCCGACGAGTGAGAGTGCATGATGACCAGATCACGGTTTCACGGTGAGATCTACGGGGTAGGCACAACGTCCGGCATGCGCATCGTCGTCGGGCATTGGACGCGATCGCCGCTGGGCGAATTCACCGACGTCATGATCCAATTCGCGGACGGCAGACGCCTGCTCGTCGCGCCCGACGAGGACGTTCGGGAATTCGTCACCGCCACATACACCTTCGACGCCACCGAACTCGTACCGGTGACATTCACCGCTCAGCAGGATGGTTGGCGGTCGGTGACAGCGGGTGACCTGTCCGTGAGAATCCGCGTTGCCGGACCCACCGTGCTCGGCCGCGCGCTGAGCCTCGTCCCCGACGTGGTGTCGACAGCACCGTGGTTCTGCGCGATCAGCGATCCCATCGCCCGAGTGATACTGCGCGGAGTCCGCACCCGCGGCAGCGCGGGCGGGGGCCGACGTGAGTACTACGGTGCCAGGCACCAACACCGCGTCACCGACGTGCAGGCCTCGTGGCAGGGCGAGGACCTCGGTTCACTGACCCCGGTCACTCCCCCGGTGACCTTCGGATTCGGCAGCACCCCGGCGGCACCGTCGGTCACATCCATCACCACGACGATCGACAGTTAGACCACCACGGCGCCGGACGCCCGCAGATCGTCGAGGGCAGCGGCCGACGACTCCGGCGCAACTCCCGCGACGAGGTCGGTGAGAACACGGACGTCCAGCTTCTCGGCCACAGCGTCTTTCGCCGAAGCCAGAACGCAGTAGTCGGTCGCAAGCCCGACGACGTCGATGCCGGTGACCTCGTTGGCGGTGAGTATCTCGGCGAGGGATGTCCCGTCGTCGGTGACACCCTCGAACGCCGAGTACGACGGTTTGCCCTGCCCCTTGTAGACGTGGACGTCCACCGAACCGGTCGCGTAATCGGGGTGATACTCGGCTCCGACGGTGCCCGCGACGCAGTGCACCGGCCACGTGGTGACGAAGTCCGGGGCGGCGTCGGTGGCGAAGTGCCCGCCGTTGTCGCCCTCGGCGTCGTGCCAATCTCGCGAGGACACCACGAGGTCGTACTCGTCACCGTGGCGCGCGAGGTACGCGCTGATCCTGCGCGCAACTTCCGCGCCGCCGGTCACCGCAAGCGCGCCGCCCTCGGTGAAGTCGTTCTGCACATCCACTACCAACAGAGCACGAGTCATGGATCCCAGTATCCTCGACGGGTGCGCGTGTCGTCTCTGGTGACCTACCCCGTCAAAGGATGTGCCGGTGCCGTGCTCGATGCGGCCCAGGTGAGTGCCACCGGCCTCGAACACGATCGATCGTTCATGATCGTCGATGCGGACGGCGCATTCCGCAGTCAACGCACCGACCCCGTGCTCGCGGTCGTCCGCTGTTCGGTGGGCGACGGAACGTTGACGCTCGAGCACGACACCTCCGGCTCGGTGACCGTGTCGGTGGACCGCGATTCCGAAGCGCGAGACATCACGATGTTCCGCAGCCCGATGCGCGGGATCGATCAGGGCGACGACGTCGCCGACTGGCTCACCGACGTCATCGGAGAACCGTCACGCCTCGTCGCCGCACCGCGCGACCTCGACCGCGTCACCGACGGAATCCGGCCAGGATCAGCACAATTCGCCGACAGCTCTGCGGTGCACATCCTCTCGACCGCCACCTTGGCCGGGCTCAATTCCCGCCTCGACGTCCCGCTGCCGATGGATCGCTTCCGCCCCAACATCGTCGTCGACGGCTGGGACTCCCCGCACCGGGAAGACGAGGTGCGGGAGGTGACCATCGGCGGGGCGCGATTGGCCTACACCAAACTCGCCATCCGCTGCGCCGTCACCACGGTCGAGCAGTCCACCGGTGTGCGCACCGGTCCGGAACCGCTGCGCACGCTCGGCGACTACCGCCGCGGTCGGCAGAAGGGCGTCGCCTTCGGGTCGAAGTTCTCGGTGGTGCAGGACGGCACGGTGACCGTCGGGGACGAACTACACGTCGCGAGTTGGGGCGAGTCGGAGCTGTAGCTCGGCTGTGGTGCGCTGAGTGTCCACTTTTCGGTTCCGCGGGCGGGTTTCCGCTCACGCGAAGGAATTGTGGACAACCACGTCACTCGCTCCGGTGGCAATCAGCGCCGCCAACTGGATCCGCGCCTGCCCCGCCCGCAGTTCGCGGGAGAACACCGCACCCGCATCGAGGAGATCGTGGCCACCCCCACCGCCGCCGTACGTCGGCGAGGTCTCGCCGAACGGAACCCGCGTCGTGACCACCACGTGCACCCCGGCGGCCACTGCCTCCTTCACCGCATGCACGACGCGGGCGTTGGTGTTGCCCGAACCCGTCGCCTCGAGCACGATGCCCGACGCCCCGGCCTCGCGGCACGCGTCGATCTGCAGTCCGTCGGCCCCGGGATAGAGGGCGACGATGTCGACGCGAATCCCGGCAATGGGCTTCCACTGCAGGGGTTTCGGCCGAGGCAGGGCCGCCGACCGAAAGGCATCGAGTTCGGTGGTGTGCTTCTTGATCGCGCCGCGCGCCGGCAGCAAACGACCGCCGAACGCGATCAGAACACCGGGCTCGGACTGCGCGGCCGCCACCGCCGCGGCGATGTTGCTCGGGCCGTCCGGATCTGGATGATCGGCCGTGCGCTGTGCACCGGTGAACACCACCGGACGTTCGTCGTCGTGGAACAGATCGACGTAGAGCGCCGACTCCTCCATGGTGTCGGTGCCGTGCAACACCACCACTCCGGCGCATCCGTCCTCGGCCAGCGCGTCCGCGACCGCAGTGCGAATGGTGTCGAGATCGGCGAAGTCCAACGCCGAGCTGTCCTTCGACATCACCTCGTGCACCCGAACACCGTCGACATCGACCCCGATGCCGGCGACCGGACGAGAGACACCGTGCTCGTCGCGACTGCTGGCAATCGTGCCGCCTGTGGTCAACAAGGCGACATGCTCGGCGCTCTCCGGTCGTTCCTGCAGGCTCCACTCCTCAGTCACTGCGCGCCGCCACCTCTCGAATTCGCTTGCGGCACAGAAACCATCCTCCGACGAGCATCGGCGCGATGAGCAGGATCGACGCCACCGTCCAGGTACCGACCGGTTTGTCGAAGGCCATCAGCACGAGTACACACGCCAGGAAGCCTAGCGTTGCGTATCCGGTGTACGGGGCACCGAAGAGCTTGAACGCAGGTCGGGTGACCGCACCGGTTCTCGACAGCGACCAGAACTTCAACTGACACGCCACGATGACGGCCCAGGCGCTGATGATGCCCAGAGCGGCAAGGTTCAGCACGATCTCGAATGCCTGCGCCGGAACCACGGCGTTGAGCACGACGCCGAGCAGCGTCACCACCGACGTCAGTGCGATGCCGCCGTACGGCACACCCGACTTGTTCATCCGCGCGGCGAACGAGGGGGCCGAGCCGGCGACCGCCATCGAATGCAGGATGCGTCCGGTCGAGTACAGCCCAGCATTGAGGGAGGACAACGCTGCGGTGAGGACGACGAGGTTCATGATCGCGTCCGCGCCGTCGACGTCGATCGCTCCGAAGAACGTCACGAACGGACTCTCACCGGCCCGATAGGCGGTGTACGGCAACAGCAGTGACAGCAGCAGCACCGAGCCGACGTAGAACACGACGATACGGATGATGACGGTGTTGATCGCCTTCGGTATCACCTTCTCGGGATTCTGCGTCTCACCGGCCGCAGTGCCGACCAGCTCGATCGAGGCGTAGGCGAACACCACTCCCTGGATCACCACGATGGCAGGCAGCAGTCCGTTGGGAATCAGCCCGCCGTTGTCGGTGAGCACGCTCAGACCCGGCTCTTGTCCGTCGATGGGAGTGCCGAAGATGACGTAATAGGTGCCGATGGCCAAGAAAGTCACCAGTGCGACGACCTTGATGAGCGCGAACCAGAACTCCAGCTCACCGAACACCTTGACCGACACCAGGTTCAGCCCGAGCACGAGCACCAGGCCTGCGAGCGCGAAGACCCATTGATCGACGTTGCCGAGTGGAGCCCAGTACTTCTTGAAGAAGTTCATGTAGAGCGCCACGGCCGTCACGTCGACCACCGCTGTCATCGCCCAGTTCATCCAGTACAGCCAGCCGGCCGCGAAAGCGACTTTCTCGCCGAAGAATTCGCGCGAATACGAGACGAAGGATCCCGACGACGGGCGGTGCATCACCAGCTCACCCAGTGCGCGCAGAATCAGGAAGGCGAAGAATCCGCACAGCGCGTACACCAGAACCAGGGCAGGTCCGGCGTCGCGCAGTCGCCCGCCCGCGCCCATGAACAGTCCGGTGCCGATCGCGCCGCCGATGGCGATCATCTGGATCTGGCGAGGGGCCAGCTCTTTTCGGTAGCCCAGGTCTTCTTCACTGAAGGCCTTGGCGGTGTCGACACTCCGGTTCTCTGTACTCATCGCGTTACCTCGTCGACGTCTCGGGAGCAACGGAATGCTCGGTGGGAGCCACCCGCAGATTCGCGAGGTGCTCGGGGCTCAGGAGTCGATCCAGTTCGTCCCGGGCCAACAGACCCTTCTCGAGAACGAGGTCGACCACGTTTCGACCACTGACCAACGCCTCCTGGGCAATAGCAGTCGATTCCACGTATCCGAGATACGGGCTCAGCGCGGTGATCAGGCCGATGGAGTTCTCCACGCGCTCACGCAGCAGGTCGACGTTGGCGGTGATGCCGTCGACACACCGATGCGCGACGGTTCGGCATGCGGCGCTCAGGTGCGCCATACCGTCGGACAGGGACTTGACGATGATCGGCTCGAATGCGTTGAGCTGCAACTGTCCCGCCTCTGCCGCCATGGTGATGGTGACGTCGTGACCGATCACCTCGTAGGCAACCTGGTTGAGTACCTCGGGGATGACGGGGTTGACCTTGCCGGGCATGATCGACGAACCCGCCTGCATCGGAGGCAGATTGATCTCGTTGAAGCCCGCCCGCGGCCCGGAGGACAACAGCCGGAGGTCGTTGCAGATCTTCGACAGCTTCACCGCGACGCGCTTGAGAACGCCGGACAGGTGCACGAACTGACCGACGTCCTGCGTTGCCTCGATCAGATCCGTCGCGGTCACCAGAGGCAGGCCGGTGATGGTCCGCAGATGTGCGACGGCCGATTCGGTGTATCCGGCGGGAGCGTTCAGTCCGGTGCCGATGGCGGTGGCTCCGAGGTTGATCTCGTGCACCAGCAGTGCCGCTTCCTCGAGTCGCGAGCAGTCCTCGTCGATCATGACCGCGTAGGTACCGAACTCCTGGCCGAGGGTCATCGGCACTGCATCCTGCAGCTGCGTGCGGCCCATCTTGACGACGGTGGCGAACTCGGTTGCCTTGCGGCCGAACGAGTCTCGCAACACCTTCATCGAGGCGATCAGCTCGTGGACGGCGAAGACGGTCGCGATGTTGACCGACGTCGGGTACACGTCGTTGGTGGACTGCGACGCGTTCACGTGCTCGTTGGGGTGCAGCATGCTGTAGTCGCCGTGCGGGTGCCCGAGAATTTCCAGGGCGCGGTTGGCGATGACCTCGTTGGCGTTCATGTTGGTCGAGGTGCCCGCGCCACCCTGGATGACGTCGACGACGAACTCCTCGTGCCACTGACCGTCGAGAATTTCCTGACACGCCGTACGGATCGCTTCCCCGCGGGTGGCGTCGAGAATTCCGAGATCCTGATTGGCCGACGCGGCGGCCCACTTCACCGCGGCGAGTCCGCGAACGAGGTGCGCATTGGTGGAGATCGGACGCCCGGTGATGGGGAAGTTCTCGAGGGCGCGCAGGGTGTGGATTCCCCAATACACGCTGTTCGGGATTTCGCGTTCCCCGAGAAGATCCTTCTCGATGCGGGTATCGGCCACGGTGCGCTCCTAGGTGAGGGTGTCCAGCTGTCCGGCTGTCTGACAGGTAGAGTGTGGCGCAGAACACCTCATTCGTCAACCCCACGCTAGGATCACGTCATGAACCTGTCGGACAGCTGGGCAGTCAGTGCGCCCACGAATGCCCGGATGAGCGCGGCCGAGGCGGTGTTCGCAGACCTGCGCGCGGCCATCGCGTCGGGCGAGCTCCCCGTCGGCCAGAAGTTGCCGTCCGAGGCGGCCCTTGCCGCCCGGCACAGCGTCAGCCGGTCCGTCATCCGCGAGGCACTGCGCTCCTGCCACGCCCTCGGCCTCACCGAGACCAAGACCGGTCTCGGCACGTTCGTGATTCGCGACCGCGTCGGCAACGACCTCGACATCGGCAACTACGCCGCCCGCGAACTCATGGAGGCCCGCCCGCACGTGGAGATTCCCGCCGCCGGCTGGGCCGCGGAGCGACGCACCGACGAAGAGTTGGCGGTGCTCGCCGGCCTGGCGGACGAAATGCGTTCGGAGGACGACCACGAGGCCTGGGTTCTGCTGGACGCGCAGTTCCACACCGCGATCGCGCGGGCGAGCAAGAATCGCGTGTTCGAGGCGATCATCGTCGACATCCGGGATGCCCTGACGCGGCAATCGGAGACCCTCAACCTCGTCGCACATCGGCAGCAACAGTCCAACGTCGAACACGACGCCATCGTCGACGGCATCCGATCGGGCGAGTACGACGCCGCAGCCCGCGCCATGACCGCGCATCTCGATGCCGTCCGGGGTGCCGTGGAGTCGCTCGCCGATCGGGCCGATCGGTAGTACTACTAGGCTGCTTGCCGTGACGAAGGTATTGAACTCTCTCCCGGTCGGCGAACGAATCGGCATTGCATTCTCCGGCGGTCTCGACACCTCGGTGGCTGTCGCGTGGATGCGCGAGCACGGGGCGATCCCCTACGCGTACACAGCCGACATCGGCCAGTACGACGAGCCGGACCTGTCCGATGTGCCCGAGCGCGGCCTGGCCTACGGGGCCGAGCAGGCGCGGCTCATCGACTGCCGCGAGCCGCTCGTCGAGGAGGGCTTGGCGGCACTGACCTGCGGCGCGTTCCACATTCGCTCGTCTCTGCAGACGTACTTCAACACCACCCCGCTCGGCCGCGCAGTCACCGGCACCATGCTGGTGCGCGCGATGGCCGAGGACGGCGTCTCGATCTGGGGCGACGGATCGACGTACAAGGGCAACGACATCGAGCGGTTCTACCGTTACGGCCTGCTCGCCAACCCGCAGCTGCGGATCTACAAGCCCTGGCTCGACGAGGCGTTCGTCGCCGAGCTCGGCGGTCGGCACGAGATGTCGCAGTGGCTCACCCAGCGCACGCTCCCCTACCGTGACTCGGCAGAGAAGGCCTACTCCACCGACGCCAACATCTGGGGCGCCACCCACGAGGCGAAGAAGCTCGAATACCTCGACACGTCACTCGAGATCGTCAGCCCCATCATGGGCGTTCGGTTCTGGGATCCCGAGGTGGACATCGCGCCCGAGGAGGTCACCGTCGAGTTCGAGCGGGGTCGACCGGTCCGGATCAACGGCAAGAGCTTCGACAGCCCCGTCGACCTCGTCATGGAAGCCAACGCCATCGGTGGACGCCACGGCCTCGGCATGAGCGATCAGATCGAGAACCGCATCATCGAAGCCAAGAGCCGCGGCATCTACGAGGCTCCCGGAATGGCACTTCTGCACATCACCTACGAGCGCCTCGTCAACGCCATCCACAACGAGGACACCGTCGCCTCGTACCACAACGAAGGCCGTCGACTCGGCCGTCTGCTGTACGAGGGACGCTGGTTCGATCCGCAGGCACTGATGCTGCGCGAGGGCCTGCAGCGGTGGGTCGGCAACGTCGTCAGCGGCAGCGTGACACTGCGACTGCGCCGCGGCCAGGACTTCACGATCGTCGACACCCAGGGCAGCAACTTCAGCTACCACCCCGAGAAGCTGTCCATGGAACGCAGCCAGGGCCAGGCGTTCTTCCCCGGCGACCGCATCGGTCAACTCACGATGCGCAACCTCGACATCGCCGATTCACGCAGCAAGCTCGAGCAGTACGCCGCGCAGAACCAGCTCACGGCCTGGGGCGAGCTCATCGGCGAACTGCCCGCAGGCGGTGCCGACGCCATCGCCGCCAGCGGCCCCGACGGTTCCGTGGACTCCTCGGCACTCGACCACGCCGCCATCGAGTCCGGCACCGACTAGCCACTCCTGCCCCGCCGAACTCGAAGTTATGGACGGATTTCCGCCGATTTCCGTCCACAACTTCGAGTTCGGCTACTCCTCGGGCTCCGTCAAACCCTCGTGCTCGTCGCGCTCCGCCCATTCGAGTAGCTCGTCGATCGCGAACACCGCATCGTCGATGCCCGCGTGCAGGTCCCCCAACTCGGCGAATCTGGCCGGCACCGTGAACATCGTGAACTCGCGCGGATCGACGTCGGCAACCTCGTCCCACGAAATCGGCGTCGACACCGTCGCCTGCTGATTCCCGCGCACCGAATACGCGCTGGCGATGGTGTGATCGCGGGCGTTCTGGTTGTAGTCGACGAACAGTTTCGACGGGTCGCGGTCCTTGCGCCACCACGTCGTCGTCACGTCCTCGGGTGCGCGGCGCTCGACCTCACGCGCGAAAGCCAGTGCAGCCCTTCGCAAGTCCTTGAATCCATGAGCCGGGTCGATCCGAACGTAGATGTGCAGACCGTGCCCACCGGAGGTCTTGGGCCAGCCGACGGCCCCCAGATCTCCCAGCACCTCCTGAACGACCCCGGCGACACGTCGGACCCGGTCGAAGGAACAGTCGGGCATCGGATCGAGGTCGATGCGCCACTCGTCGGGCATCTCGACGTCGGCGCGGCGGCTGTTCCACGGATGGAACTCCACGGTCGACATCTGCACCGCCCAGGCCACGTGCGCCAGTTCGGTCACGCACAGCTCGTCCGCGGTGCGGTTGTAGCGGGGAAACGTCACCTGCACGGTCTCGAGCCACGGCGGCGCGCCATTCGGCACCCGCTTCTGGTGCACCTTGTCACCGGCCAGTCCCTTGGGAAAGCGATGCATCATGCACGGGCGCTCCCGAAGCGCCCGCACGATGCCGTCGCCCACGCTCAGGTAGTAGTTCACCAAATCCAGCTTGGTGGCTCCGCTTTCGGGGAAGTACACACGCTCGGGGTTGGAGATGCGGACGATGCGGTCACCGACCGGTAACTCGATCGACGGAGAGCTACTGGCCATGAGGTCGAGGGTAAGCGATCAAGAACGAAGCGTGATGCCGTATCGGTCGCGTTTGCGATAGATGGTCGCTCGACTCATCCCGAGTTCCTCGACCGCGTCGTTCATGGTGATGCCGGGGCGAGAGAGCACGCGGATCATCTCGTCGCGCTCGAACGTCTCGATGCGCGTGAGCCGATGGGTGGTGCGCGAGAGCACCTCCGGCGGTAGATGGTGGACTCCGATGACGTCGGCGCGGACGGATGCCTTGTGCATCACCGTGGCCAGCTCACCGACGTTGCCCGGCCACGGATGTTCGCGCAGCGCTCGCTCGGCAGCGGGGGTGAGCGTGACCTGGCGGCCGCGTACTCGACCGGCCAGATGGAGGGCGAGCGGGGCGATGTCGTCGGGCCGGTTTCGCAGCGGCGGTACCTCGACCACAGTGCGCAGCAGTCCCGCGAGTGCCGGGGGCACGTCGTCGTAGTTCGACGCCGTGACGGTGACGGGTACGCCGTGGCCGGCGCGGCGGATCAGTTCGGCGAGGGCGTCGGCTGCACGCGCGGGAAGCCTGTCGACATCGCGGATGATCACTGCCGTATCGGGTTTCGGCAGCTCGGGCGTCCAGAGGTCGAGCCAGGCGTCGACGTCGCGGGCTGCCGGTGCTCCGGCGCTGAGGATGCGGCCGCGCGGGCGTGCCGCGCGCAGTGCGCGAGCGAGCACGGTGGCCCGGCCCGATCCCGGCTCACCGACCATGAGAATCGAACCATGTTCGGCCAGAGCAGCTTCCGCAGACCCCAGTGCACTACGCCAGCCAGGGGAAAGGTCGTCGAGGATGCCTGATCCCGGCCCGCTGTGAGCGGTCTCGACCCGGAACACCTCACCGCGCGGAGCAGGCCGTGGATGCTGGCCCTGTGCCCGCGCGAGCATCATCGCCGAGGTGTTGCCTGCCGCCGACTGCGCAAGGGCCAGAAGCAGATCCGACGACGACTCCGACCAGGTGGTCAGATTGACGCAGCCCTCCACCCTGCCGGTGAGGGGATCGAGGACCGGCGCAGCCGCGCACGTGTAGCCGGCGAGCGAGAGCGAGTAGTGTTCGTCCGCCCTCACCACTGCGGGCACCTGATCTGCCAGCGCCAGCGCCAGGCCGTTGGTACCGGCCTGGTCCTCCGCATACGAGAAGCCGGGCGCCAGATGCACACGGTCGAGCGCGGCCAGCAGATCGCGATCGGCGCTGACTCGGTCCAACACGAGACCGTCGGCGTCGGTGAGCATCATCGACACCGGTTCGTTCGCCAACGTGTCGCGCAACCCGTTGAGCACCTCGCGGCCGCATCGGTAGAACAGGGACTCGTCGTCGTAGGTTCCCGAGAAGACCGGAGCAACCTCGTCGAGCGACACCCCGTACCGCTGGCTTCGGTGCCAGGACGCGAGGAGCCGATGCGAGACGGCAGCGAGCGGCTCCGAGTGGAGTCGGGCTCGCGAGAGACCCCCGGAATCGGCCATGTGATCCAGGTTACATTCGCATGTCGCCATCTGTGCCGGGGCAGCGTCTCGAATTGAGACGCCGAGGCCGCGACGCCGGCTCGATTCGGACCTACCGTCGTTCCCATAACGACGTGACGCACGTCACGTATCGCACCATCCGGGAGGCACACCGCATGTACACCAAGAATGGCGAGAAGTTCTTCATCGTCGACGCTCACATCGCTCTGTGGGACGCGCGGGAGCAGAACCAGCGCAACATCCACGGCAAGCAGTTCATCGACTGCTTCTACGACTACCATCGCAACCTCTCCCCCGAGAGCGAACTGTGGACGTACGACGAGTACCTCTACCAGGGTGGCGAGCGCCTGATGCACGACCTGTTCGAGGTCGGCTACGTCGATCACGCCATCTTCCAGCCCGCCCACCTCGGCGAGTTCTACAACAACGGGTTCGGACAGACCGAGGAGGCGTCGGCGTTGGCCGCCGCGCACCCGGACAAGCTGACCTACAACCACCACTTCGATCCGCGAAACGGCGAACGTGGCCTCGACCAGCTGCGAGCCGACGCCGAGCGCTTCGGACTCAAGGGCGTCAAGCTCTACACCGCCGAGTGGCACGGCGATTCCCGCGGCTACAAGCTCGACGACGACTGGACGCGGCGCTACCTCGAGGTCTGCCGCGAAGTCGGCATCAAGAACATCCACGTGCACAAGGGACCGACCATCCGTCCGCTCGATCGAGATGCATTCGACGTAGCGGACGTCGACCACGTGGCCACCGACTTCACCGATCTGAACTTCATCGTCGAGCACTGCGGACTGCCCCGGCTCGAGGACTTCTGCTGGATCGCGACCCAGGAACCCAACGTGTACGCCGGTCTCGCGGTGGCCATTCCGTTCATGCACACACGTCCGAAGTACTTCGGCCAGATCATGGGTGAGCTGCTGTACTGGCTGGGCGAGGACCGCATCTTCTTCTCCTCCGACTACGCACTGTGGACGCCCAAGTGGCTGGTCGAAGGATTCGTCGACTTCCAGATCCACGAGTCCCTCGACGAATACGCTCCCATCACGCTCGAGCAGAAGAAGAAGGTGCTCGGACTCAACGCCGCCAAGCTCTACGACATCGAGGTCCCTGCAGAGCTGCAGCTGCCCGACGCCGACGAGACCGAGACCGGACCGCGTCAGCCCGAGCGCGCCGACCTCGCGGCGGTCTGAGATGACGACTGCCACGACCACCAGGAAGGACGAGGCCTACGCCGCCCTCGGTGTCGTCCTGGATCCCGAATTGGACGAGCCCATCACCGATCTCGGCTTCGTCCGATCCCTGGAGGTCGACGAGAGCACCGTCCACGTTCATCTGCGGTTGCCCACGTCGTTCTGCTCGCCGAACTTCGCGTACCTCATGTCGGGGGATGCGAAGGACGTGCTGACGGCACTGCCGTGGACCGAGCATGTTCTCGTCGAACTGGACGATCACCACGACTCGGACAAGATCAACGCCGGCCTCGCCGCCGACGCGGGCTATCGAGGCACCTTCGGCCACGAAGCCGAGGAGGACCTCGAGGAATTACGAGCGACGTTCCGCCGCAAGGCGTATGTGGCGGCGATGGAACGTTCTCTCCAGGGGTGGCTGCGAGCGAATCCAAGTGCGACCGAGAACGACTTGGCCGCAGTGGTTCTCGGAGATCTTGCGGACGATCGCACGTCGACCGCTCTGCTTCGCCGCCGCGAGGCACTCGGGCTGAGAATCGACCCGGCCGCTCCGGCTCTGGTCGACCACACCGGTCGCCCACACACCGGTGATCTCACGATGGTGATGCGGCGCGCCCGCGCCACCCGCGTCTCGATCGACGGCAACGCGCACTTCTGTCGCGGGTTGCTGCAGACTCGCTACCCCGGCGCGGAAGAACAGCAAGTCCCTCGAGAGGAGGGCGCGTTCATCCCCCTCACCTCCCTCACCGTCCAGCACACCACAACACAGGAGCAGTCACGATGAGCACGATGCGCGCCGTCCAGGTGGTCGGGTATCACAAGAATCTGGAGATGACCGAGGTACCGATCCCCGAGGTTCGAGGCCCTCTCGACGTGATCGTGAAGATCGGCGGGGCAGGCGTGTGCCGCACCGATCTGCACATCCTCGAAGGCCAGTGGGCCGAGAAGTCCGGTGTCACACTGCCGTACACGATCGGGCACGAGAACGCCGGATGGGTGCACGCGGTCGGTTCGGCCGTCACCAACGTCCGCGAGGGCGACAAGGTGATCCTGCATCCGTTGGTCACGTGCGGACTGTGCCGGGCATGCCGGTCCGGTGACGACGTGCATTGCGAGAGCAGTGATTTCCCCGGGATCGACACCAACGGCGGGTACGCGGACTATCTGCGTACCAACGCCAGGACAGTGGTGAAGATCGACGAATCGCTCGAACCGTCCGCGGTGGCAGCGCTGGCCGATGCAGGCCTGACGGCGTACCACGCCGCCGCCAAAGCGGCCCGGCGGCTGACTCCACGCGACAAATGCGTCGTCATCGGTGCAGGCGGCCTCGGCCACATCGGTATCCAGGTGCTGGAGGCGCTGTCGCCCGCAGAGCTCATCGTCATCGACCGCAACGCCGATGCCGTCAAGCTCGCCCTGACTCTCGGTGCCGATCACGCGGTGGTCGCCGACGGCAGCCAGATCGACCAGGTCATGGAACTCACGGGCGGATTCGGCGCCGAGGTCGTTCTCGACTTCGTCGGCGAAAATGGCTCCACCGCAGAGGGATTGGCGATGACCAGACGGGCCGGTGACTATCATGTGATCGGCTACGGCGAGAACGTCGACGTGCCGACCATCGACCTGGTGTCGGCGGAGAAGAACATCGTCGGCAACCTCGTCGGGTCCTACAACGACCTGTGCGATCTGATGTCTCTCGCCGCGCGCGGTTCCGTGAACCTGCATACGCAGACCTACGCACTGGACGACTTCCAGAGTGCCATCGACGACCTCGACAACGGACGGGTTCGCGGCCGCGCGATTCTCGTACCCTGAAATCGGGTAGTAACCACCGACACAACCCCAACAACGAGGAGCAACGTTGATCTTCATCACCGCCAAGTTCAAGGTCAAGCCCGAGCACGCCGACAACTGGCCCGAGATTTCGCGCGACTTCACCGAGGCCTGCCAGGCCGAGGAGGGGTGCCTCTGGTACTTCTGGTCACGCACCCTCGACGACCCGACCGAGTACGTCCTGGTGGAGGCCTTCAAGGACCCCGACGCCGGTGCGACACACGTGAACTCGGATCACTTCAAGCAGGCGCAGAAGGATCTCCCGCCGTACCTGCAGGAGACGCCGAAGATCATCAGCCAAGAGGTCGACGGCACCGACTGGAACGAACTGGGCGAACTCGCCGTCGACTAGATCGTTCTAGCTCCGTTCTCGATCCCGGACCACCTGGCCCAGCGTCACGACCGCGTCGGCGAACTGTCCCGGCAGTTCCTGCGGCGGGTTGTGGCCGCAGTCGATCTGCCGAACGTCGATCAGATCGGTGAAGTGCGCCGCGTGGTCCGGGCTGCCGTACAGCGAGGCAACGGTGTCCTCGGTCGGATCGATCACGATCGTGGGCACCGTGATCCTCGGTTGCTCGGTCAGCAATTCCTGCGTCGCTGCATAGGCCGGGTCCCCGGCCTCGACGCCGTAGCGGTGGCGGTAGGAATGCACGGACACGTCCACGAAGTCGGGGTTGTCGAACGAGGGTGCGGTGGCCGCGAACTCGGAGTCGCCGAACCGCCAGGTCGGCGACCAATCCGTCCACAGTGTCTGTGCGATCTCTGCGCGGTGGGCCGCGAGCCCGGCCCGGCCCCGCTCGGAGTGCAGGTAGTACTGATACCAGTGCCGCTTCTCGAGATGCGGCAACACCGGCGTCGACACTGCCGCGGCGATGTCCTGGACCAGGTAGCCGGACACGCTCACCAGGCCCGACACCAACTCCGGCCACATCGCGGCGACGACGCACGCCGCTCGCCCACCCCAGTCGTAGCCGGCGACGATGGGCTCGTTCAGTTCCAGCGCGAGAATCAACTCACGCAGGTCGTGGCCGATCGCGGCCTGCTCTCCGGATCGCATCGTGTCGGCGTCGACGAACCGGGTCGGTCCGAAGCCCCGCAGATACGGCACCACCACGTCGTATCCGGATTCGGCGAGCAGCCTGGCGACGTCGTCGTAACCGCGTGGGTCGTACGGAAACCCGTGTAGCAGCACCACCGAGGGACCGGACGGATCGCCGACGCGGTCGAACTCCACATCCAACACTCCTGCGCGAATCATCATGGGTCCATGCTCGCATTGCGGTGGCGGTATGCACCGAGGGTCAACTGCTCAGCACGTCCTGCATGCCGGGCGCGAGAACGTCGGACAGGTCGGTCCATGGGACGGTGATCGTGATGAGGCCGATGCCATAGGCCCCCACCTGGTAATCACCGAAGTGAATGTTCATCCCCTCCGGTGATGCGGTCCAGTTGCCGAAGTCGGCCACCGTCGGCTCGATGCCCGAGCGCTCGAAGTTCTCGCCGGCCCGGGTGGTCGGAAGAATCTTCGCCGCTTGCTCGGACAACCTCGACAGACCGGCATCGAGATCGGTGAACGCGTCACCGAGGGTGATCGGCTGTGCGGTGTCGACCTCGATCGTCACGGTCGAGATCAGCGAATCACCATGGGCGCCGGCAGGCACGGCGATCCAGTCGGTGATCTGTTCGGAACTGATCACGCGCCTACCGACGTAGGTAGAGCTCGGCGTGTAGCCGTCGCCGAGAGCGAAGTCCTGTCCGTTGTGGCCGTCGATCAAGTCCTGCAAGGCCGCCCGCATCGACTCGTTGAACTCCGCCGTCACAGCGGGATCCCCACCACTGAGCTGCGGAATGGCGACATCGTAGGTTGCATGTTCCGTGGATCCGGTGACCCGAGTGCTGCCGACGACGTACGACTCGGCGGCATTCGACGTGGTGGGCGGAGTTGTACTCGTCGGCTCGGCGCGCTCGGTCGTGGCCGGTGCGTCGGAGGTCGTCGGCGCGGACGCGGGCGTGGCGGTTCCCGAAGTGGAACAACCCGCGAGGGCCGCTGTCACGGCAAGGGCGGCAGCCATCGAGCGGAGACGAGTCATGACCGACCCTAACCACTGCGCGTCGACTCACTCAACAGGAAACAACTGCGGAGCACCGACTCCGCAGCTAGCGTCGAACCGTTCGGTTCGTCTCGACCGGCCACGTTTCGGAGGGAGTTCGATGAGAACCAGGAGCATCATCACCAATCTGCGCGTGCCGAACGTGGACGCGGCCAAGTCGTTCTACACCGAGTTTCTCGGTCTGCGTTCGGAGGAGTTCGACATGGGCTGGGTTGCGCGGCTGACGTCGCCCGACCGCCCGGTCAGCGTTCAACTCGTAACCGAAGATGCCAGCGCACCGGAGGATTCGGTGATGTCGGTGCACACCGACGATGTCGACGGCGCGTACACCGAAGCCCAGAAGTTGGGCTACGAGATCGTGTATCCGTTGACGACCGAACCGTGGGGTGTCCGCCGGTTCTTCGTTCGCGCTCCCGACGGCAACGTCGTCAACATCGCGTATCACCGGGACTGACTGCTTCGAATCGGGTGCAGCAGACCGCGCCAGGCGCGGCCCATTGCACCCGATTCGAACGCGAAAAAGCCCGACCCCGCAGAGCGGAGTCGGGCTTTTTCAGCGAGGGGCTGGACTCAGAAGTCCATGCCGCCCATGCCACCGGTCGGATCGCCTGCGGGCGCTCCGGCCTTCTCGGGCTTGTCGGCGACGACGGCCTCGGTGGTGAGGAACAGAGCCGCGATGGACGCTGCGTTCTGCAGTGCCGAGCGGGTGACCTTGACCGGGTCGTTGATGCCTGCAGCGAGCAGGTCCTCGTACTCGTTGGTCGCGGCGTTGAGGCCGTGACCGGCGGGCAGGTTGGAGACCTTGTCCGCAACGACGCCGGGCTCGAGGCCTGCGTTGAATGCGATCTGCTTGAGCGGAGCGGACAGCGCGACGCGAACGATGTTCACGCCGGTTGCCTCGTCACCGTCGAGCTTGAGGTTGTCGAGTGCGGGCGCTGCCTGGAGCAGTGCCACGCCGCCACCGGCGACGATGCCTTCTTCGACGGCTGCCTTGGCGTTGCGCACGGCATCTTCGATGCGGTGCTTGCGCTCCTTGAGCTCGACCTCGGTTGCCGCTCCGGCCTTGATGACTGCAACGCCACCGGCCAGCTTGGCCAGGCGCTCCTGCAGCTTCTCGCGGTCGTAGTCGGAATCGGAGTTCTCGATCTCGGCGCGGATCTGGTTGACGCGACCGGCGATGGCGTCGGAATCTCCCGAGCCCTCGACGATGGTGGTCTCGTCCTTGGTGATGACGACCTTGCGTGCCTGACCGAGCAGCTCGAGTCCGGCGGTCTCCAGGGAGAGGCCGACCTCTTCGCTGATGACCTCGCCGCCCGTGAGGATGGCGATGTCGGCGAGCTGAGCCTTGCGGCGGTCACCGAATCCGGGAGCCTTGACGGCCACGGACTTGAAGGTGCCACGGATCTTGTTCACCACGAGGGTGGAGAGAGCTTCGCCCTCGACGTCCTCGGCGATGATGACGAGCGGCTTGCCGGACTGGATGACCTTCTCCAGCAGCGGCAGCAGGTCCTTGACGGTGCTGATCTTGGAGCTGACGAGCAGGATGTACGCGTCTTCGAGGACGGCTTCCTGACGCTCTGCATCGGTGGCGAAGTACGCCGAGATGTAGCCCTTGTCGAAGCGCATGCCCTCGGTGAGCTCGAGCTGCAGGCCGAAGGTGTTGGACTCCTCGACCGTGATGACGCCTTCCTTGCCGACCTTGTCCATGGCCTCGGCGATGAGCTCGCCGATGGACGGGTCGCCTGCGGAGATGCCAGCGGTAGCAGCGATCTGCTCCTTGGTGTCGATCTCCTTGGCGGACGCGAGCAGCGACTCGGTGACGGCTGCAACAGCCTTCTCGATGCCGCGCTTGAGGCCGAGCGGGTTCGCGCCGGCTGCGACGTTGCGCAGGCCTTCACGGACGAGTGCCTGAGCGAGAACGGTAGCGGTGGTGGTGCCGTCGCCTGCGACGTCGTCGGTCTTCTTGGCGACCTCCTTGACGAGCTCGGCACCGATCTTCTCGTAGGGATCTTCGAGCTCGATCTCCTTGGCGATGGAAACACCATCGTTGGTGATCGTGGGAGCTCCCCACTTCTTCTCGAGTACGACGTTGCGACCCTTGGGGCCCAACGTCACCTTTACTGCGTCGGCGAGGGCATTGAGGCCTCGCTCGAGGCCACGGCGTGCCTCTTCGTCGAACGCGATGATCTTGGCCATTGCGAAGTGATCCTCCGGATTGGGGGTGACACATTGCTGGCCGAGCTCGGTGCCCGCGACGGACGACCAGGGGTGTCGTTGATTCCCCGGCCTCACCGTGTCCCGACCTGGCACTCACGTGTCGAGAGTGCCAACTGCATTTCTAGCACTCGACCATGGCGAGTGCAAGGTCGTCCGCCGGGAGCGAACCACCGCCACCCCCGTGCCCGACGCCACCGCGCGGCGGCTGTCGCGAGCAGATGCTCACCTTTGCACGGGCCCTTCACACACTGTTCACATCCGTGGCCATTGTTAACATTCGGCATCTTCCGCACGAACGCCGAACGCTAATATCGTTCTGGGACAGTAGTTTTCACGTCATTTCAATTCGGACATACCCCCACAAAAGCGACAGTAAGGATCGAAACATGTCCGATACGGTCGACACCTCGTACGACAATTCGGCGATGGATCACGAGGAGGAGGGCTACCACAAGGGCCTCAAACCTCGTCAGTTGCAGATGATCGCGATCGGCGGCGCAATCGGCACCGGCCTGTTCCTCGGCGCGGGCGGACGCCTCGCCAGTGCCGGCCCCGGCCTGTTTCTCGCCTACGCCCTGTGCGGCATCTTCGTCTTCTTCATCCTGCGTGCACTCGGCGAGCTGGTCCTGCATCGCCCGTCGTCGGGCAGCTTCGTGTCCTACGCGCGCGAGTTCTTCGGCGAGAAGGCTGCGTTCGTCGCGGGCTGGATGTACTTCCTCAACTGGGCGATGACGGCCATCGTCGACGTCACGGCCATCGCGACGTACATGCACTACTGGGGCAGCTTCGAGGTGATCCCGCAGTGGGTCATCGCACTGATCGCCCTCGTCATCGTCATGTCCATCAATCTCGTCTCGGTCCGCTGGTTCGGTGAGATGGAGTTCTGGGCGGCGATGATCAAGGTCGTCGCGCTGGTGACCTTTCTCATCGTGGGCATCGTGTTCCTCGCCGGACGCATTCCGGTGGGCACCGAGGTGCCGGGTATCAACCTCATCACCGACAACGGCGGCTTGTTCCCGTCCGGGGCATGGCCACTGGTGATCGTGATCTCGGGTGTCGTGTTCGCCTATGCCGCAGTGGAATTGGTGGGGACGGCTGCGGGTGAGACCGAGAACCCGGAGAAGATCATGCCGCGGGCGATCAACTCGGTCATCGCTCGTATCGCACTGTTCTACGTCGGCTCGCTGGTGTTGCTGGCCGTGCTGATGCCGTACACCGCGTACCAGGCCGGGACGTCGCCGTTCGTGACGTTCTTCTCGAGCATCGGCCTGGGCGGCGCGGGCACCATCATGAACATCGTGGTGCTCACCGCCGCGTTGTCGAGCCTGAACGCCGGGCTGTACTCGACGGGCCGCATTCTGCGCTCGATGGCGATGAACGGCAGCGCGCCGGAGTTCACCAAGAAGATGACCAAGGGCGGCGTACCGTTCGGCGGCATCCTGCTCACCTGCTTCATCACGCTGTTCGGCGTCGCCCTCAACGCGATCGCCCCGGGCGAGGCCTTCGAGATCGTGCTGAATATGTCCGCGCTCGGCATCATCGCCAGCTGGGCGACCATCGTGCTGTGCCAGATACAGCTGTTCCGCTGGTCCAAGAAGGGCATCCTCGAACGGCCCAAGTTCCGGTTGTTCGGTGCGCCGTACACCAGCTACGCAACCCTGGTGTTCCTGTTCGGCGTGCTGGTGCTGATGGCGTTCGACGCCCCGATCGGCAGCTGGACCATCGCCACCCTGGTGGTCATCATCCCCGCGCTGATCGGCGGCTGGTTCCTGGTGCGCACCAAGGTGCTCGCCGTCGCCGAGGAACGCCTCGGCTACACCGGTCAGTACCCGGTGGTGGCG
This sequence comes from Rhodococcus sp. 14-2496-1d, assembly GCF_002259365.1. Taxonomy (NCBI): domain Bacteria; kingdom Bacillati; phylum Actinomycetota; class Actinomycetes; order Mycobacteriales; family Nocardiaceae; genus Rhodococcus; species Rhodococcus sp. 14-2496-1d. Next base: position 179,668 of record NZ_NPFV01000018.1, on the reverse strand, counting down.
AACCGTCCGGTCGATCCGGAGGAGTGAACCCGTGAGCGAAGGCCCCACACCGACTCGGTGTGGGGCCTTCGTCGTGTCGCGGTCAGGAAAACTTGAGCCAGCGCGATCGGCTGAACGGCGATCGGCGCGGCGGCGGTTCGGGAACTCCCGCTTTCACTGCTGCCGCCACCGCATCGCTGAGCTCGGCGCAGGTTCGGAAGCGATCCGCCGGGTCCTTCGCCAGCGCGCGTGCGACCACGGCGTCGAGGCCCCGAGGCAACGAGCGTCGACGCCGCGTCACCGACGGCGGCTCGGCCGTGAGGTGTGCAGCGGTGATGGCCAACGGCGTGGCCAGCGGATACGGCGTCCGGCCGGTCGTCAGTTCGACGAGCGTGGCCCCCAGACCGTAGACGTCGGTCTGCGCACTGAGCACTCCCCCGCGCAGCAGCTCCGGTGCCGCGTACGGGATGGATGCCATCACCGTCCCACCCGCAGCGAGCGGAGTCGCGTCCCCCAGTAGGCGTGCAATTCCCCAGTCGGACAACATCACCTGCTCGTAGCCGTCGATTCGCTCGGTGGAGACGAGAATGTTGGCCGGCTTGACGTCCCGATGCACGACGCCCTGCGAGTGGGCGTAGTCGAGCCCTTTGGCCACCTCGGCGACGATGCGCGCCACCCGGGACACGTCGAGAGCGATCTGTCCGCGGGCGACCAGCCGCGCGGCGCTGTAGCCGTCCACGTAGTGCATCGACATCCACAACTGGTGCTCGAACTCACCGTGCTCGTGCACCGACACGATGTTCGGGTGCACCAGTTGCGCGGCGACGGCCGCTTCCATCCGAAACTTGTTGCGCAAGCTCGGCGATCGAGACGCGTCCCGGTCCAGGATCTTGAGGGCCTCGAGCCGATCGTGGCCGCGTCCGAGAACCAGATACACCTCGCTCATGCCCCCGACGCCGAGGCGGCGCTGCACCCGAAATCCCGCGAACTCCGAACCCGGCTGCAATCGCATCGTCATGGAATCGCCTGCCGCACAGGCCTACTCGCGCCGCCGTAACCGACGGGTGACACGATCGGACACGTCCGCAGCATCGACAGAACTGTAGTCCGTTCCAGGGCTCGAGGCGACTCGGCAGTTTCGCCACCAGCACCGATGTCGTTTATGGTGATTACCGGTACTTGACCGAAACAAGAGAAAAAGAACGGCAAACCGATAACGGTCAGCCGATTACGGTGACTCGAGTTGTAAGGAAGTCAAGTAAGTGAAAGCAGTAAAAGAAGCGTGGGGCGGCCTGCTCAAGCCCGTCTTCGTTCCCGCGTCGATCGTCATCTTCGCCATGATCGCCTTCTCGGTGATCTACGCCGGAACCGCCGCAGATGCGTTCGATCGACTCAATTCGGCCATCACAGCCGGTGTCGGGTGGTGGTACATCCTGGCGACCACCGGATTCGTGCTCTTCGCGCTGTACTGCGGCTTGAGCAAGGTCGGAAACATTCGCCTCGGTCGCGACGACGAGAAGCCCGAGTTCGGCGTCCTCTCGTGGTTCGCCATGCTGTTCAGCGCAGGCATGGGCATCGGCCTGGTGTTCTACGGCGTCGCCGAGCCGCTCTCGCACTACGTGACGCCACCCGAGGCGGGCGGCGTTCCCGGTAGCACCGACCCCGCTGCACGACAGGCGATGGAGCTCACCCTCTTCCACTGGGGCCTGCACGCCTGGGCAATCTACGTCGTGGTCGGCCTCGGACTGGCGTACATGACGTACCGCAAGGGACGCCCGCTGTCGGTACGTTGGCTGCTCGAGCCGCTTTTGGGGCGCAAGCGCATCGAGGGTGGCATCGGCCACGCGATCGACGCCGTCGCCATCGTCGGCACATTGTTCGGCGTTGCCACCTCGCTCGGATTCGGTGTGCAACAGATCTCGGCCGGCCTCGAATACCTGGGTTGGGTCGATACCAACAACTGGGTGACGGTCATCATCATCGCCGGAGTCACCGGTCTCGCGACGTTTTCCGTCGTGTCCGGCGTCTCACGAGGACTCAAGTGGCTCTCCAACATCAACATGGGGATGGCCGCAGCTCTGGCCGTCTTCGTTCTGATTGCCGGACCGAGCCTGTTTCTCATGCAGTCCTGGGTGCAGAACCTCGGCGGCTACATCCAGGCATTGCCGGAGTTGATGCTGCGCACATCACCGTTCTCCGACGACGGCTGGACCGGCGACTGGACCATCTTCTACTGGGGCTGGTGGATGAGCTGGGCACCGTTCGTCGGCATGTTCATCGCGCGTATCTCCCGCGGACGCACCATCCGCGAATTCGTGTTCGGAGTGCTGCTGGCACCGACGATCATCGGATCCCTGTGGTTCACGATCTTCGGTGATGCCGGCATCCTGCGTCAGCGTGAGAACGGCGACCTGTTGGTCGACGGTGCCGTCGACACCAACACGAGCCTGTTCCAGCTGCTCGACACGTTGCCTTTGGCGACGATCAGCAGCGTGCTGGCGATCTTCGTCATCGTGTTCTTCTTCGTGACATCCTCCGACTCCGGCTCGCTGGTCATCGACATCCTCTCCACCGGCGGCGACCTCGAACCGCCGAAGATCACCCGCGTGTACTGGTCGATTCTCGAAGGCGTGGCGGCGACGGTTCTGCTCCTCATCGGCGGAACAGGGTCGCTGACGGCGCTGCAAACGATGTCGATAGCCACGGCCGTGCCGTTCTCGATCATTCTGGTGCTCGCCTGCGTGTCGATGCTCAAGGCCTTCCGCTACGACGTCGCCACCACCCCGCGGTACGTGCGCGTGACCGCAACGCCGGAGGTCGCGGACAAGGAGCCGGACCCAGCTGGGTCGACAACGCGCAAGAGGGCGGCGGCAGGCATCTCGAGCACGTTCTCCGGCCTGACCCCGTCACGCGAGGGCCTCACGGCGCCCGCTCGCAACGGGACCGTCGTACTGGCAGTGCACGAGGTGCCCAACGAACAGCTCGAGGTTCATCCCGAAACCGGGGCGGTCGAGTACTCCGGAGACAATGCTCCGGTCGACCCACTCGGCGGCGAAGTCTTCGACACGCAGGAATTCGCCGACTCGGCCGAGGGCCAGAAGGACAGCAACCACACCGACTGACCGATCGATCCACCTCTGGCCCTCGCGACGCCGTCGCGGGGGTCAGAGGTTTTTCGAAGCCCAGTCGGTCAGAGCCTCCAACGACGGCAGCAGCGCCTCTCCGGACGTCGTCAGGCTGTAGCCGACGGAGATGGGTGGCCCGTCGTCGACGGTGCGCGTCACCAGGCCTGCCTTGCCGAGTTCGCCCAGTCGCTCCGACAACACCGAGTCACTGATGCCACCGACCGCGCGGCGAAGGTCCGAGAACCCCATCGGCCCGTTCATCAGCGTCGCGAGAAGAATTCCGTTCCATCTCTTGCCGAGGAAGCCGAAGGCTTTGGTCAGCGCCCCGTCGCAGGCACGAGGGTCGTGAGGCTGCTCGCTGGTGACCATACGTCCACCTTACCGAGGTGCTACAGTCCGCCTTGCTGCTTCTGAATTACTAGTGGCCTCGGATATGAAAGAAGGGCTCATGTTCATCGCAACCGTCGTCGTCTCGGTTCTGCTCGCCGTCGCGCTCACGTTCTCCGCCATCGGAAAACTGACGAAGAATCCCTCCGTCATCCCCATGCTCGGACAGGTCGGCGTCCCCGCCGACAAGATCCCCTGGCTCGCCTACGTCGAAATCCTCGGAGCCGTCGGCCTGCTGGTCGGATTGGCCGTCTGGCCCATCGGCGTCGCAGCCGCGGTCGGCGTCATCCTCTACTTCGTCGGAGCCGTTGCCGCCCACCTTCGCGCCAAGGACAAGGAATTCGCACCCGCCGCCGGACTGGCCGTGTTCGCGATCGTCGCGCTGGTGCTACGGGTGCTCAGCGCCTGACCAGTCGTAATCCATCTGGCTCGCGGTGGCGAGAGCATGATCCGCTCCCGCCCACCGCGCGACCAGGTGCAACGCCAGATCGAGACCGGCGCTGATACCCGCCGAGGTCGCCAGATCGCCGTGGTCGATGTATCGAACGGCCTCGTGGACGACGAGGGCAGGCCATCGAGCGGACAGTTGCTCCAGATCCTCCCAGTGCGTGGTGACCGGGCGTGTGTCGAGCAAATCCGCTGCGGCGAGCACGAACGCACCGGTGCACACCGACGCGACCAACTCCGCACCGGGCCGAGTGCGCTGCAACCACTCCAGCACTCGGCCGTTCTTCTCGACGGCATCGACGACACCGCCGGGAACCAGGACGACGTCGTATCCCCGCGGATCGTCGATCGTGGTGTCCACCCCGATCCTCATTCCACCCCTGGCGACGACCGGCCTGTCATCGATCCCCACAAGACTCACCTCGAAAGGTCGTGCACTCCCGGCACGGTCGGCCACTCGATTCGCCACCGAGAACACCTCGAACGGCCCGCACGCGTCGAGTACCTCGACATCGTCGAACATCAGAATTGCAACGCTTCTACTCATACCCTGACTTTCAGCTGCTCGTAGTCGACACGATGACGGGCACCATCACCGCGGCCATCACCGCAGCGTTCACATCCGAGACGGCCTTGCGCACCGCCGCGCCTGCCCACTCTCCCTCGGCGATCTGCTTCGCCCTCTGTTTCAGCAGCTTCTTGTCCGCATCCACGATCACCTTGTGCGTCAGGTCCACCGCCGAAATCAACGAGATCAACGCAGCCGTGTGGGGCGACGGCGTCGTCCCGTCGACCAGCGCGCTGCGTAAGGCATCTCGCAACACCTTCTCGTGCGAGGTGTCACGAGCAGGCCACGTCGTGGTCGGGAACAGCCCCAACACCTTGTCCTTGTTCTCGGTGACGAAGCCCTGAGCCACCAGCCGCCCAACCAACTCCTTCGACAGATTCTTCTGCGACTTCTCGATCACCTTCTGCGGCTTCATCGGCCGCGACGCCGACGCCACAAGATCGAACACTCGACGCAGCAGGACGTCGGCTGGGGGCGCTCCTGCGACGACCACATGATCCTTCTTCGTCTGCTCGCCGGGGCCGGTGATGCGCAACGATCCACCCATCGCGAGCTCGACCACCAGGGCACCTGCCAGCACCCGCGGTAACTTCGTGCTGTCGGCCAGCGGTTTGCCCGAGTCGTCGTCGAGCAACAGCAACAGGAGGTCCTCTGCGATCAAGGTCATGACGCGAGGCTACCCAGGATGTACGCGTAGTTGTGAGCCACCAGTTGCTCGAGAATCGCTATGTCCACATCGGCGAGCTTGTTCACGTACAGGCAACCTGCGCCTCGCTTGTGCTTGCCCAAGCGTTCGAGCAATGAATCCGATTGCGGGGCGTACGTCGCGCCGTACACCGACAGATTCGCCTTACGTGGGGAGAACCCCACGACGAGACTCTCGCCCCGACGGCCACTGCCCGTCGTGTAACGGTAGGCACCGAAACCCACCATCGTCGGCCCCCACATCACCGCCGGCTGCCCGGTCACCCGACCCATCATCTCGGCCAGGGCGAGACCGTCCGCGCGGCGAACCGGATGTTCGACAGCGGCCAGAAAATCCTCGGCCGGTACATCGGTGGGTCGAGTCAGGTTCTCGTTCAATTGATCAGGGCCTGCCAGTTCGACGGCACCCGCTCACGCGGCCCGGGCACCGTCTGATCGAGCGGATGATGTTGCGGCGGAGCCAGTTCGGGGCCGTCGTACATCTGCTCGTCGGCATAGTTGTAGAACCAGTCCTCGCCGGGCTCGTAACTGCGCACGAACTGGTGCCGGGTGGACTCCGCATGCTTACTGGCGTGCTGCGACGGTGAGGAATCGCAACACCCGATATGGCCGCACTGCGCGCACCGACGCAGATGCACCCACCACCCTTGCGTTTGCGTGCACTCCACACAGCCCGGGCCCGACGGTGGGACCTTCGGGTCGATGCCTTCGATGGTCATGTTGCCTCCTCTGTGGCCGGGTCGACGGGCAGCCGAACGATGAACCGTGTGTCGCCCGGTTCGGACACCACTCGCAGATCACCCTGGTGCTTCTTCACCACGATCCGCCACGAGATGTCCAGACCGAGACCCGTACCTTCGCCGACCGGTTTGGTGGTGAAGAACGGCTCGAAGATCCGCGACCGAATCTCCTGCGGCACACCGGGTCCGGTATCACAGATCTCGATCTGAACCTGATCCTCGTCCAACGATGTCCGCACCGTCAACACCCCCTTCTCTTTCGGGGTCGTTCCTGCAGGCTCCACTCCCGCGCCTGCCATCGCCTGCACGGCATTGTCGATCAGGTTCGTCCACACCTGGTTGAGTTCGGCTGCGTAGACCGGGATGGGCGGAACCGCGGGGTCGTAGTCCTTCACCACCCGAATCTCGTCACCGATCTTGCGGCCCAACATGATCAAAGTGCTGTCGAGCAATTCCCGCACGTCGACGGTCTGGTACGGCGCGCGGTCCATCTGCGAATACTGTTTCGCTGCACCGACGAGCGTGGAGATGCGCGTGGTCGAATCCGCGATCTCGTTCATCAACAGCTCGGTTTCGACGGTGTAGTTGAGCCACCGGATCGCACCCTCCAGCATCGTCGGATCGTCCACCGTCGCAGCAACCTTGTCGAGCCACGGCACATCCAGACCGGCCGAGACGAACGTCGGAGCCAGATCCCAACCGTCGCCGATACCCTTGTCCTCGAACCATTCTCCGAGTTCGTCCTCGCGGTCCGACGCCTCCATCGCGGTCAGCTTCGGAGCCTTGGCCACCAACTCCACGGCCTCGTTCTGCAGTCCGACCAGATGCGCCATGCTGCCGCGATCGAGAGTGCCGCCGGCGATCATCGCCAACTTCTGCCGCATGTGCGCCACCCGATTCCGCAACGCCGACGTCGCCCGCACCGCAGCAGCCGCCGGATTGTTCAGCTCGTGCGTCAACCCGGCAGACAGAGAACCCAACGCCAACAGGCGTTCTCGTTGTTCCACTATCTGCTTGGTGTTCTGATTGCCGAAGAACAGACCCTCGAGCAGGTGCAGCGCCATCGGGAACCATTCTCGCACGATAGACGCGAAGCACTCGGCGTCGAGCACGAAGAACCGCGAGCGCTCGGTCACCCGCATCGAACCCTGGTACGTCTGCGGCACCCGATCACCCAGGTACGCCTGCCACGCACCCGCGTACACCCCCCGCTGGGAGGTCCGGTTGACCACCAGATCCTCCCCGCCCGAGAGCTTCGAGAGCACGACGGCACCGTCCATCAACACGTAGAAACACGTCGCCGGATCGCCCTCCGCATACACCGGCCCGGGTTCGATCGTTTCGATGCGTCCGTCCCGACACAGCTCCGCCAGCTGCGAGTCGGAGAGATGCTCGAACAGGAACAGCGTCCGCAACTCCTCCGGATCACACGCAAGCCCACTCTGGTCACTCCGCGGGCTCCGCTCCTGCGCGCTCACGGGTTCGCCAGATATCTGTGCACCAACATCACGGCCATTGCTCCCTCTCCCACTGCCGACGCGACGCGTTTGGCCGAGTCGGATCGAACGTCACCGGCCGCGAAGACGCCGGGCACACTCGTCTCGAGGTGATGCGGCAGGCGAGTCGGCGTCCACCCGGCAGGTCCCCGTCCGTCGGTGACGAGATCCGGCCCGGTGACCACGAATCCATGGTCGTCCCGCACGAGTACCCCGTCGAGCCACTCGGTGCGCGGCGCCGCCCCGATGAACAGGAACAGATACTGCGCGTCGACGGTCGTCGTCTCGTCGGTTGCCTGGTTCCGCAGCGTGATCGACTCGAGGTGACCGTCGCCCGACACGCCCGCGACCTCGGTGCACGGCCGAACGCTGATCTTCGGATTCTCTTCGATCTGTTTGATGAGGTAGTACGACATCGACGCTTCGAGGGAAGACGCTCTGATCAGAATTGTCACCGACTTCGCCCCGCGCGAGAGGTACACCGCCGCCTGCCCGGCCGAGTTCGCGCCGCCGACGATGTAGACGTCCTGCTCGGCACAGCGCGCCGCCTCGGTCATCGCCGATCCGTAGAACACGCCGCGTCCGGTGAAGTCGTCGATTCCCGGTGCGTCCAGCCTGCGATAGGCGACGCCGGTGGACAGGATGATCGTCTGTGCACTGATGCTGCGGCCGTCGGCGAACCGTACGGTGCGCGCGGCACCGTTGGTTTCCAGGCCGACGACGTCCTGGGTGGTGACCACCTCGGCACCGAACTTGAGCGCCTGCCGCCGTGCCCGCTCGGCCAGCTGTGCACCCGACACCCCGTCGGGAAAGCCCAGGTAGTTCTCGATGCGAGAACTCTGACCGGCCTGGCCGCCGGTTGCGGTCCGCTCGATCAGGGTCGTCCGCAGACCCTCCGACGCACCGTAGAGCGCAGCTCCCAGTCCCGCCGGTCCGCCGCCGATGACGACCAGGTCGTAGAACTCCTCGGACGGTGACACCGTCAACCCGAGCCGGTTGCCGAGTTCGGCATCGGACGGTTCGATCAGCGCATCGCCCTCCGTGGTGATGACCACCGGCAACCGGCTGTCGTCCACGCCCGCGGCCGCCAGCAGCCGGGCACCCTCGGACTCGTCGGACATGTACCAGCGATACGGCAGCTGATTGCGAGCGAGGAACTCGCGGATCTCCGACGAGCGCGCGGACCAACGGTGGCCGATGATCTTGGTGTCCTCGACGGCCCGATGGTCGTAGGCACACCAGGCCTCCAGTTGGGCGTCGAGCACGGGATAGAGCTTCTCCTCGGGGGGATCCCACGGCTTGAGCAGGTAGTAGTCGAGGTCGATGACGTTGATCGCGTCGATCGCGGCGTCGGTGTCCGCGTACGCGGTCAGCAGGATGCGCCTGGCAGTCGGGAAGATGTCCATGGCCTGTTCGAGAAATTCCATGCCGCTCATCTGCGGCATCCGATAGTCGGCCAACAGTACGGCGACCGGGGTGCCGCGCAGCGCGAGTTCCTTCAGCGCGTCGAGCGCCCCGGAACCGGACTCCGCACGCACGATGCGGTACTGCTCGCCGTATCGGCGGCGCAGGTCGCGGGCGACCGAACGTGAAACCCCTGGATCGTCGTCGACGCTGAGAATGACCGGTTTCATGACCCTCCAGAACTGGTGCTCACCAACGACATGAGCATGCCACCGCGTCGCCCCGAATGGGAGGCAAGCAGTCCTGGAATCAGTGGGGTCAGATTCGGCCGCGCCTGATCAGATCGAGCTCCTGCGGGGTGAGGAGTCGTTCGAGCTTCTCGGCGGGCCAGGTGCGTGGGCTGCCGCTCATCCTGGCGGTCTTCAACAGCGGGAGATCTCTGCTGGTACGACGCATTATCGACTGTAATTTCACGGTGGATCACTCCGAACAATTTCTTCGTTGGTCCCGACACTCCGCTTGCTACATCGATCAGTGTCCGCCCGGTGTTAACGCCTCGGTGGGATCTCGTGCGGCGTTTCGCAGCTCGAGACAGTTTCCTCGGTCCTCGCTCGGGGTAAACGAGAGCCCCAATCTACTGATCGGGGAACGATAGTGAACACGTCGGGAAATGTGGCCAGTTCCGTACAGAACAACGGAGCATTCGAGAAAGCGGCGCGAGCCGGCCATTTCGTCAGCGGAGTGCTGCACATTCTGATCGGATACATCGCGGTTCGGTTGGCATTCGGCCAGGCAGGTAATGCAGACCAGTCCGGTGCACTCGCCGAATTGGCCGACAAGCCCGGCGGGAGGATTGCGCTCTGGGTGGCGGTGGTCGCTTTCGTGGCGCTGGCGCTGTGGCGCATCGTCGAAGCGGTCGTCGGCAAGAAGTCCGACGCCGACGCAGGCAGTGCGATGGACCGTCTCAAGGCTGCCGCGCTGGCCGTTGTCTACATCGCGTTCGCTTTCTCGACCTACGGCTTCGCTACCGGCTCGGGCAAGTCGAGCGGGCAGCAGAACGCCGGCTGGTCGGCGCGATTGATGGAATCCGGCGGCGGCAAGCTCGTGCTCATTGCTGTCGCGCTAGTCGTCATCGGCGTCGGCGGATACCACGTCTACAAGGGCGTTTCGAAGAACTTCCTCGACGATCTCGAAGGCCACCGGAGCGGGGCCGTCGTCAAACTCGGCATCGCCGGATACGCCGCGAAGGGCACTGCCCTCGTCGGAGCCGGACTCCTCGTCGTGGTGGCCGTTCTGCAGTCCGATCCGTCGAAGGCCACCGGCATCGACGGTGCCCTCAAGACCCTCGGCTCACAGCCCTACGGTCAGGTTCTGCTGATCCTCGCCGGAGTGGGCATCGCGCTCTACGGGCTCTATGCCTTCGTACTGGCTCGCTTCGCCCGCATGTGAGCGGGAGTGGTGCCTGCGGAACGACCCCAGGTGAGCGGGAGTGGAGCCTGCGGAACGACCCCAGGTGAGCGGTACTTCGTAGTGGGCTACGAATTTCTGCTCACCTATGTGGTCGATTGTGTCCGTTGACACATAGGATGCGCACGATTGAGTGTGACATTCAGTTGCATCTACTCACTATCAGGAGGCCCACGTTGAGCAAGACTCTCGAAGCCACGATCGACATCGCCGCGAGCCCCGAGACCGTATGGTCCATCGTCTCGGATCTGCAGCGCATGGGTGAGTGGAGCCCGCAGTGCAAGAAGATGAAGGTCTTCGGCGGACCGGTCGGCAAGGGCACCAAGACGCTCAACGTCAATCGCAAGGGGATGCTCGTCTGGCCCACGACCTCCAAGGTCGTCACCTTCGAGCCCAACCGTGAACTCGCGTTCCGCGTCGTCGAGAACAAGACGATCTGGTCCTACACCCTCACACCGACCGCGACCGGAACGACCGTGGTCGAGAAGCGGGAGGCACCCAGCGGCACGTCGGCGGTGTCGTCGTTGCTGGTCAAGCGTGTCCTCGGCGGCATCGACGAGTTCGACGTCGAACTCGTCGAGGGTATGAACAGCACCCTGCGCCGCATCAAAGTCGAGAGCGAGAAGCTGGGAGAAAAATAATTCTTCTCAGGAAGGTTTCAGGTTTGTTTCCCTCGGGCATCCGACGTTTCGACAAGCAAACGACACGAACGGAAAGTGGGGGCAACACATGTTGGGTCTCGGATTCATCGGCTGGATCATCATCGGCGGACTCGCAGGGTGGATCGGCAGCAAGATCATGAAGACGGATGCTCAGATGGGCATCATCCTGAACATCGTCGTCGGCGTCATCGGTGGCCTCATCGGCGGATACCTGCTGAAGGTCTTCGGCGTCGACGTCGAAGGTGGCGGACTGATCTTCAGCTTCATCACCTGCATCCTCGGCGCAGTCATCCTGCTGTTCCTGGTCAAGCTCGTGACAGGTCGCAGCCGCGTCTGATCGACTCGCAGCTCCCGACTGCCGGGGCACCTCACGTACGCTGTGAGGGCCTCGGCAGTCGTGCTTTCACGCCTCGATTGCTTCCGGCATCACGACCTGCCGACACCTGTCCGACGAAAAGTTAGAGGAGACCGTGGCACGCCGTCCCGCCCCGATTGATCAACCGCCCCGCACCGGAGCGGCTCACATCGTCGACCTGGTCCGTGAAACGGTTCCACCGCTCCACCCCGCAGGCCTGCCGTTCGTCGGTGGTCCGCTCGCCGTCGCCGTTCTCGGCCGCCGATCCAAGTGGGTTCGCAACGCCGGCCTCGTCGCCGCCGGAGCCTGCGCCACCTTCTTCCGCCACCCGTCGCGGGTGCCACCGAACCGCCCCGGCGTCGTCGTCGCTCCCGCCGACGGCCTGGTCACCCTCGTCGACACCGCCGTCCCACCCGCCGAGCTCGATCTGGGCTCGCAGCCGGTTCCGCGCGTGAGCATCTTCCTCTCGGTTCTCGACGTGCACGTCCAGCGCGTTCCCGTCGCCGGTCGAGTGGTGGAGGTCGTGCATCGCCGAGGCCAGTTCAAGTCCGCAGACCTTGCCGAGGCCAGCGAGGTCAACGAGCGCAACAGCATGCACATCAGGACCGACTCCGGTCAGGACGTCGCCGTCGTGCAGATCGCCGGTCTCATTGCTCGACGCATCATCAACAACGCCAAGGTGGGCGACGCCCTGTCGATCGGCGACACGTACGGCCTGATCCGATTCGGTTCCCGCGTCGACACCTACTTCCCCGCGGGCACCACACTGCTGGTCGAACGCGGTCAACGCGCCGTCGGCGCCGAGACGGTCCTCGCCGAGCTTCCACAGTAGAAACCGACATGATCACCAGACGCGCCAAGCCGCCTGCTGCCATTCGTCTGCTCCCATCCGTCGTCACGATTCTCGCGCTGTGCTCGGGCCTGTCCGCGGTCAAGTTCGCCCTCGACGGGCAGCTCGGCACTGCGCTCGCCATGATCGGTGCCGCTGCGATACTCGACGCGTTGGACGGCCGCATCGCTCGACTGCTCGACGCCACCAGCAAGATCGGTGCCGAACTGGACTCGCTGTCCGACGCCATCTCGTTCGGTGTGGCCCCGGCTCTGGTGCTGTACGTGACACTGCTCGAGGGCAGCAGCGGCGGCTGGATCGTCGCACTGGTCTACGCCGTGAGCATCGTGCTCCGTCTCGCGCGCTTCAACACTCTGCTCGACGAGGACGACACTCCTGCCTACGCCCGCGAGTACTTCACCGGAGTTCCTGCTCCCGCCGGAGCTCTCATCGCCATGGCACCGATCGCGGCCTTCGAGCAATTCGGCGACGGTTGGTGGGCCTCGTTCTACGTCGTCGCCGGGTGGTCGATCCTCACCGCCGGTCTGATCGTCAGCCGCATCCCCACGTTGGCGCTCAAGACGGTCTCGGTGCCGCCGCGGCTCGCCGCGATCCTACTGGTGCTCGTCGCGCTGCTCGCCGCCGCGCTCATCACCTTCCCGCTGATCCTGCTGATGGGCTTGGTGCTGGCCTACCTGGTGCACATCCCGTTCGCGGTGCGCTCGCAACGCTGGACTGCCGCGCGCCCGTACACCTGGGACGCCAAGCCGGCCGAGCGCCGCGCAGAGCGTCGGGCCATCCGACGCGCACCGGGCAACAATCGCCGGTCGCAGGCTCGTCTGGGACTGCGTCGACCTCGCAGCTAGTGTCTCGCCGCTACTGCAGGGAGTGGAGCCTGCGGAATGACCCCAGTAGGTTGGGTGTGTGACCGAATCTCGCTCGACGACGCCTGAGCTCGTTCTCACCGCCCGCCTCAACACCTCGGCCGCCGATGCCCGACGCGGCGTCGTGCGCCTGCATCCGGAAGTTCTCGCGGCGCTGGGCCTGCGAGAGTGGGATGCCGTGTCGCTCATCGGTTCTCGTCGCACGGCCGCCGTCGTCGCGGCGGCACCCGACGGATCACCCCAGGGCACCGCACTTCTGGACGACGTCACGCTCTCCAACACCGGCCTTCGCGAAAATGCTTCTGTCGCAGTCGGACCCGTCACCGTCTACGGAGCCAGAACCGTCGCGGTGACAGGCTCCGCGCTCGCCACCGGTTCCATCTCCGACGCCACCCTGCGCCAAGCGTTGCTGGGCAAGGTGCTGACGGTGGGCGACACGGTCTCGCTCCTCCCCCGCGATCTCGGACCCGGCACCTCGACCACATCGGCGACGCAGGCGCTGTCGAGAACGTTCGGGGTTGCGTGGACGACCGAGCTGTTGACGGTCTCGGCCGTCGACCCGTCGGGTGGGCCGGTGAGTGTGCAGCCCAATTCGGCGGTCGGGTGGGGCTCGGGCACCGTCACCGCTGCACAGCCGCAGGCCGCGTCGCGTCCCGCGCCGAAGTCCGCAGCACCACCGGTGAGCGCGGCGGATCTGGTGGGAGTGAGCGTCCAACAGTCGAAACTCACCGAGTGGCTACGGCTGGCGTTGGACGAGTCGGAGTTGTTGGCGACGCTGGGCGCATCGCCGCATCTGGGAGTGTTGATCACCGGACCGGGCGGGGTCGGTAAGGCGACGTTGGCGCGCGCGGTCATCGGAGAACGCGCATGCGTCGTGCTGGACGGACCGTCGATCGGCGCGCTCGAGGCCTCGGCTCGGGTCGATCGGGTCACCGCGGCGGTCGACAAACTCGCCGGCTCCGGGGTTCTGCTGATCACCGACGTCGACGCGTTGCTGCCGTCCGTTCCCGAGCCGGCGTCCACGTTCGTCCTGGACGTACTGCGCCGGGCCGTCGACACTCCCGGTCTTGCCCTGATCGCGACGACGGCTCATCCGGAGGCAACAGATCCCCGGCTGCGCGGTCAGGACCTGTGCGATCGGGAGCTCACCATCACCCTGCCCGACGCGTCGGGCCGCAAGGGATTGTTGGAGCATCTGCTACGCAAGGTTCCGCAGGGCGACGTCGATCTGACCGAGATAGCTTCACGGACACCGGGTTTCGTGGTCGCCGATCTGGCCGCACTGACGCGGGAGGCGGCACTGCGGGCGGCGGCTCGCGCATCGAACGATTCGGCCGCGGCCTCGTTGACGCAGGACGATCTGGTGGGCGCTCTTCAGGTGATCCGTCCACTCTCGCGATCGGGTAGCGAAGAACTGGCCATCGGCAGTCTCACGCTCGACGACGTCGGCGACATGGTGGAGACCAAGCAGGCACTCACCGAGGCGGTGCTGTGGCCGCTGCGTCACCCGGATTCGTTCGCGCGCTTGGGAATCGAGCCGCCGCGAGGAGTTCTGCTGTATGGCCCTCCCGGCTGCGGCAAGACGTTCCTCGTGCGGGCGCTGGCCAGTTCCGGGCAGCTCAGCGTGCACTCGGTCAAGGGCGCGGAGCTGATGGACAAGTGGGTGGGATCCTCGGAAAAGGCTGTGCGAGAACTGTTTCAGCGTGCACGCGATTCCGCTCCCTCGCTGATCTTCCTGGACGAGGTGGACGCGCTCGTACCCCGACGCGGCCAGAGCTCGGATTCCGGCGTCGGCGACCGGGTGGTCGCGGCGCTGCTGACCGAGCTCGACGGCGTCGAACCGTTGCGCGACGTCGTCGTGCTCGGGGCGACCAACCGACCCGATCTGATCGATCCCGCCCTGTTGCGCCCCGGCCGCCTCGAGCGCCTGGTGTTCGTGCCGCCGCCGGATTCCGATGCCCGCGTTGACATCCTGAAGGCGTCGGGCAAATCGATCCCGCTCGCCGAGGACGTGGATCTGGAGTCGCTGGCGCGCGATCTCGACGGCTACTCCGCGGCCGACTGCGCGGCCTTGCTGCGTGAGGCCGCGTTGACGGCGATGCGTCGGTCGATGGATGCGGCCGACGTCACCGCCGCCGATGTCGCCGCTGCTCGGGCGACGGTGAAGCCGTCACTCGATCCCGAGCAGGTGGCGCATCTGCGGGCCTACGGGTCGTGAACGGAAACTCGTAGCAGGCTACGAAGTTCTGCTCACCTGCGGCGAAGCCGCTCTCACTTCCAGCGGCCGAGGATCTCCTCTGCCCGCTTGGCCAACTCCATCTGGAAGATCGGTCCGAAGCTGATGCGACCGACACCGAGGGATGCGAAGTGCGACAGATCGCCTTCGGCCGGGTTGGCGATGGCGTTGATGGGCAGCGGGAGTTCCTCGGCGAGACGCTTGTAGTCGGCGTCGTTGTGGAATCCGACGGGGTAGAGCGAATCGGCTCCGGCCGCGGCAGCCAGCTTCAGACGCGCGATGGCGCGGTCGACGCGGTCGCTCTCGTCGCCGATCGCCTTGACGAACAGGTCGGTGCGGGCGTTGATGACCACGTGTACGTCGGTGGCGTCGGACGCCGCGCGCAGTGCTCCGACGAAGTCGGCGTGCTCCTGCGCTTCGCGCAGGCGTCCGCCTTCGCTGTGCACGGTGTCCTCGATGTTGAGTCCGACGGCTCCGACGGAGATGAGGCCGTCGATCAGTCGCTTGGGGTCCTCGCCGTAGCCGGCTTCGATGTCGACCGACAGCGGCACGTCGACGGCGGCGGAGATCTGCGAGATGCGGGCGAGCAGTTCGTCGAAGGTCATGCCTTCGTTGTCGGGCTTGCCGATGGAGTCGGCGACGGGGTGGCTTCCGACGGTCAGCGCGGTGAAGCCTGCGGACACGGCCAGATTGGCGGACCAGGCGTCCCACACGGTCGGCAGTACGACCGGGTTTCCGGGCTTGTGCAGCTCGAGCAGGGTGGTGGCTTTCTGGGACAGGTTCGTCATCGGGACTCCTCAACGGTGGCCGGTGGAGAACGTTCGTTCTCTCGGTTCCCAACGTACCCGCTTCAGTCGATCAAATCGAGCGCTCTCATCCGGTCGAACACCATCAGTGATCCCGGAGCGACGTCCGGCATCGCTGCGTACTCGTCACGGGTGAAGTACCTGATCTCTGCGATCTCGCTGGTCGGCGTCGGCTCGTCGGCCAGATCGGCGAGGAAACACGTGAGCTCGAGTGGGGTGCCCGCCGGGTGCCCCCATGCCTGACACTCGAACACCCCGAGCAGCCGGGCACCCGTCACCGACGCGTCGAGCTCTTCTCTGATCTCCCGATGGAGGGCTTGCTCGGGTGTCTCGCCGGGGTCGATCTTTCCGCCCGCCATGTAGAACGCGGATTTGCCGGCCGATCGCGTCTGGATCATTCGGCGATTCCGGACGTACGCCAGCCCGGCGGTCCGAATGATCCTCGATCCGCTCACGACAACGCGCTCCCCTCGACCGGAGTCACCGCGACCGTTATGTACCGCTTGGCACGCGTCCGACCACGCAAAGTAAAGTGGACATCGACAACTCACGGCTGCCGTTCGGCAACCGGTTCGTACTTCTCAAAGCCTCACATCGAATTTCACACGGACTTCGCACACCCTACTCATCGCCGCCCTACGACCACCGCTCGGTTTGACCGCCGATGCGACCGAGACGACGGAGTGACTTTTGCTCGCCATTCTTCTTGCGCACGCCGCCGCCGCGCTGCTCGCGCCGCTGCTGGTCCGGTGGTGGGGTCGCAATGCCTTTTTCCCCCTCGCGCTCGTACCCCTGCTCAGCCTGATCTGGGTGTTCGGCAACTGGGGAACCGAACAGAAGCTCGACATCGAATGGGTCCCGGGCCTGTCGATGAACATCGACATGCGATTCGATTCGCTCGCCGCCATCATGTCGCTGCTGGTCCTCGGAATCGGTGCCCTGATTCTGCTCTACTGTGCGCGCTACTTCGAGGACGACGAACCTCGGCTCGGGCTGTTCGCCGCCGAGATGGTCGCGTTCTCCGGTGCGATGTTCGGCCTCATCACCAGCGACAACATGCTGGTGCTCTACATCTTCTGGGAAATCACGACGGTCCTGTCGTTCCTGCTCGTCGGTCACTACGCCGAGCGTGCCTCGAGCAGACGCGCAGCCACTCAGGCGCTGCTCGTCACCACCGCGGGTGGCCTGGCGATGCTGGTGGGCATCATCATCCTCGGCCAGGTCTCCGGTACCTACAACCTCTCCGAGCTGGTCGCGAACGCGCCGGGCGGATGGTTGCCCGGTGTCGCGATCGTGCTGGTCCTGATCGGTGCACTGAGCAAGTCGGCCATCGTGCCACTGCACTTCTGGCTGCCAGGAGCCATGGCCGCACCGACCCCGGTGAGCGGCTACCTCCATGCCGCCGCGATGGTCAAAGCAGGCATCTACCTCGTGGCACGCCTGGCCCCCGGGTTCGCCGATTCCGGCCCGTGGCGCGCCACCGTGATCAGCCTCGGACTGCTGTCGATGATCCTGGCCGGTTGGCGAGCGCTGCGGGCATTCGACCTCAAGCTGATCCTCGCGTTCGGAACCGTCAGTCAGCTCGGCTTTCTCATGGTGTTGGTCGGCATCGGTTCGGAGAAGGCGATGCTCGCCGGCCTGACGATGGTGATCGCACACGCGATGTTCAAAGCGGCGCTGTTCATGGTCGTGGGCATCGTCGATCACACCACCGGTACCCGCGACATCCGCAAGCTCGCCCACCTGGGCAAGAAGGCTCCCTGGCTCGCCGCGATAGCGGCGCTGGCCGCGGCCAGCATGGCCGGACTCCCGCCGATGCTCGGGTTCGTCGGCAAGGAGACTGCGTTGTCGGCCGTGATCAGCACGCCGACGCTCGATCCCGTCGTCGCGGCCGTCGTCGTCGCGGGCCTGGTGATCGGCTCGATTCTCACGGTCACCTACAGCATCCGATTCGTCTGGGGCGCATTCGCACGCAAGCAGCTCAAGCGTCCGAGTCCGTCGGTCAGGGCGATGCATGCACCGTCCGCACTGTTCCTGGCTGCACCTGCTTTCCTGGCGGTTCTCGGCGTGATCGCCGGATTCGGATCCTCGATCGTCGACCGCATCGTCAGTCCCTACGCCCGCACCCTCCCGTCGTACGGCCAGGAGCCCTACCACCTGGCCCTCTGGCACGGATTCAACCTTCCGCTCGCGCTGACGGTCGTCGTCGTCACCGGCGGTGTCGGGCTGTTCATCGCCCACCGGGTCGTCAACCGGCTCAAGTTCGAGCATCCCCCGCTCGGCAATGCAGACCGCATCTACGACAACGTGCTCAAGTACATGGATGCCCTGTCCATCCGCCTGACCGGCACCACCCAGCGCGGTTCGCTCCCCCTCACCCAAGGCACGATCCTGCTGACTCTGGTGCTGCTGCCGATGATCGTGTTGCTCGTCGGCCAGGACTCCGGCCTGGACTACACCCTGTGGAACACCCCGTTGCAGCTGGTCATCGGCGTGATCATGATCGCCGGTGGCCTCGGGGCCACGGTGATGCGCAACCGCCTGGCCAGCGTCATCCTCGTCGGTCTCACCGGCTACGGCTGCGGCGTCATCTTCGCCATTCACGGCGCACCGGATCTGGCGCTGACCCAGTTCCTCGTCGAGACTCTCACCCTCGTGGTCTTCGTGTTGGTGCTGCGCAAGCTGCCGGCCGAGGTCGACGATCGGGGCTCGGCCGGTTCGCGCGGCCCCCGCGCCGTGCTGGCCGTCGCCGTCGGAGCGACCGTCAGTGTGCTGGGCGCATTCGCGATGAACGCCCGAAACACCGCCCCGGTGTCGCTGCTCCTGCCGGACGCCGCCTACGACCTGGGCGACGGCAAGAACGTCATCAACGTCATCCTCGTAGACATCCGCGCCTGGGACACCCTCGGCGAGATCTGCGTTCTGCTCGTCGCGGCGACGGGCGTGGCCAGCCTGGTCTTCCGCAACCGCCGGTTCGGCAGCGCTCCGCGGGTGTCCGACGCCCCCGCATCGTCCTCGGATGCGAATTTCGCCGCGGAGACGACGTGGTTGCTCGGCGGCGATCTGATCGATCCGCGACATCGCTCGTTGATTCTCGAGGTCACGACGCGATTGATCTTCCCGACGATCATGGTGCTCTCGATCTACTTCTTCTTCTCCGGCCACAACGCCCCCGGCGGCGGTTTCGCCGGTGGCCTCACCGCCGGACTCGCGCTGGTGCTGCGGTACCTGGCGGGTGGGCGCTACGAGCTCGGCGAGGCAGTGCCGATCGACGCCGGAAAGATCCTCGGTCTCGGGTTGATCTTCGCGGCCGGTACCGCGGTGGCGTCGATGTTCCTCGGAGCGCCTGCGTTGTCCTCGGCGACGTTGGAGGTGACGTTGCCGATTCTCGGCGACATCAAATTGGTCACCGCATTGTTCTTCGACCTCGGTGTGTATCTCATCGTGGTCGGGTTGGTACTCGACGTGCTCCGTAGCCTCGGTGCCCGTCTCGACGCGCAGGTGGAAATGCAGAGCCAAGGCCGAGTGAGCGCCCCATGACCGCAGATCTCGGAATGCTGATCATCACCGGTGTTCTCGTCGCATCGGGTGTGTATCTACTGCTCGAACGCAGCATCACCAAGATGCTGCTCGGGCTGCTGTTGTTCGGCAACGGCGTCAATCTGCTGTTGCTGACCGTCGGCGGGCCCGCGGGGGCACCACCCATCGTGGGTCGCGACAACGCCGTCAATCAGGAGATGGCCGATCCTCTGGCCCAGGCTGTGATCCTGACGGCGATCGTCATCACGATGGGTATCGCCGCGTTCGTCCTGGCGCTGGCGTATCGGTCGTTCACTCTCAACACCAAGGACGACGTGGAGAACGACCCCGAGGACACCAAGGTCTCCCGGCGTCGCTCGATGGCCGAGGCCCCCGACCGCGACCGCTCGGACGACCCGGTGACGGGCGAGCCGAGCTTCGGCGGCGACGCGTTCGACTCGAAGGGCAACCCGATTCCGATCGAACAACTCGTCAATCGCGAGGACCTCGAATGCTACGAGGACCTGCACGACGGTGATTTCGACAACGACGACGACGATCCGCAGGTGCGCGGGCTCGACGGAATCGACACAGCCGAGAAGGACGACAGCAGGCCACAGAAGAAGGGAGACGACCAGTGACGATCTCCCCAGGAGTGATCGACGTTCTGACTCCGCTGCCGGTACTGATTCCGATGTTGGCGGCGGCGCTGACTCTGGTGCTGGGTCGACGTCCTCGCGCTCAGCGTTTCATCACCCTCGTCGCGCTGACCGCTGTGGTCGCCATCTCGTCGGTGATGCTCTACCTCGCCGATCGCGACGGCACCAGCGCACTGCAGGTCGGCGGCTGGGACTCCCCGCTCGGCATCTCCCTCGTGGTGGACCGCCTGTCGGCGATGATGCTCGTCGTCTCGTCGATAGTCCTGCTGGCCGTCATGGTCTACTCGATCGGTCAGGGCATCCGTGACGGCAGCGAGAACCAGCCCGTCTCGATCTTCCTGCCGACCTACCTCGCGTTGACCGCAGGTGTCTGCAACGCGTTCCTCGCAGGGGACCTGTTCAATCTGTTCGTCGGCTTCGAGGTGTTGCTCGCGGCGTCGTTCGTGTTGCTGACCCTCGGCGCGAGTGCGGACCGGGTACGCGCGGGCGTGTCGTACGTGATGGTGTCGATGGTGTCCTCGCTGATCTTCCTGATCGGCATCGCGCTGGTGTACGGCGCAACCGGAACGCTGAACCTGGCCCACATCGCGGTACGGATGGACGACATCAACCCAGGAACGAGGACCGCGATCTTCGCCGTCCTGCTGGTCGCGTTCGGCATCAAGGCCGCGGTGTTCCCACTCTCGACGTGGCTGCCCGACTCCTACCCCACCGCCCCGGCACCGGTCACCGCCGTGTTCGCCGGCCTGCTGACGAAAGTCGGTGTGTACGCGATCATTCGCGCCCACACCCTGCTGTTCCCCGACGGCTCGCTCGACAACGTACTGATGGTCTGTGGCCTGCTGACGATGCTCGTCGGCATCCTCGGTTCCATAGCACAGAGCGACATCAAACGACTGCTCTCGTTCACCCTCGTCAGTCATATCGGCTACATGATCTTCGGCGTCGCGCTGTCGACGCAATCGGGACTGTCCGGCTCGATCTACTACGTCGCCCACCACATTCTGGTGCAGACGACACTGTTCCTCGTCGTCGGTCTCATCGAGCGTCAGGCCGGCTCGTCGTCTCTTCGACGCCTCGGTGGTCTGGCTGCGGCCAGCCCGGTGCTGGCGATCGTGTTCCTGGTGCCGGCCCTCAATCTCGGTGGCATTCCGCCGTTCTCGGGCTTCATCGGCAAGGTCGCACTGCTGCAGGCCGGTAGCGAGCAGGGCAGCGTGTTGGCCTGGTTGCTCGTCGCGGGCGGAACGGTCACCAGCTTGCTGACGCTGTACGTCGTCGCCCGTGTCTGGACCAAGGCTTTCTGGCGTGCTCGCGCCGACGCCCCCGAGGGCGACCTGGCGGACAACAGCCCGTCCGCGCTGCTCGACGACTCCTCGGACATCGCGTTCGGTGATCGCGAGGACGTGGGCCGGATGCCGGCCTTCATGCTGATCCCGACGATCGGGCTCGTTGCCGTCGGCTTGGCCATGACGGTGTTCGCGGGCCCCATCATCGACATCAGTGATCGCGCCGCGGCCGACCTTCGTGATCGATCGGTGTACATCGATGCGGTGCGCGGAGCGGAATTCGTCGGAGATCAGGCCGCCGAGCAGGCTCGCGGAGACGAGGAAGGCACTCGATGAAGATGAACCGCTCCCTTCTGCTACGCGTGTGGACTCTCGCGTGGTTGACCGCCATCTGGGTTCTGTTGTGGGGCAACGTCTCTGCCGCGAACATCCTCGGTGGCATCGCGGTGGGACTGCTCATCATGGTGCTGCTGCCGTTGCCACGCGTTCCCGTCGAGGGCCGCATCCACGTGTTCTCACTCGTCAAGCTGGCCGTCGTATTTCTCTACTACGCAATGGAATCGAGCTTCAGCGTGGCCTGGCTGGCCATCCGGCCCAAGGCTCCACCGGTCACCGGGGTGCTGCGCTGCCGTATCGCGATCAAGTCCGATCTGGTGCTCACCCTGTTCGTCGACGCGATGAATCTCGTGCCCGGCACCATGGTGCTCGAAATCGACCGGACCAGACGCCTGCTCTACGTGCACGTGTTGGACATGGGCACCCAGAAGGCCGTCGACGGTTTCTACGCCTACGTACGAAACATGGAGAAGCTCTTCATCGCCGCGTTCGAGCGAGACTCCGACTGGAAGCCGAGCCCGTTGCACTTCCAGGAGTACCAGCAGTACCACGGAGTGCTCGGCGACGATCCGATCCCGGTCGATTCGGACGCGCCTCGGGACGATAAGAAGACCGACGACAAGAGGAAGGGGGACTGGTCGTGACCGTCGTACTGGCGATTGCCGGAGCCCTCCTGATCGGTGCCGCGATTCTCACCGCGTACCGATTGCTCGACGGACCGAGCACGCTCGACCGTCTCGTCGCGATGGACACGATCCTCGCCGTCTCGATGTGCGGTCTCGGCGTGTGGGCCGTGTACAGCCGCGACACCACCCTCGTACCGGCCATCGTCGCGCTGTCACTGGTCAGCTTCGTCGGGTCGGTCAGCATCGCACGATTCAGGGTGAGGGACGAATGAACAACACTGTGAGGGACGAATGAGCACCGTAGCCCAGGTCATTTCTTCCGTCTTCATCCTGTTCGGAGCCCTGCTCGCCTTCACCGCGGCGGTGGGCATCGTGCGCTTTCCCGACACCCTCTCGCGGATGCACGCGGCCACCAAGCCACAGGTGGTCGGGCTGATCATGGTTCTGATCGGGGCCATCATCAGCCTGCGCGGCAACGTAGACATCTGGATGCTGGTGCTGGTGGGCATCTTCACCCTGGTCACCGCTCCGGTCATCGCGCACACGGTCGGCCGCGTCGCCTACCGCGAACAGCGCGGCCGCGACGGACTGCTGATCGTCAACGAGATGGAACCGAACGAATCGGACCAGTAGGCGAGCGGATCAGGATCGGAGGTCGGTGACCAACGATTCGACGACGGCTCGCAGGTCGCCGCCCGATTGCGCGGCCACCGCCCGCTGACGTTGGTACGACGCCCCCCGCCGGGGAATGTCGGCCACTGCTGCCAGTTCGTCGACGCAGTTCAGTCGGACGGCCGTCGGCGTCAGCTTCTCTAGCAGATCGTGCAGATCGTCGGTGACCAGCCGTTCGTTGCTGTCGGAGTCGAGGATGATCTCGGCATCGAGGCCGTACCGCGCGGCCCGCCACTTGTTCTCCTGGACGTGCCACGGCGGTATCGACGGCAGGGTCTTCCCCGCTTCGAGACGTTCGTCGAGATGGACGATGAGGCAGTGTGTCAACGCGACGAGAGCCGCGAGCTCCCGCTTCGTCGACGCCCCGTCGCACACCCGAACCTCGATCGTGCCCCACTTGGGAGCAGGACGGATGTCCCAGTGCATGCCGCCGAGTTGCTCGATGACGCCGGTCTTGAGCTGATCGCGGACGAATCCCTCGAACTGCGACCAGTCCTCGAACTGGAACGGCAGACCGGCCGTCGGCAGCTGCTGGAACATCAACGCCCGATTGCTGGCGTAGCCGGTGTCGTTGCCCGCCCAGATCGGCGAGGACGCCGACAGCGCCAGCAGGTGCGGGTACTGCAGCAGCAGCGAGTTGAGAATGGGAAAGACCTTGTCGGGAGACGACACACCCACGTGCACGTGCACACCCCAGATCAGCATCTGCCGACCCCACCACTGGGTACGAGCGATCAACTCGTCGTAGCTCGGAGAACTGGTGAGCTGCTGGGTGGACCACTCGGCGAACGGATGAGTGCCCGCCGAGAACAGATCGATTCCCAATGGGTCCGCGGCGCGCCGCACCAATTCCAGCGAGCCGCCGAGGTCCTCCATGGCCTCCCCGACGTTCTCGCACACTCCGGTGACGAGTTCGACGGTGTTGCGCAGCAGTTCCTTGGTCACCCGCGGGGTGTCCCCGGCGAGATCGCGGACGCCGTCCATGACCGCCTCGGCGGAGTTGACCAGGTCCCGCGTGTTCTTGTCGACCAGCGCGATCTCCCACTCGACGCCGAGCGTCGGGCGCGGTGAACTCGCGAAGTCGATCCGGGGAGCGTTCAAACTACTGCAGTACCGCGCATGCCGCCCGCGAGCCGGCGTCGCCGGTCATCAGAGTCGTCATGTCCGGCACAGCGGCACCGTCGGGCAGGGTGTATCGCGGCGGGATGTTGGCGAAGTTGTCGGCACCCTCGTGCACGATCACCGAGGTTCCGGCACCGTCCGCACGCAGATCGTCGAGTGTGATCGCGTCGGTGGTGGTGACGAGCATTCCGGTGCCGTCCTCGCCGACCTGGATGGACGTCAGATCACCGCTGGCCGGGTGCTCCGTGCGGCCGTCGACCTGCAGGTGACCACCAGCGGACAGGAACGCGCCCGGATCTCCACCGGTCGGTGCCACGGAGTTCGGCTCGCAGGCGGCGACGGCATGGACGTGGAAGCCGTGGAAGCCGGGGGTCATGCCCTCGACCTCGGCGGTGACGGTGAGCTTGTCGCCCTCGGCCGCGAACGAGACCGTGCCCACCTCGGCACCGCCGGCGTCGCGCAGTGTGCCCTCGATGGTGTCGCCGGAGCCCGACTCGGCCGGGCCGTCACCCGCCACGGCTTCTGCCGACGGATCGGCCTCGCCGGTCCAGACCGGAGGGACGGTTCCGGGGACATCGGACGGAACCTCGCCGTTGCTGCAGGCGGAGAGCCCGAGCGCCGCGATCGCGAGGACCGGGGCCACGTAACGCAACGATCGGGTCGCAGCAGTGCGTCGCTTGAACATGTCCATCGGAAATCGCTCCTCTTTCAGGCAGTTTCGCCGGGCTCGGAAATGATAACGTGCCGACCGATTCAGCCGAATCGGGCACGGAAGTCGATGCTGTGCAACTGGCCGCTGCAGGACTACTGAGTCACGATGACGACGACGCCTGCCGTGGATTCGAGTGAGGTCGGCTTGGGTTCGGCCGGGACTCCGAGCTGCGTGGCGATCGTCTGCGCGGCCTGTTCCTCGCCTGCGGCGGTGCCGTAGTACACCGCGGTCTGAGCGAACTGGGCTTCGCTGAAGTTGCCGGTCTCGGCGACGGTCCATCCCTCGGCGGTCAACGTACTTGCGGTGCCTGCCGCGAGACCGGAGATGTTGGAGTTGTTCAGAACCCGCACCTCGACGTCGGCGGGGGTGCCCGAGGTGGTGGTGGTCGGCGCGCTGCTGGTCGTCGCGTCACCTGCCGGTACCTGAGCCGCCGGAGCCTGTGCGGTGGGTGCTACCGCAGCCGGTGCACTCGTCGTCTCGGCGGCGGGCTCGGCGGCCGAGTTGTCGGAATCGGAACCCGTCAGCGACAACGCGCCGATCGCCGCGAACAGAATCGCGAGCGAGATCAACACCATGGCCAGGGCACGGAGTGGTGGCCCGGTCTGTTCCGGGTTCGGGCTGCTCACGTAGTCGACCCTAGCCGACCGCCGACGGCGACCCAGCACACGGAACTCGAGGACCTGCTCAGACGTCGAACCCGAGTCGACGTGCCGCACGAGCCTTCTGCCGACTCGCACGCAACCGGCGCAGGCGCTTGACCAGCATCGGATCAGCGGCAAGTGCCTCGGGACGATCGACCAACGCGTTCAGGATCTGGTAGTAGCGGGTTGCCGACATGGAGAAGAGTTCCTTGATGGCCTCTTCCTTCGCCCCGGCGTACTTCCACCACTGCCGCTCGAAGGACAGGATGTCGTGCTCTCGTCGACTCAGTCCGTCCGCACCGACCTCGTTCGGATCCTGTGAGCCGTCCGAACTTCCCGGTTGCTGAGACTGGTTCGAGTCACGCGCTGCTGCGCCGTCCATCCCACTCCTCGACTTCTCGACTTCCTCGGGTCTGCAGGATCACCCACCCGGAGAAATCTGCTTCCCCCAGCACTGCCGGCACCCAAAGGAGCACCGACCGAATTACACGGTTGTACTTCGGGGATCATTCAACCACGTTCGACGGCTCGAGCACGGCTCCCGCGAGGTACCGGCGCGTGGCGTGTTCCATGTGCTCGACCACATGCAGCAGGCACTCGGGTCGTTCCGCAGGCTCCACTCCCGCCCACTATCCTTGTCGACCATGGCAATTCTTCCCATCCGGATCGTCGGCGATCCGGTGCTGCACACCGCAACCGCACCCGTCACCGAGTCACCCGCCGAGCTGGCCGAGCTGATCGCCGACATGTACGAGACGTTGGCCGCCGCGAACGGCGTCGGTCTCGCCGCGAATCAGGTGGGCGTCGGCAAGCGTCTGTTCATCTACGACTGCCCCGATCAAGGCGAGGACGGCAAGATCTTCCGCCGCCGCGGCGAGGTCGTCAACCCGGTGCTCGAGACGTCGGAGATTCCGGAGACGATGCCCGATCCCGATGACGACGACGAGGGCTGTCTGTCCGTCCCCGGCGAGCAGCACCCCACCGGGCGCGCCGAGTGGGCCAGGGTGACCGGTACGGACGCCAAGGGCGATCCCGTCGACATCGAGGGCCGCGGCTTCTTCGCTCGTATGCTCCAGCACGAGGTGGGTCATCTCGACGGTTTCCTCTACACCGACGTGCTCATCGGACGGCATGCGCGGGCGGCCAAGAAGGCCATCAAGCGCGCCGGGTGGGGCGTGCCCGGACTGAGCTGGACACCCGGCACGGTGGACGACCCGTTCGGCCACGACGACGAGGACGACGACTGACCGTCCCGGTGGGTACGCGGGTGATGCTTCGCTATCGGTTGCCACCCGGCCACACCCACCCGATGACGGACGTGATCGGTGAACTGGTGTCCAGCGACGCCGGCGCGGTCTCGGTGCGCGGCCGGGACGGCACACTGGTTCAAGTTGCCGCCGACCGAGTCGTGGCATTGAAACCCCTGGCGCCCAAGCCGATTCGAACCTCGGAGATCCGTTCGCTCGAAGCCGCCGCTGCCGACGGCTGGCCGGGCGTCGAGCGGGAATGGATCGACGGCTGGCAACTGCGTTTCGGTCACGGGTTCACCGGCCGCGCCAATTCGGCCGTGCCGCTCGAGCCCGGAGCGTCGACGACACCAGAGACGCTGGCGCGCATCACAGCCCGATACGCCGCTCGCGGATTACCGCCGACGCTCGCCCTTCCCGATCGCCTCGGCACTCCCCCGGCGGGTTGGTCGACGTACAACGAAAGCGCCGTCATGGCGGCAGACATCTCCGATCTCGTTCTACGCGAGGGTGACTCGGCGATCACCGTCACCTCGGAACCGTCACGACAGTGGTTGGATCGCTTGTACTACCAGGGCCGCGCGGCTCCCGCGGGCGCAGCGGAGGTGGTCTCGGCGGTTCGGGGCGGAACCCTTGGTTTCGGGATGATCGGCCCGCGCTCGTCGTCGGCAGCCGCGGTCGGTCGCGCCGCGGTGACCACCGCCCCGGACGGTCGCTGCTGGGTGGGACTGACCTCGCTCTGGGTCTCCCCCGAGCATCGGCGCAACGGGCTCGGCACCCTGATGTGCGGAGAACTGGTGCGCTGGGGACGCGAGCGCGGCGCGACGCACGCGTACCTGCAGGTGGCGGACGAGAACACCCGAGCCGTTGCCCTGTACCGAGACCTCGGCTTCGCCGACCATCATCGCTATCGCTATGCCCGGCCCGAGAACGCGATGGGTCCGAACCCTGTCGGGGGCGTTCGATAGGGTTCCTCTCCGTGCGCTTGGCTACCTGGAATGTGAACTCCGTCCGCTCTCGTCAGGATCGAATCGTCGATTGGCTGCAGCGATCCGATGTCGATGTCCTGGCGATGCAGGAAACCAAGTGCAAGGACGCACAGTTTCCCTACGAGCGGTTCACCGACATCGGGTACGAGGTGGCCCACGTCGGGTTGAGTCAGTGGAACGGCGTCGCGATCGCATCCCGCGTCGGCCTGGACGATGTCCAGGTCGGCTTCGACGATCAGCCCGGGTTCAGCAAGGATCCCGAGATCGACCCCGCTCAGGAGGCGCGCGCCATCGGGGCCACGTGCGACGGGGTGCGCGTGTGGAGCCTGTACGTGCCGAACGGCCGCGAACTCGCCGATCCGCACTACACCTACAAGCTCGAGTGGCTCGCCGCGCTGAAGGCCGACGCGCAGGCGTGGGTGGCGGCCGATCCGCAGGCACAGATCGCACTCGTGGGTGACTGGAACATCGCGCCAACCGACGACGACGTCTGGGATCCGGCTCTGTTCGAGGGCAAGACCCATACCTCACAGGCCGAGCGCGACGCCTTCACCGCGTTCGGCGACGCCGGCTTCACCGAGGTGACGCGGCAGTTCACCCCCGAGCCCAGGACGTACACGTACTGGGACTACACGCAGTTGCGGTTCCCCAAGAAGCAGGGTCTGCGCATCGACATGGCGTTGACCTCCCCGGCTCTGGCGGCTCGAGTGACCGGTGCGTCGATCGACCGCGAGGAACGCAAGGGCAAGGGGGCCAGCGATCACGCTCCGGTGATCGTGGAGATCGGCTGAGGCCGAGCCCGGTGGACTATTCGGCGATCAGATCCAGGAATTCCTCGTGCTGCGCCAGATAGCGCCGGACGTAGGTGCAGATCGGGACGATGCGCCACTGTCGATCGCGGGCCGTGTTGAGCGAGGCTCGCACCAGCACTCCCGCCCACCCGCGGTCGCCGTATTCCTCTTTGACGACGGTGTGCATGAGTGCGACGACCGGGCCGACGCCGTCGTCGTCACCCTCACCGAAGCGGTACCCGAGAATGCCGACGAGTTCGTCGTCGACGAAGAGATCGAACCTGTAGTGATCGACGTCGTCCTCGATGCGAACGACGGGTCGATCGACCGAGGGAACCGCGTCGACTCGTCGAGGAAGTATGTGACTCATGTCACTTATGAGACCAGTGTTGTCCATGTGGCGCGAGGCGAGTGCCTCGATCGTCGCCGAGTCGTGCCCTGAATGTGACCGGTCCTACCGTGACCGGTCGACAACTCGGGAAAGAAACGTCAGAGCGCGACGAGCATGTCGTTGTACTCCGGGTTGGCCGCGGCGAAGCGCTGCACGTACGTGCAGACGGGCTTGACCTTCCAGCCGTAGGACCGAGCACTGTCGAGCGCGCGGCGCACCAGAATGCCGGCCAGTCCTTGATGACCGAAGTCCTCGGTGACGACCGTGTGCATGAACGACACGACGTGAGTGCGCGTCGCGCGCGAGCCGTTTCCCTCGACCTCGTAGAAGCCGACGATCCCGACGAGATCGCCGTTGAGTCGAAGCTCGAACCGGTTCTGGTCTTTGTTGATCGAGACATCAGCGCTAGGAGAACTTGCCAGCATGGGACGCCTCCTTCGCTGTGTGTGGAGTGATGAACGAGTGAAACCGATGTGACGTGCACCACTATTAAACATGCGCACGGTGGGTCTGTCACCTTTTCTACCAACAAACCTTCGGATGCGTAGGTTCGTCCGCCGAACACGACAACAATGCTGGTACGGATCATAAGTGACCCTGTTCGACGTTGTGATACAACAACATTCAAGGCCAACCCATATTTTCGCCATCTGCTCGGCAATCCGTGTCGACGGCAGCGACCCCCCGTCTCTCCGCCCGCCGGTACTGTCTTCTCTCGTGAAGTTCCTACCGCTCACGCCCAACGGCGAGACTCCCGTCCGCGCGCTGACCATCGCCGGAACCGACTCCGGCGGCGGAGCCGGAATCCAGGCGGACAGTCGAACGATGGCCTTGCTGGGTGTCCACGCCTGCGTCGCCGTCGCTGCGGTCACGGTCCAGAACACCGTCGGCGTGACGGGCTTCCACGAGATTCCGCCGGACGTCGTCGCTGCACAGGTTCGCTCCGTCGTCTCCGACATCGGGGTCGGCGCAGCGAAGACCGGAATGCTGGCCTCCACCGCGATCATCGAAGCTGTCACGGCCGTGTGCACCGAGGTGGGTATCGGCCGAGATCAGCCCGTTCCCCTGGTCGTCGATCCGGTGTGCGCGTCGATGCACGGTGACCCACTGCTGCACGCGGAAGCCCTCGACGCCATCCGCCACACCCTCTTCCCCATCGCCTCGCTGGTCACCCCCAACCTCGACGAGGTTCGGCTCATCACCGGCATCGACGTGGTCGACGACTCGAGCGCGCACCGCGCCGCGGAGGCCCTGCACGGGTTGGGCGCGCAGTGGGCCCTGGTCAAGGGCGGTCACCTGCGGACGTCGACGCACAGCACCGACCTGCTGTTCGACGGCGACACCTTCCTCGAGTTCACCAGCGAGCGCATCGACACCGGCAACGATCACGGCGGCGGCGATACCCTCGCCGCATCGATCGCGTCGGCGCTGGCACACGGCTATTCCATGCCCGACGCGGTCGCGTTCGGCAAGGAGTGGGTCACCCGCTGTCTGGCCGCGTCCTACGATCTGGGCGCGGGCCACGGACCGGTGTCACCGCTGTGGCGACTGCACGAGTCGGAGGATGCGTAGGTCGTCGGGTGCGCCCTTGATCTTCGGAGCGAAGAAGCTGCGGCGATAGGGCTTGGAGACCACATGCAAGGCGTCGAGCACCTCCGGCGGGACCGCCTCGAGGGCCGACGCGGAGATCATCACGTTGCCGTTGCCGCCGGTCTGCATCACCCGGGCGGCGACGGTGACGTCGACGCCCAGCCAGTCCGATCCCACCTGACGCGGGCTGCCGGTGTGGATGCCGACGCGCATCGTCGGGGTGTAGCCGTCGACGTCGACGCCCTTCAGTGCCTCTCGGGCCGCGAAGACCGCGTCGACTGCTTTGCCCGCGTCGGCGAACACCGCCATGATGCCGTCGCCCAGCCTCTTGACGACGTGGCCGCCGCGGAATGCGACCTCGGGTTCGACGGCCTTGGAGACCTTGCGCAGCAACGTCAGGGTCGCGGTGTCGCCGGCCCGGAGCGACCAGGACGAGAACCCGACGAGGTCGGTGAACACGATGGTGACATCGTGCTCACCGCGGCCTCGGCCTGCGCGTTCGAGGATCGCCTGCCACAGCTGCAGCGCCCCGAGACCCACTTCGCGAGACGCGCCGGGTTCGTCGTCGAGTCCGTTCGCAGCCAGGAACCTGTCGGCGACGCGGGCGACGGCCAGGGCTCGGCCCGGACCGTCGATCGACAGGGGATCGCCGAACGTGGGGTCACCCGGTAGTGCGCGGCGCACACGCCGAACCGCCCCGACCACCGCGGGCGCTCGGTTGGTGGTGCGGACCCACTCCACGACCGAGGAGACGACTGCGTTCACAGCATCGAGCGTAACCCACGGTTACACATACTTTCCCTCACCCTTCGGCGCGCGCGGCCTCGCGCTCGGCACCCACCGGAACCCCGTTGGGGCCCTCCACCGACTGCGCGTAGACGCCGATGCCGTAGGCCACGGCCGCACCGTTCTTCGCCAGTGCGGCGCGGTCGACGTTCGCCAGGGTGTCCTGGTCGGTGTGGTAGTTCTCGTCGAACGTCTGATCCGCGGTGCCGCCCCACTTCTCGGCCTGCGCTGCGGTCTTGTTCTCGTCCGCTCCGCTGAACACGCCGCCGGCGGGGATGCCGACCTCGATGAACGGCCCGTAGTCCGAGCGACCGTCGAAATCGGTCCCGTCGACGGCTACACCCTCCTCGGCCAGTCGCTCGACGAAAGTGCGCTCGATGGCGTCGGATCCGGCCGGTCCGGCGGGCTCACCCACCTGGTCGGAGTCGTCTCCGTCGTAGGCGAGGTATCCGGCGTTGTGCGAGCCGATCATGTCGAAGTTCAAGTACAGCGCGATGTTTCGCTTGTCCTCGTCGGACAGGCCCTCGACGTACTTGGTGGAACCGACGAGTCCGTTCTCCTCGGCACCCCAGAACGCGAAACGCACCGCGTTGGTGATCTCGGGGGCGCTGCCCATCTGCAGTGCGGTCTCGAGGACTGCCGCCGTTCCGGTTCCGTTGTCGTTGATGCCGGGGCCCTCCGGGACGCTGTCGAGATGGGCACCGGTGACCACGACGTTCTCGGTCGAACCGGTGGTGGTCTGCGCAATGATGTTGCGACTGGTGGTCGTTTCGGTTTCGGTGACGAGTGTCAGCGTCACCTCGGGTGCGGCGAGAACGGCCGCGCCGTCCTCCTGGCTGACTCCGCCGGTCGGGATCCGCGCGGTGTCGGCGTCGCCGAGCGTGCCCGAATCGAGCGGTCCCGGTTCGTTGTTGACGATGATAGCGGCGGCCGCTCCCAGTTCTGCTGCAACGGTTTGCTTCACGCCGAACGGGCACACTCCGCGCGGCACCACCGCGACGGCTCCGGCCAGGTCGAGGCCGGTGTAATCGGCTGCCTCGCAACCGTCCGCACCGGCGGGAGCGCCGACGACGCGTGCGGTGATCCCCTCGGCGGTGGTGGTCGGCGAGTAACTGAGTGCGAACACCCGAATCTCGGTGCCCGCGAGCGACAGGGTTTGGGTCTGCGCCTCGAAGGTCTCGAATTCGAATTCCGGGGTGGTGACCTCGAATCCTGCCGATTCGAGTTGCGAGACAACATAATCGACACTGGCGTCGTAGCCGGCGGTGCCTGCGGCTCTGTTTCCGTCGTGGTCGGCGGCGATTGATTCCAACTGTTCGAGGTGCCCCACCAAGGCCTCCTCGGTGACCGCGGCAGACAGGCCGGGCCCGTCGGGTGTCGCGAAAACTCTGGCCGGTTCCTCGTCCGAGGTGGACGAGCAACCGGCCAGAATCAAGACAGTGACAGCGCTACCTGCAAGTAGGGAAATCCGCATAGCGGACACCCTACCGGCGAGTGGCGTCAGGCGTCCCGACGATTGACGACGAACACCGCTGCCCCGAAGATCACCGCGGTGAACGCGACGAAGTAGATCAGTCCGCCGATCGGGCCCCAGTGGAAGTCGATTCCGCCGTCGGAGCCGAGGAAGTGATTGGCATTGAGGAACGGTAGGAACGGCTGGATCTTCGCCCCGACGTTCGGAATGAGGCCGACGAGATTCTCGATCAGCAGCGGCCACAGCAGCAGGATCGCGATCGCACCGGCCGACTGTCGAACGAGAGCGCCGACGCCGATCGCGAGAACGACCTGCAGGAACGCCAGAATGGCGGTGCCGTACAGAACGCGCCACGTACCGTCCACGTCGAATCCGAGCAACACGCCCGCCTGTTCGCCGGCCAGAGCCTTGGCGATGACGAGCCCGAGCACCGCAAGAGCGAACGACAGGACAGCGCCGTATACGCCCACCAACAGCGCCTTAGCGCCCAGAACCGATCCCCTGTTGGTCACCGCCTGGAACGTGGTGCGGATGATTCCGAACCGGTATTCGCTGGTCACGGTCAACGCCGCCAGGATCATCAGCACCATGGCACCGAACGTGCCGACTCCGACTCCGACGACATCGGCGGCGGTCGTGGGCGGAATACCCTCGGGCGCGTCGAGGCTCAGGGCCGACTTCGCAGCCCAACCCAGAATGGCCGCGAACCCGAGACCGAGCACCACGATGATCGCGCTGCACCACCAGGGCGACTTGGTCGAGGTGAACTTGATTCTCTCTGCTGCCAAGACGCCCATCAGAGTGCACCGCCCATCGCTTGCTGAGTGTTGGGAGTGTCGGCTCCCGCGCCGTGATACTGCACTGTGTCTCCGGTGAGTTTCATGAATGCTTCCTCGAGCGAGCCTCGCTGGGAGGCCAACTCGTGCAATGTGATTCCGGCTCGGCCGGCAATGTCGCCGATCGCGTCGGTGGTCGAGTTCAGCACCACGAGCGAGGGCTGAAGTTCGTCGGTCCTGTCCGGCTCGCGCACGGTCAGACCGGCCGTGGTCAGCGCCTGCCGCAGACCGTCGAGCTGCGGGCTGCGGACGCGCACCGACGCCTCGGAGGCGTGGTCGATGAATTCCTGCACCGACGAATCGGAGATCAGCTTGCCACGTCCGATGACGATGAGATGTTCGGCCGTCTGCGCCATCTCCGAGAGCAGGTGGCTCGAGACCAGGACCGTGCGGCCCTCGGCTGCCAAGCGCTGCATGAACTTTCGGATCCAGACGATGCCCTCGGGATCGAGTCCGTTGACCGGCTCGTCGAACAGCAACACCTTGGGGTCACCGAGCAACGCGCCGGCGAGTCCGAGCCGCTGCGACATGCCGAGCGAGAACCCGCCCGCATTCTTCTTCGCGACCTCCGACAGTCCCACCAGACGCAGCACCTCGTCGACACGCGACTTGGGGATGCCGTTGGAGGCCGCCATCCACTCGAGATGTGCACGCGCCGAACGGTTCGGGTGCACCCACTTGGCGTCGAGCAGAGCGCCGACGGTACGCAGTGGCTGCTTGAGCTGGCTGTAGTTCTTGCCCTCGATGGTCGCCGTTCCCTTGGTGGGGCGGTCGAGGCCGAGGATCATCCGCATGGTCGTCGACTTGCCTGCGCCGTTGGGGCCCAGGAAGCCGGTCACGATGCCGGGTCTGATGGTGAAGGTGAGGTTGTCGACCGCCGTCACCGCGCCGTATTGCTTGGTCAGTCCTGTCACTTCGATCATGTGTACAACTGTCCCCCATCGACAGCGTCCGCACATCGACCCACAGTCGCCGATTGCATCATCCTTTCGGATGACACACACCCTGAGACAGTCGGTCACACGGGCGCGGGGTCACAGGGGCCGCGGAGTCACGGGGGCCACACACCCACAGCCGCAAACGCGCGCGCATTCGTCACGTGCGCGCGCAATCGCCCACCTATCCGCCACTAATTCGCGCGCCTTCCGCAAAAGCGCGCGCGTTTGCCGGAAAAGCAGCACCACGAACAAGAGCTACGCCGACGACACAGCAGCCGCTTCGACGAGCCGGAGCCACACACCCGCCGCCGGCAAATGCGCGCGCATTCGTCAGGCGCGCGCGCAATCGCCCACCTATCCGCCACAATTCCGCGCGCCTTCCGCAAACGCGCGCGCGTTTGCCGGAAAAGCAGGACCACAAACAAGAGCTACGCCGATGACACAGCGGTCACATGGGCGAGCTGGCCTGCGCCCAGAATCGTTTCGGAATGCGGCCGGCATGTCGGGCCTGGTATCCCGCCGCCACCGCGTTCCGCATCGCCGACGCCATCAGCGCCGGGTCCTTCGCCCGGGTCACCGCGGTCGCGAGCAGGACCGCGTCGCAGCCGAGTTCCATCGCGAGGGTGGCGTCGCTGGCGGTGCCGATGCCCGCGTCGAGGATCACCGGAACCGATGCGGCGTCGACGATCATCTCGATGTTGTGGGGGTTTGCGATGCCGAGGCCGGTGCCGATGGGTGAGCCGAGCGGCATGACGGCAACGCAGCCGATGTCCTCTAGCCGCTTGGCCAGTACCGGGTCGTCGGTGGTGTACGGGAGAACTTGGAAGCCGTCGTCCACGAGTTGTTCTGCAGCCGTGACCAATTCGATGGCGTCGGGCAGCAGGGTTCGCTCGTCGGCGATCACTTCGAGTTTCACCCAGTCGGTCTCGAGCGCCTCACGGCCCAGTTGCGCGGTGAGCACTGCTTCGGCCGCGCCGCGGCAGCCTGCGGTGTTGGGCAGCGGGGCGATGTTCAACCTGCGCAGCAGATCCAGCACTCCCGTCCCACCGGCGGCGTCGACGCGGCGCATCGCAACGGTGGTCAGTTCGGTTCCCGATGCGACGAGGGCGTCCTCGAGTACGGCGAGATTCGCTGCTCCTCCGGTGCCGGTGATGAGCCGGGAGGTGAAGGTGCGGCCTGCGATGGTCAATCCCGTCATGACCTAACCGCCTTGCACGGCGGTGAGAATGTCGATGTTCCAACCCTTTTCGACGCTGGTGCTGTCCCAGCGGCTCTTGGGCAGCACGGCACCGTCGACGGCGACGGCGATGCCTTTCTCGGGCATGCCCAGGAATTCGAGCAGCCGACGCATGGTCATGTCCTCGGTGAGCAGGTGGTCTTCACCGTTGACGGTGATACCGATCGCGACCTGTGTCATGGTGTCCTCTCGATCTGCGGAAATCTCTGGGGGTCGGCTGCTTTCGCCTCGGGTAGCGTCTCGCCGGACACCAGTGCGGCGACGGCGTCGGCGGTGATGGGGGCGAGCAGGATGCCGTTGCGTCCGTGTCCGGTGGCGGCGATCAACCGGGGAGACAGCCTGCCGATCAGCGGTAACCCGTCCGGGCTCATCGGCCGCAGGCCGGCAGCGGTTTCGTACAGTTCGTACTCGCCGATGCTCGGCATGAGTCGTTCGGCGTCGGCGATGAGGTCTCGCACCCCGGCGACGGTGACCTGGGTGTCTTGGCCGGATTCGTATTGGGTTGCGCCGACGACCAATCCGTCGCCGCGCGGTACCAGGTAGATCGCGCGGCCGTGCACGGTTCCGCGGACGGTGCGCGATGGCGGCGGTGCGGCGCTCGGCCGTCGTCGCAGTCGCAGGATCTCGCCTTTGACCGGCCGGACGGGGAGCGTGGGCCACAGTGCGGCCGACTGTGCCCCGGCGGCCAGGACCACCTGATCGGCGTCGGGCACGGTCTCCACCGGGGTGGTCACCAATTCGACTCCCGCGTCCCGGCAACCCTGCTCGAGCGCGGCGATCAGCGCCCGATTGTCCACCGACAACTCGGTCGGAGCCAGCAGGCCAAGTCGGATGTTCTGCGCCAGTGCAGGTTCGAGCTCACGCAGCTGTGCTCGGCCGAGAATCTCGAGTTCGTGTCCCTGTTCGCCCACCCATTCGGCGATGGTTCGTAGGTCGGCGGCATCGGCCGAGTCGAGGGCAACCGTCACCGATCCGGTTGCGGAGAACACCGATGGTCCGGGGAGGCGTCGGGCGAAGTCCGGCCATCTCGCCAGCGACGCAGCGCCCAGGTGCAGCAGTTCGTGTTCGCCGGGCCAGCCCTCGGACAGCGGTGCCAGCATGCCGCCTGCGACCCAGGATGCGCCCTTGCCGAGCGCGGGATCGTGCACCACCACTCGGTGACCGTCCTGGCTCAGGCGCAGCGCCGTCGACAACCCGATGACGCCTCCGCCGATAACGACGATGTGCACGCGATTCACGTCCTCACTCCCTGCGCCCGCATGATCGGGTTCAGGTATTGACGGTAAGGGCGGCGAACCCACTCTCAGCCCCACGATCCTCGGGACTCCCGCGATTTCTCGGCCACTCCGTCGTCGGTGGCGGCCTCCATGAGAATACAGTTCGCTTTGTGCATCCATCTCAGACCGCCCGCAACCAGACTCCCCGTGAGCGTCTTGCGTCCGCTCGCCTGTACCTGTGTACCGATGCCAGGCGCGACAAGGGCGACCTCGCGCAGTTCGCCGAGGCCGCGTTGTCCGGTGGCGTCGACATCATCCAGCTGCGTGACAAGAATTCCGCAGGCGAGCGCGAGTTCGGGCCCCTCGAGGCCAAGGACGAGCTTGCGGCGCTGGCGATTCTGCTCGCTGCGACCAAGCGGCACGGTGCGCTGTTGGCGGTCAACGACCGTGCGGATCTGGCGTTGGCCTCGGGCGCGGATGTGCTGCACCTCGGTCAGGGTGATCTGCCGGTGCACTACGCGCGGCAGATCCTGGGGCCGGACGTGGTGATCGGCCGCTCGACGCAGAACCGGGCCCAGTCCTCGCTCGCCGCGATCGAGGACGGCGTCGACTACTTCGCCGTCGGGCCGGTGTGGCCGACGCCCACCAAGCCCAACCGCAAGGCTGCGGGGCTCGAGACTCTGCGGGCGACGGCGGACGCGCTGCCGGAACGGCCGTGGTTCGCCATCGGCGGCGTCGACGCGACCAATGTCGATCAGGTTCGGGCCGCCGGTGCCGATCGCATCGTCGTGGTCCGCGCGATCACCGAGGCGCGGGATCCACAGGCCGCAGCCCGCGACTTGGTCCGAGCACTGCGGGCCTAGAGCCAACCCAGTACTGCGGACGGCGTCAGGACCTGCACCGATTCCGGCAGCCGGTCGCGTAGTCCGCGGTCGGCGGTGACGAGCGCGGTCAGGTCTCCGTCGATGTGTGCCTGCTCGGCCAAGGTGTCGTCGCCACTGCCGTCGGCGAGAATCGTGCGGGTGCGGGGGTCGTCCACCACGGCGTCCCTGGCCAGGCCTTCGAGCACGGCGTCGATGCGGGTGAGCCAGCCGTACTGACCGCTGGGCAGTTCGACGGTGCGAGGCAGCGTCTCGGCGAGCGAGGTCAGCAGTGCGCTCGTCGACCCGGTGCGGTCCTTCCACCATCCGTTCGGCCGGGACCCCAGCACGTTGGCGGTGTCGAGCAGCACCCGCAGCGGCACGGTACGCAGCGACGGCCAGCTCGACGCGAAGCCCGGGTGCAAGGGGAGTTCGTCGACGACCGACTCCGGCACCCAGCGCAGCTCGGTGCTCTCCCCGTTGGGCACGGTGGTCAACGGATGATCGGTGTCGGCGACGACGGTGGTGTACGACCAGCCGCTCTCGACACTCGCGGTGACGCGCTCGCTGCGAACACTGACCTGTTCGGCCGTGATACCGGCTTCTTCGTGGGCCTCGCGCACCGCCGCGTGCGCCGTGCTCTCGTGGGAATCGCGGGCTCCGCCGGGCAGTGCCCACGTTCCGCCCTGGTGACTCCACAGGGCACGGTGCTGCAGCAACACCATCGGCTCGCCTGCGTCGGACGGGGCGCGCAGCAACAGGCCGGCGGCACCGTGCCTTCCCCAGTGCCGAGTGCCGTTCTCGCCGATCACCCAGCCGTCGCCGTCACCACGCATGCTCACCACCCTAGGTGAATCACCTGCCTGTAGTGGCTGCAGTACCGTCCGCCTACTTATATGCTCGGGTGCGTGATCGCGGCCGGTATTACCCCCTCCGCTGCCGTCCCCCCGACAACGGCCACACACGTCGGTGTCGCTGCAGGCAAGCCACCGGTTCGCTACACGATGCGCTCGACGCCCGCGCGGTTGGTCGCGATGGGAATCGCGCTGGTGGTGCTCGCGTTGACGGTCGGAAATCTCGCGTCCACGGCCGTGACCGATCGGGTCGACACCCTGGGCACCCTGTTGGTGCGCACCGAGCCCTTCGCGAACTCGGCACAGAATCTGTACGGGGCTCTGTCGGTGGCCGACGCGGCCGCGGCCACCGCGTTCATCGCCGGTGGCCTCGAACCGCCCGAGGTACGCGAGCGCTACTCGCAGGCGCTCGGCGAGGCGTCGTCCGAGCTGATCGCGGCCTCGGCCGGGGTGACCGAGAACGACGCGGCCACCAGCGCGGTGCTCACCCAGATCGCCGCGGGGTTGCCGGTGTACAGCGGTCTGGTCGAGACTTCGCGAGCCAACAACCGCAGCGGAAATCCGGTGGGCGCGGCGTATCTCGGCGAGGCATCGACCATGATGCAGTCGAGTTTGCTGCCGCTGGCCGAGAAGTTGTACACCGAACAGGCGTCGCGAGTCTCGGCCGATCAGGAACGATTCACCAGTCCTCCACTGTTCGCGATCGGCTCGCTGGTGTTCCTGTTGCTGATGACCGGCCTGGCTCAGTGGTATCTGTCGCGGACCACCCGCCGAACGTTGAACGCCGGATTCCTCACTGCCACAGTTGCTGTCGCCGGACTGCTCGGCTGGATGCTGGTGGTGGGACTGATTTCCTCGATTGCCACCGATCGTGCGATCGACCGTGGAGTGTCCCCGTTGAAGTCCTACACGACGGGTTTCATTCTGGCGCAACAGGCCAGAGCGGACGAGACACTCGACCTCGCTCGTCGCGGCGGCGGTCAGGATTACGGAGAATCGTTCGACGCCAACGTCTCTCGGTTCACCGAGATGTTCCAGGGCGACACCACGGTGATCGATGCACTGAACACGTGGTCGGTCTCGCACTCGAGGATCGACTCCGCCCTCGAGGTCGGCGATTTCAACGGCGCGGTCTCCATCGCCACCGGCTCGGGCGAGTCCGATTCGGCGGCCGCGTTCACCGCGCTCGACAGAGTTCTGGTCGACGGAATCGAGAATGCGCGAAGCGAACTGCGGTCCAACATCGACCGATCGGTGTGGGTGCTGTCCGGACTGTCGAACGGCGCCTACGTGCTCACCGTCTTCGCGTCGGTCGCCTTCGGTGTCGGCCTCTTCCCGAGGCTGCGTGAGTACCTGTGAAACGTCTACTCGCCGTTGGCATTCTGGTCACCTCCCTGCTGGTCGGCTGCGCCACGCCGGAAAACGCTCCGCCGCAAGCGGAGACGACGTTCACCGAACCGCCACTACCGGACGGCGCGTCCGTCGCCGCCCGCCCCACCGAGAGCCCCGCCGACGACGAGTGCGCGCGCCCCACTGCCAGCCTGCGCCCGCTGCAGGCAGGCACCGATGCTCCGCCGCCACCACAACCGACCGTCGACGCATTGCGCGCCAAGGGCCGGTTGGTCGTCGGGTTGGACACGGGCAGCAATCTTTTCAGCTTCCGTGATCCGATGACCGGCCAGCTGGTCGGGTTCGATGTCGACATCGCGCGGGAAGTCTCACGAGATCTGTTCGGCGATCCGAATCGATTGGACTTTCGCATCCTCACCTCTGCGCAGCGGCTCGAAGCTCTGCAGGATTCTACGGTGGACATGGTGGTCAAAACCATGACCATCACGTGTGCTCGCCGCAAGGATGTCCAGTTCTCCACCGTGTACTTCCAAGCGCAACACCGTGTTCTGGTGGTGCAGGGATCGGGCATCCGCGGTGTCGAGGATCTGGCAGGCAAGAGAGTGTGCGCAGTGGAGGGCACCACCTCGCTGCGACGCGTTCAACGCGTCCAACCCGCCGCGACGGTGGTGACGGTGCCGATGTGGTCGGATTGCCTTGTGGTGCTGCAGCAACGGCAGGTCGACGCCATCAGCACCGACGACGCGATCCTCGCCGGTCTCGCCGCTCAGGATCCCTACCTCGAGATCGTCGGTGACAGCCTGAGCCCGGAGCCGTACGGGGTGGGGATCAACAAGAACAACGAGGATCTGGTGCGCTTCGTCAACGGGACGTTGGCGCGCATCCGCTCCGACGGCACCTGGAATCGCATCTACGATCGCTGGCTGACGGTGCTCGGTCCCTCCCCCGGTCCGCCCAGCGCGACGTACAGCGATTAGGGGGCCTGGACATGGACGACGAACAGCAGCCCACGGCCCCGGCGGAGCGAACGCAGGCGGTCTCGCGCACCGACGACAGCGAGCGCACCCGGGCGGTGTCGAGAACGCAAGCAGTGTCGGGAACGGACGGCGTCGAGCGTACTCAGGCCGTCTCGCGGTCGACGGTCGGCGATCCGACCCCGACGGCGTCACAGTCCGCTTCCACCCGCTCCAAGACGGGTCGATCGAGATCCGGTCGATCGCGCAGCACCGGCATTCGGCGACGGCTCGGCGGCGGTCTGGTGGACGTGCCTCGCGTCGAACCGATCGATCCTGCCACTGCAGTGATGTCGGATCCGACGGTGCCGCAGCACAAACGGTTCTGTTGGAAGTGCAATGCCAAGGTCGGTCGCAGCGAACCGGGTGAGCCCGACGTGGCGATGGGTATCTGCCCGCACTGCGGCGCCACGTTCGACTTCACCCCACTGCTCGAGCCGGGCGATCGCGTGGTCGGCCAGTACGACGTGCAGGGCTGCATCGCACACGGTGGACTCGGCTGGATCTACCTCGCCATCGACCGCAATGTCAGTGACCGCTGGGTGGTCCTCAAGGGACTGCTGCATTTCGGGGACGAAGAGGCGCACGCGGTCGCGGTCGCGGAGCGACAGTTCCTCGCCGAGGTCGCCCACCCCGGCGTGGTGAAGATCTACAACTTCGTCGAGCAACCCCGCAGCGACGGCTCGACCGTCGGCTTCATCGTGATGGAATACGTCGGCGGCCGTTCGCTGCGCGACATCCTCACCGCCTGCGGTGACGGTGCCCGTCTGCCCGTCGAGCAAGCGTTGGCCTACGTACTCGAAGTGCTTCCGGCACTGGGCTATCTGCATTCGATCGGGCTGGTCTACAACGACCTCAAACCGGAGAACATCATGGTCTCCGACGACCAGATCAAACTCATCGACCTCGGCGCGGTCGCGGGCATCGAGGACTACGGCTACCTGTACGGCACGGTGGGCTATCAGGCACCGGAGATCGTGAAGACGGGACCGACGGTGGCGTCGGACATCTTCACCGTCGGCCGCACACTCGCGGTGTTGACGCTGGACATGCCGTCGAAGAACGGCAAGTACCTGGACGGACTTCCCTCGGCCGAGGAATCCGAAGTGCTACAGCAGTTTCCGTCGTTGCATCGACTGCTGCTGCGCGCGACGCACGAGGACCCCACTCGGCGGTTCCGATCCGCGGACGAGTTGGCCGGGCAGGCCACCGGCGTGCTGCGTGAGATTCTGGCCATCAGGACAGGTGTCGAGCGGCCCGGACTGTCGACGGTGTTCAGCCCGCCCCGTACGACCTTCGGCACCGAGCAGTCGGTGGGACGCACCGACACCTACGTGGACGGTACGGTACGCCACGAACGAATGACGGCCGCCGAAGTGGTTGCTGCGCTTCCGGTTCCACTGGTGGACCCCAACGATCCGAGCGCGCCGTTGCTGGCGGCGGCCGTACACGTCGAACCGAGACAGACCCTGGACTCGCTGCAGCACGCCAAACGCAACGGCATCGAACGCGTCACCGCCGGAGCCGAATCGGGCCGCTCCGCAGGTTCGTCGAGTCCGGTGGAACTGAGCCTCGAGATCACGCTCGCCGAGGTCAAGGCCCACCTGGATCTCGGGAACGTCGTCGATGCAACCGACATCCTGGCGAAGGTGCAGTCGACCGACCACACTGCCGACCCGTGGCGGGTGCAGTGGTACGCGGGCCTGATCGCGCTGCTGCATCACGAATACGATTCTGCCTTCACCCATTTCGACAACGTGCTCGGTGCGATGCCCGGCGAACTCGCGCCCAAGCTCGCTCTCGGAGCCACGTCGGAACTGCTCGGGCATGTGGCCGCGGGCGACAAGGAGGAAGCCGAGAAGTGGCGGGCCCGCGCCGAGGGCCTGTACCGAGCGGTGTGGCGAACCAATCGTGGCATCGTCAGCTCGGCGTTCGGCCTGGCGAGGCAGTTGCAGCGCCGCGGCGATCAGACCGGTGCCATCGCCGCGCTCGATCAGGTGCCGATCAGCTCGCGGCACTACTCCATGGCCCGGATGACCAGCGTGTTGACGTTGCTGATGGATCGCTCGCGAGCCGAGCTGTCCGAGGCCGATTTCCGTTCTGCAGCACGGCGAGTGGCGCTGCTACCCAAAGCCGAGAGCCGGGCGTTGCAGATGCGGACGCTGGTGCTGGCGATGGCCCTGGACTGGATCGTCTCCGGCCACGCCGCCACAGCCGAGCGAGAACCCATTCTCAGCGTCCCGTTCACCGAGGACGGGTTGCGGCGCGGCACCGAGAAGGGCCTTCGCGCACTGGCCCGCAACGCCACCGATCGCGCCCACCGCTTCTCACTGGTGGATTTGGCGAACGCGATCAGACCCCGGTCGCTCTTCTGACTGCAGCGCTGTTCTAGCTGCCTTCTCGGACGAGGTCGTCCGCCGCACGAGCGATCGCCAGCTCCTCGTCGGTCGGCACCACCAACACCGTGACGGCAGACGCGTCGGTCGAGATCACCCGAGCCTGTTTGCTGCGCAGCGCATTACGCTCGGCGTCGATCTCGATGCCGAAGCCCTCGAGATTCGCCAGGGCATCCGCACGCACCGCTGCGGCGTTCTCACCGACACCGGCGGTGAACGTGATGGCGTCGAGCTTGCCCAAGCCGATCATGTACGCGCCGATGTACTTGCGGAGGCGATGAATGTAGACCTCGTACGCCAGACGTGCCGAGGCGTCCCCGTCGTCGATGCGCTGCTGCAGTTGTCTGAAGTCGTTGACCCCGGACAGTCCGATCAGGCCGGAGCGACGGTTGAGCAGGTCGTCGATGTCGTCGACGCTCATGCCTGCACTGCGCCGCAGGTGCATGATCACACCGGGGTCGATATCCCCACTGCGGGTACCCATCACGAGCCCTTCGAGTGGAGTCAGTCCCATCGAGGTGTCGACCGCCTTGCCCCCTGCGACGGCCGAGGCCGAGGCACCGTTGCCCAGATGCAGCACGATCTGGTCGATGTCGGCGAGGTCGCGACCGAGGAACTGCGCCACCTGCTCGGACACGTACCGATGCGAGGTGCCGTGGAAGCCGTAGCGCCGAATGTCGTGCTCGGCAGCGACGGTTGCATCGATGGCGTAGGTCGCGGCGGCGTCGGGCAGGGAATGAAAGAAGGCCGTGTCGAACACGGCCACGTGCGGCACGTTCGGCAGTTGCTTCCTGGCGACCTCGATACCCAGCACGTTCGGCGGATTGTGCAGCGGTGCAAGGTTGCTCAGATCGGAGATCTGTTGCACGACGGAGTCGTCGATGATCGTCGGACGGTAGAAGACCGTCCCGCCGTGGACCACACGGTGCCCGACGGCGGTGACCGATTCCAGTTCGACGCCTGCGTCGGCGAGCATCTCGAAGGCCAGGGCCAGACCGGCACCGTGATCGTCGATGCGCTGGACTCGCTCGACGGTCTCGCCCCGGTGGTCGAGTTCGACGCGTCCGTCGGACTCACCGATGCGCTCGACGAGCCCGCTGGCCACGGACTCCCCCGAGCCGGGGTCGACCAGTTGGAACTTGACC
The DNA here is from genome assembly GCF_002259365.1 of Rhodococcus sp. 14-2496-1d. Lineage (NCBI taxonomy): Bacteria > Bacillati > Actinomycetota > Actinomycetes > Mycobacteriales > Nocardiaceae > Rhodococcus > Rhodococcus sp. 14-2496-1d. The sequence goes on along the minus strand of NZ_NPFV01000018.1, from coordinate 134,891 downwards.
GAGGACGAGCCGGAGTTGACGACGAGGATGCTCACTTGCCCTCCCCATCGGCCGCGGCGATGCCCTGTGCCTGAATCGCGGTGATGGCGACGGTGTTGACGATGTCCTCGACCAGCGCGCCGCGCGAGAGATCGTTGACGGGCTTGCGCAGGCCCTGCAGAACGGGTCCGACGGCGACCGCACCGGCACTGCGCTGGACGGCCTTGTAGGTGTTGTTGCCGGTGTTGAGGTCCGGGAAGATGAACACCGTCGCACGGCCTGCAACGTCGGAGTCGGGCAGCTTCGACGCGGCGACGGACGGTTCGATCGCCGCGTCGTACTGAATCGGACCCTCCACGAGCAGTTCCGGATTACGTTCGCGCACAAGTGCTGTGGCTTGCCGTACCTTGTCGACATCGGCTCCGGAACCGGACTCGCCGGTTGAGTACGACAGCATCGCCACCCGCGGCTCGATACCGAACTGGGCTGCTGTCTGCGCGGAGGACACGGCGATGTCGGCGAGTTGCTCGGCCGTCGGGTCGGGTACGACGGCGCAGTCGCCGTAGGCGAGAACACGATCGGACAGGCACATCAGGAAGATGGACGACACGGTCGACACGCCCTCGGTCGTCTTGATGATCTCGAACGACGGCTTGATGGTGTGCGCGGTGGTGTGCGCGGCACCGGAGACCATACCGTCGGCAATTCCCTTGTGCACCATCATCGTTCCGAAGTACGAGATGTCGGCCATGATCTCGCGGGCACGGTCGATCGTCATGCCCTTGTGTTTGCGCAGCTCGGTGTACTCGGCGGCGAAGTCCTCGGCGTAGTCACAGTTCTTGGGGTCGAGAACCGTTGCACTGTCGAGATCGACGCCCAGTTCCGATGCGCGTCGTCGAATGGGGCCTTCCTCCCCGAGGATCGTCAGGTCCGCGACCTGACGCTGCAGCAGACGTCCGGCAGCCCGGAGGATGCGATCGTCACCGCCCTCCGGAAGCACGATGTGTTTGCGGTCGGCGCGGGCTCGGTGGATCAGCTGGTACTCGAACATCTGCGGGGTCGTGATGGTGGGGATGGCGATGTCGAGCCGCCCCAGAAGGGTTTTCGCGTCGACCCGCTGTTCCATCAGTCCGAGTGCGGTGTCCACCTTGCGCTGCGATCCCACCGCCACGCGGCCGCGCGTCTGCGCTGCAGCGGAGGCGGTATCGAAGGTGCCGAGCTCGGTGGTCAGAATCGGCAATCGGGGTCCGAGTCCTGCCACCAGACGAGCGATCGCCGGATGGGGTTCGATGCCGCCGTTCATGATGATGCCGGCCAGTGAGGGAAAACCCTCCGCCTCATGGGCATTGACGAGAGCGAGCAGTACGTCGGACCGGTCCGCCGGCGCGATGACGACGACGCCCTCGGTGAGGCGTTCGAGGATGTGTTCGGCCGTCATACCACCGACCATGACCCGCAACGCTTCTCGCTGCAGCAGCGACGAGTCACCGGAGTACAGGGAACCGTCCACCGCCTCGAGCAGCTCCGCCATCGTCGGCGCGACGAGCAGCGGGATCTCCGGCAGCGACCACGCAGGCACGCCGACGGACGCCAAGGCGTCGGTCACCGCATCGAGATCGTCCGGCGCGCAACGGTTGGCCACGATCGCAGCCAGGTGGGCATGATGCTGACGCAGCTCGCCCTGGCACAGAGTGGCCAACTGCGCGATCTCGTCGGGCGTGCGACCGGACCCGCGCAGCGCAAGCAGCACGGGGGCGCCGAGATTGACGGCGATGCGGGCATTGAAACCGAGCTCACTCGGGCTGCCGACGTCGGTGTAGTCGCTGCCCACGATCACCACGGCGTCGCACTGAGCGGCCACCTCGTGGTACCGATTGACGATCTCGCTGAGCGCTGCATCCGCATCGGCGTGCACCTGCTCGTACGTGACACCGAGCGACTGCTCGTACGTCAGATCTGCGGTGGTGTGCTCGACGAGCAGCTCGAGGATGTAATCCGGCTCGTCGGTGGAGCGGGCGATGGGACGAAACACCCCGACCCTGGCCGCGGACGCGGCGAGCATCTGCAGCACACCGAGCGCGATGGTCGACTTCCCGGTGTCCCCTTCCGGTGACGCGATGTAGATGCTCGAGGGATACATGTCCGACGCGTCGGTGCCGCTGGGCTCAGCCATGCCCGCCAGCCTAGTAGGGGTCGTTCCGCGGGCTCCACTCCTGCCCAGTGGTTGTGCTGTTGACACCGGGCGCGGTCGGGTTGTCCCATGAACCATGGCCGAATCACCGTTCCCGGATGTGCGCTGGGGCAGCGAAACCTCGTTCATCCGCAAGCCCGCCGTGAAGTTCGCGTCAACGAAGCCCGGTTCGTGGGTCATCAGGAACCTCGCAGGCGTCGACCGGTGGTTGCTGACCAAGTCCGACGGCCGCTTCACCGTCCTCGGCCCCATCGCGGCACCGGTGGTGTTGCTGACCACCACCGGCCGCAAATCCGGCAAACCCAGGACCAGCCCGCTGCTGTACTACCGGGAGGCCGACAAGATCTACGTCGTCGGATCGAATTTCGGTCAGCAGCACCACCCGGCGTGGACGTCGAACCTGCTCGCCGACCCGAAGGCCGTCGTGGCCATCGGCGGCAAGAAGATTCCGGTGACGGCCACCCGCATCACCGGCGACGAGAAGGCACGCATCTACCGCCAGTTCGACGCGATGGTCGAGGTGTACGGCGAATACGAAACCAGGACCGACCGCGACATGCGATTGTTCGCACTCACGGCCGATCGCTGATCTCGTCGGGAGTCAGCCGAGCTTGCGCAGGCGCGGCGCGAGGTCCTTCTCGAACAGTTCGAGGAACCGCTTCTGATCGTGGCCCGGTGCGTGGAACACCAGGTGGTTCAGCCCTGCGTCGGTGTACTGCTTGACCTTCTCCACTGCCTCGTCCGGGTCCGATGCCACGATCCAGCGCTTGGCGACCTGTTCGATCGGCAGCTCGTCGGCGGCCTTCTCCATCTCGATCGGATCGTCGATCGAGTGCTTCTGCTCCGGCGTCAGTGACAGCGGTGCCCAGAAGCGGCAATTCTCCAGCGCCAGTTCGGGATCGGTGTCGTAGCTGATCTTGATCTCGATCATCCTGTCGATCTCACCGGCGTCGCGCTCGGCCTTGCCCGCGCCCTCTTCCACCGCGGGAAGCAGTTTGTCGGTGTAGAGCTCCATGCCCTTGCCCGAGGTGCAGATGAATCCGTCGCCCGCACGCCCTGCATACCGCGCGACGACGGGTCCGCCTGCGGCGATGTAGACCGGGATGCCGCCCTCGGGGACGTCGTAGATCGACGCGCCCTTGGTCGTGTAGTACTCGCCCTCGAAGTCGACCCGGTCGCCGAGCCACAGCTCACGCATCAACCGCACCGACTCACGCAGGCGCGCGAATCGTTCCTTGAACTCCGGCCATTCGCCGGTGAACCCGGTGGCGATCTCGTTCAGCGCCTCACCGGTACCCACACCGAGCATGATGCGTCCGGGATACAGGCAGCCCATGGTCGCGAACGCCTGCGCGATGACCGACGGGTTGTAGCGGAACGTCGGCGTCAGCACCGAGGTGCCGAGCTGAATCGTGTTGGTGCGTTCACCGACGGCCGTCATCCATGCCAGCGAGAACGGCGCATGGCCACCCTCGTGACGCCACGGCTGGAAGTGGTCACTGACCGTCGCCGAATCCATACCGTGCTGCTCGGCCAGCACACCGAGCTCGACCAACTCCCGCGGTCCGAACTGCTCCGCCGATGCCTTGTAACCGAGTTTGAGACCCTGCGCCACGCCGAACTCCTGTCGTTGGTCGTCCTAGTTCTTCGATTGTGCACCCGCGGTGGTCGGCTGAGTACTACTGGATCCCCAGAACCGTGACCACTGCAGCCAGCAAAGCCACCGCACCGATACCGATCGCGAAGATCCACAGGTCTCGAGACTCCGGCATCGGTGCACCGTTCTCGAGAGCATGTCGAACGCGCAGCCACCGCCGTAGGCCGATGATCGGTGCCGCTGCGGCGAGGCCGATGAGAATCAGACCGAGGGTCGTCCGAACCCATCCCGTACTGAAATCGGGAACCAGGTGAACGATCGCGATTCCGCCGGCCAGGAGCCCGAGCGACGTCCTCAGCCAGGCGAGAAAGGTGCGCTCACTGGCGAGCGTGAACCGCTCGTCGGGGCGCGTCACTGCCGTGCGGTCATGCGCTCGCGAATCAGATGGGCAACCGATTCAGGATCGTCGGGGGTGAAGACCGGCGAGATGCGGCGGATGGTGAGCACCACTGCAGTGTCCTTCTTGGGACGCATCACGTCCAGCGGAAGCCACTGGTCGATCCAGGACGCACCCCACAGCCGCCACCGCCCGTTCCAGTTGCCGAGAACAGCGGTATCGACCGCGCGAATCCTGCCGTAGGGCACGAACTTCTTCGTGGCGAAGGGGAAGTAGTAGTACCTCAGGGTGACGTCTGCCTCGTCGAGACGGACCAATCCGTCGTCGTAGATCACATCCCGATTTGTTCGCACAGGTAACGGTATGCCTTCGGGCTCAGAGCGCGCAACAGCGAATTTCGGAACCTATCCCGAGTTCGACGCGGGCGTACGGACCAACGTCAGCTGCGAGGTTCGACGCAACTCGAACCCGATGGACAAGTAGAGCTCGATGGCGCGCACGTTCGCGTCCGACGCATGCAGGAACGGCTCCTCACCGCGGGCGCGAATGCCGTGACCGACCGCGCGAACCAGATCCGTCGCCAGACCCTGTCCGCGGAAGGCCGGGTCGGTGCACACCGCGCTGATCTCCGTCCACCCCGGAGGGTGCATGCGCTCGCCCGCCATCGCGATCAGCGCGCCATCGCGTCGAACACCGAGGTACGTGCCGAGTTCGATGGTGCGGGGCAGGAACGGTCCCGGCTCCGTGCGGCCGACCAGATCGAGCATCTCCGGGACGTCCGCAGCCGTCAGCTCGACCGCCTCGGCGACGGGCCGCGTCTCGAGATGCGTGCCGACCAGCTGCACCAAACCGAATGTCTCCACATGCGACCACCCCTCGGGCAGTGCGCGTTCCGGACCGTTCAGCCCTACGACGGTGCGTGGCCCGAACAGAGCGGCGATATCGTCCCAGTCCTGGGACTCGAGCACGTCGGGGTGCACCAGGAACGGAGACACCTCGGGATCTGCCCGCACGATCCGTCCGCGGCTGACGGAGAACCGCGAGAGCGAGCCCTCGAGGGAACAACGAACGGGGTCGTCGAGAGGATGAGCAGACACGACAGACAGCGTCGCACGAACCGACACACGGCTTTGCGTGCCGTCGGACTCGACACCAATACTTATACCGGTATCGTTGTTCGGCATACGTCGAAAGGCACCACATGATCGAGATCCTCCCTCCCAGCAAGATCCCCCTCGCGCGCGAATCCGGCGCCCTGGTCGCCGGAATACTTCGGACCGTCCGCGAACGCGCCACAGTCGGCACCAATTTGCTCGAGATCGATCAGTGGACCAAGGAGATCATCGAGGGAGCCGGGGCGACGTCCTGCTACGTCGACTACGCGCCGTCGTTCGGGAGCGGGCCCTTCGGTCACTACATCTGCACTTCCGTCAACGACGCTGTGCTGCACGGTCTCCCGCACGATTACTCTCTTGCCGACGGCGATCTGCTCACCCTCGATCTGGCCGTGATACTCGGCGGTGTGGCGGCGGACTCGGCCATCAGTTTCGTCGTCGGCGAGGCACGAGGAGAAGACACCGCGATGATCGAGGCCACCGAACGAGCATTGGCCGCAGGCATCGACGCAGCTCGCCCCGGCAACAAGATCGGCGACATCTCCCATGCCATCGGCACGGTCCTCGGTGCCGCCGGCTATCCGATCAACATGCAGTTCGGCGGCCACGGTATCGGCTCGACGATGCATCAGGACCCGCACGTGTCCAACTCCGGACGGCCGGGCCGTGGCTACGGCCTTCGACCGGGTCTGATGCTGGCACTGGAGCCGTGGATCATGGAGAACACAGACGAGCTGGTCACCGACCCCGATGGGTGGACCTTGAGAAGCTCGACGGGGTGCCGCACCGCGCACAGCGAGCACACCGTGGTCATCACCGACGACGGTGCCGAGATCATGACCCTGCCCAAGCTCTGACCCTCGATCGACTCACCACCGTTTCTCGAAGGTGTTGGAGAACGGGAGCACGTCGTAGGGCGCGAACACCGGGATACGGGTGTAACCGCTTTTCTCGTACAGCCTGACTGCGTCGGGCTGACGGTCTCCGGTTTGCAGGATCAGCCGCGGCAGTCCCTGCTCACGAGCCGCGTTCTCCGAGGCGACCAGCAGCGCCGTCGAGACGCCTGTTCCACGGTGGTCCACGTGGACGAACATTCGTTTGAGCTCGAGGTCGAGCCCGTTCCACCGCAGTGCCGCATGGCCGACCGCCTGCTCGACCCCCTCGGCATCGCGGCGGTAGACGACGAACGTGCGGTGCACCGTGCCCTCGTCGACGGCATTGGCCTGGGTCTTCGCCATCAGGGCAGCGCGATCTGCGTAGCGAGGACCCACCTCGGCGGCCATCTCGGCCCGGAGAGCGTCGGCGTCGGGATGATCCCAGTCGACGGAACGGGTGATGAGGTCGGTGCGAGGGTGGAGTGCGTCGGTCACGCCTGATCGCAACACGCGCGAGATCCTCCGGTCAACCGTTGCAATCACGGTGAGCGCATCCCTGACGAAACCTCACCCCATCGATAATTCTGTGACCGTGAACGAGAACTGTCGCTGCCCACGCTGACCATCCGACCCAGTTCTGCAGCGCACGTTCGTCACAGGAGACAACCAGCCATGAGCACCGAAGCCACAGTCGTCCTCCGCATTTCGGACTCGGGCACGTCGTCCTTGCAGGGATTGACCCGCCCACAACTGCACGCACTCGCCGATGCCCTTCGTGGCGCAGCGAAAAGCTATGCCCCGCATGCGAAGATCCTCACCCGATTCGACGTGCGGGTCAACGAACTCAACGCTCCTCTGGTGATCGACCTGCCGGCTCGCGACGTGATCGTCGGCGGCAAGAGTGTGCGCCTCAGCCACACCGAGTTCGAGATCTTCGCGTATCTCGCACAACGCCCGCGCGTTGTCGTGAATCGGTCGGAGCTCAGCGGTTCCGACGGCGGTCGCAGCGTCGACGTGCACCTGTCGAGGGTGCGAACCAAACTCGGACACTTCGGTCGTTTGATCACCACCGTCCGCGGGGCCGGCTACCGGTTCGACCCGGAGCCGGGCATCCGCGTCATCACCGACCCGACCGTACTGCGGAGCGCGTGACCGTTACTGCGACAGTGCGACGGACCTGCGACGACGATTTCGGCGAACGACAACGAAGACCAGCAGAGCCACGAGGACCACGGCGATGATCGCGCCCAATGCCGTCGCGCCGCGGAAGCCCGGTGCGCTGGTGTCGAGAGTGCGTTCGCCGGCATGAGCGGCATTGCTGGTTCCGAGAACGATGGTGAGTGTCAACAGGTTCGGGATGGCGGTGACGACAGCCAGGATGACCGATCCGATCGCCAGTTGCTTTCCTGCCCTGCCTTTGCGAACCGACCATGCGCTCCAGAAGAACACCAGCGGCGCGAAGGTGCAGACGATGCCGAACAGCAGTCCCCACAAGATGCCCTTGGTGAACGTGCGATCGGCCAGTTCCTCGACCCGCAGACTCCACCAGCGCGGTAAAAAAGCCGCGAGGATGAAATACGCGATCAGCAGAAGCACGATGCCCGCTCCGACGAGGATGGCGCGTCGTTTCCAGTTGGCCGAACTGGTCGACGGTGCGGGCGTGGTCGGATCTGCAGTCATGTCGCAATCGTAGATCGTGCGGAGCGCTACCCCACGCGAGTCGAGACCCGATCGTTAGCTGGACCGCCCGCGAACGAACGACATTAGACTCCTCGGTCATGGTCGCCGACTCCCTGCGCGAATGGCTCATCGACTCGGATCCGGCGCTGCGTTGGCAGGTCGAGCGCGACATCGTGAACGAATCCCCCGCGATATGGGAGGCAACGCGCGCACGAGTGCCGACCGAAGGATTCGGTGCACGGCTATTGGCGCTGCAGGACGCGGACGGCCAATGGGCGGGTGGTGCGTACTTCCCTGCCGGCTTCGACGGTTCGGCCGAACCGGGGCAACCCTGGACCGCAACCACCTGGTCGCTGAACTCGCTGCGCGAATGGGGTGTCGACCCAGCAGTTCTGCAATCGCGTCGCACCGCAGAACTGCTCGCGGAGAACAGCCGGTGGGAGTACGAGAACCTGCCGTACTGGGGCGGCGAGGTGGACTGCTGCATCAATGCGTGGACCCTCGCCAACGGGCTGTGGCTCGGTGCCGACGTCGAGGGCATCGTCGAATGGTTTCTCGAGCACCAACTGCAGGACGGCGGATGGAACTGCGAGTGGGTCGACGGTTCAACCCGATCGTCGTTCCACTCGACGCTGAACTCGTTGAAAGGATTGCTGGAGTACGACAGGGCCACCCGCGCCACGATGGAGACGCGGGCCGCACGACGCACCGGTGAAGAATATCTGTTGACGCGAAAGCTGTTGTACACGTTGTCCACCGGCGAGGCAGTCGGACCCTGGGTGAGTCGCTTCATCCACCCGTTCCGCTGGATGTACAGCGCTCTCAACGCACTCGATTATTTTCGGCACGCGTCTCTGCTCGACGGAACGCCGCCGGATCGCCGTCTGGAGGAGGCAATCGGAGTCGTCCGGGCCGCCCGACAGAGCGACGGAACGTGGTTGCAGGGTCGAACCCTGCCCGGTCGGGTCTGGTTCGAGACCGACGTGCCGGAGGGCGAACGCTCGAAGTGGCTGACCCTGATCGGAACCCGCGTACTGACATGGTGGGATTCATACGACCGCTGAGGGTGCGGGCCAACCCCCGTCCGTATTCAGCCGCGAATACCGAAGTCGACGGCAGCGTGGGTGCAGGCAGGTTGTGATCCCAGACGATCGATGATGGCCGTCAGTCGTCTTCTGAGCCAGGTCATGAACGCGACGCTAGGCTCGCCGCCCGAATAGCGCACCCGTTGCAATCACGCTGATTCGAAGGCCTGGCGCTACCGATCCTGTTCCGTCGACCCCCAAGAAGATCCGGTCTCCCGTTCGAAAGCTGGTCGCACGTCGACCGTGTCGTACACGATCGACAGTGTTGTGATCCGGCCGTCGTCGTCGAGTTCGGCGACATCGACGACGTCGAACGGGGCAGCCACCCCGGAGGGTAGCCGCCAGTCGAAATGGAACCAGAACGTGACGAGCCGCGTTCCTGCCGAGGTGCGCCCCTCTGACACGCCCTTCGACGTCAGCTCCGCGCTGTCGGTATCGATGAACAAAGCGCGATAGAAGTCGGGTGCGGGAGTCGGGCCGTACAACGGCGAATGCACAACGGCACCTGGCGCGAACAGACTCACGATCGCATCGAGGTCGGCGCGATGGAGGGCGTCGAGGTAGCTCTTCACCAGGTCGTCCGTGGCCGAGTTCATGCGCCAACGCTAACCGATCGCAGAACGTCCGCGGCGGCCTTCCACAGAGCGGATCGAACAGCTCCCGCGTCAGGGAATCAGGACGAACTTTCCGCGCGGGTGCGTCGACTGCAGTTCGGCGTGCGCCCTCGCGGCGTCGGAGAGCGGGAAGGTCTTGGCGACCGTCACTTCGATGACTCCCGCGGCGGCCTGCTTCAACAGGGCGGGCGATGCGAGGCGTCGACGCTCCATGCTTGCCGGCCCACCGACGGTCGAGAACCCGTCCGCTTCAGCACGGCCGAAGGCGGCCGTCGTCACCAAACGTGCTCGGTCCGTGAGCACTTCGAGAGAGACATCGATGGCCTCGTCGGTACCCACGGCATCGACGGCTGCATCGATACCGTTCGGGGCAGCCGCACGAACACGATCGAGCAAGCCATCACCGTATTCGACGGGCTCGGCCCCGAATGCACGCAGTGCGTCGTGATTCTGTGCGCGTGCGGTTCCGATGACGGTGGCACCGCGCTCTTTCGCGAGCTGGGCCACGACGGATCCGACGCCGCCTGCGGCCCCGTGCACGAGGACCGTGTCACCGTCTTTCACGGCGACGGATTCGAGTGCGTCGTAGGCCGTTCCGGCTACGGCCAGCACTCCGGCAGCAACGTTCCAGTCCAATGCGGCCGGCTTCGGAAAGACGAACCGTGCGGGAACCAGAATCCTCTCGGCGTAGGTACCGTTTCGGCCCGACACGATCACGGCGTCGCCGACGGCGATGGGTCCGACCGGCCCCTCGACGTCTCCGCCGACCGCAACGACGATGCCCGACGCCTCACTGCCCAACGCGATCGGGAGCTTGGATTCGTCGGTGCCGAACGCGCCGCTGTAGCTCTTGTAGTCGAAGGGATTGACGCCGATCGCCTTCAGCTCGACCAGGACCTCACCGTCGGACGGTTCGGGAACCTCTCGTTCGACGATCTCGATGACGTCCGGCCCGCCGTAGGACGCTGCCACTGCTGCTCGTGTCATGGAACCTCCAACGGTCGATGCGGTGAGTATGTTCCGATCACACCCGTAGTCGCGGCAGTCCCCACTCCTTACCGAGCAGCTCGTACGAACGCAACCGATCCACGTGATCGTAGGTCACCGAGGTGAGCACCAGTTCGTCCGCGCCCGTCGCCTCCTGCAACGCCTCCAACCTGTCCGTCACGGTGGCTGCGGATCCGACGAACTGGGTCTCCACCCGATCGGCGACGAGCCGATACTGCTCGTCGGTCAACGGCGTGGCACCGTCGGGATTCGGATACTCGGCGGCACCGTGTCCACTGCGAATGCTGTACACCCACTGCGGAAACGACGCTGCCAGCCCACGTGCCTGCTCGTCCGATTCCGCGACGACCACATCGGCCGACACCGCCACGTACGGCTCGGACAGATTTGCCGAGGGCACGAAGGATCGGCGATACTCGTCGATCGCGTCGAGCGTCGTGCCCGGGCTGAAGTGATAGCTGGCCGCGAAGGGCAGACCACGCGCACCTGCCTCACGCGCAGTCGGCCCCGCGCTGCTGCCGAAGAGCCACACCGACAAGCCCGCACCCGCACCCGGCCTCGCCGTCAACGGCACACCGTCCCGTTCGTAAGTCCCGGCGAGCAGCGCGGCCAGATCGTCGAGCTGACCGACGAAATCCGGTGCCTGCGCCTCGGGCTGTTGCAGCGCGGCCAGGGACGCCGAGAGCAGTGGGGTCCTACGTGGTGCAGCCTCCGCCGGTGCGGGAGGAAAGAGCCCACTGGGATCGGGCGACGACACACGCTCGGGCATTCCCCGCCCATCGCCTGCGACCGCCTCGGCTCGTCGCTGACCCGACCGACCGACCCCCAGATCGATCCTTCCCGAATACAACGCGTCGACGGTCCCGAACGATTCGACGACAGCTGCGGCCGTGGTGAATCCGAGTTGAACGGCCGCCGATCCGACGCGAATCCTGTTGGTGGCAGCAGCAATCAGGCCGATCAGCACCGCGGGCGACGAACTCGCGACCCCGACAAAGTGGTGCTCGGCCACCCAGTAGCGCTCATAGCCCCACTCCTCGGTCTGGCGTGCAAGGTCGACCGTGTTTCGCAGCGCTTGCTGGACGGTGGACCCCTCGCTGATCGGGGACAGATCGAGAACGGACAATGGAACTCGGGTCATCTCGGGTTCTTCTCCCCTGCCTCGACGGCGATGGTCAGCCTGTTCTCGGTAGGCGCAACCGGGCACGTCGCGTAGTCGGTGAACGCACACGGAAGGTTCGATGCCCGGTTGAAATCGAGAACGACGGTGCCGTCCACCGGTGCGGGCACTGCCAGGATCCGTGCAGCCGGATAGGTGGTCACCCCGCTCGTGGCGTCGGTGAACAGGACCTTCAGACCATTGCCGTTGCCACCGAAGGCAATCAGCTGCGCAGCGGCACCGGCCAACTCGAAGTCGAGAGTGCCCACGGCCGAGTGGTGATGTTCGAGTCCTTCCACCACGGCTCCGGTCGTGACGGTCACCGGAGAGTCGTACGGGGTGAACGTCCCGGTGGCAACGAACTCCTCGTCGGGCTCGTAGGCCGGGATGCCGTCGTACGACTGCAGGGTCTGCGCTTTCGGATCGTGCACCCGCAACGCGACCGAACCGGTCCGACGGATCACCTCGATACGCCGATCTCCGTCCTGCACCAGGATGCCCGGTGCGCCCTCCACCGGATTCAGCGCGGTCACGCCATCGAACCCCTCGACGGTCACCGAATCGGCGTCGGCCCTCCACCGGCCGGGAAGATCCGCGACGGTCTCGAATTCATCGGTCAGCCAATACAACCCGGTCAAGGACACCCAACCGAGGGGATCACCGTAGGACGCCTCTCGCTCGGCATGCCATTGCTTCCAGTCCTGCTCGAAATCGCTCATGATGCTCGCACTCCTTCTCGCTGTTCGTACGGATGCCGCAGACCCAGGTGCTCGCGCAAGGTGGTGCCGGTGTATTCGGTGCGGAAGCTACCGCGGTCCTGCAATTCCGGAATCACTCTGTCGACGAATTCGTCGAGGCCGGCAGGGGTGATGTGCGGGACGAGAATGAAGCCGTCGCTCGCGTTGTTCTGCACGTAACTGTCGATCTCCTCGGCCACGTGCGCAGGGGTTCCGACGAACTGCTGCCGTGTCGTCATCGCGATGATCAGTTCACGAATACTCAGGTTGTCTGCTTCGGCTCGCTCGCGATACTGCTGGGCGATGGTTCTGGGGTCGCCGTGTCTCGCACGGCCACGGGTGATCGACACATCGCCGCTGGGTTCGATGTCGGGCAGTGGCCCGTCGGGATCGTATGCGGACAGGTCCTGTCCCCACACCTGTTCGAGGAACGCGATGGCCGTCCTGCCGCTGACCTGCTGATGCCGGATGTGATCCGCCTTCTCGGCGGCGTCCTGCGCAGAATCTCCGAGCACGAACGTCGCCGCGGGCAGCACCTTCAGGTCGTCGTGATCGCGGCCGTACTTGGCGAGCCGACCCTTCACGTCGGAGTAGAACTTCTGCCCGTCCTCGAGAGTGCCGTGGATGGTGAAGATCGCGTCGGCCTTGGCGGCACCGAATTCTCGACCTTCATCGGAATCGCCCGCCTGCAACAGAACCGGATGTCCCTGCGGACTGCGCGGCAGCGTGAAGCGGCCCTCCACATCGAACTGGGGTCCGGAATGCCGGACCGTTCCGATCTCCGATTCGCGGCCGAAGACTCCACGCTCGCGATCGACGACGAACGCGTCGGACTGCCATGAGTCCCAGAACTTTCGCGCGACGTCGATGATCTCGTTGGCACGCACGTAGCGGTCGGCACGATCGAGGTAGCCGCCCCGCCGAAAATTCTCGCCCGTGAACGCGTCCGAGGACGTCACCATGTTCCACGCCGCTCTACCGTCGGACAGGTGATCCAGCGACGAGAACTGTTTGGCGAGCTCGAACGGCTCGTTGAAGGTCGTGTTGATCGTCCCGGCAAGTCCGAGCCTGCTCGTCACCGACGCAAGCGCGTTGAGGACGGTGAGCGTATCGGGTCGCCCTACTACATCGAGGTCGTGAATCTTGTTGCGGTGCTCACGCAGTCGCAGCCCTTCGGCGAGGAAGAAGAAGTCGAACAGGCCGCGTTCGGCCGATTCGGCGAGGTGTACGAACGAATCGAACTCGATCTGGCTCTTCGACTCCGGATCGGCCCAGACGGTGGTGTTGTTGACGCCCGGGAAATGGGCACCCAGATGAATCTGCTTCTTCGTCACAGGCTCTTCCCTTCGAGTGCATAGCGATTGGCCGGACGTCTCAGGCCGAGACGCTCGCGCAAGGTCGATCCGCTGCGGGTGTCCGTGGCCGGTAGTGCTGCCACTCCGGACGGCAGCGCGAGCGGTACCAGCGTGACTCCGTCCAGGCCGGCCGCCTCGACGGATCCGAGGAGCAGGTGCAAGCCCGCCAGGTCGCCGATATGCGACACGGACTCGGCGACTCTGACGTGCCCCGCCCAGTTGTCGAGCTGAGCGAGTTCTTCAGCGGCAGAATCGGATACCAGGGTCTCCACATCCAACAGAACGAACACGTCGGCCGGGTCACGGCCTTCCGCAACGACGGCCCGTCGAATACGGGCGGCAACAGTGGCCGCATCCTCGACTGTGTCGGCGGCGATGCGGACGATGTCGGCGCGCGCCGCGGCCACCGACACGGACTCCGTGGAGTCCACGCGGATCACGACGAGCGGCTGCCCCTGCGGAGACCTCGGAGTGATGGACGGGCCCTTGACCGAGAAGTTCTCACCCTCGAAGTCGATGTAGTGCAGCTTGTCTCGGTCGATGAACCGCCCCGACTCGACGTCGCGAATCTCGGCGTCGTCCTCCCAGCTGTCCCAGAGCCTGGTGACGACCTCGACTGCCTCATCCGCCTCACGCCACAGACTACTGTTGTCCTGCTCCGCTTTTCGGCCGAACAGCGCTGCCTGCTCGGCTCCCGGACTGACCTCGACCTGCCACCCGGCCCGGCCGTGGGATGCGAAATCCAGGCTCGCGATCTGCTTCGAGATGTGAAACGGCTCGGTGTGCGTGACGGTGATCGTGGGCACCAGCCCGATCTTCTCGGTGAGGGCGGCTGCCCGTGCCGCGACGGCTGCGGCCTCGAGCGTCCGACTGGCGAACGAATCGCCCAGGAAGGCGACATCGACACCTGCTCGATCTGCAGCCTGGAGCTGGTCGATCCAGAATCCTGCTGTGAACACTTCTTCGGCGCGGGAGTCGGGGCGACGCCAGGCCTGGGAATGTGCGCCGGTGCCTTTCAGCTCGATCGCGGTCAGGAACAGCGTGTCAGACACTGGTGCTCGCTTTCTCGTGCGCGCTTCCGGGGATGGCCCCGAGTAGCTCGCGGGTGTAGTCCTGCTGTGGATTGTCGAACAGTGCTGCGGTGTCGCCGTATTCCACGATGACTCCGGATTGCATCACGGCCACGGTGTCGCTGATCTGACGCACCACGGCCAGATCGTGGGAGATGAAGAGGTAGCTCAGACCCAGCTCGGACTGCAGGTCGCCCAGCAGCGTCAGAATCTGCGCCTGCACCGATACGTCGAGGGCCGAGACCGGCTCGTCGAGCACCACCAGCTCCGGCGCGAGGGCCAACGCGCGGGCGATGGCGACGCGCTGACGCTGCCCACCGGAGAGCTCGGCCGGCCGCCGGGCCAGGTAATCGCTGGTGAGTGCCACCTGATCGAGCAGCGTCCTGGCACGCTCGGAACGCTCACGCGAGGTACCGACCTTGAACGCGTCCAACGGTTCTCGCACGATCTCCCCGACGCGCAACTTCGGGTTCAGTGAGGCGTACGGGTTCTGATAGACGATCTGTACACGCCGCCGCAGTTCACGCTTGGCCTTGCCACGCAGACCCGTGATGTCCCTGCCGTCGAACGTGACCGACCCCGACGACGCGGTCTCGAGACCGATCGCGATGCGCGCCAACGTGGATTTGCCGGAACCGGATTCGCCGACGAGCGAGACCGTCCGCCCACGTTCGACGGTCAATGTGGCTCCCTTGACCGCATCGAGGTGGACGCCGCGGCCGATGGTGAAGCGTTTCGAGACGTCGCCGACCGTCAGGATCGGCTCGCCGACCGTGGGGCGCGCGGGTCGTACGGCGGTGTTCAACGAGGGCGCTGCAGCCAACAGCTGACGTGTGTACGCGTGGGTCGGGTTCGCCAGTACCTCTGCAGTGGGGCCGGATTCGACGATCCGTCCTGCGCTCATGACGATGAGGCGGTCGGCTCTGTCCGCAGCCACGCCCAAGTCGTGGGTGATCAGCAGGACCGCGGCACCGGTCTCGGCGATCCTGGTGTCGAGATGGTCCAGGATGTGACGCTGCACGGTGACGTCGAGGGCGCTGGTCGGCTCGTCGGCGATCACCAGTTCCGGGCGGCACGCGAGAGCGATCCCGATCAGTACGCGCTGACGTTGCCCACCGGACAGGTCCTGCGGATACTGCCGCGCCCGCACCTCGGGGTTGTCCAGCCCGGCTTCGGTCAGGATCCGAATCGCCTCGATCTTCGCGGAGCGGCGATCGGCCAGACCGTGCACCCGCAGCACCTCGGCAACCTGGTCGCCGATGCGAACAACCGGGTTCAGCGAGGTGGTCGGATCCTGCGGGACGAGCCCGATGTGGCGGCCGCGCAACCGGTTCAGCGTCTTGTCCGACGCCGTATCGAGCCTTTGCCCGTCGAACGTCACCGATCCGCCCACGATGCGTCCGGAACCCGAGAGCAGGCCGATGAGCGCGTGCGCAGTCGTCGTCTTTCCGGAGCCCGATTCACCGACCACGGCCACCACTTCACCGCGGTCGACAGTGAACCCGATGCCGGAGACGGCGGTCGTCTCACCGTAGTTCACGTGCAGATTCTCTACTTCGAGAATGGGGCTCATCGCGATCGCCTCTCGAGTGCATGCCCGAGGCGGTGCGCGGACACGACGACAGCCACGATCACCAATCCCGGCAATGTGGTCATCCACCATGCGGTGGCCAGGAAGTTGCGGCCCTCGGAAATCAGCGATCCCCACTCCGGGGTGGGCGGAGCAGCACCGAAACCGAGGAAGCTGAGCGCCGACACCGCGAGAACCGCCATACCGAATTCGACTGCAGCGAGAGCGATCACAGGGCCGTACGAGTTTCTGAGGATGTGCCTGCGGAAGACATCGAACCACCGCACACCCGAGGCGTACGCCGCTTCGACGTACAGCGATCTGCGCACCCGCAGTACCTCCGAGCGCATCACTCGGGCGAAGTTGGCGATCAGCGTGACTCCGACGGCGATAGCGACGTTCACGGTGCCGAAGCCCAGTGCGGTCACCAGCGCCAACGAGAGCAACAACGTCGGAATCGACAGCAGGACATCGACGATTCGCATCAGCACCGCGTCCACGATTCCGCCGACGGCGCCCGAGACCAGACCGATGATCGAGCCGACCACCAGTGCGATACCGACCGCCAACAGCGTTGCCGTCAGCGACAGTCCGGAACCGTGGACCACTCGGGTGAAGACGTCACGGCCGATGTTGTCGGTGCCGAACCAGTGCGACGCGCTGGGTGCCTGAAGCTTGTCGGCCGGCGTGCCGACCAGCGGGTCGCCGCTGGCGAACACGGACGGGAACAGCGCGAACCCGAGAGCCGACAACAGCACGATCACGGAGGCACCGAGCCAGATGTGTTTCACCACGTCTCGTAGACCTCGTCGCCGCGTTGGTATCGGTGCTGCTTCGCCTGCCTCGGGACTCGTCGAATGGACGGCAGGTTCACGAATCAGGATGTCAGACATGAGCTTTCTCCGGTTCTGCACTGGCCTGCGCGGGCCGGTATTCGCGCACGATGCGCGGATCGATCAGCGGATAGAGCAGGTCGACTGCGAGATTGACCAGGACGAAGACCAGCGAAGTGAGAACGACGATGCCCTGCACCACCGGAATGTCCTGCGCCAGCACCGACGTCTGGGTCAGACGTCCCACTCCTGCACGCGAGAAGACCGTCTCGACCACTACCGATCCGGCCAGCAGGGTGCCGACCAGGACCCCGGCAATCGTGAAGGCGGGGATCGAGGACAGTCGCAGAACGTGTCGAGTTTGCACCCGCAGGCGTGAGACCCCCTTGGCGCGAGCCACATCGACGAACGGCTGCTTCCACGTGGTGGCCATGCTGGTGGCCAGGACCTGGGCGATGACAGCGCCGGTCGGTAGAGCGAGCGTCACGGCAGGTAGCACCAACGACGCTGCGCCTGCGTCACCGAACGCCGGGAACCAGCGAAGTCGGAACGAGAACAGTTGCAGCAACAGTAGTCCCACCCAGAACGTCGGCACGGCCACCCCGAGCGGTGGGAGGGCGAGCAGCAAATTCTTCAACCAGCCGATACGGGTGTACGTGGCGGCGTAGGCCACCGCGGATCCGAACACGACGGCCAACACCAGCGCTGTCCCCGCCAGACCGAGTGTGCTCGGTACCGCGTCGAGGATGGCCGTCGTCACCGGTTGGCCGGTGGCGATCGACAATCCGAAATCACCCTGCACGGCCCCGACCAGTGAATGCCAATACTGCACCAGCACCGGCTGATCCAGGCCGTAGCGAGCCTGCAGTTCGGCGATGGCCGCAGCGTCCGCCGGCGTGCCCGATCCGGCCGAGTCGACGGCAAGACTGACCGGGTCCGAGGGAAGGAGGAAGAGAACGATGAACGAGATGGTGAAGGCGGCCCACAGCACCGCAAGTGCCTGCAGTACTCGCTGCCCGATGTAGCGGATCACGGCGCTACTGCCCGCTCAGCCAGGTGTCGAAGAACTGCAGGCGGGCCGAGGCCTCGAACTTCAGATCCTGCACCGCCGAAGCCGCGCCGACGGCCTGCGAGAGCTCGATCGTGGGGATCCACAATCCGTTGTCGAGGATCTGTTCCTGCGCGGTTGCGAGAATCTCGTTGCGCGCTGCAACGTCCGTGGCCGAGAGCTGCTCCGTCAACGATGCATCCAGATCCGGAATCGGGCCGCGCGCATTGAGGTTGCGGCCGTCGACTGCGAACGAAGTGCGCAGAATGTCGCCGTCGGCGCGGGTGCTGTTGTAGTACGTGGAGTCGTAGTCCTTGGTGCCTTGCCGCGCCGTCGCCTCCGACGTGGACACCAGCTCGAGCTGTAGGTCGACGCCGACCGCGCGCAACTGCTGCTGGGTCAGCTCCAGGATCGCCTGGTTGCCGGCGAACACGGCCGAGTACATGACCTTGAAACTCAGCTTCTGTCCGTCTTTTTCGCGTATTCCGTCAGCACCGGGAACCCAGCCCGCGGCGTCGAGGAGCGACTTCGACTTCTCGGGATCGTAGGTGACATCTGCGAGTTCGACGTAGCCCGGGGTAGCGCTGGCCAATGTGCTTGTCGCCGTTCGGAAGTCCGGTCCGAGGACCGTGTCGACGAGTTCCTGACGATTGATCGCCGGCACCAGAGCCGTCCGAACGGCGGGGTCCTGCAGCGCACCGCGAGTGACGTTGGGCTGAATGCCGAACGGAACGCCGGGGTTGGATGTCGTGAGGATCCGGCCACCGACCGCCTCGATCTGCGGCGCGTCCTGCGGCAGCGCGTCACTGACCGCGTCGAGCTGGTCGGAGGACAAACTGCCGGTGCGTACACCCGACTCTGGCACGATGGTGAATTCGATGCGGTCAAGGTACGCCTCGCCCTCGTGGCCGAATACCGCAGAGCCCCAGTTGTATCCGGTTCGCTTGGCCAAGGTGACGGAGCGGTCCTGCTGGTAGTCCGCGTAGGTGAACGGTCCCGATCCGATGTTGGTACCCAAGCACCGCGACTCGGCCGACTGCGTCGACGTCGCAGTGGACTGGATTCCCAGCTGAGGTGTCGAACTCGCCTGGAGGAACTGAGCATTGGGTGCCGAGAACTCGATGCGGACCGTGAGCGGATCGACGACCGCGGCACCCTGATATCCGGTCAGGTAGCTGGCGGCCAGTGGTGCCTTGGCGGCACCGAGGGTTCCGGTGATGGCATCGAAATTGTCCTTGACGGCGGTGGCGTCGAGCGGGGTGCCGTCGCTGAACGTCACTCCGTCTTTCAGCTGGAAGGTGAACGACCTCGCGTCGGAACTCACTTCCCAGCTCTCGGCCAACCACGGTTCGATCTCGCCGGTCTCCGGATCTTGATCGGTGAGTGAGTCGACCACCTGTCGGGTGACATAGATCGTCTGATTGGTGCCGGACTGCGCGGGGTCGGAGCAGGTCGGGGCCCCGGACAGGCCGTAGCGCAGCGTGCCGCCCGGCTGGGCCGGGCCGGCATCGGCATTCGAGGTGGTGGCGCTACCGGCGCACCCGGCGAGCAGTGTGGCGGTGGCGGCGATTACTCCGGCCACCAAAAGAACAGGGCGAGTGGACACGTGGGTGTCTCCGGTATCTGGTCGATCGCACACGAACTCCCGCGTCCGAGCCACGTGTGCCCAGGAAGGAGGTCGTGCAGATGGTGAGGTGTGGTGTCGAAAAGTACGGTGCCGAAATGTCAGCTAAGACAGGTCGAACCGTTCAGACGGCACAGATCGACATGAATCCGACGGCAACCGTCGACGAAACCTGAGGCGACTCGGGTGTTCACGTAAATTCCTCCATCGGTCCCGGCGGTAGCACCCTCACCCGACAAGCGGGGGGTTGCTGCGACGTCATAGAGCCAGGTCTCTCGGTCGCTCTGGATGGTCCTACGCCTCCGATACTACGAGAGGGTCGTCGCAGTTGCCAACCGGGGTAGGAATTGCGCACGACGTGGGACTCGGAATGGACGGCGGCCGGAATCACCCCAACAGTCAGACGGCAACGGTCAATTCAGCGTCTTCGCTGCCTATAGGTTCCGAATCGATGCGTTGCTCTGACCTGTTCGATTCGTGATCGCACACGCGTCGCACCCAGTAGCCGATTGTTTCGTCGGCCGCGGCGAACCGATCCAATACATCCACACACAGCCAAGTTGCGACCGAGAAATCCTGCTCCGCAGCATCCAGCCCGATCAGCGTCAACTCGTCGGCCACAGCAAGTAGCGCGTGGTCGACTTCGGAACCTGTCCGTCCGAGCCACGCCAACGCACGCCGCAGCAGCATCCAGTCGGATGCGAACACACGCTCGGTCGCCGATTGTCTGCACAGTTCCGCCGTCGCAGTGAGAGTATCGACGACCGGTATGGACACTGCGCCGTCCAATTCGGCGAGCAGCCCTCTATCGGAGTCGATCAAGTCGGCCATATACCGCCAACCGGTGGGGAGGTCGACGTCCTCGGACCACAATTCCGTCGTGCCGAATTGGAGTCGGGTGACCAATTCTCTCGGCGAACTGCACGAAGCGAAAAAGCGAAACGCGTCGTTCATCTCGATCATCCCCATTGGGTCACACGAAGCTGACGGACACCGGCTCGACACACGAGTGGCGGAGTTACTGACACGCAGCACGATCGTCACCGAAACCAGCGCCGCTGCTGTGGTCGTTACGTCGGCCTTGACCGTTATTGAACGCCGTGACCAGCGCTGGCGCGACTCGGCGTTACGCAGAATCGACAACGTCACACTATCGATCCATCTGTTATGCGCCACATACCGATTCCAGGTTGGCGATTCTGCTCGATCCGACCGTCTCGCAGCGCGCTCTGACGGAGAACGTGTGTTCGAAAGTGTGTCGGTGGGTCGCGATAGATTCTGTGCATGCTTTCGGGGGACGGCGGATCAGGGGTGGACGGCATCGAGACGGTGCCGCCCGCCCCCGAGGTGTCCGATCCCGAACTGTCTGCGCTGGTCGACCGTGTGGAATCCGCGGTCGCGGAGTTGGCCGGGCAGGCGTCGGTGTCGTGGTCGAACGCGGACCGGCGCGCGGTGGTTCAGCGAATGGAAACGGCGACCAGGTCGCTGACGGCGCACTCGTACACCTGGCTCAACGAGCTGATCTCTCAGCACGGGCTCGATGTGTATCCGGGATCGGTGCCGTCGTCGGTGGCGTGGATGCTGCGGATCACCCCGCAAGCAGCCGGAGCTCGGGTGCGTCTGGCTGCCGAATTGGGTGACCGCACCGCCTTCTCCGGTGAAGTGCTGCCGCCGTTGCTGCCGCACACTGCTGCTGCGTTGCGGGCGGGGTTGCTCGATGCCAAGCACGTGCAGATGATCCGCGAGTTCTTCCGCCATCTGCCCCGGGATGTCGATCCGCAGACGCGCGAGCTCGCCGACGAACAACTGGCGGGCTACGCCTCGACCAGGCGACCCGACGATTTCGCACCGTTGGTGGCGCACCTGGATTCGATCCTCAATCCCGACGGCGACCACGACGAAGACGAAGACGAGGACGAAGACGAGGGGAAGCCACCGAAACCACCGAAACGCAGGGATGCGTTCTTCTACCTCGGTGAGCAGGGTGCCGACGGAATGTCGGAAGGAAAATTCTGCGTCGACCCCGAGCTACGGGCCTACCTCGAAGCCTTGTTCTCCAAAGCCGCGAAACCCGGAGTGAACAACCCCGCAGACCCGACATCGGTCGTGCACGACGAGACCGACAGCACTTGCGGCGGCAAGGACAGCACGAGCCCCGGGGCTGCGAGCGACGGTGCGCGTCCTGATCCTGCAGCAGCCGAACCGGATTCGCCCACATCCGGTGGTGTCTGCGATGCCGACACCCCACCGCTACCGGAGCCGGACGACCGTTCGACGAGCGATCAGGGACTGTGGAGCGATGCGGGACTGTGGAACGACGGTTCATTCGACGGCGACGATCCCTGCGACGGTGACGGCCGGTGCGGTGACGGCCTCGACTGTGGTTGCGGCACAGGGCCCGACGACACAGTCGAACCCGACGACACAGCCGATGCCGATACAGACGGCGACGGCGACGGCGACGAAGCGCTGGGTAAGGCTGCAGCACGGGACGCTGCCGCCGCGCGGGATATCCGCACCCAACGCGAACGCCAACACGACGCCCTCAAACTCGCGCTCCGACACACCCTGGCCTGCGGGACACTCGGCACCCACCGCGGCCTACCCGTCACCGCCATCGTCACCATGACCCTCAAAGACCTCGAAGCCGGCTGCGGCTACGCCATGACCGCCACCGGATCACGGGTGTCGATCCGCGACGCGATCCGCATGGCCTCCCACGCCCACCACTACCTGACCATCTTCGACGACCACGGCCGAGCCCTCTACCTCGGCCGCTCGAAACGCATCGCCTCCGCCGACCAACGCATCGTGCTCATCGCCCGCGACCGCGGCTGCAGCTTCCCCTCCTGCACCCGCCCCGCAACCTGGTGCCAAGCCCACCACCTCACCGACTGGAACACCGGCGGCTACACCGACATCGACTCCCTCACCTTCGGCTGCGACATGCACCACGCACTCGTCGGCACCGGACCCGGCAAGTGGGCCACCACCAAAACCGGAGCCCGACATCGCTACCCGGGCCGCACCCTGTGGCACCCACCCACCGGAATGGACCCCACACGCCGAGGCCTGATCAACCACGCCCACCACCCAGAAGAAGTCCTCTACCCACCCGACAACCACAACCACAACCACAACCACAACGACACCGGCGACGAAGAACCACGACAACCCGCGTGACGATCCGTACCAGCATCAGGGCACAGCCCTGCCTCGAGGACACCGCTCTGCTTCTGCACAACCTGCTACCGACACAGCAGTCCACACACGGGGTGATTCGCGGTTGCGTCCGATGCGGAACAGGTCTTCGATGAGTGCAGCGACCACCGGAGAGGCAGGACATGCCGTACGACGAGCTACTCGCAGACCGCGTCCGCGCCACTCTCGCCGATGAAGCGAATCTGCGCGAGCAGAAGATGTTCGGCGGTCTGGCGTTTATGGTGCGCGAGAAAATGGTGGTGTGCGTCGGGACCGGAACCCGCGCTCTGCTGGTTCGTGTCGACGGTGTGCGCGAACCCGAATATCTCCAGCGGGAGGGAGCACACCACGCCGTGATGGGTCGAGACCGGTCGATGGGCCAAGGGTGGATCACCGTCGACGCAAACTCGCTGAACAGCGAAAAGGCACTGGAATTCTGGGTCGCCGCAGCGCTCGCGTACAACGCGAGCCGAGCCGGCTGATCACTGCAACGGGCTCATTCGAGACTCTTCTCGAAGGGATGTGATCCGACAGTCCTGGACGGCAGGCTCCGGTCGTACAGTGGGGTGTATCCGGCTGACAAGTACAGCGCCACAGCCTCGGGCTGGTTCCAGCCGGTCGTCAGATACACGCGGCGATATCCGCGCTCACGTGCGCTGCGTTCCAGCTCGGCAACGACACGCTTGCCGAATCCCCTGCCGCGGTGCTCTTTCGAGGTCCAGATACGTTTGAGCTCAGCGGTATCCGAGTCGTACTGCCGGTACGCACCTCCCGCCACAGGAACGCCGTCGGACAATGCTATGACCAGCACACCGCCCGGCGGGGCGAATTCCTGCGCGGGATACGACTTCAATTCTTGGTACTGAACGCCGGGACTACGGCCGTACCTGGACGCGTACTCGTTCGCCAGCTCCTGCAGCAGAGGCGCCGCGAGTGGATCGTTCTGATCGACTTCGACGAAGGTAAGCCGCCCTGGACCGGCATCGCCAGTGAGGGTGTTCAGGTCGAACGTTGCGCTCATGTGCTTCCTGTCTCGTCTATCCGTCGACCAGATCTGCGACCAGTTCCCCGACCGCAGGGGCGAACTTGAATCCGTGGCCCGAGAATCCCGCAGCGACAACGGTGTTGCCTGTGCGTCCGATGGCGAAGTTGGAATCGGGCGTACTGGTGTACAGACACGTCAGCGGGTCGGCCGTATCGGCGTTCACTCCCGGGAGCCAGTTGCGTGCGTACGCGATCAGGCGATCGACTCCCGCTGGTTCGGGCACGAAGTCGCGGGTGTTCGGATCGACGACCGGTCCCGTGGCGTGTTCGCCGATCTTGATGCCGTCGAGTGAGGACAAGCCGTAGATGCCGGCCGTATCCAGAAGTGCACCGGGATGATGAATGAAGCTCGGCCACTCCACGTCCGGGCACAACGGTACGAAATGTGCCGGCTGTTCCTGGGTGGTGACCAAAGGCGGAATCACTCCCTGCGGCACGAACTCGGATGTCCACGCTCCTGTAGCGAGGACGACCACGTCGGCCACGTAGGTGCGAGTGTCCGTCACCACGTCGGAGCCGGCGAGCTCGCGCACCGGCGTCTCGTATTCGACGATCGCACCGCGCGATCGAGCTGCTGCCGTTGCCGCGGCGACGCTGCGATCGGCGTGCAGTCGCCCGGCCTCGGCATGGAACAGCACAGTGGTGTCGAATCGAAGTCCGGTCCACCGCCGCTGCGCAGCAACCGGTTCGAGAACCTCGAACTCGAGCCCGGCTCGCTTCAGTGCGTCGATCCTCGGATTCACCGTCGCCGGATCTCCATGATCCACAGCCCCTGTGATGTCCAACAAGCCGGTGTCGGTAGCGGTTTCGAGATCTCGCCAGAGCGTGTGCGCCCGAGCGGCCAGTGATACGTAGTGGTCGTCGGCGTAGGCATGCCGAAAGATTCGCGAACTGCCGTGCGAGGCACCGTTCTTGTGTCCCGGACCGAATTGCTCGAGCACGGTGACGTCGCGCCCGCGTTCGGCGATCTGCCACGCCGACGACGCTCCGACGATGCCGCCGCCGACTACCACTACTTTCACCGTGTACCTACGCTGCGGGCTTGCGAGGCAGCCCGGGCGGATTGATGACGGACTCGGACACGGCCTCGGACTGGAGGCCCCACCGATCGATGACCCGCTGGTAGCTGCCGTCGTCGATGGCATGTTGCAGTGCCTCGTGGATGGCCTCGATGAGACCGTTGTCCTTCTTGGTCAGGACCGCAATCTCGCCCTGCAACGCATCGCCGGCCCCGGAGAACGTCCCGACGACCTTCGATTCCCCACTGGTTGCCGCGTGGTAGACGGCAGAGGGGTTGGGGCCGAGATAGCCGTCGATTCGCTTCGATCCCAGCGCCAGGTAGTAATCGGACGTGTTCTGGTAGTAGGCGAGCTCTGCCGGTGCGAGACCTTCGGCCACGTTGGCCTCGTTCCAGTCCACCAGCAGCTGCTCCTGGTTGGTGCCGGAGCCGACGCCGATCTTCTTGCCTGCGATGTCCTGACGCTTCTCGACCTTCCAGTCGGTGTCCTTCTGGGTCTCGAAGGCGAGGTTGTCGAGACGGTACGTGGCGAAGTCGTACTTGTCCTTGCGCTCCTCGGTGACCGTGACGTTGGAGATGAACACGTCGTTCTCACCGGAGTCGATCTTGACGAAGTTCTGCGACCAGTCGGCAACCTGCAGATCGACGTCCAGCCCGAGAATGTCGCCGACGAGGTAGGAGAAGTCGACCTCTGATCCGACGATGGTGGTGTCGTCGGTGGCGTAGAAGCGCAGTGGCGGCGCAGTTCCGCCCGAGCCGGTGACGATCAGGGTTCCTCGGTCCCGAATGGCCTGTGGCACTTTCGCTGCGATCTCGTCGACCTTGTCGACCCGGACTCGTTCGGTCTGCTCGGGCGAGAGGTCGAAGCTTTGTCCCTGCTCGGTGACGACCTGCGACTCGGCCGCGGGTTCGCTGCAGGCGGTCGCAGTGAGCGCCACGATAGCCAATGCTGCGGCCATGACCGTCAGCCTGCGTGATGGTTTCGACATGGGTGTTGTCCGTCTTTCGCTGAAGTGAGGTGGTTTACAGAACGTGGGAGAGGAAAGCTTTGGTCCGCTCGTGCTGCGGCGAATCGAGAAGTGTTGCAGGAGGTCCTTGTTCGACGATCACACCGGAATCCATGAACACGACGGTGTCGGCGATCTCGCGGGCGAAGCCCACCTCGTGCGTGACGATCACCAGAGTGGCACCGTCGCGGGCGAGTCCACGGATGACTTCGAGCACCTCGCCCACGAGCTCCGGATCGAGTGCCGAGGTGGGCTCGTCGAACAGAATCACTTTGGGGCGTAGCGCCAGTGCCCTCGCAATGGCCACTCGCTGCTGCTGGCCACCGGAGAGCCGACGAGGGTAGTCGTGCGCTTTTGCGGCGACACCGACCCGCTCGAGCAATGCCAGTGCCTCGGGCTCGACGTCCGCACGCTTGCGCTTCTGCGCCGAGATCGGTGCCTCGATGACGTTCTCGAGCACCGTCAGGTGAGGAAAGAGGTTGAAGTTCTGGAATACGAAACCGATCTGCGAACGCTGGCGCAGGATGTCGCGATTGCTGAGCTCGTGCAGCTTCGAACCTTTGCGCCGGTATCCCACCAGGTCTCCGTCGACGCGAACGGTGCCCTGGTCGACCTTCTCGAGGTGGTTGAGGGCACGGAGCAGCGTGGACTTACCGGATCCGGACGGGCCGATGATCACGGTGACCTCTCCGGGGCGAACGGTCAGGTCCACACCCTTCAGAACTTCGAGGGCACCGTAGGACTTGTGCACCCCGCGCACTTCGACGGCGTACTTCGTTTCCGATCTGGACGTGCCGGCATCGAGCGTGGTCATCGTGTTGCTCCTCGCGGGGCCAGGGTGATCTCGGCCAGTTTCTTCCGTAGCTTCTGAATCGGCGTGAGCTCGATGGTGCGGACGGCCCCCTTGGCGTAGTGCCGTTCCACGTAGTACTGCACCACCGACAGAATCGAGGTGAGAATGATGTACCAGACGGTGGCCACCATCAGCAGCGGTACTACTCGGCCGCTTCGGCCGTAGATGACCTGAACCTGATAGAACAGCTCGGCGATGGCCATGACGGAGACGATCGAGGTGCCCTTGAACAGGCTGATCACCTCGTTGGCGGCGTTGGGGAGAATGCCTCGCATCGCCTGTGGGAGGACGATCTTGAAGAACTCTCGGCGCTTCGGAATACCCAGTGCTGCAGATGCTTCCAGCTGCCCCTGGTCCACCGAGATGATTCCGGCGCGGACGATCTCGGCGGAGTATGCAGCCTGATGCAGGGCCAGTCCGATGATCGCAGCTGTCGAGCCACTGATGACGTTGTTGACGTCGAACTCGAAGAAGCTGGGACCGAACGGAATCCCCAGCGACAGGGTCTGATACAGGTACGCAATGTTGAACCAGAACAACAGCTGCACGATCAGTGGAATGGATCGAAACGCCCAGATGTAGAACCACGAGATCATCTGCAGGACGGGATTGTTCGACAGCCTTGCCACCGCTAGGGCGATGCCGAGGGCAAAGCCGATCAGGGTCCCCCAGAACGTGAGCTGGATGGTGAGCCACAGAGCCGAGAGCACCGATTTCGCCGTGAAGTACTGAGCGAAAGTGCCCCAGTCCCATCCCGCATTGGTGGCCAACCCGTGCAGGAACTGAGCGACCACGACCAGGGTGGCGACGCTGATGACCCAACGCCACGGATGCCACTTCCTGGCGACGACGAGTTGCTCGTCCGGCAGTTCTGCGGTGTCGCTCGAAACGGTGGATGTCGGCGAGGTCTGTAGTTGCGTCACCGGAGCCGCCGGTGCGGATGGGCAGCGATCATCGCTGTGGTGCCTTTCGAAAGGGTGGACTGTGAGTACGCGAATCGGTCAGGCGGGCGTACGGATACAGGTGTTCATCAGCAGTTCCTCCATCGGTCCTGGCGGTAGCACCCACACGCCCGAGGGCGGGGTTGCTGCGACGTCGTAGAGCCAAGGTCTCTCGGTCGCTCTGGATGGTGACAGGAATGTATAGAACGTCAGATTGAAAAGTCAAGTGCGCGTAGTCTTTCGGGTTGAAATCACGATGATTTCAACCCTTGCCACGTTTCCGAACTGCCCGGTGTCAGCTGAAGGCGCCCCGGTATCGGACAGCCGGATGCGACGCGGGCAGTCTGTCCCGGCCGGTGAGTTTGGCTCGGACGGTGCCCCGGCCGTACTCCCGTTGCGCCAGCCCGCGTTGCCGAAGAACCGGCATCAGATGATCGATGAATTCCAGGTAGCTGCCCGGGATCGTCGAGTTGATGACGTTGATCCCGTCGACGCCGGCGTCGCGCCACTGTTCGAGACGATCGGCGATGGACTCCGGCGTTCCCACCACCCGCCCGCTCCGAGTCCGCATGTGCGCCAGATCCCGAACGGTGGGTTCTCGATCGGTGATCGCCTCGCGGAGCCACGCCAACGTGCTCTGCGAGCCTTGTCCCTGCACCTGACCGATCGGGGTGTCCAGGTCGTAGGAGCCCAGATCTATGCCGATCCCACCCGCAGCGTGCGCGATCATCGCCTCGTCGTCGACGTATTCGTCCAACTCCGCTTCTCTGCGTCGAGCTTCGCTCTCGGTACTACCGATGACGAACGACAGACCCTGGAAGAATTCGAGGTCCCCGGGGGACCTCCCTGCCTCGACGACCAGACGGCGCGTGTCGGCGATGAGCGAGCGCGCGGCCTCGGGTGTGGGAGAGGCGATGAACTGGGCCTCGGCGTTGCGCGCAGCGAAGCGTCGGCCCGTCGGCGACGATCCGGCCTGGAACAACAGTGGTGTCCGCTGCGGAGACGGAGCCACGAGATGCGGGCCCTCGACGCTGTAGCGCGCACCGACGTGATCGATCTTGTGCACCTTCGAGAAATCACCGTGTCGACCGGATGCTTTGTCCTGCAACAGAGCTCCGTCGTCCCACGACCCCTCCCACAGCTTGTACACGACGTCGACGTACTCGTCCGCCCAGGCGTATCGATCCTCGTGCAGAGCCAGATCTCCGTAGCCGAAGTTGCGCCAGGCGTTGGGTGACAGGCTCGTGACGATGTTCCAGGCGATACGGCCGTTGGACGCATGATCGAGCGTGGACATCTTCCGCGCGAAGTTGAACGGATGCTCCTGCAGAATCGACGAGGTCAAGGCGATCCCGAGATGCTCTGTCGCGTAAGCGATCGCCGACGCGATCACGGTGGGATCGTTGCTGGGAATCTGCAAACCGGACTCGACGAACTTCTCCCACGAACCTCGATGGTCGTCGTACAGCCCCACGACATCGGCAAAGAACACGAAATCGAACTTGCCTCGCTCGAGTTGTTTCGCCAACGACACCCAATGCTCCAACGAGGAGAAATCGGACTGCTCCGCTTCCGGCTTGCGCCACGCACCGTGCACGATATGAGAGGTGGTGTTCATGACGAATGCGGAGAACCTGAGCGGCCGAGTCATATCTGCACCTTGCCACGAATTCGCACCACCCGGCGAAGCTGCAACACTCCGCAGCCGTCGGCAACGCACCGACCGCAGCCCCTCGAATCAGCCTGATTTCAATCATTGCGTCGCACCATCGACCCGGCGAGCCTTTTCGGTAGCGAATCGTTCTGTGCGGGCCGGGTCTCGCGCAGCGTCGACGAAAGGAATGGGTCGCCACGATGCCGAACAGCTCTGCCACGTCGAAGAACACCGCAATCGCCATGACCGAACGCAGAATCTCCTCCACCACCGAATCCTGGGATTGGCAGGTCGACGCACTGTGCCGAGGACAGGACTCGGACATCTTCTTCTCCCCGTCCGGCGAAGGCCGCTCGGCTCGCCGCGCACGGGAGGACCGCGCGAAGCAGGTGTGCGCGGGCTGCGGGGTCATCGACGAGTGCCGACGATTCGCACTGGCCGCCAACGAACCGTTCGGAGTCTGGGGCGGAACGACAGCCCGGGAGCGACAACAGCACCGAGCCAACTCCCGGCGTGCGGAGGAACTGCAGGCGAGTTAGTACCGTAGTCGCGCCTTCGGTGCGACCGCCGTAGTTCACAATGGGTGGGTGAGCGAAACCGAGAAGCCTCAGCAGTGGACGTACCTGATGGACATGGACGGCGTGCTCGTCCACGAGGATCACCTGATCCCCGGTGCCGACACGTTCCTCGCCGAGCTGCAGGCCAACGAGATTCCGTTCATCGTGCTGACCAACAATTCGATTCGCACCCCCCGTGACCTGCGCGCGCGTCTCGCATTCACCGGTCTGGACATTCCGGAGAAGTCGATCTGGACCTCCGCCCTCGCCACCGCGACATTCCTGGGCAATCAGCGGCCCGGTGGTAGCGCCTACGTCGTCGGCGAGTCGGGTCTGACCACCGCCCTACACGACATCGGCTACACCCTCACCGACTCCAGCCCCGATTACGTGGTGCTCGGCGAGACCCGGACGTACTCGTTCGAGGCCATCACCACCGCCATTCGTCTCGTCGAGAGGGGTTCGCGCTTCATCGCAACCAACCCCGATGCCACCGGCCCGTCCCGCGAGGGGTCACTGCCCGCCACCGGTTCGGTGGCCGCGCTGATCACCAAGGCCACCGGTAAGGAGCCGTACTACGTCGGCAAGCCCAACGCGTTGATGATGCGGTCGGCCCTGCGCGCGATCGGCGGACATTCCGAGAACACGCTGATGATCGGCGACCGGATGGACACCGACGTGCTCTCGGGCCTGGAAGCCGGACTGCAGACCATCCTGGTCCTCACCGGGATCTCGACGGTCCAGTCCGTCGAGCAGTACCCGTACCGGCCGACCAAAGTTCTCGATTCCGTCGCAGACCTGGTGGGCCGCACGCAGAACCCGTTCTGATGACTCTCGAATTCGTTCTGTCCCGCCATGATCACCACGTCGTCGGGCTGGGTGTCCGGCACACGTTTCCCGATATCGCCGACGCAGTCGCTGCGGTGCGGGACGGCCGAAATGTCGTCGGCGCAATCCCTTTCGACATGTCCGACGCCACCGCCCTGATCGAGCCGGAGCAGTTCTACCGCCTCGACGGACCCTGGTCGACGGTCGATGCTCAACCGCCGTTGCCCGAGGTGACCGTCGCACGACAGATTCCCGATCCCGACGTGCACGTGCAGCGAGTGCGGGATGTCGTCGAGCAGCTGAAAGCCGGTGTGGCCGAGAAGATCGTCCTCGCGCGGGCCATCGAGGTGACCGCGGATTCCCCGATCGACGCTGCCTCGGTGCTCAGCGCTCTGGTCTCACGCGATCCGATGGGCAACGGCTTCCTGGCGGACCTGTCCCCCGCCACGCATCGGGGTAGGCACATCGTCGGCGCGAGCCCGGAACTGTTGGTTCGCAAGCGCGGCAACATCGTCACCTGCCATCCGTTCGCCGGCACGGCCGCACGATCGACCGACCCCGACGAGGAAGCGCGCATCTCCGCGGCGTTGGCGGCCAGTGCGAAGGATCAGGCCGAACATCGCTTCGTCGTCGACGAGATCCGGGCTGCGTTGACGCCGTTCTGCGAGACGCTGGAGGTGCCCGAGTCGCCACAGCTCAGCAGTACTCCGCAGCTGTGGCACCTGTCGACGCCGATCGTCGGCACCTTGGCCGACCCCGAGACCTCGGCGCTCGACCTCGCGCTGGCACTGCACCCCACCGCTGCAGTCGCCGGTGTCCCCCGCGCGGCAGCGATGGCGGCGATCGCAGACGTCGAAGGCTCCCGCGGCTTCTACGCCGGAGCGGTCGGCTGGACCGACGGCAGCGGCGACGGCGAGTGGATGGTGACGATCCGCTGTATCGAGCTCTCGGCAGACGGACGGTCAGGAACGGCCACGGCAGGTGGGGGCATCGTCGCCGATTCCGACCCCGACGCCGAGCTGGACGAGACCACGGCCAAGTTCCGCACCGTTCTCAGCGTGTTCGAGCACTGACGTCCACCCGTACACCGCTACCAATCGATCGTGGTGTCGAGATCCTGGTGTCGAGATCCTGGCATTGAGATCACGGTGAATCGAACTGTGTACATCCACGATCGACAGTGGTCAGCTTGTTGAATTACGCACTGCGCCGGTGTGATTCGGGCAGTCTTCGACCAGCGAAAGGTATCGACATGTCGGTGGACACTCTTGCCGAGAATACGACAGCTCTGCGTGCGATCAAGATCGGCGGCAACCTCGGTGCCCGCATCGAGGGTGTGCGACTCGGCGGCGATCTCGATGCCGACACTGTCGAGTTCGTTCGTCGGGCTCTGCTCGAGCACAAGGTCATCTTCTTCGGCGGCCAGCACCATCTCGACGACGAAAGCCAGTATGCGTTCGCCGAATTGCTCGGGTCGCCGACCACCCCGCACCCGACGGTGACCTCCCGTGGCACCAGGACACTGGCCATCGACTCCGAATACGGCAAGGCCAACAGCTGGCATTCGGATGTGACCTTCGTCGACCGCATCCCGAAGGCCTCGATCCTGCGTGCGGTCAGCCTCCCGGAATACGGCGGGAACACCACCTGGGCCTCACAGACCGCCGCCTACGCTCAGCTGCCGGATTCACTGAAGGCGTTGGTGGACAACCTCTGGGCCACGCACTCGAACAACTACGACTACTCGGCGACCGCTGCAGAGAAGATCAGGAACGACAAGACCGAGGAGTACCGAAAGGAGTTCCAGTCCACATACTTCGAGACCGAACACCCAGTCGTCCGCGTACACCCCGAGACCGGCGAGAAGACTCTGCTACTCGGTCACTTCGTGAAGAACTTCATCGGATTGTCGACCAAGGAGTCGCATACGCTGTTCGATCTCCTACAGAATCGAGTGACCAAGCTGGAGAACACTGTTCGCTGGACCTGGAGCCTCGGCGACGTGGCCATCTGGGACAACCGTGCCACCCAGCACTACGCCGTCGCCGACTGGGACGATCAGTACCGCCGCCTCGAACGCATCACCTTGGCCGGCGACGTGCCGGTACACCCGAACGGTGAGAGAAGCCGAGTGGTTGCAGGCGATGCCGCGCACTACTCCCTCATCGACAAACCGGTACCGGTGACACTCTGACCCAGCTACTTCAGCGCCTGATCCAGATCCCCGATCAGATCCTCGGTGTCCTCCAGACCGATCGAGATGCGTACGACGCCGTCGGTGATGCCCACTGCTGCACGGCCTTCCGGCCCCATCGCGCGGTGCGTGGTGGTCGCCGGATGCGTGATCAGCGTCTTCGAGTCGCCGAGGTTGTTGGAGATGTCGACGATGCGCAAGGCGTCGAGCACCTCGAAAGCACGCTTCTTGCCCTCGCCCTCGGGAGCGTCGAGCTCGAACGTCACGACGGTACCGCCGCCCGACATCTGCGACTTCGCCAGCTCGTACTGCGGATGCGACTGCAGGAAAGGATATTTGACCCATCTGACCGCCGGATGGCCTTCGAGGAACTCGGCGATCTGCAGCGCCGATTTCACCGAATGCCGCACCCGCACCGGCATCGTCTCCAAGCCCTTGAGCAATGTCCAGGCGTTGAACGGGCTCAGCGCCGGGCCGGTGTGCCGCATCAGAGTCTGCACCGGTCCTTCGATGTACTCCTTCGAGCCGAGGATGGCACCGCCGAGAACCCGCCCCTGGCCGTCGATGTGCTTGGTACCCGAGTACACGACCACGTCGGCACCGAGTTCGAGGCTGCGCTGCAGCAGCGGCGTTGCGAACACATTGTCCAGCACCACCGTTGCGCCGGCCGCATGAGCCAGCTCGGAGACGCGCCTGACATCGACCAACGACTGCATCGGATTGGACGGGGTCTCGAAGAACACCGCCGTGGTCGGCACCGACAGCGCCTGCTCCCACTGCTCGAGGTCTTCGCCGTCGACAAAGACGGTCTCTACTCCCCACCGCGGCAGAATCTCGTTGCACACCACGAAGCACGATCCGAAAAGACTACGCGCAGCGACCAATCGGTCACCGGCCTTCAGCAATGCACCCAACGCGGTGAACACCGCGGACATCCCGCTCGAGGTTCCGAAGCATGCCTCGGCACCCTCGATCAGCCGCAACCGTTCCTCGAACATCTTGACCGTCGGGTTGCCGTAGCGCGAGTACACGAAATGATCGATTTCACCGGTGAACGCCTGCTCGGCCGCACCGGCACTCTCGTACACGAAACCCGAAGAGAGATAGAGGGCTTCGGCGTTCTCGTCGAAGCCGGATCGCATCAGGCCGCCGCGCACTCCCAGCGTTCCCTGACCCACGCCCTCGGGCAAGGGCTTGTCGAATCCGCCGCCTTTGGGAAGGTTCGTCACGACTGCCTCCAAGGCAACCCGACCGCACGCCAACCCGTGGCTCCGCGGTGGCCGTCGGCGTCGGTGGCACCTTCGAAGCCGTCGAGCACGTTGTAGGACGGACCGATGCCTGCTGCCGTCGCGGCCTCGGCGGCTCCGATGGATCGCTGACCGGAGCGGCACAGGAACACCACCGGTCGATCGCCGTCCACGCCTGCGGCTTTGAGATCGTCGACGAAGTTGGCGTTCCGGGCACCGTCGGGGAAGCTGACCCACTCGATCAGGTGCGTCGGGCGGTCGATGCCGGAGGTGTCCGGCACTCCGACGTACTGCCACTCGGCGCGCGTACGAACGTCCACGAGCACGGCCTCGGGGTTGTTCTGCAACAACTCCCAGGCAGCTTCCGGGGTTATGTCACCTGCGTAGGTCACTGGATCAGCCTTCCGTCACTTGCCGTTACGTCACACATACCGAGATCAGACATTGCACACCAGCCACTTGTCGTCGACGCGGAGGAACTTCCACACGTCGTCGGTCTGCGCTCCGGATTTCTCTTCCTTCAGCGGAACCGTGACCATTCCGCGGTCGCCGTTGACCTGATAGTCGGAGGGCACCCCGTCGATGGACGTCTTGCCGTTCCGCTCGACCTCGCCTGCTCGATCGGTTCGGTACTGCGCATCGTCGCCCGGAACGAGGCGCTCGACCTGATCGAAGCAGGTGTTCTGGCGCAGCAAGTCTGCGTCGCCGGTGTTCTGTGCCTCGAGGAATCCGTCGACGGCGTCGGTGAGCAACTGGGCCTGCGTCACGTTGTCCTCGGCAGGTGCGAACTTCGAGGCCGCGAAGATGCCGACCAGCAACACCACGACGACGCCGACGGCGAGGATGAACGGCCACGCGTTGGGCGGACGCTGCTCGCCGGAGTCGGCAGCCGCCTTGGACGCGTTGTTGCGCGCTTCCTCACGACTGTCGACCCACTGCTGCCTACGTTCACTCCACGACGCCATGCGGCCAATCTTCCTCGATCCGACGGGCCGGGCACTAGCGGGGTCCGACGGGAATGTCTCCTCGCAACGTGATGCGGTGCATCTTGCGGTGCTCGGTGCCGTAGTCGCGATTGGCATAGTGCGAGGTGCTGCGGTTGTCCCACAGCACCAGATCGCCCAACCGCCAGCGGTGCCGCACGATGTGTTCGGGCTTGGTCAGGTGCGCGTACAGCAGGTCCAGGATTCCGCGACTCTCGGCCTCCGACACCCCCACGATGTGGGAGGTGAAACCTGGATTGACGAACAGCCCCTTGCGGCCGGTTTCCGGATGGACCCGCACGACCGGATGTTCGACGGGGACCAGCGCGGTGACTTCCTTGCCGTCCCACACGTTGCCTTTTCCGCCGCGCTTCTGCGCGAGGTAGTAGCCGAACTCGCGGTTGCCGTCGTGCATTGCCGTGAGGCCGTCGATCATTCGGCGGACCGGTGCGGACAGCGATTCGTAGGCGAGCTGACTGTCGGCCCAGTTGGTGTCGCCACCGTGCGGCGGTAGGACGACGGGACGCAGGATCGAGCCCATCGGCGGGCGTTCCATGAACGTGACGTCGGTGTGCCAGACGTCGGCGAATCCGTTGTCCTGGCTGTCGAGGGCGTAGACCTCGGGGGCGACGTGACCGCTGTCGTGCACCGGGTGACCTGCGGTGAGGTCACCGAGCCTGCGGCCGAAATCGATGTGGCCCGCGTCGTCGAGCGTCTGCCCACGCAGCACGAGAACCTTGTGTTCGACGAGGGCTCGTCGCACGGCGTGAATCTGGC
The DNA here is from genome assembly GCF_002259365.1 of Rhodococcus sp. 14-2496-1d. Lineage (NCBI taxonomy): Bacteria > Bacillati > Actinomycetota > Actinomycetes > Mycobacteriales > Nocardiaceae > Rhodococcus > Rhodococcus sp. 14-2496-1d. Next base: position 98,650 of record NZ_NPFV01000018.1, on the reverse strand, counting down.
TGTCCGACGCCGACGCGACGTCGAGGCCGATGACCTCGGCACCGAAGCTCGGGCCGAGCTTGTCGAGAGTGAGAGTTGCGGTCTGTTCCAGAGTGGTCATGTGTCCTCGAATCCGTGCACGGCCGAGCGCTGATCTTCGGCAACGCTGCCGTCGAGAGAGGGGTCCCGTCCTGCTGGAGGAGGGGAAGGGGCGTCGGGTCTTGTCACCGACAACACATGTTGGTGCAGGTACGACAGAAGTCGACGGTGAACCGTCGGACCAGGTATGTCGTGTGCACAGAGCAATTCCTACCGGAAACCGGGAAATCCGGCAAGTTGCCCACTGCCCCAGCTCAGGTAGTCCTTAATTTATGCTGGGGTGTCCGCACTTCCCTCGAAGAAGGTAGCTCGCTGCACATGACCGATCAGACTCGTCCACTCCGCGTCGCCATCGTCGGTGCCGGACCGGCAGGCATCTACGCCGCCGACGCGCTCATGAAGTCCGACCACAATGTCAGCGGACCGGGCGTCAGCATCGACCTCTTCGAGCGCATGCCTGCGCCGTTCGGGCTGATCCGCTACGGCGTGGCCCCCGATCATCCGCGCATCAAGGGCATCATCACCGCCCTGCACAAGGTGCTCGACAAGCCGCAGGTTCGCCTCCTCGGCAACATCGACTACGGCACCGACATCACGTTGGACGACCTGCGCCGCTTCTACGACGCCGTCATCTTCTCCACCGGTGCCAACGCGGACCGCGCCCTCAACATCCCCGGCATCGACCTCGAGGGCAGCTACGGTGCCGCCGACTTCGTCTCCTGGTACGACGGCCACCCGGACGTGCCGCGCTCCTGGCCGCTCGAGGCCGAGAAGGTCGCCGTCCTGGGTGTCGGAAACGTCGCTCTCGACGTCGCGCGCGTGCTCGCCAAGACCGGTGACGAACTGCTCCCCACCGAGATCCCCGCCAACGTCTACGAGGGCCTCAAGGCCAACAAGGCGGTCGAGGTGCACGTCTTCGGCCGCCGCGGACCGGCTCAGGCGAAGTTCACCCCGCTCGAGCTGCGCGAGCTCGACCATTCCCCCAACATCGAGGTCATCGTCTCTCCCGAGGACATCGACTACGACGAGGGCTCCGAGCAGGCCCGCCGCAGCTCCAAGCAGATCGACATGGTCGCCAACACCCTGCAGGACTGGGCCATCCGCGACGTCGGCAGCCGCCCGCACAAGCTGTTCCTGCACTTCTTCGAGTCACCCCACGAGGTACTCGGCGAGGACGGCAAGGTCGTCGGTCTACGCACCGAGCGCACCGAGCTCGACGGCACCGGCAACGTCAAGGGCACCGGCAAGTACAACGACTGGGACGTTCAGGCCGTCTACCGCGCCGTCGGCTACCTCAGCCAGAACATCAGCCAGCTCCCGTTCGACGAGCAGGCAGGCACCATCCCCAACGAGGCCGGACGCGTCGTCGAGTCCCCGTCCTCCACCACGCCCGTTCCGGCCACGTACGTCACCGGCTGGATCAAGCGCGGACCCGTCGGCCTCATCGGCCACACCAAGGGCGACGCCAACGAGACCGTCGCGAATCTGCTCGAGGATGCGCCGAGCTTCGTCGGCGCAGTCGAACCGGATCTCGATGCCGTCACCTCGTTCCTCGAAGGCAAGCAGGTCCCCTTCACCACGTGGGACGGCTGGTACCGCCTCGACGCGCACGAGCGCTCACTCGGCGAGCCCGAGGGCCGCGAGCGCGTGAAGGTCGTCGAGCGTGAGGACATGCTGAAGGCATCCGAGCCCGACAAGGCCTGAGTGCCTGCGGCAGTGGTGTGGTTGTGTGCCCCAGGGAGCGCACAACCGCACCACTGCGCGAAGCGCACTACACGCGCACTGCCAACAACTTGCCCTCGGTCTCGATCTTGCGTTGATGCTCGTTGAAATCCGGTGCCGCGCAGACGAACAGCGTGCGGCCGTCGGATCCGCCGAGTCCGCAGGCGAAGACTCCGAGATCGAAATCGAGTTGCTCGAGAACCTCCCCGCCCTGCGCAACGTGCAGCACTCGCTGCCCCAGTGCGTCGGCGATCCACATAGTGCCGTCGGTGTCGATGCAGCATCCGTCGGCGGCCACTTTCACCTCCCCGATGGCCGTGGCCATGTCCGTCGACGACGGCAGTTCGCCGAACTTCGCCCAATCACGGCGCTCCCCCAGTGACCCGTCCTCGGCGATGTCGAAGGCACTGACCCGATTGCCGACCGTCTCGTCCACCAGCAGTTCGCCCGACGCGGTGAACGCCATTCCGTTGGGGAAGTACAGATCCGACGCCACGACGTGCGCGGAACCGTCCGGGTCGACGCGAATCAGGTCGGCCGTCTCGACGGGCGCGAAGTTCATCAGATCGAAGCCGAAATTGCCGATGTACGCGCGGCCGTGCGCGTCGACGAGCATGTCGTTCAGATTCGCCCGAACATAAGTCGACAGATCCGCGTGCACGGTCAGCGAACCGTCGTGCTCACGCAGTAGCAACTTGTAGTCACGCATCGACACGATCAGCAGCCGCCCGTCGGGCAACCATCCCAGGCCCGACGGCTGATTGGGCACCTCGGCTTCGACTCGTACGTCGGAGCCGTCCTCGAGGGCGGACACGACGCGATGGGAGTAGAAGTCCGATACCCAGATCCTCCCCTCGTGCCATCTCGGACATTCGAAGTAGGTGTATCCGTCGAGAACGACTGTGGTCTCCGGTTTCATGTTTCGAATTCAAACACCGCGGACGGTGGCCGCGACGCCGAATGCGCGAGCTGGCATGCTGGGGCCCGTGTTCGACGCCCACCTACACATCATCGACCCCGCGTTTCCGCTCATCGAGAACCACGGTTTCCTGCCCGATCCGTACACCGTCTCGAACTACCTATACGACGTCGACGGGCTCGGTATCACCGGTGGCGCAGTGGTCTCGGGATCGTTCCAGGGCACCGACCAGACCTACCTGCTCGCGGCGTTGAAGACCCTGGGGCGTGGCTGGGTGGGCGTCACTCAGATCGATCCGGAGTGCTCCGACGAGGACATCGTCGCGCTGGACGACGCGGGTGTCCGCGGAATGCGGTTCAACCTCAAGCGCGGCGAGACGGACGTCCAGATGCTCACCACCCAGGCGCGGCGCGTGCACGAACTGGTGGGGTGGCACGCCGAGCTGTACGTCGATGCGTCCCTGTTGCTCTCCCTCGAACCCATCCTCGCGAAGCTACCGGCCGTGAGCATCGACCACCTGGGACTGTCGACGCAGGGCCTGCCGTATCTGCTCGACCTCGTCGACCGCGGAGTACGCGTCAAGGCAACGGGATTCGGCCGGGTGGACCTCGACATCATCGACACTCTGCAGAAAATTCATCGCGTGAATCCGGCAGCATTGATGTTCGGCACCGATCTACCGGGCACCCGCGCCCCGCGTCCGTTCTCGGAGACCGACATCGACATCATTTCTCACGCCGTCGGCGGCGACCTCCCGGCGGTGCTCGACGGCAACGCCCGGGCCTGGTATCGGGTCACCTGACCTAGACGAAGAGCGCTCCGCCGAGCCACACCGCCGAGGCGAGCAACGCGCCGAACAGCTCCACCAGGATGGACAGTCCTGCCGCCTTGGTGGCGTGCACGGTCGATCTCCATGCCTCGGAATGATTGCGATGCCTGGGCACCTCGGCGACGTAGACGCCGGCGATGAAGCCGACGAACAGTCCGACGACGGGGATGACGAAGAATCCGACGATGCCGAGCAGTCCGCCGATCATCAACGATCGCATCGGCACTCCGGCCTCCCGCATGCGCCGGCCCGGCCAGGTGTACTTCACGACGCCGCTCAGAACCAACAACACCGTCGCGACCGCGAACACCGTCCAGGCGGCGGCTCCGCCGGTGACCCACGCCCACACGGCGACGGCCGCGAAGATCAAGATGGTGCCCGGCAGAATCGGGACGACGATACCGACGAGGCCGACCAGAATCACCAGGCCGACCAGGACCTCACCGAGCACGCTCATGGGCTCAGTGTGCCCTGTGCCGAGTCAGACGACAGGACGAACCTTGCCTGCTGCCTCGCGGGCCCTGCTCCGTGCCGTCTCGATGTCCGAGGCCGTCGACACCGCGACGCCCATCCGGCGTCGGACGAAGCTCGTCGGCTTGCCGAACAGGCGCAGGTCGGTCTCGGGGACGGCCAGCGCATCGGCGACGCCCTCGAAGTGAATGCCGTCTGCGTCGACACCGCCGTAGATCACCGCCGACGCACCCGGCGACAGCAGCGTCGTGTCGATCGGCAGACCCAGAACGGCGCGGGCATGCAGCTCGAACTCCGAGAACCGTTGCGTACGAAGCGTCACCAGGCCCGTATCGTGCGGCCGCGGACTGACCTCGGAGAAGTACACGTTGTCGCCCTGCACGAACAGTTCGACGCCGAACAACCCACGCCCACCGAGCGCCGTCGTGATGCGCTCGGCGACGTCGCGCGCACCGGCCAGGGCCGCGTCGGACATCGGTTGTGGTTGCCAGGATTCGATGTAGTCGCCGGACTCCTGCAGGTGCCCGATCGGCTCGCAGAACGAAGTTCCGTCGCTCGCTCGAACGGTGAGAAGTGTTATCTCGTAATCGAAATCGACGAATCCCTCGACGATGACACGGCCGAGGTCGACGCGACCGCCCTTCAGGGCGTAGTCCCACGCCGCTTCGACGTCGTCCTCGCTGCGCACGACGGACTGCCCCTTGCCCGACGAGGACATGACGGGCTTGAGAACGGCAGGAAAGCCGATGGTGGACAACGCTTCTCGTACGTCTTCCAGCGAATCGGCGAACGCGTACGGTGACGTCGGCAGCCCGAGCTCCTCGGCGGCGAGACGCCTGATGCCCTCACGGTTCATGGTCAACTGCGTCGCGCGCGCCGTCGGGATCACCACACTCCTGCCCCGCGCTTCGACCTCGGCCAGGGCATCGGTCGCGATGGCCTCGATCTCCGGCACCACGAAATCCGGCTGCTGCGAATCGATCAGCGCCAGTAGTTCTTCCGGGTTGCTCATGTCGATCGTGAACGCGTGATGAGCCACCTGATGGCCAGGGGCGTTGTCGTAGCGATCGACGGCGATCACCTCGACGCCGAGGCGCTGGAACGCGATGATCACCTCTTTGCCCAGCTCACCCGAGCCGAGCAGCATCACCCGGGTGGCCCCGGGAGTGAGCGGTGTACCGATACGGACGGGATCTGCGGCAGTCACAGCCCTATTATCCACACCCCGATCGGTTGGACGACCTAGTACAAGTTAGTCTCCATTCACATTCGCAGGTGACGAGTCGGAACGAGGCAAACAACGTGTCGAACACTGGTGGACCACTCGCAGGGCTTCGCGTGGTCGAACTCGCGGGCATCGGGCCCGGCCCGCACGCCGCACTGCTGCTGGCCGACCTCGGCGCAGACGTCGTACGCGTCCAGCGCGCCGGGCAGATCTCTGCCCACGACCACCAGCTGCGCAGCCGCACCATCGTCGAGGCCAACCTCAAGGATCCGGCCGACATCGAGAAGGTGCTCGGTCTCGTCGAACGCGCCGACGTGCTGATCGAGGGCTTCCGACCCGGCGTCACCGAACGCCTCGGCCTCGGACCCGACGACGCCCTCGCCCGCAACCCGCGCCTGGTCTACGGCCGCATGACCGGCTGGGGCCAGCAAGGCCCGTGGGCGCAGACCGCAGGCCACGACATCAACTACATCTCCGTCACCGGCGTGCTGAACGCAATCGGTCGCGAGGGCGAGCGCCCCGTGCCGCCGCTGAACATGGTCGGCGACTTCGGCGGTGGCTCGATGTTCCTCGTCTTCGGCATCATGGCGGCGCTCTACGAGCGCCAGAACTCCGGACAGGGCCAGGTGGTCGACGCGGCCATGGTCGACGGCACCGCCGCACTCTCGCACATGATCTGGGCCTGGCGTGGCGTCGGAGCCTGGAGCGACGACCGTGGCACGAACCTGCTCGATACCGGCGCACCGTTCTACGACACCTACGAGACCTCGGACGGCCGGTACATGGCAGTCGGCTCGCTCGAGCCGCAGTTCTACGCCCAGCTGCTCACCGGCCTCGGCCTCGCCGATGCGGACCTCCCGCCGCAGATGGACAAGTCGCGCTGGCCCGAGCTGCGCGAGAGGTTCACCTCGACGTTCCTGTCCAAGACCCGCGACGAATGGGCCGCGATCTTCGACGGCACCGACGCCTGCGTATCGCCGGTACTCACCTTCGCCGAGGCCCCGAACCATCCGCACATGAAGGACCGCGACTCCCTCATCGACATCGGCGGCGTCACCCAGCACCGCCCGGCACCGCGCTTCTCCCGCACCGAAAACGGAGTCCCGACGCCACCGCCCGCCGAAGCAACCGACATCGCGTCGGTTTGGGTCTGATCTGCTTGCGCCGAACTCGAAGTTGTGGACGCTTTTTTCGGCTGATTTCCGTCCATAACTTCGAGTTCGCGGTCAGAACATGGCCGGTCAGAACACCAGCGCCGGCTGCTCCGATTCGGCGCTGGGAGCGAGGGCACGATAAGCAGCAGCCGTGGCCATCACCGCGGCCCGAAGCTCCTGTGGCTCACGGGTGTACGGCAACCTGAGGTAGCGCTCGAATGCACCCTCGACGCCGAATCGTGGGCCTGCCGCGAGTATCGCGCCGAATGTGGGCGCGGTGGCGGCGAGCGCACTCGACACCGGTGCAGGCAGCTGCAACCACAGCGACATGCCGCCCTCGGAGCGGCGGTAACGCCAGTCCGGAAGATGTTCGGCCAGAGCCTCTTCGAGTACGTCCCGACGCTCGCGCAAGTGCGATCGACGGAGCTCGAGCGCGGGTTCGGCGTCCTGCAACAGGAACGAGGACGCCAATTGATCCATGATCGAGGTGCCGAGGTCGTGCGCTGCCCGCGAGCCCGCGAGCTGTGAGACGAGCGACGGATGCGCTCTGATCCATCCGATGCGCAGCCCGCCCCAGAACGACTTGGACGCCGAACCGATCGTGACGATGTCGGACCCGGAGACCCGCCCGAACGACGCGACCGGCGGCGGCGGCGGGGCGTCGAGCCACAGGTCCACCATGGTTTCGTCGACGATGAGCGTCATACGGGTGTCGCGGGTGATGCGGGCGAGTTCGGCCCGCCCCTCGGCACCGAGCACCTGCCCGGTTGGATTGTGGAAGTCCGGAATCAGGTACGCAACCTTGGCTGCTGTTTGCCTTGCTGCACTGCGTATCCCGTCGAGATCCCAGTCGCCGTCGGCCGGACGTACCGGCACCGGTACGGGACGGGCACCCACTCGCCTGATGGCTTCGAGGGCGTTGGGATAGGTCGGGTGATCGATCAGCACCCGATCGCCGGGCGAGGTCAAGGTACCCAGCAGCAGCCGAACTGCTTGCTGCGCACCGGAAGTGACCATGATCTGGTCGGCCGTCGTCGGCAGGCCACGCTCGACGAAGCGTTGCGCGATGGCCTCCCGCAGCACCGCCAGACCGATGGGCTCCATGCCGTGCGTCGGAAGATAGGTCGGAAGTGCTTGCAGCGCAGACTCGTACGCCGCGGTCATGGTGCCGTCCGCTGCTGCCATCGCTGCGTGAGACATGTCCACGACCGGACCCGAAGGCGATGTCGACTGAATCAACATTCCGTTGGGGGTGGGCGCAGCAGGCAGAGCGACGGTACTGCGTGATCCCTGCTTACTGATCAGATAACCCTCGTCTCGCAGCACCGAGTACGAGGACGTGATGGTGGTACGACTGAGATCGAGAGCCGCGGACAGATCACGCTCACTGGGCAGACCGACGCCGAGTGGAATGCGACCGTCGTGAATCAGCAGTCGAACGCCATCGGCCAATGCGCGATACGTCGGACGCGACGCCTTGCGCCTCCCGGATCCGTCCGAGGACGCGTCGCCGCGCCAGCTGCCGAGATCGCGGGCCAGTGACGTTGCATTGAGGACTCTCGAAGCCATGCACTCCAGTATTCGCCCACTGGCCTCCGACTTTCAAGTCCATTGCGCACTCCACTGGACTGCCACATGAGGGCAGGTAGATACTGAACCCATGCCGAGCAGCACGCTCTTCGACACCTCCATCGGCCGTTGCGGAATCGCCTGGACCGACGACGGCGTGCTCGCCGTCGCCCTGCCCGAGCCATCGGACGAGGCGATGCTGGACTATCTGAACCGCTTCGGCGCAGCAACAGGGCCTGTCGACACATTGGCGGCCGACGCGATCGCGCGAATCGTCGCCCTGCTCGATGGACGGACAGTCGACATGAGCCCGATTCCGCTGGTCCTCGACATCTCGGAGTTCGACGCCTCGGTCTACACCGTGTGCAGCAGCATTCCCCGGGGCGCGACACTCACCTACGGCGACATTGCCCGCCGACTCGGCCACCCAGGCGCAGCCCAGGCCGTAGGCGGCGCGTTGGGACGAAACCCCGTGCCGATCATCGTCCCGTGCCATCGGGTACTCGGCGCAGGCACGGAAGTCGGCGGCTTCTCGGCACCGGGTGGCGCGAACACCAAACAGAAAATACTCGGCATCGAAGGAGTCCCAGGATTCGACGAGCCAACATTGTTCTGAGCTGCTTCATCGACGAACAAAACCGCGAGACCGAAGAATACAATCGAAACGGGGAGCAGGAAAGGATTCAGGCAGAAATACCGAGTGCGTCGATGGGCGCGTCCACCGCCGACACCAATTCAGCTTCCGGGCCCGGAGTCACATCGGATTCCTCGTGCCGACCACCGATGGTGAATGCACCCACCTCCGGCAACCACCCGATAGCTCCGCGTTGAAAGAGGTTGTAGCGACCGGATCCGGTGGGTGTCGGACGCTCGTTACTGATCGGATAGCCAAGTGCGCCATAGGGTCCCCCGTGACCGAGGTACCAGTCGAGGATCGGACCGTGCACTTCGTGCGCGCCACCCTCGGGAAGCGCGAAGACGGTAGCGTGCGTGAATTCGAGCATTCCCCCACCCTCGGGGCCGAGCATGAATTCACCGGCCTGAGCGCCGATCCATGGATGTTCGTATGCGAAGCGATCGAATTGGTAGCTGAAAACTTCCAATCCGTTGTAATTCTCAGTCATCGCTCGACCTTCCGTCGATTTACCTGGGCGCAATTATCCACGCAGGCGAGCAGATGTGCAGTTCGATTCCGACATATATGTGACGGCACTAATTCAAGAGCGCGAGAATTTCCGCCGGAATTTGTTCCGTCGCCGTCGGATCGATCACCGTTCGCGACCACGAACCGCCGGTGCTGTCGAGACGAACGAGACGATCGGGACCGAGCAGCCACAGCTGATCCCCGGCCGACCAATTCACGCCGTAGCCGTATGCCTCACTGGACGTGGCGGGAGCGCTGTACTGGACTGCTCCGGCTGCGTCGACGATCTGCAGAGTCGGAGCGCCGTCGATGTCGACCACCCGGGCCGTCGATGCACCCGACGGCGAGGTCACCGGGGCGGACAGCGCCGCAGGTGCCGGCGGGGTCGTCGTTGTTGTTGTGGTGGTCGGCGGTGGGGCCACCGCCGCGGGTCCCCCGTCAGTGGTCGACGGGACAGTCGTGGACGGCGGGACAGTCGTGGACGGCGGAACCTCGACCGACGGCGTAGTCGTTCCGGGTACTGCGGTTGACTCCGGTGCCAGAGTGGTGGGGGTGGATGTCGTGGAGGACGGAGTAGTTGCCTCGGGAGCGATCGCCTGCGGGGCGCTGCGGGCTGCGGCAGCGGCAGCGGTGCCTCCGCACCGCGCACTTGCAGCCAATCCGAGAAGTAGGCCGTTGCTCATGGTCAAGTTCACGGTCGGGCTCGGCTGCGAGAACCTCGTACCCGATTTGGTTCGGATGGATGCGGTGTACACGCCGTCGAGTACAGGGGCCAGTGGCAGCGGCAGCAATTCCAGGAGGGCTCCGTTTTCCACTGCTTGAGTGATGACTACCCCGGTAGCAGCGGTCCCGGCTACCGCGAACTCACGGTCGTTCTCGCCTGCCTTCTTCAAGGTCAACTGGTACGTGTACTGCGACCCGCGTGATGGAAAACTGAGATTCACGAATCGAATCGCACCGACAAGACCCCGCTCGGCATTCGTACAAGTCAGCGACAGCGGCGCGGGGATCGGCAATGCTGTGGTGATGGTGCCGCTGAGGGCCGTTGCCGTGTCTTGCCCCGCAGCAAGGGTTGTCGGAGTGTTCGACGCAGTGATGCCCACTGCCGAGATGGCCGCCAGTGCGAGCACCACACCGAGGGTGGACGTCCCGCGTCCCTGGGCGCTGTGCCGTCCGCTGGGCGGTTCCTGCGGTCGATCGTCGTCGTCCGGCTGCGCAGAGGACTCCACAGGGGACCTACGAAATCCGAACGCGGTCATGAGAAGTACGCCGACGGCGATGCCACCGATGAACACTGCGACCGGGCCGCTGAGCCAGGTGACCGCGTAGCCGAGTTTCCCGACGCTGAAGAACACACGATCGGCCTCGGACACGACGTAGCTCTCGGCATCGGGCTCGGGGTTCGCGTCACCCTGAAGGAACAGTTGCACACTGTCGGTTCCGACTGCGCCGATCTCGACCACGCGGTGGGTGATTCCTGCTCCCGACGCGCTAGTGACCTTGACGACGTCGCCGACCTCTATGTCTGCGGCAGGGGTCGACTTGCTCAGTGCCAGCGCCCCGGTGTCGATGGCCGGGGCCATGGAGCCGGACCGAAAGACCAACGGGGTGATACCGAAGAACACGGCCGCGAGCGCGAACAGCACACAGACGAGCCCGGAGACAGCGCCGACGGTCAGTGCGATCTCGCGAAGCAGACGCCGGCCGGATGGCGCTCCGGTAGCCGAGGCTGCGTGGGTATCGGACATGATCTACGACGACGTCGCGGTGATGGTGTACGTGATGGTTCCGGTAGCAACGGGATTGGGCGGAGCCGTACCGGTCGGCATGGTCACGCTGATACACAGCTGATCACTGCCGTTGACGGGAAGCGAACGATTCAAGGCAGGGAATTGCTTCGAGGTTCCGAGGCCGGAGACCGTGCTGACGGCGGCACCTGTGCATGCACCCCCCGATGGAAGTCCGCTGTGCACCGAGGAATTGAGCACATTGCCCAGCGCAGTGTTACTGGCCAGCACGGAGATGGTGTAGGTGTTGGCGACGGATCCGGTCGCATTGCTCACCAACAGCCCGGCTGCGACGGTATCCCCGGGGAAGATCGCGGGATTGGCCAGAGTCGTCGAGAACGCGATCGGATTGTTGTCCACCGCGGGGTCACCGACTTTGATATCGAGCCTGCCGGTCGTGAAGGTGCCTGACGTCGCAGTCGCCGTATCCGACCATGCAGCAAGGGTTCCCACCGCGCCGAGGCCGAGCACGATGCCGATCGACATGAAGGCCCGAGCTCGCGCACTGATGAGCGCGACACCGACCCGACGGAGAACCGTCTTCGGACCGACTGAGTCCTTGTGACGCGACATCAGGGCTGCGCCCCTTCCATATCCGTCCGCGCACCCGACGATTCCGGGCACTCGGCTCTGTTGCTGTTGTCCCACTGCACAACGAGATCGACTGCAGCAGAGGAGGACCAGGTGTCGTTTTTAGCTGCTCCGGCCATCGTGATCGTGGAGTCGATTCGCTTCTTCTGGCCGGCCTCGAGGTCGATCCACGCACACGATTCGGCCGACTCGCCGCCGCCGATCGACGCGCTCAGAGCTCGAAGGAACGCCGGGTTGTCACTGCCGAAGGTCAGCCAGAGACGCCCGTCTCGGTCGGTGTCGTTGAACACGTGGAACTGCGATGTACGCACGTCGCCGGGAACCCATCGAATGTCGCTGTCGTACAACGGGCTCGGAAAGTCGGTACTCCAGCGCTCGCCGTCATCGCTGTACTTGACCGTCTGCGCCGCTTGCGACGGACCGGCACCCATCAACAGAACGACCGCGATGCCGGCGAACGCTGCGGTGCAGGCGGCAAGACCGGGGTGCTTCATCGCGCCTGCTCTTTTCGGCTCCGGTAGCGATCGACACCGGCCCCGACGAACATCACCAGCGCATAGCCGAACAGACCGATCACGATGACCGCGACCGTGATCTTGCGCTGCTCACCGTTCAGCCAGTTGTTGACGTAGCCCATGTACGGCACCGAGTACCAGACCTTTCCGCGAATCTGCCCGATCTGCACCGGGTTCTCGTCGTCGGATCCGTTGTTGTCCCCGCGAGTGACATAGGTGGTGATACCTCGTCCGCTCTGCCGGGTCGCCACGATGCGGTGAGTCACCACTTCGGGCTCGCCCGAACGGATTTGGTAGGTGATCGGTGTGCCTACCTCGAGTTCGGCTGCGTCGGCGGGCTTGACCACCACCAGGCTTCCCGGTGGGTACGTCGGCTTCATCGAGCTGGTGAGAATCGTGTACGGCGTCGAACCGGTGACTTTCGGAATGACGACGGTCACCCCGAGGACGAACAACATCGCCGCCAGAAGCGTGTACGACGCGATCCGGCTCACCCACCACCAGAGACCGGTCCGGTTCTCCTCGGATACGTCCGTGACGGTTTCGATCACGTCCGTGTCGTCGTCGGCACTCATGTCTGGTCCGCCCGGAACGAGAACGTCACCGTCGACGACGCGCTCTGCGGCGGAGTGGCACCGACGGCGAGCCGAAAGCACCACACTTCGCGGGCGCCTGCGGCCAACAGTCTGGCCGCCGGTGGCACCGGAGCTTGCGCACCACTGGCGTTTCCGTTGTACAGCAGTGTCGTCGGTCCCGTCGGTGTACCTGTCGCCGGGCAATTCGTCTCGGCCGCAACAGTTGTCGCAGTCAGAACAAGGGGGACTATTCCGGTCGACGTGGTTCCTTGCAGTCGAAAGTTGAACGGTACGTTGCCGGAGTTCCGAATCGACAACGGTGCCTGCGAGAAACCGTTCGGTCCGAGACCGGTCGAACCGAGCGCAGCGAGAACGTAGTCGTTCACTTCTGCTCCGTTCGGGCCGACCTTGATGTCCAAGGTGCCGGAGTTGATGGTCCCGCCTTCGACGACCTCGTCGTCACGCCACAGCGCGCCCGTCGTCTGTGCTGATCCGAAGACCACCACCGCGACGGACGCGGCTGCGAGCGCCCAATAACGACCGTGCTTGTTCGTCACTGCAACAGATCAGGGACGGACCTGGTCGAGCGTCAGGGTGAAGTCGTTGAGGTCGACGCTCTCGTTCTGTGCGATGAGATCCGCAGTCGCTTCATCGAACGTAATGGTCACCTCGACGGAGATGGTCTGAGGCGATGTGGTCAGCGGTAGGTCCACGGCCGAACCGTTCGGAAGGGACGTTCCACCGTTGACCGACACCTCGGTGTCGAGAGCGGCAGCAAGGTCGGCGTCGCCGGCAACATTGGTGAAGTCCGCGGTGATCGAAGCGCGAAGATTGTCTCCTGCCCAATTGACGGTGTACTGGGTCGAGTACTCGAGAACGTCGCCCGGCACGATGAGGAAGCCGGACGGGTCGGCTCCGAGAGTCACGTTCGGAGTGACCGAGGTTTCGGTCCAGTTCGCGGTGCCGGCAACCGGAGCGAAATTGAGCTCACCGGAGTTGATCTCACCTCCGGTGACCGTTTCGGTGTCCTGCCAGAGCGCATAGGATCCCAAACCGCCGAGCAGCAGTACCGCTGCCGCCCCCGCGGCTATGGCACCCTTGGTTGCCTTGTTCATTCGTTGTCGCTTTCTTCGGTGGCCCTTGTTCGCTAGGCCGAGGGGAGGTGACCCGGTTGCGGGTCGGTCGGCCGGAATGTGGGCCTCCGCAACTTGTGCGATGTCCATTGTTTCGGCACGACCGTCTCACCCGTTACCCAAGTGAAGGTAAAAGTCCGAGGGAATGTTCGGCCGCCTGTTTCATACTTTTGGTTTACACAACTACATGGTGTGTAAAGCTACCCAAATTACGAAAACTGCTGCCCTGCAGCGGATTTCCCAGCAAGACCGCTCGAATACAGCGAACACAGTACTTTTTCGCGCTGTTTTCCTACTGAAGGCGCTGTTTCCTTGCATTGGTGAGAGCGACTCCCGACGGCATGTCCGGGCACGAAAAAGCCCCGAGGCCGTGGGGCCTCGGGGCTTGGAGTTTCGCGTGGCCTGATTACCGCAGAATGTCCCGCCGAACGATGGTTTCGTCGCGGCCCGGTCCGACTCCGATGCACGACATGTACGCGCCCGAGAGCTCCTCGAGACGCAGGACGTAGTTCTGCGCGTTGATCGGCAGTTCCTCGAACGTACGGGCACCGGAGATGTCTTCCCACCAACCGGGCATCTCTTCGTAGATCGGCTTCGCATGATGGAAACCGGTCTGCGTCATCGGCATCTCGTCGTGGCGGACGCCGTCGACGTCGTACGCGACACAGATGGGCACCGTGTCCAGACTCGAGAGCACGTCGAGCTTGGTCAGGAAGTAATCGGTGATGCCGTTGACGCGGGTGGCGTACCGCGCGATGACGGCGTCGAACCAGCCCGTGCGTCGTGCCCGCCCGGTGGTGACGCCAACCTCGCCGCCCTGCTTGGCCAGGTATTCACCGTGATTGTCGAACAGCTCCGTCGGGAACGGGCCCGAGCCGACACGCGTCGTGTAGGCCTTCAGGATGCCGAGGACGGTCCCGATCTTGTTGGGGCCGATACCGGAACCGACCGATGCGCCGCCCGCCGTCGGGTTGGAGGACGTGACGTACGGGTACGTGCCGTGATCGACGTCGAGCAGAGTGCCCTGCGATCCCTCGAGCAGAATCGTCTCTCCGCGCTCGAGAGCCAGGTTCAGCTGCAGCCTGGTGTCGGTGATGCGGTGCTTGAAGCCCTCGGCCTGCTCGAGCACCTCGTCGACGACCTGCTGCGAGTCCAGCGCCCGCCGGTTGTAGATCTTCGAGAGCACCTGGTTCTTGAATTCCAGTGCAGCCTCGACCTTTTGGGTCAGGATCTTCTCGTCGAGCACATCGGCTGCCCGGACGCCGACGCGAGCGAGCTTGTCCTGGTAGCACGGCCCGATGCCGCGGCCGGTGGTTCCGATCTTCTTGGCTCCGAGGAAGCGTTCGGTCACCTTGTCGATGGCCACGTGGTACGGCATGATCAGGTGCGCATCGGCGCTGAGCAGCAGGTTCGTGGTGTCGACGTCACGCTTTTCCAGGCCGTCGAGTTCGGTGAGCAGCACACCCGGGTCGACGACGACGCCGTTGCCGATGACGTTCTTCACGCCGGCTGTGAGGATTCCCGACGGGATCAGGTGCAGCGCGAACTTGTCGCCGTTCGGGAGAACCACGGTGTGGCCGGCGTTGTTGCCGCCCTGGTAGCGAACGACCCACTGAAGTCGTTCACCGAAAAGGTCGGTGGCTTTGCCTTTGCCCTCGTCGCCCCACTGGGCGCCGATCAGGACTATCGCCGGCATGTGCTCTCCTACGTTGCTTTCGTGCGAGGACGTGCTGCAGATATTGCTCGATCGAACGCAGCCGTCACCAATTGCCGCAGGCGCGACAGTGGCCGGGGGAACAGTCTAGCCGAGGCGGTGAGCTGGCCCGCATGCCGCTACGGTGGAGCCGAAACGAGGGCACTATGGTCGTTCGAGGGTTAACCGATGATCTAGGAGCGCCGTGACACCGTTCGTTCTGCACTGCGGAAACCCGCCGTTGCCGATCACGCTGACCGACGTCCCATTGCGCAACGCCGATGCCGTGCCTACCGACGACGACTGCAACGCACTGTTCGCCGACATCGAATCGGCCCCCGCACCGCGCATCATCGTGTTGGGCGACGACGCCTCGCTGGCCGCCGTCCTGACCAGGTTGATGCGCACCGAACGCCTCCACATCGAGGTCGCGTTCGTGCCCGATACCGCGACCAACGCCGCCCACATCTACAAGCTCGGCACCGGATCGCGCGCGGCCAAGGTGGCACTGACCGGCACGGCGTCGAGCACGCCCCTCATCCGCGACGACGCGGGCAAGGCCGTTGTCGGGCGGGCTCTGCTCGGCGGCGGTGGCGGCGCGGACCTCGAAGGCGAGGCGTACGTCGACGACACTCGGTTGTTCTCCGGAGTCGTTCCCGGCGTCGAGGTGGCACCGACCCCGGAGCTACCGGGCCTTCGTGCGCGGGTGATCAGCCGTCGACGACTGCTGCCGCGCCGCTGGGTGAGCGGACGCGCGATGCAGCTCGGCTCCCCCGCCGCAGACCTGATGCGCGACGGCATTGCCGGCGACAGAACAGTCAAGCGGTCGACGTTCTACCGTCACCACGAAGAGTGGTTGCTGGTCCGATGACCGTTCCGGTGCGCCGCAGTCCCGTTCTGCCGAGCCCGGTGTTCGTGGCCGTTCTCGCCGTTGCAGGAGTGGGCGGCGCGCTGGCGTGGACGGCGGAGGACGTCACCTCTCTCACCGCCCGACTCGGGGTGTTCGTGCTGGTGCTCGCCGGGTGGATCGCCTCGGTGTGCCTGCACGAATTCGGGCACGCGTACACCGCATTTCGGGCCGGCGACCGCGAAGTCGAACTCCGCGGCTATCTGACGCTCAACCCGCTCAAGTACACCCACCCGTTGCTTTCGATCGTGCTGCCGGTGCTGTTCATCGCGATCGGCGGAATCGGGCTTCCGGGCGGTGCCGTGTACCTGCGAACCGACCGATTCTCGGCGTCGACTCAGCGGCGCATCGCTCTCGCCGGACCGTTCGCCAACGCCGTTGTCGCCGTGGTCCTTCTGATCGTCATTCGGATGTTCGGCACCGACGGCACCCATCAGGCCTTCTGGTACGGGCTCAGCTTCCTGGCGTTCCTGCAGATCATGGCCACGATCCTGAACCTGATTCCGGTGCCCGGACTCGACGGATACGCCGCACTCGAACCCTCGCTCTCACCCGCCACCCGCGCCTCGCTGAACCAGTTCAAGGGTTACGGAATCCTCGTTCTCGTCGCGTTGCTGTTCGTGCCCGCGGTCAATTCCGCCTTCTTCGGGGCGATCTACACCCTGTTCGGGCTGTCCGGTGTTCCCGAGTTCTTCGCAGGCAACGGAAACTACCTGATGCGATTCTGGCTGTGACCCGAGCGCCGGGAAGGACTGCACGACACCGACCGTGACCGACGGGATTTCCGTCGCTTTCGAGAAGTTGTGTGCAGCAATTCCCGATTCGGTCGGTGGCGGGTCGCATAATTCCCCCATGACGACGTGGAACGACTTCTCGACAGCCGCCCCGAACCTGGCCTCGGCAGTGCAGGCCAGGTTCACCGCCCACAAACACCACGTACTCGCCACACTTCGGGCGGACGGCTCACCGCGCGTGAGCGGCACCGAGGTCGAGTTCGCCGACAGCGGTGTGCTGCGCCTCGGTTCGATGCTGGGGGCAGTCAAAGCACGAGATCTGCAGCGCGACGGACGGTTCGCGCTGCACAGCAATCCGGGTCACCATTCGATGGAGGGCGGGGACGCGAAGATCGGCGGCCGTGCCGTCGAGATCACCGATCCTGCTGTGCTGCAACCGATATTCGACGCCACACCGGGTGAACTGGTGCCGTACCACGTGTTCGACCTCGACATCACCGAGGTCGTCCTGACGTCACTGGTGGACGATCACATGCAGATCGACGTGTGGCGTCCCGGCTCCGAGGTGCACACCGTCACCAGGTGAGCTCTTCCTTGCAGGTCCGGCCGTGCGCGGTAGGTTCGACCTGGACCGTGGCGTGGTCGAGACCGTAGGCGGACAGCAACGACCGGGCGCGATCGAGCACCATCGACGACGACCCCTCGCACTCGAGATGCACTGTGGCCACGTCCATTCCGGTGGTCAGCGTCCACACGTGCAGGTCGTGAACCCCCGTCACGCCCGGCAGCGCGCTCAGGTCGCCGGTCAATGCGTCGACGTCGACGTGCCCCGGACTGGCCTGGGTGAGAATGCGCAGTGCCGAGCCGGCGAGCTTGATCGCGCGCGGGATCACCCACAGGGAGATCAGGACACCGACGACGATGTCTGCCCAGGTCCACCCGAACACGACCATCAGCACGCCGGCGACGAGCACCCCGACGCTGCCGACCGCATCGGCCAGAACCTCCATGTACGCACCGCGGACGGCCAGGGAATCCTTGGCGTCGCCGCGAATGAGCAGCATCACGACGATATTGGCCGCGAGACCGGCTGTCGCAGTGAGAATCAACGGAACACCGGGGATTTCGGGAGCGTCGCCGATGCGCGAGACCGCCTCGTACATGATGAACGCCGCAACACCGAGCAGCAGAACGGCATTGGCGATGGCGGTCAACACTTCCGCGCGATGCCAGCCGAAAGTCCTTGCCGCTGCAGCACTTCCCTTGCGGGCGAGCACGAGTGCGATCAAGCCCATCGTCATGCCGAGCACATCGGTGAGCATGTGGCCCGCATCGGCGAGCAGGCCGAGCGAGCCGATCGCCACGGCGACGGTCGCCTCGACGACGAGAAACACCACCAGGATCGCGAGGGCGACGATCATCTTGCGAACGCGGGACCTGGGTGGCCCCGCACCCGCAGGCGTGTGTCCGCCCACGCCGTGGCTGTGCCCGTGACCCGCGCCCATGACTCCCCCTCGTGACTGCATCGACTTCCGGGAGTCACCATATGCGTACATACGCATATATGCAATGGTGTCCTCGGGTCACAACTCCGGAGGGACGTGCGGGTGCTTCACCGTCGGCGGAAGCGTCGCCAACGCAGAGATACGCTTGAGCCCGGCAACCTGCAGCAGGTCGACGATGATCGACCGCAACTGCGCCAGGACCACCGTTGCCGACAGACCGGCGTTCGAGATCAACTCCGGTTTCGCACCGGCCGCAACCGACCGCAACACTCGTGCAGCCTCTGCCGCATCCGGCTTCTGACCCGGATCGGCAAGGATCATCTGCCGCAGGACCTCCACCGCATGCGCCAATTTCTCCACTTCGTCGACGACGCGCGGATCGAGGATCTCGTCGTCGCGCACCAGCGTCAGCGACCGTCGCGCGAGCACCCGAATGTTGCGGACGGCGTTGTCGATGGGATCGGCCGTCGCCGCCAGCGACGCCAGACGGTTGCGGTGATTCCAGTACATCGGCGAGATTCGCGCGATCTCCCGGCCGCCCTTGAGATCGGTTCGCAGAGCATCGATACCCGACTGCGTCGCACGCGCCTTACGCAGCGCCTCCTCGATCGGCTTGGGATCGTTCGCCACCAAGCCGTCGGCCACCTTCTGCAACACACTCGCAGCCGTGGCCAACACACTCGCCGCATCCTTGCGGGCCCGCCACACCGGGTGCGTCGGGATCAACGCCACGATCGCGATGCCCACCAGACCACCGACCAACGCGTCGACCATGCGGTTGGGGCCACCCATGTTGCCGGGCGGGATGAGCGTGGCCACCAGCACCGCGGACGATCCGGCCTGCATCGCGATGATCGGCCCGCCGTCGAGGAACACCGCTGCCGACATCGCCAGCACCACGACCAGAGCGATCTGCCACGGCCCGCTACCGATCAGCGAGATGAGCAGATCCCCGATGCCGATGCCCACCGTCACTCCGACGACGAGCTCGGCCGATCGGCGTAGGCGAGCACCGAGCGAGACGCCGAGCGAGACTACAGCGGCGATGGGTGCGAAGAACGGGCTCTCGTGACCGACGATGTCCGTCGCCACGAACCACGCCACTCCCGCAGCCAACGCGCACTGAATGATCGGTAGCAGCGACAACTTCAGCCGAGCACTGCCCGACTTCAGCCGGGTTCGACCCCGCGCCCGGCTGGCGCGAGCCCGATCAGCCCAGGCCGAGCGCTTCTGCTGCCTTGGGGTCACAGTCTTCGAGGAGGTCGAGGCAGCGGGCGTACTCGTCGTGCTCGTTGATGTCGCGGGCCGCTTTGGCAAGGACTGCGACGCATCGGAGGAATCCTCGGTTGGGCTCATGGCTGTACGGGACCGGCCCGAATCCCTTCCATCCATTACGACGCAACTGGTCAAGACCTCGGTGGTAGCCGGTACGAGCGTAGGCGTACGCCGTGATGGTGGCTCCCGACTCGAGCGCCGCCTCGGCCAGGTAGGCCCACGCAATGGACGCCGTCGGATGCGCCGCCGCGACGGTCTCGGGTGCCTCGTGGTTCAGCAGCGCGGATTCGGCCTCGTCGTCGCCGGGCAACAGTGTGGGTTGGGGTCCGAGCAGATCACCGAAAGAAGTCATGGCGCTCATTGTGCCCCTACGTCACCGAATCGTGTCCGAACACCCCCGGTGGCGCTCGCGCCGAGCGCCCGACACGGTCGATAGGCTGCCAGCTGACGAAATCGAGAACACGTGAGTTCTCGCAGGATTCGGTGAACGAGGGAGAATGCATGCCGGACGAGAACAAGAAGGCGTCCTCCGAGGCCGATGCAGCCACCGAGAAGATCGATCTCCGCAAGAAGAAGCAGGCCGACGAGCCGGCCGACGCAGCCACCGAGAAGATCGCCACTGCTCCGGCCGAGGAACCGGCCGCAGCGGAATCGAAGCCCGTCGCAAAGCCGACCGCGGCCCCGCGTCGTATCCCGCCCCGAAACCCGTCCGAGAATCGGACCAAAGATGTTGCGGTTGAGAAGAAATCACCCGCCGCCGTGCCACAACCAGTCGGGCCGAGAAGGATCGAACCGCAGAAACCAGGGTCGAAGCAGGTCGGTCCCCAGCGCATCGGACCCGACCCGACGGAACCCGGCACACCGAGTCACAAGAAGTGGTGGGCGGCGCTGGTGGCCGCAGTTGTCGTGATCGGGGCAGTGGCCGCCGGTGCATACCTGCTGATCGACCGCCCGAGCGTCGACGACTCCCCGGAGGCCCGGATCAGGACGACCGTCGAGTCGTTCACCAAAGCCTTGGCCGTCGGCGACCTCGCCACACTGCGCAGCACCTCGTGCGGTGACCTGGCGACGTTCTACCGAGACATCCCCGACGCGGAATTCGCCGACGTCCATCGCGTCTCGCTCGAGCAGGGCAACATCCCCACCGTCGACAGCATCGACGCCATCCAGGTCGGTGACGACGACACCGCGATCGCTCAGGTGATCGCGCACACCGATGCGAACCCGAACGACCGCTCCCCGCGCACCTTCGACCTGCGCCTCGACGGCGACCAGTGGAAGGTGTGCAACTGACCACCCAGGTGAGCGGCGGAGCCTGCGGGTCGTTCCGCAGGCTCCACTCCTACCTCGTAGCCTGCTACGAAGTTCCGCTCACGGGGATCAGCCGGCGCTGACGCTGCGACCGGCGGACTTGAGGTCGTTGCAGGCCTCGACGACACGGGCCGCCATACCGGCCTCGGCCTTCTTGAGGTAGCTGCGCGGGTCGTAGGCCTTCTTGTTGCCGACCTCGCCGTCGACCTTGAGCACACCGTCGTAGTTGGAGAAGAAGTGTCCGGCGATCGGACGGCTGAACGCGTACTGGGTGTCGGTGTCGACGTTCATCTTCACCACGCCGTACTCGAGCGCCTCTTCGATCTCGCTCTTCGCCGAACCCGATCCACCGTGGAAGACGAAATCGAAGGGCTTGGATCCCGAGGCCAGACCGAGCTTCTCCGACGCGACCCGCTGACCGTCTGCCAGCACCGACGGCTTGAGCTTGACGTTGCCCGGCTTGTACACGCCGTGCACGTTGCCGAAGGTCGCCGCCAGCAGGTAGCGCGAGCCCGCGTCGCCTGCGCCCAGGGCCTCGACCGTCTTGAGGAAGTCCTCGTTCGAGGTGTAGAGCTTGTCGTTGATCTCGGCTTCGACGCCGTCTTCCTCGCCGCCGACGACACCGATCTCGACCTCGAGAATGATGTTCGCAGCCGCAGCGCGGGCCAGCAGATCCTTGGCGATCTCGAGGTTCTCGTCGATCGGGATGGCCGAACCGTCCCACATGTGCGACTGGAACAGCGGGTTCTTGCCTGCGTCGACGCGCTCCTGCGAGATCGCGATCAGCGGACGAACGTACGTGTCCAGCTTGTCCTTGGGGCAGTGGTCGGTGTGCAGAGCGATGGTGACGTCGTACTTGGCCGCGATCACATGCGCGAACTCGGCGAGCGCCACGGCACCGACGACCATGTCCTTGATACCGAGCCCGGAGCCGAACTCGGCTCCGCCGGTCGAGAACTGGATGATGCCGTCGCTACCCGCGTCGGCGAATCCCTTGATGGCGGCGTTGATGGACTCGGAACCCACACAGTTGATTGCCGGAAAGGCGAACTTGTGTTCCTTCGCCCGGCCCAGCATCTCGGCGTAGACCTCGGGAGTTGCGATAGGCACGGCGTCATTCCTCCATAGAAAAGTTCGGTTGTGTCCAGTGCAGTATGGCAACCTCCCGGCCCGGTGTCGTGCGTACCCGCGTCACCCCGGTCATTCCGCAGGCTCCACTCCCGCGCCCCTCCGGTCATTCCGCAGACTCCACTACCGCTGACGTCGGCCGGGAGCGACGGCCCGTCGACGGTGCCGAACAAGCCATCACGTTCACAGCAGAGCGACACCATCTGTTCAGGACTTACCAGTTTCGGCCGGTAGTGTGGGCGCGGTGAGTCTCCTAGCTGCCTCGGAAACGATGACGACGAACCTGGCCCTGTTACCGGGCTTTCTCGACCCGGTGAACCTGCTCAACTCCTTCGGGCACTGGGTGTTGATCGGGCTGCTGCTGGTGGTCTTCATCGAGTCCGGGCTGCTGTTTCCGCTGCTCCCAGGTGATTCCCTCCTCTTCACGGCCGGGTTGATCGCCGCGTCGAAGTCCACCGAGATCGAGCCGTTCGCGTCCATCTGGACCCTCGTCGTTCTGATCCCGATCGCGGCCATCCTCGGCGACCAGGTCGGCTATCTCATCGGCACCAAGGGTGGCGCGGCCCTGTTCAAGAGCAACGATTCGCGATTCTTCAAGAAGAAGTACATCGACGAGTCGCACCTGTTCTTCGAGAAGCACGGCCCGATCACCATCATCCTGGCGCGCTTCGTACCGATCGTGCGTACCTTCGCACCGGTCGTCGCCGGTGCGTCGCACATGAAGTACTCGCTGTTCCTCACCTACAACGTCGTCGGCGGCGTCCTCTGGGGCGCGGGCGTGACGGTGCTGGGGTACCTGCTCGGGCAGATCGCGTTCATCCGCGAGCACGTCGACATCATCTTCCTGATCATCGTCGCCGTCTCCGTCCTCCCCATCGTCGCCGAGGTCGGCAAGCGCATGATCAAGGCCCGCAAGACCCCGCTCGGGGAGGCGGCCGACGTGATCGAGGCCGACGCCCCGGACACCAAGTCCTGATCGAGATCTTCCGAAAGTGATCGAGTCCATGTCGTCGATTACCACTGCGCTGTCGACCGAGTCCGTCCAGGCCGCCGGCAGTTTCGGTCCGTTGGAGACAGCGGGCCCACTCGTCGTGTGGATCGTCGTGATGACCTTCGTGTTCATCGAATGCGCAGTGATCATCGGGTTGTTCCTGCCCGGAGACTCGATGTTGATCACGGCAGGAATCGTGATGGCGACCCACGCGTCGGGCACCGGTCACATCTGGGCGCTGTCGCTCGGTGCGATGGTCGCCGCCATCGCAGGCAACCAGGTGGGCTATTCGATCGGCCACCGGACCGGCTCGACTCTGGTGGCCCGCAAGAACGGCAAGTATCTCAACACCAAGAACCTGCACAAGGTCAATCTTCTGCTCGAGAAGCACGGTTTCTGGGCGGTGCTGGTCGCGCGGTGGATCCCCTGGGTCCGCACCCTGTGCCCGCTGGTCGCAGGTGCTGCGAAGATGGATCACCGCAAGTACACGATCGCCAGCACTCTCGGTGCCATCATCTGGGCTCCGGTGCTGCTGCTGATCGGGTTCTACTTCGGGTCGTTCATCGAGGGCATCCCCTGGCTGATGCCCGCCGTCCTCATCGGCATGGTGGTGCTGCTCGTCGTCGGAACCGGTCTCGGTATCTGGCAGTACCGCAAGGAAATGGCACGGCCCGAAGAGACCATCGAGGTCGAAGAGGTCGTCGAATAGGGTCTGCGTCGGTCCGCTCCGACGAGGTGTTCTAGAAACCCGCAGCCGAGACTCGGTAGGCCGCTTCCATCAGCATCCAGCCGCCGAGCTGCACCGAGAAATCCCGTTCGGGCACATCGGACGGTCGGACCGTGCCCTCGGCGAAGGTGGCGATGTGCAGGCCTTGCCCCGGGAAGCGGGCTTCGCGGGTCCAGTCGGCTCCGAACAGTGGATTGTCTTCCACTTCGAGGCGGTTCTCCCACGCCGACTCGGCCGAGTTCAGCACGATCGCCGCAGCGAGTTCGCGTGCCCGGTCGTCGGCGTCCGAGTCCCCGGGTAGCTCCACCGCGACCATGGCCAGGTAGCGCGCGAGGATGGGGTTGAACAGGCCGCCGTCTCCCCCACCGCCGCCGGTGACGACGAGGTTGCGGGTCAGGTGGTTGTCGACGGCGTCGACCAGGGCATGGACTCGCTCGGCGTGCCGGGGTTCTCCGAGTCGGACAGCGAGTTCGGTCTCGAGGCCCAACGTGACGCCCTGGCAGTAGCTGTACACGGCGCGTTCCATCTCGCCGGTCTTTCCGGCGTCGACGAGTGCACGAGTGGAATGCATTCCGTCCAGAACGAGCCCCGTACGCGGGTCCTTGAGGGTGCGGTCCATCCAATCGGCCATCTCCTGGGCACGCCACAGCCGACCGGTGCGGGCCAGCAGGATCGCGGCCGGGCCGTTGGCGGGTGCGTTGTAGAAGTCCGACTTCTTGCGCCACGGAATGCCGCCGCCCTCGGCCGGAGCCCAGGCGTCGAACAATTCCATCTCGATCTGCTGGATGCCACCGCGATTGCCGACGAAATGCTGCCGCTGCGCGCGTTCGAGCGCCAACCCGAGCCACGCCATGTCGTCGTAGTAGTTGTTGGTCCACCCGCTGACGTTGCGGGTTCGGTGCGCTCGGGTGATCTTGTTCAATCGCCGACGGCGCTTGGCGGTGAGGTCACGATCGGCGGCGTCGACCGCGCAATCGAGCAGGTGGGCCTGCCACCAGTAGTGCCAACGCAGGAACATCCGTTCCGAACGCGCCGGTGGCCAGGCGACGACTCCCAACGTCGTGCCCGGCAGCCCCCACAGCCGACGCATGTGCCGCGCGACGACGGCCCCCTCCGCAGCGTCCGCACGCTGCGACCACAACTCCTGCATAGCCGCAATCCTGCCACTACCGTTGCCGATTCGTTACATCCCGCCCCGGAAACCCCCTCGGACAGCGCTGCGACTCACCACGCTGCATCGAGATCCGCGTGCCGCCGAATCCACGAGTGCATGGCAATCCCGGCGGCAACACCTGCATTGATGCTGCGCGTGGAACCGAATTGCGCGATCGATACCGTCATCGAAGCCGACTCGCGGGCACTGTCGGTGACACCCGGTCCCTCCTGACCGAAGAGCAGCAGACAGTGACGCGGCAACTCCGCGGTCTCGATCGGTACCGACCCAGGGGTGTTGTCGACGGCCACGACCACGAGGCCCTGCTCGGCCGCGAACGCCATCAGCGCCTCCACCGAGTCGTGGTGATGGATGTGCTGGTAGCGGTCGGTGACCATGGCACCGCGACGGTTCCACCGACGACGTCCGACGATATGGACCGCCTGCGCGGCGAAGGCGTTCGCGGTGCGCACCACCGTCCCGATGTTCGCGTCGTTGGTGAAGTTCTCGATGGCGACGTGCAGCGAATGCCGTCGGGTGTCGATGTCGGCGACGATCGCCTCGCGTCGCCAGTAGCGGTAGGCGTCGACCACGTTGCGGCGATCTCCGCCCGCGAGCAGGTCCGGGTCCAATCGCGGATCGTCGGGTGGCGGTTCGGTGTGCGTGTCGAACCACGGTCCGACGCCGTTCGGGTTCTCACCCCACTCGGTGGGGCCGGCATCGTCCGACGACGATTCGCTGCCGATCGTGTTCTCGCTCAATAGACTTCGTTGCTGTCCGGTGCGATGCGGAAGCCGTGCCCGGTTGCGTCGTCGACGCACGAGATGCCGTTCTCGGCGGACGTGCAGGTGAATCCGTTCTCGGAGATGCTCGCTCCGACCGCCAGCGGTGGATCGATCGTCTCGCCGCCCGAGGTGTAGACCACACCGCCGGAACACATGAACGCCGCCGGGCCGTCGTTGGTGACACGAATACCGTTGCCCCAGTTGATCATGCAGTCGTCGGGCCGCGGCGGCACCGGGGTGGTGGTGCCCTGACACCCGGCCTCGACACGACTGGAGAGCGGCACGATCCCGCACTGGAACAGACCGTCGGGGGAACTGAAGTAGTACGCACCGCCGATGGCGGCGTACGTCGTCTGCGGTTCCGCGGTGGGCGGCGGCTCCACCGGAGGCGGGGGCGGCGGCAGTGGCACTTCCGTGGTCGTCACGGGCGCAGGAGTGGTGGTGGTCTGCGTCGTCGTCGGCACCGGAGTCGTGGTCGACGCAGGCGGCGGAGGCTGGGCAGCGGACTCACTGCTGCAGCCAGCGAGAACGAGCGCAGTACCGACCCCGATTCCCACCAACCAGGCTCGTGCCCAACCCATTTGCCGTGCCCTGCTCGATCGCTGCCCGCTCGCACCCCACGTAATCGGCATGAAGAAACCCCGACCCACCTTTCGACATCGACTGCTCGAAAGACCGACGATACCGGCGCAGTGCCGGCATCGTCCGGCGAGGAGTTCTAGGTGTGGCTCAGACGCCGGTTGACCTCGCGAGTGAGCCATGCGGGCGAGAAGCGCGAGCCGAGCGAGAGTGCCTTGGACGGCAGGCCGACCGGGAAATGCACCTTGTGCAACCGACGCTTCACCGGACGAGTCGCGTCGAAGATCGCGTCGGACACGTCCTTGACGGTGAGCTTGATACCCAACGAGCTCGTGGTGCCCGTCGACACGCCCTGCGTCATCGCCGTTTGGACGAACAGCGGCCACATGGCCTTGACCGAGATGTCGTACTTGCTCCACTCGAGATCCAACGCCTCGGTGACGCCGCGCACCGCGAACTTGGTCGCGCCGTAGGTCACCAACTCGGGCTGACCGTAGATGGCCGACGCGGAACACAGGTTGACGACCTGCGCGCCTGCGGTGTCCTTGAGGTACGGGAAGGCCGCGAGGGTGCCATAGATGACCCCGTTGAAGTTGATGTCGATCTGACGACGATGCACCGACAGCGGCATGTCCTCGAAGGCACCCGCGGCGAGAATTCCGGCGTTGTTGATCAGAATGTCGAGTCGACCGTCACCCTCGGTGACGAACTCCTTCAGCCGGGTTTCCCACTGGTCGGAGTTGGTTACATCCAAGATGCCGGTGACGACGCGGCCGCTGAGCGAGGCAGCTTCCTTGCCGAGCGAGGCCAAGCCGGTCTCGTCGATGTCGTATGCACCGACGAGGTAGCCGTTGGCCGCGAACTTGAGAGCCGTCGCGCGGCCGATACCGGCAGCTGCGCCTGAGATGAAGACAGTTGGTCGAGTCACATCGATCACCGTACATGTAACCCTACTTACCGGTAACCCCCTATCGTCGAATATCGAACAGTCGCCTCCGGCGACCCAGGAGCACCGAAGTGAACAACGCGAGAATCGTGCGAGCAGTCGTCGTAGTGACGATCGGATACGCCATCGTGCTGGCGATCTGGATCGGCTGGCTGATGAAGCGAACCCCGCCCGGGACGCTTCCGTACCAGCTGGCGGCCCTGGTCGCCGGATTCGGCGCGGCCCTCGGCCTGGCCATGATGCTCGCGGGACGACCGACGCGTGAGCAGAAGGAACTGATCGAACACGGCGTCGAAGGATGGGCGACGGTCGATGCGATCCGTCGCATCGACGAGAACACCGCCGAGTTGGACCTCGAATTCACCGTGCCCGGCTCGAGCAGCTACTTCGGCAAGATCGTCTACGACGTCCCCCGCTCGGACACCTCGCGGTTCGAGCCGGGCACCGTCATCGCCGTTCGCGTCGACCCCGCCCACCGCGAGCGAGTGCTGCTGCTACCCCGAAGCGAGGGCTTCGACGAGTAGGACCTGCGCCGCGACGTAGGTCGACAGGACTATGGCCTCCGCGGTCCGCCGCTGACGATCCTCGGTCAGGAACAGTCGGCGGAAGACGATCAGTGCGTCGGATGCAGTGAACAAGGCACCGCCGATCATCAGCCGTCGATCGCCGCCGCGGGAGACAGAACGAGCAGACAGGGTCGACGTGGTCGCGAGCACCGCACCGTACGCGATCAGGGTCGACGCCACCGCGGGCTGTCGCCTGGCCAGTAGCGTCGCCGCGGCCGCCCATCCGGCGTACCGCGGAACGGCGTCGATCAGTGCCGGACGCGCACCCTTGCGGTACAGCAGATACGTATAACTGCCCTGCATCACGGCGAACGCACGCGCACCCCATTCCAGAGCGGAGTCGTCGTCCGGGTCGATCAGTAGAACGTCGCCGATCGTTGCGGCCGCGAGACCAGCCGTGAGCACCCGATCTCGGCCCGGATCGAGGCCGCTCGCCAGGGCCGGGACTATCAGAGGCTTGGCCATGCGCTGCAACGGTATCGACCCCGTCCAGGCACCGACCACGGTCACCGCACCTGCTATCAGCGCGGCCGCACGAGCCCGCCGAACCCGACCGACAACCATCGCAGACCTCCACCCGAACATCTCGTCACAGTGAGCATCACATGTGACGCTGACCCCTATCGCTTGATACTCGCAGGTTGCGTCGCCATCGTGGAAAGGTCGGTCGGATCATTTCGAGGCAGTGGGGACCAGCATGCGCCGCAAACTCACCGGGCAGGACAGTTCGGGCCGCTCCGCGTTCGCAGGCCACCCCAACCCGTTGCTCCGCGACTGTGACGTTCGCCAGGCTCGCATCAAGCACTGGGTGACCGCACTGCTGATCCTCATGGTTCCGGTGTCGCTGTGGATCGGTGCCGCCGCCCACACCGATCAACAACAGCGACTCGAGGACCAGAAGACCTCGATTCGCCAGGTCACCGCGACCACCACCGCCGCCGCCGAATCCACACCCGTCGCATCGACCGAATTCGGCGCGTCCGGCGCAGCGGCGACCGCCGTCGACTCACGGTGGGTCTACCGAGGCGTCGAGCACACCGGACGCGTCAGCGTGGACACCGGATCACCCGTCGGCACCACCACGCAGATCTGGGTCGACGACAGCGGCAACCCGAGCATGCGGCCACTGACCTCGTCGGACGTCGTGGCCGCGTCGATCTTCAACACCATCGGTAGCTGGGTGCTCGTGGCATCGATTCTCATCGGCTTCCATCACCTGATGCGCTTTCGCTACGACGGTCATCGGGACGCCGAGTGGGACCGCGACATCGCCGCTCTCCTCCGCCAGTACTGACGCGACCCCCGGTGCCCTTCCGCAGGTCACCTGTGCCGTTGCATTAGATAGTTAGTGTAAGTAACAATAAATCGGTGAGTCACTCCGACGCAGACATCCGGGACCTTCTGTCGCAATTGGTCACCAGCTCGTCACGTTTCGTCCGATTGGCCGCACGGTTCGGCAGCGACGAATGGCCGAGAGCGTGGATGCGGGCGCTGTCGTTGCTCGAGGAATATCAGCCCCTGCGCATCAGCACGTTCGCCGAGCTGGACCGCTGCTCCCAACCGTCGGCGACGGCCTTGCTCGCCAAGCTGAGCAAGAGCGGCCTCGTCACCCGAACCGCCGATCCCGACGATTCCCGTGCCGTCCTCATCGAGATGACCGACGACGGCCACCGATGGCTCGCCGCGAGTCGACGCCACATCGTCGACGGACTGGTGCCGTACCTGTCCGACCGCGACCCGGAACAGATCCAGAAACTGACCGACGGACTGAGCGAGCTTCGCAGCATCCTCGAGCCCGTCGATCGCGGAATGAGAGGAACCTCTTCGTGACCACCAGCACCTCCCCCGACAGCCTGCTGAAGCAACCGCGAGCGGTGTGGGCCGTCGCGTTCGCCAGCGTCATCGCCTTCATGGGCATCGGCCTCGTCGATCCCATCCTCAAGCCCATCGGTGAACAACTCGATGCCTCGCCGTCTCAGGTGTCGTTGCTGTTCACCAGCTACATGCTCGTGACCGGATTCGCGATGCTGATCACCGGGGTCGTGTCGAGCCGCTTCGGACCCAAGCGCACCCTGCTGGCCGGACTGGCGATCATCGTCGTCTTCGCGGCTCTCGCGGGCACGTCCGGATCGGTCGGCGAGATCATCGGTTTCCGCGCAGGCTGGGGACTGGGCAATGCCCTGTTCATCGCGACGGCGCTCTCGACCATCGTCGGTGCCGCATCGGGAGGTGTCGCTCGCGCGATCATCCTCTACGAGGCCGCTCTGGGTATCGGTATCGCCACCGGACCCCTCGTCGGTGGCGTTCTCGGCGGGTTCAGCTGGCGCGGACCGTTCTTCGGCGTTGCCGCACTGATGGCCGTCGCGTTCATCCTGCTCATCGTCATGCTGCCGGACACCCCGAAGCCCGCGCACACCACCTCGATCCTCGACCCGTTCCGCGCGCTTCGTCACCGCGGCCTGCTCACCGTCGGCATCACCGCGCTGCTCTACAACTACGGATTCTTCACCCTCCTCGCCTACACCCCGTTCCCGTTGGACATGGGCACGTACTCCATCGGCTTCATCTTCTTCGGCTGGGGCCTGTGCCTGGCGATCGCATCGGTGTTCGTGGCACCGAAACTGCAGCGGGCCTTCGGAACGCTGAACATGATGATGCTCGCGTTGCTGCTGTTCGCCCTCGACCTGGCCGCCATGGCGATGTTCACCGAGAACAAGATCGTCCTCATCGTGGGAACCGTCGTGGCCGGGCTGTTCCTCGGCGTCAACAACACGCTGATCACCGAGACCGTGATGATCTCGGCACCGGTCGAGCGCTCGACGGCGTCGGCGGCCTACAGTTTCGTTCGCTTCACCGGCGGGGCCGCGGCTCCTTACCTGGCCGGCAAATTGGGCGAGTCGAACATGCACGTCCCGTTCTGGGTGGGTGCCGCCTGCACCGCTCTCGCCATCGTGGTCCTGGCGACCGGCCGGAAGGTGCTCGCTCATGTCGACGACCACGAACCCGCACCTCACAGCATCGACGAGGCCCGGGCCGTGACGGTCGGCGACTGAAATACCTTCACCTGAACAGGTTTTCGCGGCGGTCGAGATCTTCGGATCTCGACCGCCGTTGGCTTTCGCAATTCTCACTCGTCACATGAGTCCCATCAGTAACACTTTCATAACCAATTCTCAGGTAAAGGCTTGAAGGGTTCCCGAGACCGGCCGGTTGGTTTACGGTCACGTCAACACGGTTGTTCGTGTGACTCACCAACTACACCCGTTCCGCGTGGGAGGGCGGGTGCGCGCAGCACTCTGCTGCCACTGACCGAAGGGCCACAATCTCCATGTCGCAGAAGTCGATCGCCAGGTCCAAGAGGGCGCGCCTCGCCGCTGCCGGGGCCGCCATGGCACTGTCCCTCTCCATCGCTGCACCGGGAATTGCCAGTGCGCAGGATCAGACACCCGAAAGCTCCGCAGTCGAGCAGCCGGCCACCGAGGGCGGCACCGAATCCGGAGCTCCCACCACCGAGGAGGGCGCAGCGGTCGAAGGATCCGCCACCGTCGACGCGCAGATCGAAGCACCTGCTCCGGCCGTCACGCCGGAAGACGCCGCAGCCGCAGCGGCCGCAGCCGTCCCGGCCCCCGAGCTACCGTCGACCATCCGCCCGCTGCCCCAGGTCACCGGCGGCGTCGTCTTCAACGACGACGGCACCGCGACGGTCAACCTCGACGTCATCCCGCAGCTGTCCGACGCGGAGAGGCAGGCGATCGCCGACGCCGAAGCGGCCAGCAAGCTTGCCGCCGAAGCATCTGCCGCCGCTCAGGTGCGCCTCGAGACCGCCAAGGCCGCCGACACCGCCGCGAGTAACGACGCCACCAAGGCCGAGGTCGCTGCAGCCGAGGCCGACGTCAAGGCCAAGGCTGCCGTCACGGCCGCCGCATCGGCCAAGGTCCAAAGCGAGGCCGCGAGTGCTGCGGTCACCGCAGCCAAGAAGGACGCTGCCGAGCTCGAGACCGCGGCCGGCGAGGCCAAGGCGGCAGCGGACCAGGCCGCAGCCGACGCGAAGACGGCGGAGGATCTGGCTGTCGAGCTCGAAGCCGCAGCGGTATCGGGCGACCCCGAAGCCACCGCCGCAGCTGCGGCCGCCCGCGCCGACGCGAACGCGAAGGCCGAGCTCGCCGCCAGCGCCAAGGTCGAGGCCGATGCGTCGACCAAGGCCGTCGAGGACTCCCTCCAGGCACTGCAGGACTCGTTCAAGAACTTCAACCTCGCCAAGGTCGCTGCCGCCACCAGGGCCGCAGCTGCCACCGCGGCCAAGTCGCTGGCCTTGCACATCGAGGCTCAGACCGCAGCTGCCGTGGCCGCGATGGCCGAGCAGAACGCCAAGAACCTCGAAGCCGCAGCCGAGGCTGCCGCAGGCGAGGAGACCGAATCGCAGAAGGCTGCAGCCGACGCCCGAACAGCAGCCGATGCGGCCAAGGCCGACGCCGACGCCAAGGCAGAAGCGGCAACCGCAGCCCAGGCCGCACTCGACGCCGCCCCGTCGGACGCGGACATCGCGGCACTGCAGAAGACGGCCGACGACGCCGCGCAGGCAGTTCTGGACGCCGACGCCGCGGTTGTCGCCGCCGATGCAGATCTGGCAGCCAAGACCGAGGCAGCCGCGGCAGCCAAGGCCAAGGCGACGGAGGCCGCGGACGCCCTGGCAGCCGTACAGGCCGACGTCGATGCCGCCAAGGCCGATGCCGACGCGAAGGCCAAGGCCGAGGCCGATCTGAAGGCCGCAGCAGCCGAACTGGCCGCCAGCGGACCGAAATTCGAGTGGACGATCAACCTCGGAAATGTTGTCCGCGAGGACGTTCCGGTCACCGAGATCGACGAGAACACCGTCGTCGTCGACGAGACCGGAGTGTCACTGGTCGGTGTCAGGAACGAGGACGGATCGTTCACCGTCGCGGACTACTTCACCACCGACGAGAACGGTGTCGTCAGCGTTGCCGGCGATCTGCCGCCGGTCGATCTCGCTCTCGGCGATTCCTCCGACGAGGCATCGGGCGGGTCGGACAGCTCGTCCAACACCCCGGTGATCCTGGCCGGAGTCGGCGTGGTCGTGGTCGCGGCAGCAGGCGGAGCGTTCTACCTGCGTCGCCGCAGCTCCACCGATGCCACCTCGTAGAACCCGCTGGCTGTGGACGGCGATCCTGACCCTCGCTCTACTCGTATCAGGTTGTGCGAGTGACGAAGTCGGGATCGCCGCACCCGATCGCTCGCCCGTGCAGTCACAGATCTCGGTGGCTGCACCGGCGAGCGACGTCGCTCCCGCTCAGCCGGAACACATCGAACTCCGATCCTCGGACGGCACGACCTACCTGAGCAGCCCGATCCATCCCGACCCGCTCTACCGCGGCGGCGACAGTGGCCAGGTGCTGAACCCGGTCGACGAACTGCCCGCGTGGTGGGCCGAGAGCGGAATGCCGGGAACCTCGACCGAACAAACGGTAGTGGTTGCCGGACATAACTACTCGAAGCGTGACGCCCCGTTCAAGGCGTTGCGGGTAGTGACCCCGGGCGACACCGTCGTGTTGCGCACCCCGAGCGGCACCTTGCAGTACGCGGTCGAATCGGTCGGCCCTCTACCGAAGGGATCTCTGCTCGCGGACAACGAACTCCGACGCTCGGTACCGGGACGATTGATCCTCGCCAACTGCGACGTCCAGGGCGGCGAACCCACCGACGACAACTTCGTCGTCGTCGCGCAACTCGTTCGCTGACAAGCCCTTTCGAAGCCAGGGGCTACAGGCCGAGGTCCGCCAGGCCGAGGAGGGATCGATATTCGAGCCCCTCTGCGGCGATGACCTCGTCCGCCCCGGTCGCCCGATCGACCACCGTGGCCACGCCGACGACCGTCGCTCCCGCGTCCCGCAGAGCCTGCACGGCAGTGAGCGGAGAATTTCCGGTGGTCGTCGTATCCTCCACCACCAGAACACGTTTGCCGACGATGTCCGGACCCTCGATCCGACGCTGCATGCCGTGCGCCTTCGCGGCCTTGCGCACCACGAACGCATCGATCGGACGCCCCTGCGCATGCATGATCGACATCGCCACCGGATCTGCACCCATCGTCAGACCGCCGACCGACACGAAATCCCAGTCGGCAACCAGATCACGCATCAACGAACCGATCAGCGCGCCTGCCCGATGATGCAGAGTCGCGCGACGAAGATCGACGTAGTAGTCGGCTTCCTTGCCCGACGACAACGTCACCTTCCCATGCACGACGGCAAGCTCTTTCACCAAATCGGCCAGTTCCTGCCGGTCCGAATTCGCGGCACTGTCGGCCATGTTCGGATTCCTCTCGTCGCACCACGGATCTTCGATAGGTCGGTACGAACTTACCCACCGACCCGCGCAGGCGCTCCCGCCGGCTCCGCTGATCGTTCTGCCACTAGGCAGCGATCTCGGCCGACTGCTGCTCGTCGAGCAGTTCCTTGGTCTCCACGAACGGTTCCGGTGCGGTCAACGAACGAGCCCTGGCGACGAGCGAGGACGGGAACGTGCCGATCGCCTGCGACAACCGATACGCGTTGTCGTTGTACACCCGCACCGCGCCTGCGATACGGCGCTCGGTGACGTTCAGTTCACCGGCCGGGCCTTGAAACGACCAATTGCCCAACGCGTTCCGGCGCGCATCGGCATCGGCGAGCACGGCGTGAAACGCGGCGGACAGGGCGTTCTCGGCGGCGGCCTGCGCCTGCAGACCCAGGCTGCGATCGCGCACGGCCTTGGACCACGAACGTGCACCGCCGAGCTGACGCAGCAGATCGGCGGACAGCCCGGTGGCCTCCGCGGCGGCGAGGAACGGGCCCAACTGCTCGTGACGCCGATCGAGCTCGACATCGACCAGCCGCAGACTCTGCTCCGTCTGATCGCTGTATCGACCGAGTCGACGCACCGCGACCACCACGTAACCGACCACGTAACCGACCACGACAATGAGGACCAGGACTGCCACGACAACAACCGAAGAAACCGTCACGAGGTACGAATTTAGCCGCGTAAGCGCGTCTGCGCCCGTAAACACGCCCGAACTTCGATCACGGCTGATTGCGTCGGCGGTCCGAGTCGAACGGAATCGGACGCGAGACGGGCGGACGTGGCACCGGACGCGACGGATTCGCCCTACTTGCGGCCTGCGGGCCGGCAGCATCGGGCCTCGGCGGACGCGGCCTGCGCCCCGGCTCCTGCGGACGCGGCTCCTGCACACGAGGTTCCTGAACACGGGGTTCCTGGATACGCGGTTCCTGGATACGGGGTTCATGGATACGGGGCTCGGCGGCGCGAGGAGGCCGCACCCTCGGCTCAGGCGTCTTGGGTGCTGGGGTTCTGGGCTCGGCGACGGGCGGCTCCGGGCGTCGAACCGCCTGAATACGGGGTTCGGCCACACGAGGCCGAGGATTCTGTGCCACGGGTGCTTGCTGCGTGGGTGCCTCGTGCACCGACGGCCTACCGGGATCACTCCGATCATCACCGGGGCGAGCGCCGTAGACCGCGCTTCCGCGAACCGGCGGCAGCACGTGCAACATGCCCGACAGTCTCGCGACCGCGTCGATCGCGGCATCCCAATCGCGACCGACACTGCCGAGCGGCAGTGACCCGAGCGTCCAGTCCTTCTCGCTCCACAGCAGCTGCAGATTCTCCGGGATGGACTCGGTGAACGCTGCCATCCGCTGGTCGCAGACACGCCGAGCGATATCGACGTCGGTTGCGAACACCACGCGTGGGCCGATGGAACCGAGCAGTTCCATGTCCTCGTCGCGCGGCGGTGGCGTCGAGCGGGGCCGAAGATCGATGTCGACATCCGAACCGACCGAGCGTTGCACGGCCACGATCGTGCCTGTCTCCTCGACGTCGAAGAGAACGAACTCCTCACCGCGTCGAACGCCGGTCACCACTCCGAGAGCCACGTCGAACTCCGGCTTGGACAGGGCAGCGCGCGAGAACCGCGTGACCAGTTCTCGATCGTGCGGTCGGTACTCGTATCCCTGAGCCTTGGCCCACATCTGCCGTACACGTCCGGACCGATCTCGCTTGGACCTGTCGATGTAGAGCAGGGCCACTGCACCCATCAGTGCAATTGCCGCAAGGCCGAACCACATTGCCGTCATCGCGAACCACCTTAATCGACATCGACACCTTCGCCGCCCACCACCGCCGGGGCCTGTGAACCGTCCCTACTGCGACGCGGGTTGCCTAACCACCCAGACTCGGCGTTTCGATGATGACGTTCGCGCGAATCGTTCCGTCCTGGACGGCCTCGCCCTGCACCACGACGAATGCACCGACGGTCAGCGACGCCAGATCGCTACCGGACAACGAGATTATCTGGGTCTGGGGTGTGGTCTGCACCGTGACCGGGGCCCCGTCGAGACCGTCGAGCGTCAGAGTCGAGCCGTCGTTGGCGGTGATCGTTCCCACCGACGAGCCGAGCTGGCCGAGAATCTCGGGAATTCCCCCAGGGATCAGCTCGGGTGTGGTGGCCGTGCCCGATTCGGTGGGCTGCGGCGTGGTCGTGGGCGCAGTCGAGGTGGGCGGCCGGATCGAGGTCGACGGCGCAGTCGCCGTGGTCTCGGGCTCGTCCGATCCCCCGCTCAGGAAGGAAATGCCGAACACCACGACGATGGCGAGAACGACGAGTCCGATGAGCGCCAGAACCCACGGTCGGGGCCCCTTGCTGCCGGAATCGGCGTCGTTCGGTCCTTCGGTGGGAGGTGGGGCACCGTACTCCGGCGGCTGTCCGAACTGCTGAGTGTGGCCGAACTGCTGAGTGTGGCCGTACTGCGCAGTGTCGTAGCCCGGAGCCTGCCCGTACTGCTGGGGTTGCCCGTACTGAGCAGTGTTGTACCCCGGCGCCTGGCCGTAACCCGGGGCCTGACCGTACTGCTGGGTCTGGCCGTAGGCCTGATTCGCCGCAGCCTGCTGCTCGGGGTCGTAAGGCGGAAACGCCTGCGTCGGCTGATACCCCGGCGGATACGCCTGCGGGTCCGGATTCTGGTAGGCCGCGTTCTCGTAGCCCGGGTTCTGATACGCCTGCGTCGGATATGCCTCGGTCGGGTGAGCGCCGTCGGGATTTTGCTGGGTTCCGGAGTACGGCCGACCGTCGTCCTGGGTCGGCTCGGACGACTCCGCCTGGCGCGCCGCGTCCTGATCGCGTTCTCGAGGTGACCGCGGGTCGTCCGGATTCGTCATTCCACGAGCGTACCCACCCGCTGCACCCCGGTCGAAGCACGAAACAGGCCCGCACGAGCAGCGCTCGTGCGGGCCTGTTCGGAAAGACCGCGGCTAGCCCAGGATCAGGTGCTCGCCATCCGGGCTGACGTTGACCGACACCACATCGCCGTCGTGGACTTCACCGGCGAGCAGCAACTTCGCCAGTTGATCCCCGATGGCCTGCTGGATCAGTCGACGAAGTGGACGCGCACCGTACAGCGGGTCGTAGCCGCGCACCGCGAGCCACATCTTCGCCGGCGACGACACCTCGAGCGTCAGGCGACGAGCCGACAGACGCTTGGCCAGGAAGCCGAGCTGGATGTCGACGATCGACTCGAGCTGATCCTCGGACAACGCGTCGAACACCACCACGTCGTCGAGTCGGTTGACGAACTCGGGCTTGAACGAACGCCGCACCGCGTCCATCACCTGCTCCTTGGTACCGCCGGCACCGAGGTTGGAGGTGAGGATCAGGATCGTGTTGCGGAAGTCGACGGTCCGGCCCTGGCCGTCGGTGAGACGGCCCTCGTCGAGCACTGCGAGCAGAATGTCGAACACGTCGGGGTGTGCCTTCTCGACCTCGTCGAAGAGCACCACCGTGTACGGCCGCCTGCGCACGGCTTCGGTCAACTGTCCGCCGGCCTCGTAGCCCACGTAACCCGGAGGTGCACCGACGAGCCGAGCGACGGCATGCTTCTCGCTGTACTCACTCATGTCGATGCGCACCATCGCCCGTTCGTCGTCGAACAGGAACTCCGCCAACGCCTTCGCCAGCTCGGTCTTACCGACGCCGGTGGGGCCGAGGAAGAGGAACGATCCCGTCGGACGGTTGGGATCGGCCACCCCGGCACGGGAGCGCCGGACCGCGTCGGACACCGCTTGTACGGCGTCCTTCTGTCCGACGACTCGCTTGCCGAGTTCGTCCTCCATGCGGAGCAGCTTGGCGGTCTCGCCTTCGAGCATCCGGCCGGCCGGGATTCCGGTCCAGGCCGCGACGACGTCGGCGACGTCGTCCGGTCCCACTTCCTCCTTGAGCATCACCTCGCCCTGAGCAGGAGAGTCCTCGGTCTTGGCGGCGAGCTCCTTCTCGAGCGTCGGGATGCGTCCGTAACGCAGCTCGGCGGCCTTGCCCAGATCGCCGTCGCGTTCGGCGCGGTCGGACTCCCCGCGCAGGTTCTCGAGCTCCTCCTTCAGGACTCGCACCGAGTCGATGGCGTTCTTCTCGTTCTGCCAGCGGGTGCTGAGCCCGGCGAGCTTCTCCTGAAGATCGGCCAGTTCCTGGCGGAGCTTGTCGAGGCGAGCCTTCGACGCGTCGTCGGTCTCCTTCGCCAGGGCCATCTCCTCGATTTCGAGGCGACGGACGGCCCGCTCCACCTCGTCGATCTCGACGGGGCGCGAGTCGATCTCCATGCGCAGCCGCGACGCGGCCTCGTCGACGAGGTCGATGGCCTTGTCCGGCAGGAAGCGGGCGGTGATGTACCGATCACTGAGCGTTGCCGCAGCGACCAGGGCGGAGTCCGTGATCCGGACGCCGTGATGCACCTCGTAGCGTTCCTTGAGTCCGCGCAGGATTCCGACGGTGTCCTCGACCGAGGGCTCTCCGACGTAGACCTGTTGGAAGCGTCGTTCGAGGGCAGCGTCCTTCTCGATGTACTTGCGGTACTCCTCGAGGGTCGTCGCACCGACCAGACGCAGTTCGCCGCGGGCCAGCATCGGCTTGATCATGTTGCCCGCGTCCATCGCGGACTCGCCGGTCGCGCCGGCACCGACGATGGTGTGCAGCTCGTCGATGAACGTGATGACCTGGCCCGCGGAGTTCTTGATGTCGTCGAGCACGGACTTGAGCCGCTCCTCGAACTCACCGCGGAACTTCGCCCCCGCGACCATGGAACCGAGGTCGAGAGAGACGACGGTCTTGCCGCGCAGGCTCTCCGGAACATCGCCTGCCACGACCCGTTGGGCGAGTCCTTCGACGATGGCCGTCTTGCCGACGCCGGGCTCGCCGATGAGCACCGGGTTGTTCTTGGTGCGTCGCGACAGGACCTGCACGACACGCCTGATCTCGGTGTCGCGCCCGATGACGGGATCGAGCTTGCCTTCGCGGGCCAGCGCGGTCAGGTCGGTGCTGTACTTCTCCAGCGCCTGGTAGGTGTTCTCGGGATCTGCGCTGGTGACCCGCGCGCTGCCACGGACGGCCTGGAAGGCGTCGCGCAATTCGTTGGGTCCGGCTCCGTGGCCGCTCAGAAGCTTGGCCACGTCGTCGTTGCCGGTCGCCAGGCCCACCATGAGGTGCTCGGTGGAGACGAACTCGTCGTCGAGTTCGGTGGCCAGGTGCTGCGCTGCGGTGATCGCGGCGAGGGTTTCACGGCCGAGTTGCGGAGTGGTGGTCGAGCCGGATGCCGAGGGCATGCGATCGACGAGGTTCTGCGCTTCTCGACGCACCGTTGCAGGGTCGACGCCGACGGCCTTCAACAAGGGTGTGGCGATGCCGTCGGTCTGATCGAGCAACGCCACCAACAAATGTGCCGGACGAATGTCCGGGTTACCGGCCGCGGATGCGGCCTGCAGGGCAGCAGAAAGCGCTGCCTGCGACTTCGTGGTGGGAGTGAAACTGTCCACCGGTCACCTTCTTTCTCGGATCGGGTTTCGTGACTGTCGCTGGGTACAACCATAGACAAGTTGAGTCTGTTCCGCTCAACCCTGATTTTCTTCGTGCGCGACTCTGCACATTCCGCACCGTGCGCGATACCCTCGATCGGTCTACTTTGGAGACGGTCGACGGCAGTGACCGGTGGGGCAATCGGTGGGGTGGAGGTAGATCGATGCTCGACGCACGCACGATCTCCCTGGTTCGCACCGGATTCAAGTCCGTCGTGGCCGCCCAGGACGGACCGGCGCGGCTGTCTCGGTCCTTCTACGGCCACCTGTTCGCCGAGCACCCCCACTTCCGCGCCCTGTTCCCCGCGTCGATGGATGCGTTGCGTGAACACTTCGTCATGGCGCTCGGGTACGTCTTCGAGCATCTCGACGACCCCGACCGCGTCGAACCGTTCCTCGAGCAACTCGGCCGGGACCACCGCAAGCACGGAATCTCGGGCGCGCACTTCCGTGCGGGCAGCTCGGCCCTGATCAGCGCGTTCCGCACCTTCGCCGGCAACGAGGTGTGGACCGACGAGGTCGAGACGGCCTGGAACGACACACTCACCGTCGTGAGCGACGCAATGGCCGAAGCCGCCGACAACGACGAACTGCCGCCGTTCTGGAGTGCCACCGTCGTCGAACATCATCGGCTTCTCGACGACCTCGCAGTCGTGCGGCTCAAGACCGACGGCGAAATTCCGTACTTCCCCGGGCAGTACGTCAGTGTGCAGATTCCGCAGCGGCCCAAGCTGTGGCGGTATCTGTCCCCGGCCATCCCCAGCAATCCGTACGGCGAGATCGAGTTCCACGTCCGACGCGTATCCGGGGGCTGGGTGTCGCCGGCGATGGTCACCGAGACCGCGGTCGGTGATCGCTGGTCCATCAGCCCGCCACTGGGCGGGATGCACGTCGATCGCGCGATCCGCGAGGACGTGCTGATGATCGCGGGAGGTACCGGCCTGGCTCCGCTGCGCGCGCAGGTCATGGAGATGGCGCAGCGCAGCAACAATCCGCGGGTGCATCTGTTCGTCAGCGGGAAGTATCCGTGCGATCTCTACGATCTGGACACGCTGTGGCAGCTGTCTCTGTCCAATCCGTGGCTGACGGTCGTTCCGGTGACCGAGGAGCTCGAGAATCCGTGGTGGTACTCGGGCACACCTCGCGAACTGCCATGGGGAATGCACCACCGTCTGCACGGCGCGGTGGGCAAGGTGGTGACCCAGTTCGGCTCGTGGGCCGATCGGCAGATTCAGATCTGTGGGTCGCCGTCGATGGTTCGGACGACGATCTACGCCCTCCGCAAGGTCGGCACACCGATGGAGCACATTCAGCACGATCCGTTCTGAATCACGTTGCGCTGCTCGGTTTTCAGCTCGACAAAGACTTCGGCGGCAGATCCTCGACGATTCCGCCCGCCACCAGGCGAGGAGTCCAGGTCTCGGTGATGAGCCTGCCGTCTCCGGTGATGATCGCGTCGGGATCGGGGTCGATCAGAATGGGATAGCCCGCGTCCGCGTCGGCCAGGACGTTCTGCACCAGAAGGTCGTTCTCGATGGTGTAGTGCACGCGAACCGGATGCAGATCCGAGTCGAAAGCCCATGGGCGGCCGATGAAGATCACCGCATCACCGGAATCGTCGAGTACCGACACCGAGCCGTCGTGCTCGAGCCGCAGGCTCCACCGAGGCGGCATGGACGTGACGAACTCGAAGCGGTGGGGCGCTCGGGTGTCGAGCAGGTGGATCATCAGCAGTGCACCGTCCCAGGGATCTCGTTGCGGGACAATCACTTCGAACGATCCACATTCGTAGAACCTGGATCCGAACGGACCCGGGATACCTGCGCCGAGATCGTCTGCGATGGCGAGTTCGAGCCGAACGAATCCGGAGCCGTCCTCGGCGCGGAGCATGATTCCCTCGGACGGGTGCGGCATGGGCGATTCGTCCCGCGGTGCGTAGGACAGCACTGCACGAAGCAGAGGCTCGACCACCTCCGCGTCACCGTCTCGTGAATCGAACGTTCGTCGTCGACGACCGGTCATCTCCACCCCCTCCGCCTGGCAAGACAGTCTGCCACCGAGGCTCCGATCACGCGCCCGATTCTGCGGAAAAGCATTCGTTCGATCCCGTTTCCCCGGGTACCCGGCCGCGCGGACTCGGCCCCGCACGTCACCCCCCTCATGAAACCGATCAGTCCGATTCTGGGACGGATTTCTGCAGGTCAGCCATGATTCGACGGGATCACGACAGCGGCTACTATGAGCCGGTTCGGTCCGTGGCGGACCGATCTGCCCGGGTGGGCAGCGGCTGTATCAGGAAGGCACACACATCCCCGATGTCCGCTGATTTCGCCGCACGTCTGAACCATCTGTTCGCCACGATCCACCCGCCCGGACGCAAGCCACACACCAATGCCGAGGTCGCCGACGCACTCGCCCTGCGCGGGCACCAGATCTCCAAGCCGTACATCTCGCAACTGCGGTCGGGGCAGCGCGTCAATCCGTCCGCCGACACCGTGGCGGCACTCGCCGCGTTCTTCAAGGTCAAGGCCGACTACTTCTTCGACAACATCTATGCGGCCAAGGTCGATCACGACCTCGAACTGCTCACCCAGCTGCAGGGATACGGCCTACGTCGCCTATCCGCCAGGGCATTCGACCTGTCCGAGGAATCTCAGAACCTGCTCAGCTCGATGGCCGAGAAGCTGCGCGTGAGCGAAGGACTTCCAGCGGTGCCGCCGGACAGCACCGTCTAGGATCCGGCTTTCGAGGCCGATACGGGTCGTTCCGCAGGCTGCACTCCCGCGGCCGCAATTCGCGCCTGCACTTCGGGACGCCTCAGTGGCGGCACCGTCGGCGGTGGCTGACGCCGCTCCGGGAGCGCGTCGAGGAGCCGGTGCGTCGTTGCCGTCACCTCGGCGACGGCAACCTCGAAGGCGTCACGGGTGGCGTCCGAGGTCTTCTGCACACCACTGATCTTGCGGACGTACTGACGCGCGGCCGCTTCGATCTCCTCGTCGGTTGCGTGTGGTTCCAGCCCTCGCAGGGTGGTGATGTTTCGGCACATGCATCGACGATAACCCCGCAGCTCACACCTCGAGAAGACCTGCCACGGCACGTAGACACACCGCACGAACCTGTTCTCGGCTCAGAGTTCTGCGCTCCACCCAGTCCAGGCACACCGCTCGCACGAAGGCCACCCACCCGCGCAGTGCGGTGCGGACAATCTCGTCGTCGCGGAATCCTTCGGGCAGAGCAGCCAGGATCCGCTCCTGCTGGATCTCGAACTCGCGCCTGAGGATGTCGTCGATCCGTCGGTCTCCCAGCAGAGACCCGCGGTTGACGGCGCGGACGCCGTGCGCGTGCTCGTCGGTGTAGGAGATGTATGCATCGAGACCGGCGGCGATCTGCTCGAGGACCGGAAGGGAGGTGTCCGGTGCGGTGAGGTCGAGGTTTCGCTCGGATTCGGTGCGCACGACCTCGACGAAGAATTCACGCTTGGACGGGAAGTAGTGGTACATCAACCCGCGGGAGACGCCTGCGAGGTCGGCGACCTCCTCGATCCACACGTCCTCGTAGGGCCGCTCGGCGAACAGCGCCGAGCCGATCTCGAGTAGCTGCGCACGCCGTTGCGTCGGCGTCATCCGCTTACGGGGTGTGGTCATGGGCCTCGAACTTTACTTGACACGGGTTCAACAGCGAGTACGGTCACTATTGAACACCGGTTCAACAGGCTTGTCTCGAAACGATGGAGTGGCGATGTCGACTGAGTTCGCGGTACGAAACGGCCCTCTGCCGCATCCCCCGTACCGAGTCCCCGTGCTCGGCGACATTCTCGGAATCAACCCGCGCACACCGGTTCAGGACTCGACCGCCATGGCCGGCCGCCTGGGCACCATGTTCGAGCGGAGCATCCTCGGTCGACGGTTCGTGTTCGCCTCGGGTGCCGATGTGGTGGGCGAACTGTGCGACGAGAAGCGGTTCGAGAAGTTTCTCCCTCCCGGCGTCGAGAATCTGCGCGACATCGGAGCCGACGGTCTGTTCACCGCCTACAACCACGAACCGAATTGGCAACGCGCCCACGATCTGTTGCGTCCGGCGTTCACCGCCGGTGCCATGCGCGGCTATCACGAGATCATGGTCGACGTCGCCGACGATCTGGTTCGGCACTGGGAAGGTTGCGCACGCACCGGGGCGACGACCGACGTGTCCTCGGACATGACGAAGCTGACGCTCGAGACGATCGGTCGTACCGGATTCAGTTACAGCTTCGGCTCGTTCGCGCGAACCGAGCCGCATCCGTTCGTCTCCGCGATGGTCGGCGCACTGACCTACAACCAGCGGCGGGCGATGCTCAGGGTTCCCGCGTTCGCGAAACCCTTGTTCGCCCGATCGGATCGCGCGTACGCGCAGAACAAACAGTATTTGGCCGACGTCCTCGCAGACGTCGTCCGAACTCGACGCCGGTCCACCGAGAACTTCGACGACCTGCTGCAGATCATGATGAACGCGGCACGCGACGTCGACAATCCGAATGCATTGAGCGAAGCCAACATCGGCTACCAGATCCTGACGTTCTTGATCGCCGGGCACGAGACCACCTCCGGTGCGCTGTCGTTCGCGCTGTACTACCTGGCGACACATCCGGAGGTCTTCGA
Organism: Rhodococcus sp. 14-2496-1d; assembly: GCF_002259365.1. Classification (NCBI taxonomy): domain Bacteria; kingdom Bacillati; phylum Actinomycetota; class Actinomycetes; order Mycobacteriales; family Nocardiaceae; genus Rhodococcus; species Rhodococcus sp. 14-2496-1d. Next base: position 54,091 of record NZ_NPFV01000018.1, on the reverse strand, counting down.
ACGGGCCCGCGCCGAGGTCGACGAGGTCTGGGGTGCGGGCAAACCCGAGTTCGGGCAGGTCCCCAAGCTACGGTACGTCCGCCGAGTCCTCGACGAATCGTTGCGCCTGTGGCCGACAGTTCCCGCGTTCGGCCGAGGAGCACGGGCCGAGACCACCGTCGGTGACGGCTACCGAATGGCGGCCGGGGACTGGGCGATCGTGCTGGTGACGGCCCTGCATCGCGATCCGGTGTGGGGCGATCGTCCCGGCGAGTTCGACCCGGACAACTTTCTACCCGACCGCATCAGGGCCAGACCGGCTCATGTCTACAAGCCCTTCGGTACCGGTGAACGCGCCTGCATCGGAAGGCAATTCGCCATTCACGAGGCGGTCCTGGTACTCGGAACCATTCTCCAGCGTTTCGATCTGCACGCCGACCCGTCGTACCGGCTTCAGGTCGTGGAGCGACTGACCATGATGCCCACGGGCTTTCGGGTGCAACCGTCGACTCGGCACTAGTCAGTCGGGCAACAGCGGAACCGAGATTCCCGGATCGCGTCCGAGAAGCACCCCACGAGTGAGCGATGTCGATCCGAACTTCTTGTGCACCCCGTCGAGCGCACGGTCGAGAGCCGATGCCTCCGGCGGCGTCCGCACCTGCGGTGCGTCGAACTGCAACTCGAGCTGTTCGGCTCCACCCTTGTCGATACTCGAGACGGTGACACCGACGAGGGTGATGCCCTTCTCGGCGATCAGCGGTGCGGCATCACGGAGCAGTTCGAGTGCGGCGTCCAGGATGTCTCGGGTGTCGGCGGTGGCGCGATCGAGCGTGTGCGATCTGGTGGCGCGAGTGAAGTCGGCAAACCGTAAGCGCAACATGACCGTTCGACCGGTTCGCTCTGCTGCGCGCATACGGTGCGTGACGCGATCGACGAGCCCGATCAACGAGGCCTCCACCTCGGCCGCGTCGTGCCTGCCGCGTCCGAGTGCCCGTTGTGCGCCGATGGAACTGCGTGACTTCCCGGGTTGGACGCGTCGCGGATCCCGGCCCATGGCGAGCGCGTACAGATGGGCGCCCACTCCCTTGCCGAGCACCGATGCCAACGACCGCTCGCCGTAGGCTGCGATATCCCCGACGGTCCTGATGTCGAGGACGTGCAGCTTCTCGGCGGTCACTTTGCCTACGCCCCAGAGCCTTTCGATGTTCAGCGGATGCAGGAACTCGAGTTCGGCACCGGGCGGCACGAGAAGAAGGCCGTCGGGCTTGGCGAAGGCACTGGCCACCTTGGCCAGAAACTTGGTGGTGGCGATCCCGACGGTGATGGGCAGCCCGACCTGCTCGGCGACGTCCCGGCGCAGTTGCCGACCGATCTCGGTCGCACTGCCCGCTATCTTCTGCAAGCCGCCGACGTCGAGAAATGCCTCGTCGATGGAGATGCCCTCCACCAGCGGGGTGGTGTCGTGGAAGACGTCGAACACGTCCTTGCTCGCCTGCGAATAGGCATCCATGCGTGGCGGGACGACGATCGCCTGCGGGCACACGGCGCGGGCCTGCCCACCGCTCATCGCCGTGCGTACCCCGAAAGCCTTGGCCTCGTAGCTGGCGGCGAGCACCACTCCCCCGCCGACGATCACCGGCCTGCCGCGCAACCGCGGGTCGTCACGCTGCTCCACCGAGGCATAGAAGGAGTCCAGATCGGCGTGCATGATGCTCGCCACGGGTCGGCCGCTGGACTCCACGAGTCCATGCTCGCATGAGCCACCGACACCGCACCCGACTCAGCGGCAGACGTGCTCCTCCGCGGCCTGCACGATCGGCTCGGCCCAGGGTTCGCCGGTCCCCTTCTCGTAGGTTGCTCCCAGAGAATCGGTCACCTCTGCGACGGCTTCCTCCTCCGTGAGTCCCTGTTGGGCACGGGTCTCGCAGAAGCCGGGGATGTAGATACCGAGCGCGAACACCTCGTTGACGGTCGTTCCGATGCCCTGCCCGTAGAGGTCGTCGAACAGTGCGGCCATTCCCGGGGTCTCGAGAAATCCGTCCCGCGCCTCCTGAACATCACGCGACACATCGCTCCCTGCGCCGGAGGACGTCAGCTCGTAGCTGCAGCCGGCGGTCAACGCCATCACGCACAGTGCAGCACTCACCGATGTCCGACCTGCTCGCGACTTCACAGGACCACCCCGGCAACCACGTAGGTCAGCGCGGCGACAGCTGCCGCCGCGGGCAGCGTGGTGACCCACGCCGCGAGCATGTTTCCCGCCGTTCCCCAACGCACGGCCGTCGTGCGCTTGGTCGCCCCGACGCCCATGATCGCCGACGAAATGACATGCGTCGTCGATACCGGTGCTCCCAGTCCGATCGAGGCAACGTAGAGAACCGCGGATGCGGTCGCCTCGGCCGCGAAGCCCTGGGGTGGGTCGAGTTCGATGATCTTGCGGCCGAGGGTGCGCATGATCCGCATTCCTCCGGTCGCTGTTCCGACCGCCAGCACCGTCGCGGTGAGGAAATAGCACCACAGAGGAATCGTGTAATCGGCCTGATGACCCGACACCACCAGTGCCAGAACCACGATGCCCATCGTCTTGGCCGCATCCTGCATACCGTGCCCGAAGGCCATGGCTGCGGCCGAGCATGTCTGAGCTCGCCGGAATCCGCGGCTGGTGGCACTGGGAGACGAGCGGCGGAACATCCACAGAATGGCCACCATCGCGGCACTTCCGAGCGCGAAACCGACTGCAGGAGAAACGATCATCGGCAGGATCACCTTGGTCGCGACGCCTCCCCACAGCACTGTCATTCCGCCTGCGAGTGCAGCTCCCACCATGCCGCCCACCAATGCGTGCGAGGACGAGGACGGCAACCCGAACCACCACGTGATCAGATTCCAGGCGATGGCACCGACCAGGGCGCACCCGACCACGAGCAATGCGTCGGATCCGACATCGAGGGCGATGATTCCCTCGCCGACCGTCGAGGCGACCTTCGCACCGAAGAAGGAGCCGAGCAGGTTTCCCACCGCGGCCATGAGCAGAGCCGAACGCAGTGTGAGTGCACGCGTGGACACCGACGTCGCGATGGCATTGGCCGAATCGTGAAAGCCGTTGGTGAAGGTGAACGCCATCGCCAGAGTGATGACAAGAACGAGTGCTACCACCGCGCACTCACGTCTCTTTCAACACGATGGATTCGATGACGTGCGCGACTTTCTCGAAAGCGTCTGCGGCATCTTCGAGTTCGTCGCCCACTCCCTTGAGTTTCATCACGGTCAACGCGTCGAAACGGCCATCGAACAGATCCGCCAGGAATGTCCGATAGGCATGGTCGGCCCGGTTCTCGAGCTCGTTGATCTCGATCCAGTAGCGCTCGAGATCCTTCATCGACGCCAGCCTCGGCATGGCTTCCGCAGTGACTTTCGCCGACCGGTCGAGGATGTCGATCATGTCGTGCATGTGCGGGGTGAGTCGGTCGATCCGGTAGAGCGAGAGCAGATGAGTCGCCGCTTCCATGTGGTCCATCACGTCGTCGAGACTCGAACCCAGGACGTAGATGTCGGTGCGATCGAACGGGGTGATGAAACTCGAATTCAGGGTGCGGAACAGGTCGTGAGTGATGCTGTCTGCTTCGTGCTCGAGATCGACCATGCGACGCGCCACAGCATCGATCTCCGGTGCGGATTCGAGCAGTTCGGTCAACGTCTTGGCTCCGGCGGCCAGCAGTTGAGCCGAGGAGTTGAACAGGTCGTAGAACAGAACGGACTTGGGCTTGAAGCGTGCGAACATCGTGCGGCTCCTAGGGGTGAGTCGGCTACCGGCGAGCGCCGGCGTATGGCTCGAGTAGATCCGACGGCACGCGATGATCGGCATCGGCGGGAAGCACGAGTTCGGGTGCACCGGCGCGTGATCGGGGTGCCATTCCGAATGCCTCGATGGACTGGCAGTACTTCGAGACGCGAATGACGGACATGTTCATGCGAGCCGTCATATCGGTCACCCAGTACGGAACCCGCTCGTTGGCCTTGATCTCCAGGATGGCCAGCTTGGGCGGAATGATGAACCGATTCTCGGCACCGGAGTCGAAGCGGAAGTCGCGGTCGCGTCCGTGCACCTTGTGATCGATGGTTACCCGAAGCCCCAGATCGGCCTCGCGTCCGACGTACGCCTCGCGTAGATAGCCGGTCGTCACCATCGGACGCAGGTCGAGATTGGCGATCAACGTACTGACCTCGTTGACGAACGGGCGTTGACTCGGATCGCAGTCGATCTCCTCACGTCCGTTCAACCACCGCTGAGAAACGTCGTAGGGCAACGAGATTCGACGCTTCTGCGTGACCCTGTTGACGCGCTGCTTGATCTCGATCTGCACCGGTGTGTCGTCCGTGCACTCCGACGGCGCCCCGTACAGGCGCACCCGCACCTTGCGTCGGAACTTCAGGCCCTCGATCTTCTCCCAGTAGAACCGCAGGTCGGTGGTGTCGTAGTACAGCGAGGTGACCGGGTAACCGCCCTTCGGCGAGAACGGATCGGTGTCCATCCGCGCCGTCAGCTCTTCACGGACCTGCGCGACGTCTGCCTCGGCGACGAAGTACTTGATCTCGTACCGGTTGAACGAGTGCAGCTTGCTTGCGGTCTGCTGGTAACCGGTGGGCTCGGTGGTCAGGTCTTCCGGCGACGCACCCTGCTTCTCCAGTGCGGCCTTGGGTCGAAATTTGTCGAACAGACTCATGCGGATTCCTTCTTCCTACGAATGGTGGAACGGAGCGAGCACTACGGCGGGCAAGTCGGCAGCTCCGTCGGCCTCGGACGCGAGCAGCAGTTCACCCGCGTCGGTGAAGGCGACGGCCTCGCCCTGTGGTTGATCGGGGCCCTCGACAACACCGGTGGGAGCGCCCGAGAATGCCGCGGCCACATCGCCGTCGGCGATATCGAAGACGAACAGATCCTTCTTCGTTCGCAGTGCCCCCACGGTGGCGTCGGCATCGACGGCCGCCCCGGTGATCGGCCTGCTCGATCCGTCCGGTGCCGTCGCCGACACCGTTCCATTGCGAGCAAGATCGATCAATTGCGGAGAGGCGGTGACGGATTCGGCGCTGCTGTATATCGTGGCGGACGCACCGCCGGAGACCTTGGTGATCAACACCGGTTGCCCGCTGGGCGTCAGAGCGAACGCCTCGACGTCGTGTGCGCCGTCCGGGTAGCGCAGGGAGACGGAGGTCCGCCGATCGGACCGAACATCGACGCCGATCAGCGTGACGCTGTCGCGGTCGCTGTCGTTGTCACCGGTGTCGGCGAGCCACACGATCCCCGCACGATCGACGGCCATGTCCTCGACGTCGACCGTCTCGACTCCGACCTCGACCCACCTCGTGACCTCGCAGGCACGGTCGAGCACCGCCAGCCGGTCGTCGCTGCCGCGGTCTCCTATCGCGTATCCGGTATCGCCCGTCCACGCCAGGCCCGAGAGCTCGGACAGTCCCGGATCGGTCGGAGTACACCAGGTCTCGAATGCTGCCGTCGACTCCGGTTGGGTCACCCCGCACGACGCGAGAACCGAGACACCGATCCCACATGCGGCGACAGTCCGACCCACGCGTCGATTCCTGTTGTTCACCCACGCGTCGCCTGACCGCCACGCGAACGAGCGGCGATCGTCACCACCCGGGAGCAACATCGGCTCATGAACGGTCGAACCTCTGTTCCGGAGTTGCTGGTGGCCACGGGTACGGCGCGCACGCTCGCGCAGGCCGCCTCCTTCGTGATGGAGGGCATGGTCCTGCTCAACGGACTGCCGCTGCGCGACCCCCGCCGCGAGGTTTCCCCGGCGGACACCCTGACCCTGCGCTGACCGCCGGGACATCACGACGATCCCGTGACAACAGGATCGTCGGCGAGTGCGTCGATTCGGATCTGCAGCCGTGACTTCAATTCCGCAGCATCCGCATCGATGTCCTCCTGGGAGAGACCGGCCGACGTGGGAACGGACGCGGCGACCTCGTCGACGATGTCGAGCACCCGGCCACTGGCCCACAACTTGTCGTAGATCGTGCGGAACGCAGTGTCGTACTCGTCGGTGAACTCCGTCGAGTCCAAGAACATGTCCTTGAGCGAATTACCCAGCATCGGGCCACCTTCGGGCATGCCCCCGCCTTCCGGGAGCTCCATTCCCTCCGGTGGGGTGAAGCCCTCGGGCAGCTGCGGCATGCCACCGCCTGCCCCTCCGCCACCGGGAATCATCGAGACTTCGTCGTGGGCCCCGGCGGTGGAATCGGAATTCAGAGCCAGATTGAGATCCCACGACACGACGGAGAACTTCTTCGTGTCCAGGTCGTAGTAGAGGTAGAAGTTCTTTCCCGGTCCGCCCATGTCGTCGCCGTTGCCCAGCAAGTTCTGCAGTGCAAGATAATTCGCCAGCGAGTCGACGTCGACGTAGTCGGCCAGATGCGCATCGAACTCGGCCTGGTCTGCACCGTCGAGCCACTTCAACAGCGTGATGATCGGTTGCAGGTCCGCTGTCCCGCGGGCATTGATCTGGGTGAACTGCTCTGCATAGGTGGTCTGATCGTCACCCTGATACGTGAAGCTCGCATTCGCTCCGGTCTTGTACAACACCCCGTCGCCGTCCTCCAGAGAATTGGCGTAGTCGTCATCGGGAGCGACGACCACCAGTCGCGTCGTCTCGGCCGAGTCGTTCACCGAGTACGTGGTGTAGGTGAAGTCCTGGGTCGGCTGGCCCGAAGCGTCGGTGATCGCAAGAGAGACCGACTCGTTCAACGCCGGAGCGTACGGCCGCAGCGAGAGCGTGGTGTGACCCTGATACGCCCGCCCCTCGGAGTACTCGGCGAAGTCGATCAGAAACGGAAGATCCTCGGGCGCATCGAAACTGAGCGGTTCACCGAGCACACCCAACCCGACTCCCCCGGGCATTCCCCCGCCCTCGGGCATGGCTGCACCCTCCGCAGGCACGGCTGCACCCTCCGGCATCGCCGCATCCTCAGGCATTGCTGCACCCTCAGGCATCGCCGCACCCTCGGGCATGGCCGCGCCGTCCGGCATGGCTGCGCCCTCAGGCATGGCTGCGGCGTTCGCTGGGGGTGCTGCGCCGTCCGCGCCGGCGTTGCCACCACCGCGTCCCGGCATCGTGCCGTCATCGTTGCTCAGCGAACTCAGCGTCGAGTTGCCCTTCAGTCGAATACCGACGTCCGAGATCAGAGTCCCGTCGATGGTGATGTCGGCGGGTACCGATTCCTTGACACCCTCGTTCTGGAACGAGTCCTTCAGGGTCTGGTAGTCACCGGCATCGATGTCGAGCGAAATCGAATGCGACACAGTGGGATCGAAGAGGTCGACCGTGCCCTGGACGTTCTCGGTGATCTCCGACGCGATGACGGTTGCATCGCCGGTGATGTACGGGCGGATCCGGGTCGACCCGAACACGGTCGCCATCACCACGACGAACACCAGGAGCGTGGCAGCGATCTTCCAGTGCTGCCGCACCGTCCGAGGAATTCGATGGATCAACCTCCTTCGCAGGGTCGTCGGAGCGGAGGGAAAGTTCGTGTTCGGGTCGGCCACGATCAGATATCCGTCTGGTCGTATCCGGTGAGTACCGAAACCCGTTGTCCGGTATTGACCTCACTGAGGGCAGCGATCAACTCACCGGGCTTCTTGCCGGACCGCAGTTGTGCGGTGAAATACAGCTCGGTCAGTGCGCCCGATCTCACCGATTCGGTACTGACCAGCTCGAACTCCTTGCAGTGCTTGATCAGTACGTCTTCGACCAGATCGGTGTAATCGGCGTCGGGTGGCACCTGAACCTTGACGACCTGACGCTGCACATCGAGCTTGAACCAGTCGAACTTGCTCATCACCACCATCACCAGGCAGATCGCGAACGTTGCCGCGATCGCCAACACGTAGAAGCGAGTTCCCGTGGCCATGCCGATCGCCATCACGAGGAAGATGAAGCCGACGTCGCGAGTTTCCTTGATGGCGTTGCGGAATCGGACGACGGACAACGCACCGACGAGGGCGAACGCCCGCGCCACGTTCGATCCGACGACCAGCATGATCAGGCTGATGACCATGCCCACCGTGACGAGAGTTTGTACGTAGGACTGGCTGTACGAGACGTTCTTGTGGGTGAGTCGATAGACCCAGCCGATGATGGCCGACAGGACGAACGACAGTGTCAGAGACACCACGATGTCGAACGTCGAGAACGTTCCGCTCAGGTCTTGAATGTTGAAATTCATCGCATTCCGATCGAGTTGTATCGAATTTCGCACTGGCTACCGGGGGTGGTTCGGCCCGCGCGCCGGCGTAATCCTCGCTTTTTACCGTTTGTTCGGATGCCGTTAACCATAGAGACATTCGGTCCGGAAATTCCATACAGGAAGCTGGCAGTTTCCTGCCAATTCAGCCGCAAGAAGCCTGGCAGCACACAGTCGATCCACGACGAATACCCGACATCCACTTCGGATGTCGGGAAGGGTCATCGTTTCTTATCATGTTGCAGTGCAACAGTTTCGATTGTTCGCTTCAGGCAACGTAACTCCGACCGAACAGGCTCGCGATCAGCGAGCCTCCGAGCGTAGGGCCGGCAGAATGACCTCGTCGATGATTCGGGTTCGGTATTCCGAATCCAAAGGCTTGGCATCGGTCAATGGCCCCGTCATGATCGCGCTGAAAACCATGTATTGCAGAAAATCGGCAGCGGGCGGTCTGGTCGACAATTCCCCCCGCTCCACCGCACGCATGACGACCGACTCGAGGAATCGAGCCTCGGGTTCGAGGAACGTTCTCCGCACCGCTGCCGCCAACTGTTCGTCGACCATCACCGCATGGTGGATCGCCGCGGCGAAACGTTGATCGTGCTCCGCCCCCTCGGACACCCGGTGCATCAGCTCGAGCAGATCTCCACGAAGGTCGCCGGTATCGATTCCGACGAACGGCGGGGGGCCCACCGATTCGATGGCAGCGACCACCAGCTCGGCCTTGCTCGACCACCTCCGATAGAGGGTGGCTTTGCTGCACTGCGCTCGTTCGGCAACCAGGTCCATCGACAGCGAGTCGTAACCGACCTCCCCGAGGCAGAGCAGCGCAGCGTCGAGAAACTCGCCCTCGCGCTCCACACTCACCCTCGACCGACGTGGGGCGTCGCCGTTCATCCGTGCCCCCATATCGAATCGAAACAGTTTCGTACCGATAACCGATGGTAGCGCTGAGGCATACTTCTGTCACGGGACGCGAGTGCAGGTGACCTACATCACGTCAGTGTGACATTGTTGAAGCCGTCGGATCGGCGTGAACGGCTGGAGAAAATCGTGACGGCCTGGTGGCGGTGGTACGCAGCGCTCGGCGCAGTCGGCTGCGTCGTCTACTTCCTCGTCCCCACGATCGTCTGGGCTCAGTCGGTCTTCGTACTCGTCGGAGCGTCCGCCGTCGCTGCCACCGTGATCGGTACCAGGATGCACCGGCCCGCCAACCGCAGAGCCTGGCTGGCCATCGCCACCGGAACCGCACTGTGGGTGCTCGGCGACATCGTGTTCGAGTGGATCCACGTCACTCGCGGAAGCGTGCCGTATCCCTCGATCGCCGATGCGCTGTACCTCGTCGGCTATCCGATCTACGGTTTCGGCCTGTTTCTGCTGGCCCGCCACAAGTGGCGGGCCAGTGAGCGTGGGCATGTCGCCAACAGTGCCATCATCATGGTGGCCTTCGGACTGCTCACCTGGGTCTTCGCCGTCCAGCCGACGCTCGGCGCGGAAGGAATCTCCGGATTGGGCGGACTCGTCGACGTCGCGTACCCCGCGATGGACATCTTCCTGCTCGGACTGCTGGCCCACTTCGTCGGATCACGACAATGGCGAGCCCTGTCCTACCGACTGCTCACCTGCGCCGTGTCGTTGCTCGTCGTCACCGACACCGTCAACAACTTCGCGATCATGCCCGCGTCCTCGTCCCAGCGGTCGCTGTTCGACGTCGGATGGACCCTGTCCTACGTCCTGATCGGCGTCGCCGCCCTGCACCCGTCGATGCGCCGCATCACCAACCCGAACATCGAATCCGACGCCCATCTGATGGCGTCGTTCACCACCCCCACTGTCGTCGTGCTCACCGCGGCCACATTGACCGCACCGATCGTCATGTTCATCGAAGTCGTTCGCGACGAACCGATCGAGCAGTGGGGTTGGGCAGTTCTGCTCTGCGCCGGAGCGTTGGTGATCCTGGTGGTGTTTCGCATCACCGATCTGTTGCGGTTGCTGCACACTCAAACGGTGCAGTTGCGTGCAGTCGCCGACACCGATCACCTCACCGGGTTGGCCAATTTACGCGCCCTGGAACATCAGGTCTGGAGCAATGCCGGCGGATCGACATTGCTGACCGTCGATATCGATCGTTTCAAAGAGATCAACGACACGTTCGGGCGCGGCCTGGGCGACCGGGTTCTCGTGGTGGTCGCCGACCGCCTACGAAGTATCGTCGACGACTCGATTCTGTTGGCACGCTTGGCCGGTGACGAGTTCGCGCTGTGCGGGCCGGCGGAATCGATGGACCCGGCCGCGTTGGCCGAGAAGATTCAACAGCAATTCGCCACGCCTTTCGAGGTGGAGAACATGACTCTGCTGATCGAAGCGAGCGTCGGTGTCGCGTCGAACTCTCCGGCTACCGAGGGCGACGAGGAGACCACACCGGATCGCCTCGTACAGCGCGCCGACCTCGCCGTCCAGACGGCGAAAGCCGCTCAGTCGCGCGTTGCGTACTACGACCGATCGATGGACCGGGACAAGAGCGAGCAACTCATCATGCTCGGCGAGCTCACCACAGCACTCGAATCGGACCAGCTGCGGCTGCACTACCAGCCTCAGGTCGACCTCAGGACGATGAGCGTCGTCGGCGTGGAAGCACTGCTGCGGTGGCATCACCCGAACGGTAACGTCCTGTCCCCCAGCGCATTTCTGCCCACCGCCGAACGTACCGGACTGATCCGGCCGCTGACGAACTACGTTCTCACGCACGCCCTCGCCCAACGCAGGCAATGGCTGGCCGACGGTCTCGACCTGAGCATCGCTGTCAACATCTCGACTCGAAATCTGTTCGACGACACCTTGATCGAGCAGGTGTGCACGGCGCTGACCGAATTCGACTGCCCTCCGTGGCGATTGACGGTGGAAGTGACCGAGACCTCGGCGATGACCGACCCGGTGGGCGCGACGGAGAAGCTGTCGATTCTGCACGCGATGGGTGTGCAGGTCGCCATCGACGACTACGGCACGGGCTACAGCTCACTCGCCTACATCGAGCGGTTGCCGGTCCAGGAGTTGAAGATCGATCGCGCCTTCATCGCCGGCATGGCCCACAATCCCGCACACGCCGCCATCGTGCGCTCGACCGTCGAACTGGCCCGTACTCTGGGATTGTCGGTGACGGCCGAGGGCGTGGAGGACGAGATGACGATGACGGCGTTGCGTGAGCTCCGGTGCGGTCGGGCACAAGGTTTCCACCTCGGCCGGCCCACCTCGGCAGATCGACTGCCCGCCCTCGTCGCCGAGCTCGACGAACGTCTGAGAAGTGTTACAGGAGAACGGATATCATGACCGAGGCAGCCCTGTCGGTGTATGCAGCCATTCGATCTCGCCGCGACGTTCGCGCCGAGTTCGACGGAACCGTCGTCGACGACGAGACGCTGCGCCGCATCCTCGGTGCCGCGCATCAGGCCCCGAGCGTCGGCAACACCCAACCCTGGGACTTCGTGATCGTCCGCAAGCCCGATACCCTGAGCGCCTTCGCCGCCCACGTGGCCGGCTGCCGACAGGACTTCGCGGACAAGCTCGATGCCGAACGCCGAAAGACGTTCGACCCCATCCGTATCGAGGGAATCGAGACGAGCGGAACCGGGGTGGTGGTCACCTACGATCCGGGCCGTGGAGGTCGGCACGTCCTCGGCCGCGACACCGTCGACGACACCGGATTGTTCTCCGCCGTACTGGCCATCGAAAATCTCTGGCTCGCAGCGATAGCCGAGAACGTCGGCGTCGGCTGGGTCTCCTTCTACGACGAGGCTTATCTCACCGAACTGCTCGACATCCCCGCACCGGTTCGCCCCATCGCGTGGCTGTGTGTGGGTCCGGTCGAATCGTTCCAGGAGGTTCCCGATCTGGAGCGCTTCGGGTGGCGCACCCGTCGTCCTCTGGACGACGCCCTGCACTTCGAGCAGTACCGCCGATGATGCGGGCACGCCTGGTGACGGTTGCGGCCGCGCTCCTGTTGGTGACCGGCTGCTCTGCCGACACTGTCGACGAAACCAATCCTCCCGCAACGACTCCGGCGGCCGAGCCGGCACAGGCCCCGGACTCGGCCGACCCGATCGGAACCGTCGTCGCCCTTCCCGGTGCTCCCGAGGGTGTCGTGGTCGGCTCGTCCGGCATCGCAGCTGCCGGGGTACGTGAACCCGACGGCGTGGTGCTGTTCGATGCGGCCACCGGTGTCGTGCGCCAGATGGTCGCGACGACGGGTGCACCGCGCCATCTCTCGCTCGCAGGTCCCGACGGCCCGGTGTTGGTTCCGCTCGAAGGCAGTGACGAACTGCTCGAGATCTCACTCGACGACGGCGCGATCCTGTCGACCGCCACGGGGGTGGGCCGTCAACCACACGACGCCGTGCAGACCTCCGACGGCACCATCGTGGCCACCAACGAAATGGGTGGCGGAGTGATCTTCCTCCGCGACGGGTCGGTGGTGTCGGAGCTTCCGCCCGGGCCCGTCCAACCCGGTGGAGTCGCCGCTCTCGGTCCCTACGCTGCCGTCGCGGACGTGCAGGGCAACGGTGTGTGGGTCTACGACGGTGCGACGCGCCAGGAGGTGGCGCAGGCTCCGATCGGGGTCAAGCTCACGCACGCGGTGACGGTGAATCAGACGGTGGCCGGGTTCGCCGACACCGACGGCGGCACGGTCCTTCTCGCCTCGGTCGACACCGCCGGAGGCATTCGCCAGATCGCGTCGATCGATGCGCCCGGCAACCCGTACGGGCTCGCCGTCGATCCCGAACGCCGGCTGCTGTTCGTGACGCTGACAGCGTCGAATCTCCTGCGGGTGGTCGACGTGTCCGATCCAGCCGCTCCTCGGACTCTGGGCGACGTTCCGACGGTGACGCAGGCCAATTCCGTCGCCGTCGATCCGCGCACCGGGGACGTGCTGGTGACCGGTAGCGACCCCGGTGCGGCGAGTTCGATTCAGATCATCACCCGCGCAGAGTTGCCCGTCGGTTAGCCCTCACCACCCGTAGGAGCCGGGGATTCCCTTGAACGGCCCGACGACATCGTCGGTGATCCAGCCCTCGTAGAACCCGCCTTCCTGTGGTCGCACGGCCTCACCGTCGATCTCGCATTCGACGCGGCTCGGCGAGAAGGCCAGGTAGCCGGCGATGTCGACGAACCGTGGCGTCGGGTTCTCGTAACTCCACGCCGCCGCCGGTGCCACGGCGTCGCCTCCGTGCACATCCCAGTACGTGGCCGCACCCTTCCACTCGCAGTGCGTCGAGCGGGCGTCCGAGGGCGTCAGCGCACCCGGGACCACGTCCGAAGGTGAGATGTACCAGGTCGGTGGGTGGCTCGTCTCGAGCACTCGGTACGCGGCGGTGGTGCGGGCGATCACCTGACCGCCGAGACGGACGACCAGCGATCGGTTGGAGGACTCGAGCCGCGGTGGGCGGGGGTAATCCCACACCGACTCCTGGCCCGGCTTCGGCTTCTCGGGAACGACGGATCTCGGCAAGTTCTGACTCATCCTTCGATGGTGCCACCGGATGTCACGGAGCGTCGACGGGATAGAGATCGTCCACCCGTTCTTCGTCGAGAATCCATCGATCCACCTCGTCGAGCGGCTCGACCGTGCGCATCGAGGTGACGGGAGATTCGGGCACGGATTGCTCGACGCGGACCGGCTGGATGTGCTCCGGCTCGGTTTGGACCGGCTCGACGCGCTTCGTCGGTGCGGGTGCCGGCGTCTCGGGGGTGGTGAGTTCGGGCGCAGGCATCGCCGGTTCGGCTCTCGGTGCGAAGGCCACCTCGTCCACGACGGGTTGTTCGTCGGCGATGCCTGCGGTCTTCGGCAGTTCCGCCGGTACCCGAACGAGGATGCCGAGTCCGTGGGTCGCGGCCAACAGGCTCACCGGGGCGACGGTCGCAATGGCCGCCGACAGGGCCGGATGCAGCGTGCCGGCGTCGGAGATGAAGGCGTGCATGGCATTTGCGCCGATACTGACCAGAGCGGCCGTGATCAGCACGCCCCAGAAGAAGCGTCGACCACTGCGTTGATCCTCGAATTGGGCGAGCGCGATGACGGAGATGGTGGCCTGCAGGATGGTGCCGTCGACGATCACCGGCCACAGCCAGGACAGTGAGCGTGGAACGCCTGCCATCGTGGCGAGATCCCACAGTGCGGCGAAACTCAGCACGAACGACGCGATTCCGATGACGGTGGTGATGACGACCGCACTGACGAGCGTCGCACGCAGGACCTTGTTCATGGGTCGTCATGGAACACGAGACCACCGACAAGTTCGGTCGAGCCCGCGACGATCAGGGCTCGAAGGCACCGCGAACCAGTCCCCGCAAACGCGCGCGCGTTTGCCAGCAGCACGCGTAATTACCATGTGCGCGTTGACAATTACGACCGCGTTCGGCACATGCGCGCGCGTCTGCAGCGCACCCGTATGCCCCGGCGGGATCAAGCGGTTCGGATGGCTCCGCGGTAGAAGTCGGCGCGATCGTGCGCGGACATTCCGCCCCACACGCCGTAGGGCTCGTTGGCCTCCAGTGCGTGCTGGCGACATTGTTCGAGTACCGGGCAGCGGCCGCAGACCTGCTTCGCGGACTTCTCGCGCGAGGTGCGGGCGCGACCTCGCTCGCCTTCGGGGTGGAAGAACACGGACGAGTCCAGTCCACGACACAGACCGTCGAGTTGCCAGTCCCAGACATCGGCGTTGGGAACGGGAAGTTGGACCGGCCTGGCGGGTGCGCCTCGCACCATGAGCTGTCTCCTCACTGAAAAGTGAACAAGCTCACTATCTCGCATTCGTCGTACTTTTACAAGTTCTTTTGTCCATTCGTAGTACTTAAAAGCAAGCGCGCTTGCTTGAAACAGCCGTCGCCGACGCTCTCGGGCGGCCATCGGGGGGGCGACTGCACTGTCGACGCGTGCCTGGATGGGATATGTTGATGCCAATCGACCTATTCGGGTGCGGCAGATATCGAGACAAGGACTTGCGATGGACGTCGGCGATCAGCAGAGCCGAGAACTGGTGTTCGCGGCGCTCGCCGACCAGGTCCGCCGCGAGATCCTCGACACCTTGGCCTCGCACGGTGAATGCAGTGCCGGATTCATCAGCGAACACATCTCCTCGGTGGGGCGGACCACGGTGTCGGCGCATCTGAAAGCACTCAAGATGTCGGGAGTGGTGGTGGAACGGCGCGCTGGACGTCACCGCTACTTCTCCGTCGACCCGGCAGGCCCCGCCAACGACGCTCTACGGTTTCTCCGCGACGTTCTCGAGCGTTCACTGGTTGCGGCGCAGACATCCAGCAGTTCGCCCAGTGCCGGCGACGCTGAGGACGATGCGTCGGAAACCCGGTCTCGCCGGCGCGCGTGAGCGCAGTTCGCCCGCAACCGTCGTGAACGCGGTGGCGTGATGGCCGACCTGTCCGTCACAGCACAGATCCACGTACCCCATCCGCCCCGGGTCGCGTATCAGCAGTTTCTCGATGGCGATCTCCTCGATCTCGAGTGCACACGCATGGTGGTGGGTGCTGCGGTGTCGGTGTCGTTGCCTGTCGGCGGTGCCGCGGGTGAGCCGATCACACTGCTCGGTCACGTGGCAGCGGTGCGGAGCGGCAAATCCGTTGCAGTGGTACACCATCAACCGTGGCGAGGTCGTTTGACGCTGCGATTTCACCCGGACGGTTCCGGCACACGCCTGGTGTTGGAATCGAGCGTGAACCAGGACGGCGTGGCGTGGCTGGCGCACAAACGCGGTTACGGCCCACCCGAACCCCTACGTCCGGACCGACACCGAATCGGTCTGTTGGTGAGCAAATCCGGCTCCGCGGCCGTGTTCGCGCAGGCCACCGAAACACTGGCGCACCTGGCGGTGGACGACATCAATGCCGAAGGCGGGATACACGGACTACCCGTGGAGCTTCTGATCGGCGACGACGCCTCCGACTCGCGAGCGGGGGCTGCCGCCGCCCGCCGATTGCTTCGCAGTGGATGCCGGATCATCTTCGCATGCGTCACCTCTGCCACCTTCAACGCTGCGGCGTCGGCGTTGCAGAACACCGACGTCCTGGTGGTGCACACCGTGCTCAACGAAGGAGGGCGTCCCGATCCGGGAATAGTGCGGCTCGGTGAACGCCCGCTCGCGCAAGCACGTGCCGGCATCCCGGTACTGATGTCGGAAACTCGCTGTAGGACATGGTTCTTCGTCGGCCATCGTTACTCGTGGTCGTACGGCGCGCATTGGGCGGCGCGTCGCGTCGTCGCCGAGAACAACGGTTCGGTACTCGGGGACGCCTACCTTCCGCTGGGTACCGAAGACTTCTCCTCCACCATTGCCGCCATCGAGAATTCCGGGGCGGAACTGATCCTCTCCTCGCTGGTGGGCCACGACGAAGTCGTGTTCGAGCAACAGTGTTTTCACGCCGGCGTTCGATCCCGGACCCGCACGTTGGCCCTGGTGCTCGACGAAGCGACCCAACAGTTGATCGGATCTTCGGCATCCGATGGGGTATGGGCGGCGTTCGCGTATTTCCAGGGCACCACCGACGAGCATCGCGAGCTCGAAAAACGTTATGAGACACTGCAGCCCGGACCGAAGCCACCCATGAGTTCGCTGTCCGAGACCACGTACGAGGCCATCGTTGCGTACGGACGGACGATCGCAGCCTCGCACACCGAACTCGACCGCGAGACGCTGCGGCGTGGCCTCACCGTGCAGGCCGCCACGTCTCGCGTGGACGGCCGAACTGCAGGGCCGTCCATCGTGCTCGCCGAATCGCGGCACGGCATCTTTCGACCGCGGTGAATCGGCAACTACGCACACCGAAGGTCGATATGTCGCTACTCATTGACGTGTAGGTCCGCATCGCCTACCGTCCAGTGTGACGACCGACACACGAGGCTGCTTTCGGGTGCGCTCCGGTGAGGTGAACTCTTCGCACGTGACGACGAACAGCGTTCTGTCGCAGCACTTCACGCTGCTCCACCACCGGGTGATGTCCGCGCAACACAGATTTAACCAGTCAATATGTCGATACACATTGACGCATTGGAAGGACTGCTCTAGCGTCATCGGAACCGAGTACCGATCACGTTCCGCGGCGCTGGTTCGTTCGACGATGCACACCCCAGCACGATCTGCCGCTTCGACAGGAGACGCCATGACAGTTTCACGCCCGAGCCCAGCTGCGATCGGTTCGGCCGCAGAGCATTACGGGATGACCCTGAGTACCGCCGATCGTGAGGAATTCGCGGGTCTCGTCGACGGAGCTCTCGGGTCCTACGACGTCGTGGACGACCTGTATGCGGACATCGCACCCACCGCGCCCGACCGTGAACACCGAACTCCGTCCGCGACCGAGAATCCGCTGGGCGCCTGGTATGTCACCACTTCCATCACCTCGGCCGAGGCCGCCGACGATCGCCTCGCCGGAAGACGAGTTGCCATCAAGGACAACGTCGCGGTGGCAGGAGTGCCGATGATGAACGGCTCTCGCACCCTCGAGGGTTTCGTGCCGACGCGGGACGCCACCGTCGTCACGCGTCTGCTGGCCGCGGGAGCCGAGATCGCAGGAAAGTCGGTGTGTGAGGATCTGTGTTTCTCGGGCTCGAGCTTCACATCCGCGTCGGGGCCGGTGCGCAACCCGTGGGATCCCAGTCGCGAAGCAGGTGGATCGTCGAGTGGCAGCGGCGCTTTGGTCGCACTCGGCGAGGTCGACATGGCCATCGGCGGTGACCAGGGCGGCTCCATCCGTATCCCCGCTTCGTTCTGTGGCGTGGTCGGACACAAGCCGACGTTCGGCCTGGTCCCCTACACGGGCGCGTTCCCGATCGAGCGGACCATCGACCATGTCGGCCCGATCGCCCGCACGGTTGCCGACGCAGCGCTGATGCTGTCGGTGATCGCAGGTACCGACGGCAACGACCCGCGCCAACCCGACGAGACTCCCGCCGTCGACTACACCCACGGCCTCGACAACGGGGTCACCGGACTTCGAATCGGCATCGTCACAGAGGGTTTCGGCCACGAGTCGTCACAACCGGAGGTCGACTCGGCGGTCCGTGCAGCTGCGCTCCGCTTCACCGAAGCAGGCGCGGAGGTCGGCGAGGTGAGTATTCCGTGGCATCGACACGCATTCCACGTCTGGAACGTCATCGCCACCGACGGAGCCGCCTACCAGATGCTCGACGGAAACGGTTACGGCCTCAATGCCGGTGGCCTGTACGACCCGGAGCAGATGGCGTACTTCTCCGAACGACGAAGGACTCACGCCGACGAATTGTCGGAAACCGTCAAACTCGTTGCGCTGTGCGGCCATCACGGAACGACCACTCTGGGATCGGCCGCATACGGCAAAGCCCGCAATCTCGTGCCGACGGCCCGTGCCGCCTACGACACCGCGCTCGAGTCCTACGACGTGCTGGTCATGCCGACGCTGCCCTACACCGCGAGCGAGTTGCCCGAGCCGGGTATCGACCGCGCCACCTACCTCACCAAGGCGCTCGGCATGGTGGTCAACGCGGCACCGCTGGACGTGACCGGCCACCCGGCACTGTCGGTTCCTGCAGGTCTGATCGACGGTCTACCGGTCGGAATGATGATCGTCGGCAAGCACTTCGACGACGCCACCGTGCTGCGCGTCGGGCACGCGTTCGAACAACTAGTGGGCGGATTTCCGACGCCCGATGCCGCGCGAGACCGCGTTGCACTCGCATAGCCCTGACACCCCCACACAACGAAGGAGAATCACGTGAACGGAGTTTTCGATCTCGGCGGTACCGACGGAATCGGTACCGTTGTCGTCCCCGAGAACGAACCGGTTTTTCGAGCGGAGTGGGAGAAGGTCGCTTTCGGCATGTTCTCCATGTGCTTCCGAGGTGGGTTCTTCGGCGTCGACCAATTTCGCTTCGGAATGGAACAGATCGATCCTGCGGTCTATCTGAAATCGCCGTACTACGAACATTGGATCCACACCGTCGAGTACCACGGCGAGCGCACCGGGAAGCTCGATCTCGACGAGCTCGACCGCAGAACCGAGTTCTTCCTGAAGAACCCCGATGCTCCCCTGCCCGAGCATGCCGATGATCCCGAACTCCTGGCCTTCATCGAAGCCGTCGTGCCCGCGGGCGCACCGGCCAAGAGGGAAAGCGACAAAGTTGCACGCTTCGCGGTCGGCGACACGGTCCGTGTGCTTCGAGGCTCACCCCGTGGACATACCCGCAAGGCTCGGTACATCCGCGGTGCAACGGGGAAAGTCGTGCTGGCACATGGCACGTTCATCTATCCCGACACGGCGGGGAACAACCTCGGTGACTGCCCCGAGCACGTCTACACAGTCCGCTTCGAGGCCGACGAACTGTGGGGCGAGGAGACCGCGGATGCCAATCAGGCCGTGTACTTCGACGTCTGGGACCCCTACATCGAACTCGTGAAAACCGAAGGAGCGCAAGCAGTATGAGCGGACTGATTCGTAGCCAGGAAGAGATCGCTGCACGCGTAAAGGCCTTGGAGTCGATGCTGATCGAGAAGGGCATCATGACCACCCAGGCCATCGACCGTCTCGTCGAGATCTACGAGAACGAGGTGGGACCGCAATTGGGGGCCAAGGTCGTCGCCAAAGCCTGGTCCGACCCGGAGTTCAAGGCCCGGCTGCTTGCCGACGCGACCGGCGCATGCGCCGAACTCGGAATCGGCGGATTGCAGGGCGAGGACATGGTGGTCGTGGAAGACACCGCCGACGTGCACAACGTGATCGTCTGCACCCTGTGTTCCTGCTACCCGTGGCCGGTGCTGGGGTTGCCACCGAACTGGTACAAGGAGCCCCAGTACCGGGCGGCGATCGTGCGCGAGCCACGCAAGGTTCTGGCGGAGAGCTTCGGCTACGCGGTGTCCGACGACGTCGAGATTCGCGTCTGGGATTCGAGCAGTGAGATGCGGTACTGGGTTCTTCCTGCGCGGCCCGCGGGCACCGACGGCTGGACCGAAGACCAGCTCGCCGAGTTGGTCAGCCGCGACAGCATGATCGGTGTCGGACCCACGGCCGAGGCCACCTCGTGACCGCGTCGGCAATTCGTTCGGATGCAACCGAATTGGGAGATGCGCGTCGTCGAGTGGAAAAGCTCGTCTGCAGCCTCCCCGAGGTTCCCGGCGGTGATACGGCGTTCACGCAACCCTGGGAGATACGCGCATTCGCGATGGCCGTCGCGGCCTACGATGCCCGCCAGTTCGAGTGGGCGGAATTCCAGCTCTCGCTGATCGAGTCGATCAAGTCGTGGGAGGAACGACACGATCCGTCCGAACAATCACCGTGGTCGTACTACGAACACTGGCTCACCGCACTGGAATCGCGCCTCGCGGGTAGCGGGTTGCTCAGCGACGCGGTTCTCGACGCACGAACCAAGGCAGTGCTCGCAACGCCACCCGATCGGGACCACCACAAGGCTCATCTCGAACCCGTGAGCATCGATCCGGCCCGAACCTGAACTCTCGAACACCATCACCGAAAGCGGTACACACCATGACCACAATGTCAGCAGCACCCGACACCGCACTGCAGAAGATCGCGGCCTCGACCGTGATGATCGCTGCAGTCCTGCTCGCTTTCGTCGTGCTCTACCTCGTCGGTTTCGATCAGGGCGCGATCTCCCGCAGTGGCATGTACATGCACGAACTGATGCACGACGGCCGCCACCTGCTGGGCCTGCCATGCCACTGACCGACACACACGGCCCGACGCTGCAGGGCACCTTCGTCCAACTACTGGTGCGAGGTCTGCTCGCCGGACTCCTCGCAGGTCTGCTCGCCGGAGCAGTCGCCTACGTCGTCGGTGAGCCGCACATCGACTCGGCCATCGCCATCGAAGAAGCAGCCGGTGCCGACGACCATCACACCGGAGCCGATCCCACCGAGGCCGCCCCTGCCGCACATTCACACGGGGACGAGGACCCGCTCGTCAGTCGCGACGGACAACGCGTCGGGCTGTTCCTCGCCACCGGACTCGCAGGCCTTGCCTTTGGCGCGATCTTCGCCTCGGCACTGCACTACGGGCGACGCTTCAGCTCCCTGCCGGGATCGGTACTGGCCCTGGTCGGGGCCGGTGCCGGATGGGTGGCCATCGAAGCGGTGCCGTTCTTCAAGTACCCGGCCAACCCGCCCGCGGTCGGCGATCCGGAGACCATCACCCAGCGCACCTGGCTGTGGTTGGCGACCGTGATTCTCGGTGTGCTGGCCGTCGCGATCGGGATCTACGTCGCCAAGGTGGTGGCATCGCAGCATTCGGTGGCGATCCGCGTCGGCGCACCGCTGCTCGCATTCCTGTTTGTGGTCGGGATCGGCTATGCGCTGTTGCCCGGTGTGAACGAGGTCGGCTCGGACTTTCCCGCCACCCTGCTCTGGGAATTCCGACTGTCGTCCCTGGCCACCCAGGCGACCCTGTGGCTGACTCTGGGATTGGCATTCGCGTTCCTCACCGACCGCGCAGTACGCCCGATCCGCCGCGAGGCCGTCGCGGCGTAGCCCGGTTCTGCGTCAATGGACCATTGCACCGCTCAGACGTCTGCAAAGCGCCATTGACGCAGTGTGGCCGGCCCGGTCGGCCGGGGTGAATGGACCATTGCACCGCTCAGACGTATGCAATGGTCCATTCACGCGGCCAGGGGTGAGCGGTCTATGGCTGGGCGGCAGTTGCCCCAGTCGGTTTCTCAGTGACTCTCCGACATCCCGGCCCGCGTCTCGAGTTCGACGAGGATGCGCTCGGCGATCTTGGTCGGGGGCGGACCGATGTCGACGACGATGGCGTTCTCGTCGTCGCCCAGCGGCTCGAGGGTGGAGATCTGGGTGTCGAGCAGCGACGACGGCATGAAGTGGTCCATCCGTGCATTGAGGCGACCGCTGATCCGATCCTTCGTTCCGGCCAGGTGCACGAAGATCACTTCCGCCCCCTCCCTCGACCCGGCAGCCAGCACGTCCCGATACGTCCGCTTGAGCGCCGAGCACGTCACGATCCCCGATCGCCCCGTGGTGGTGTGGTCGGTGATCCATTCCGCGATCACGTCCAGCCACGGCCATCTGTCCTCGTCGGTCAGCGGCTGACCCGACGCCATCTTGGCCACGTTGGCGTCCGGGTGCAGGTCGTCGCCCTCCTGCAGGTCCCATTTCAGTGCACCTGCGAGGATGCCCGCCACCGTGGACTTGCCCGATCCGGACACTCCCATCACCACGAGTACCGGATGATGTGCTCTACCTGTCGTCTGCGATGCCATCCCTCGATACTGCTCCATCGCGCCCGCCTGGATCGGACAGACGCGAGAAACCGGGCAACCCGTGGGACGATCGACCGGACATGAGCGAGACCAACGACTTCCGCCAACTGCACGATTCGGTGCTCGACGAGCTCGGGCGCGACATCGTCAGCGGCGCGATCCCGAGCGGGACCCGAATCTCGGCAGACGACGTCGCCGTGCGGTTCACCGTGTCGCGGACCGTCGTGCGGGAAGTCGTGCGCGTTCTCGAGTCGCTGGGGTTGCTCACGGTGCGTCGTCGCGTCGGAATCACCGTGCAGGGCTCGGAGAACTGGAACTCACTCGACCCGGTGGTGATCCGCTGGCAACTGGCCGGGCCGGCTCGCGCCGAACAGTTGCTACTGCTCAGCGAATTGCGTTCGGGGATCGAACCTTTGGCAGCCAAGCTGGCCGCCCACCGAGCGACACCCGAGCAATGCGGGGCGTTGACCGCCGCCGTCATCGGAATGTCGTCGACGTCGAGAGCAGCCGACTCCGAGGCCTACCTCGAACACGACTGCAATTTTCATCGCACGCTGCTCGCGGCGTCGGGCAATCCGATGTTGCGATCGATGTCCGACATCGTGGTCGAGGTACTCGCCGGACGTACCCGCCATGCCCTGATGTCGAGGCAGGCCGACCCGGAGGCAATTCGTCTGCACGGGGTGGTCGCCTCGTCGATCCAGTCCGGTGACGCCGACGCCGCACAGCGAGCCATGTTGGCCATCGTCACCAAGTCAGCAGCATCGATGTCGGCGGCCTCGGGTGTGACGCCGTCGCCCGGTCTGGTGCCCGACCAGCAGTGATACACCGAGCGCACAAAGCCAGGTACGCCGAGGCGGGGTTCATCGCCTAGATTCGACGGGTGACTGCTCTCGAATTGCCGCTCGAACTTCGCCGCGCACTCGTTGGAGTAGCTCGGACTCCGCGTCTGCTCGTCGCGTCCGATTACGACGGCACCATGGCGCCGATCGTCTCCGACCCGCAGAAGGCGTTCCCACACCCCGAGTCGGTCAGCGCCATGCGCGGGCTCGCTTCCCTGGCCGGAACCAACGCCGCCGTCATCTCCGGACGCGCCCTGCGTGATCTCGCGATCCTCTCGCGGCTGCCGTCCGAGGTGCAGCTGGTAGGCAGCCACGGCAGCGAGTTCGACGCCGGGTTCGTCAACGCCATCGACGACAACGCCAAGAAGCTCCTCACCGTCATCACCGGCGAACTGCAGGCCATCGCCGACGCCCATCCAGGCGTGAGTATCGAGACCAAGCCGGCCAGCGTCGCGTTGCACGTCCGCAACGCCGAGACCGCCGCAGGCGACGAGGCCCTCGCGGCCGTGCGATCCGGCGCGGCTGCGCGGGACGGGGTGCAGGTCACCGAGGGCAAGTCCGTCATCGAGTTGGCGGTCATCGTCACCGACAAGGGCGTCGCGCTCGACATTCTTCGCCACCAGGAAGCCGCTACTGCCGCAGTCTTTTTCGGCGACGACGTCACCGACGAGAAGGCGTTCGGACACCTGCACGGGCCGGACATCGGCGTCAAGATCGGGCCGGGAGACACCCTGGCGGAGTTCCGCATCGACAGCACCGAGCAGGTCGCGCTCGCCCTGGCGTTTCTGCTCGAAGAGCGACGCCAGTGGCTCTCGGGAGCCGACGCCCCGCGTATCGAGCGACTGACGATGTTGGCCAGCCCCAATGCCGTTGCACTGCTGACCCCCGACGCCGACGTCACCTGGCTGTGTCACCCCGAACCCGATTCGGCAGCGGTGTTCGCGCACCTGCTCGGCGGCGATCAGGCCGGTCACTTCAGCGTCGGACCCACCCGTACATCGTTGCCGCTGAGCCAGCAATACGTGGACGGCACGATGACGGTGCAGACCAAGTGGGCCAGCCTGCAGGTCACCGACTACCTGCCGCACGACGTCGGCCAGGGTCAGACCGCTCTGACCCGCGTCATCACCGGCAAGGCCACCGCCGTGGTCACCTTCGCGCCGCGTCCGGAGTTCGGAAAGGCCTGGGCGTCACTGGAACCCGACGCCGACGGCCTACGCGTCCTCGGTACCGCGGATCCGATGGTGCTGCGTAGCCCCGGCGTCGTCTGGAACATCGTCTCCGATGGATCCCAGCAAACCGCGCACGCCGAGGTCGATCCCTCCAACGGACCGATCGTTCTCGAATTGCGGCTCGGAACGGATGATCTGAGCGAGCACCCGTGGGCCGAGGTGGAGCGTCGTCGGGCATCGGAGGCGTACTGGAAGGACTGGGCCGACGGCCTGGATCTGCCGCCGCTCAAGCGCGATCTGATGAAGCGATCGGCACTGACTCTGCGCGGACTGGTGCACGCCGAGTCCGGTTCGATCATGGCGGCCGCCACCACTTCGCTACCCGAAGATATCGGCGGAGTACGCAACTGGGACTACCGCTACTGCTGGCTGCGCGACGCGGCGCTGACGGCGGCAGCACTGGTCGACGTCGGCTCGACGGCCGAGGCCGAGAACTACCTGTCCTGGATCCACGGAGTACTCGAGTCGGTGTCGGGTCCCGAACGCCTGCACCCGCTGTACACCATCTGGGGCCTCGGCCTGCCACCCGAGGCCGTCATCGACGAGCTGCCCGGTTACGCCGGTTCGCGTCCGGTACGGGTGGGAAATGCTGCCAACCAACAGGTTCAGCTCGACGTGTTCGGCCCCATCGTCGAACTGGTGTCCGCCCTCGCCCATGCACGCAAGGCCGCAGGATCGGAACACGTTCTCTCCGAAGATGACTGGGAACTCGTCCGCGCCATGGTCGAAGCCGTCGAACGTCGCTGGTTCGAACCCGACCACGGTATCTGGGAGATCCGCGACAACCCCCGCCACCACGTCTACTCCAAGGTGATGGGCTGGATCACCGTCGATCGCGCCATCCGACTCGCCGAAACATTCGGCCGTGCGACGGAACCCGGCTGGGCACCTCTGCGCGAGACCATCCGAGAGGAAGTACTCGCCAACGGCTGGAACGAGGAGGTGCAGTCCTTCACCGCCGCGTACGACGGCACCGACCTCGACGCCGCGACCCTGTTCATCGGGCTGTCCGGACTGATCGACCCGGCCGACCCGCGCTTCGCAGCCACCGTCACCGCCACCGAAGCCGAACTGCGCAGCGGCTCGACCGTCTACCGCTACCGCCACGACGACGGACTCCCCGGCGGCGAAGGCGGCTTCCACCTGTGCGCGGCCTGGCTGGTGGAGGCATACCTTCTGGTGGGACAGCGCGCCGAAGCCGAAGCCCTGTTCGCCCAACTCGTCAGCGCCGCAGGCCCCACCGGACTGCTCAGTGAGGAATACGACCCCATCGCCGAACGATCCCTCGGCAACCATCCGCAGGCCTACAGTCACCTCGGTCTGCTGCGCTGCGCGAGATTGCTCAGCGACCAGCCTGCCTGACCTCCGCCCCGCCGCACCGCTCCGCTCCGCGTCAATGGACCATTGCATACGTCTGAGCAGTGCAATGGTCCATTCACCCACGGGGGTCCGCTGCGTGAATGGCACATTGCATACGTCTGAGCCGTGCAATGGTCCATTGACGCGAAGGCGAGCGGAGCGAGCGGCGGCGGCGGCGAAGGTCAGGCGATTGCGGGCGGTTGTTCCGGCGGCGGTCCAGCGGTTCGGCCGCGGAAGAGTTCGGTCGGCAGGGTTTCGGCGGCGACGATGCCCGAGTGCGAGGACGAGAGCACCAGTTTGCCCGCTCGACGGCCTTTTTCCTCGGCGTCCTGGCGCACGGTGGTGAGGTTCTCGCGGATGGCGTCGGAGATGCCGTCGAATCCGGTGACCGAGAGTTGGCTCGGCACATCGATTCCGGAGACTCTGGCGAAGTTGAGTGCCCCGAGGGCGATGACGTCGGTGGTGCAGAGCAGCGCGGTGGTTTCGCGGTTTGCCTGGAGGGCTTGGGCGGCGGCGGAGTGGCCGGAGCGCACGGTGTGGTCGAAGCGTTCGACGACGGTGAGGATGTCCGGGTCGAGTCCGGCGTCGATCATGGCGGCTTGGACTCCGGCGATGCGTTCACGCTGGACGTGGAAGTGACTGTCCGCCAACCGTCCCGGGGGTACGACGCCGTCGCGACGGTCGCGTCCGAGCCGCATGCACAGGACCGCGAGGTGCTCGTGTCCCTGCGAGATCAGATGTGCGGCAAGCATTTTCATTGCGCCGCGGTCGTCGATGGCGACGAGGGCGGCTTCGGGGATGTTGCGGGGTTGGTCGCAGACGACGATCGGCAGATGACGTTCGCGAACCGCAGCGAGGTACGGGTCGTCGTCGGCGACGGAGTAGACGACGAACCCGTCGACTCCGGCCTGTTGCACGACGGCGGCGGCCTGCACGTCGTCGCGTTCGGCACCGGCGGGGATGAGCAGTAGTCCCTGTCCGGCGGCCTCGCAGGATTCGGCGAGTCCGGCGAGGAAGCTCATCGCGGCGGGGTCGCGGAAGGAGTAGCTCAGCGCCTCGGTGAGGAGCAGTCCGATGGCGCCGGCCTTGCGGGTGCGCAGTGATCGCGCGACCGGGTCGGGGCCCGCGTAGCCGCGACGCTTGGCGGCCTGGAGGACGCGTTCGCGAAGTTCGGGGGAGAGCTGATCGGGTCGGTTGTAGGCGTTCGAGACGGTGGTGCGCGATACCTTCAGCTCGGCTGCGATCGACGCCAACGTCGCTTGACGTCGCGGTTCGCTCGACCTGGCCATAACCGGGACGTTAGTCCCACAACGCACCGCAGAGAAACTCGAGGTCGCCTTCGTCCGATTCGAACAAAGGCCAATCGAACGCTAGAGTACAACGGTAACGGTTTCCATTAGCGTCAAGCCTTGCCCTTCAGGAGTACATCGATGTCGTCCATCCGTCGCGCGTCCCGGACCAAACTCACGGCCGCACTCGGCCTGACCTGCGCCGCAGCCCTCACGCTCAGCGCATGCAGCTCAACCGACTCCGCGAGCACCGAGTCTGCCCCGGCCACCCCCGTCGACGGACCGATCACGATCGTCGCGTCGACGAACGTCTGGGGAAGCGTCGCGGAGGCAGTGGCGGGCAACCTGGCCACAGTGACCTCGCTCATCTCCGATCCCTCAGCCGATCCGCACTCCTACGAGGCCAGCCCGGCCGACGCCGCTGCCGTCGCCGAGGCGTCGCTCGTGGTCTACAACGGCGGCGGCTACGACCAGTTCATCGAGGACATCCTCGGATCCGAGGGCAAGGACGTGCCGTCGGTCGATGCGTACACCCTGCTCGACGAGAGCCACGATCACGAGTCCGAGCCCACCTCCGGCGACGCGACGGCCGAAGCAGAGGCAGAGGCAGAGGCAGCGGACGATCACGGCCATTCGCACGGCGAGGTCAACGAACACGTTTGGTACAACGCCGAGGTCGCAGCGCACACCGCCGAGGAGATCGCCGACAAGCTCGGTCAGCTCGACCCCGACAACGCTGCCCAGTACACCGCCAACGCCGAAACGTTCCACGAGCAGGTACACGGCATCACCGACGTGACGGCGAAGATCGCCGCCGATCACCCGGGCGCACCGGTGGCGCAGACCGAGCCGATCGCGCACTACCTGATCGAGGAATCCGAACTCGACGATCGCACTCCCGAGGACTTCAAGGACTCCATCGAGGAGGGCAACGACCCGTCGCCCGCTTCGATCGCCGCGACGCGTGATCTGTTCACCTCGAAGTCCGTCCGCGCTCTGATCTACAACATCCAGACCGAAGATGCTGTGACGCAGGATATTCGCTCCACGAGCGAGGCCGCGGGCATCCCCGTCGTCGAGGTCACCGAGACTCTGCCCGCCGGGATGACGTACATCGAGTGGCAGACCAAGGCAGCGACGGATCTGCAGGCCGCCCTCGCAACGGCCCCTTGAGCCGATCCGACTCCTGATCTCGGACCGGCTGATGGAAAGCTGTAGTACATGCCTGCTGTAGAACTGCGCGATGCCGGACTGGCGTTCGGCGAGCGCACGCTGTGGCAGAACCTGGACCTGACGGTCGAGAAGGGCGAGTTCGTCGCCGTTCTGGGCCCCAACGGATCGGGCAAGACGTCTCTGCTGAAGGTGCTGCTCGGTCAGAATCACCTCACATCCGGCACGGCCGCGATCGACGGCAATCCCGTCCGTCGCGGCCAGTCGGGCGTCGGCTACGTGCCCCAGCAACGAAACATCGACGACGATCTCCCCCTGCGCGGACGCGATCTCGTCGGGCTCGGCTGGGACGGTCATCGGTGGGGCATGGGCCTGCGCGGCATGCGGCAGCGCAAGGAGACGGTGCAGCGCGCGATCGATCAGGTCGACGCCAACTCCTTCGCCGGAGCGCCGGTCGGCTCGATGTCCGGCGGTGAACAGCAGCGGCTGCGTATCGCCCAGGCACTCGTCGGCGATCCGTCGGTCCTGCTGTGCGACGAACCCCTGCTCAGCCTCGACCTCGCCAACCAATCTCTGGTCTCGAGCCTCATCGATCGTCGACGACGGGAGCACGACACCGCAGTGCTGTTCGTGACCCACGAGATCAACCCGATCCTGCCGCTCGTCGATCGCATCGTCTACATCGTCGACGGCCGGTTCCGTATCGGAACGCCGGAGGAAGTCATGACCACCGAGGTGCTCTCCGAGCTCTACGGCACCGAAGTCGAGGTACTGAAAGTTCGCGGCCGGCTCATCGTCGTCGGCACCGGCGACTCGATCGACGCGCTCGGCTCGGCAGGAGCCCACCATCCACCCGTGCCGCACGACAGAGAAGACAAGGCATGAACGAGAAGGTTCTCGACGCATTCTCGAAGATGCTCGACTTCGACACCACCGCAAATCTGCTGACCTACGACTTCGTCCAGCAGGCACTGCTCGCCGCCGCGATCCTCGGATTGCTCGCAGGCGCACTCGGTCCGCTGATCGTCAGCCGCCAGTGGGCGTTCGCGGTGCACGGATCGAGTGAGCTCTCGCTCACCGGTGCCTCCGCGGCACTGCTCGTCGGCATCACCGTCGGCCTCGGAGCCATCGTCGGGTCCGTGGTCGCGGCGGTCATGTTCGCCCTGCTCGGCAGCAAGGCCCGCGACCGCGACTCGGTCATCGGCGTGATCATGTCCTTCGGTCTCGGCCTGTCGGTGCTGTTCATCTGGCTCTACCCGGGCCGAACCGGCACCAGCTTCTCGCTGCTCATCGGACAGATCGTCGGCGTCGGACAGAGCGGTATTCAGCTCCTGCTGGTGTGCGCGGTCCTGGTGTTGATCGTCCTCACCGTGGTCTACCGTCCGTTGCTGTTCGCCAGCACCGACCCCGAGGTGGCGCTGGCCCGCGGCGTCCCCGTCCGCGCACTCTCGGTGGTGTTCGCCGTGCTCGTCGGTGTCGCCTGTGCGCTCGGTGTGCAGATCGTCGGCGCGCTGCTGGTGCTCTCGCTGCTCATCACCCCGGCCGCTGCCGCCGCCCGGGTGACGGCAAGCCCGCTGAAGGCGACGCTGCTGTCGATCGTCTTCGCCGAGATCGCCGCCGTCGGCGGCATCCTGCTCTCCCTTGCTCCCGGCCTGCCGGTCTCGACGTTCGTCACCACCATCTCCTTCGTGATCTACCTCGTGTGCCGCGCGATCGGCGGAACCCGCAAGGCCAATTCCGGACGACTGGTCGCCGCCTAGGATGTCGAGGGTGTCCATCGACCTCAACGCCGATCTCGGCGAGAGCTACGGTGCGTGGACTCTCGGCGACGACGACGCGATGCTCGCCCTGGTCTCGAGCGCCAACGTTGCGTGCGGCTTCCATGCCGGTGATCCCACCACTCTGCTGCGGACGTGCCGCTCGGCCGCGACAGCGGCGGTACGAATCGGAGCGCAGGTGGGCTACCACGACCTCGCCGGGTTCGGCAGGCGCTTTCTCGACGTCTCCCCCGCCGACCTGAACGCCGACGTGATCTATCAGATCGGCGCACTCGACGGCCTCGCTCGAGCCTCCGGTTCGGCCGTCGCCTACGTCAAACCGCACGGTGCGCTGTACAACGCGATCGTGCACCACCGCGGCCAGGCAAAGGCCGTGGTCGACGCCGTTCTCGCCTACGACCCCACGCTGCCGGTGCTCGGCCTGCCCGGCTCGGTGTTCCTCGAGGAAGCCGAACGAGCCGGACTGCGCACTGTCGCAGAGGCTTTCGCCGACCGCGCCTACACCCCGCAGGGGGCGCTCGTCTCGCGCTCGGAACCCGGTGCCGTACTGTCCGATCCCGACGCCGTTGCCCAGCGCGTGTTGACCATGATCACGGACGGCACCGCCGTTGCCGTGGACGGCTCGACCATTGACGTCCGGGCGGAGTCGATCTGTCTGCACGGCGACTCCCCCGGCGCGGTCGCGATGGCCGCGGCCGTATCGAACCTGTTGCGCGCCAACGGTATCGACATCTCCGCATTCGTCCGATGAGGATTCACCCGGCCGGTGAGGACGCACTGCTGGTCGAATTCGACGGGCTGGACGAGACGATGGCGTACTACCGCTCTCTGACGGCCGACCCACCCGCGGCGGTCGTGGATCTGGTACCAGCCGCACGCACGGTCCTGGTGATGTTCGACGGGCCGAAGCAGCCGGTTCTGGACTGGATCGCGGCCACCGAACCCGCAGTCACGACCACAGACGACCGGTCCGACACCGTGACGATCTCGGTGGTCTACGACGGCGAGGACCTGAACGAGGTCGCCCGACTGACCGGCCTGTCCACCGCCGACGTCGTTGCCGCCCATGTCGATCAGACGTGGACCGTTGCGTTCGGCGGCTTCGCACCCGGCTTCGGCTATCTCGTCGGCACCGACGCACGACTGCATGTTCCGCGGCGCACGTCGCCGCGCACCAGCGTTCCGGCCGGTTCGGTGGGCCTGGCGGGTGAGTTCTCGGGCATCTATCCGCGCTCCTCCCCCGGCGGGTGGCAACTGATCGGACGCACCGACGCTCGGTTGTGGGATCTCGACCGCGATCCACCCGCGCTGCTGCGGCCCGGCACCATCGTCCGATTCGAGCAGGCATGAGAGCCCTGACCGTTCTGCAGACGGGACCACTGTGCACCGTCCAGGATCGCGGACGACCCGGATTCGCGTCGATCGGCGTCGGTCGCTCCGGTGCCGCAGACCGACTCTCGCACGATGCCGCGAACCGGTTGGTGGGCAACGACTCCGACGCCGCCACACTGGAAGCGACCTTCGGTGGCCTGAATCTGCGCGCCGAGTTCGACGCTCTCGTGGCCGTCACCGGGGCGCAGGTGAACTGCCGCGTGGACGGCACAGAGCAGGGACTGTTCTCGACCATCACCCTCAGAGCCGGACAGACACTGGAATTGTCCGCGCCCACATGGGGTCTGCGCAGCTACGTTGCCGTGCGGGGTGGGATCGACGTTCCGGCAGTCCTGGGCAGTCGGTCGACGGACACGATGTCGGGCATCGGCCCGGCCCCACTCTCTCCCGGCGATGTTCTGAACGTCGGCAACGGCAGCGCCGAATGGCCGGCTGCAGATTTCGTGCCGCCGCCCACGCTCCACGAGACATTGCACGTGAAGTTCGGGCCGCGTGACGGCTGGTTCACCGAGCACGCCTCGAAGACACTGGTGCAGCAGCCGTGGACGGTCACACCGGACACCGATCGCGTCGGGATCAGGCTCGACGGATCCGAGCCCCTGGCCCGCGCAATCGACGGTGAGTTGTCCAGTGAAGGAATGGTTCTCGGATCTCTGCAGGTTCCCCCGTCAGGGAAGCCCGTGCTGTTTCTCGCCGACCATCCCGTCACAGGCGGATATCCGGTGATCGCCGTCGTCACCGCAGCCGACGTGTCCGTGGCCGCGCAGTTGACCCCCGGCACTCGGGTGCGCTTCCGCGCTATCGGTTGATTCCGGCAGCGGCGGGACAGATTTCACGAATGCTGCGTCGCAACGCATCGGACATCCGGTCGGGCAGTCCGAGCGGACGAACCATGGCATCGGCCTGGTGGAACAGGTGCGTCCATCCGTCGATCAGCTCGATGTCGCGATCGGCGGCGTAGGCCTCGGCGGCGTTGCGCATGTCGGAGTAGACGAAGTCGTACACCGTTGCCGTCGGTGCCAGTTCACCTGTGCCCCAGGCGAGCTGATCCTCCGAGCCGTCTCGTCCGATGGGCGTCGCATTGATCACCAGGTCGTAGGAGCCCAGATCCACTGCTCGATCCGACCAGTCGACGACCGCGACGGAACCGTCGTACCCGTCGAGTTCGGCGACGAGAGCCGCCGCTGCACGACGGTCGACATCCGAGACCACCAGCCTGTCGATGCGGGCGTGCAAGGCGAATGCCGCAGCATGCGCGGCACCACCGGCTCCGAGCAGAAGTACCGATCCGAAGGTACGTCCCGCGGTCGCGGCTCGGACCGCCGCGATGTCGGTGTTCATGGCGAACAGCGCACCCGAACGCAGGAACAGCAGATTCGCCACCCCCGAGACCGTCACATCCGGATCGGCCTCGTCGGCAACCGTTGCGGCCCAGTGCTTCCAAGGCATCGTCACGTTCGCAGCATCGGTGCGGCCGCCCCGGAGAGCCTTCTCGACGTCGGGTAGGCCGGCGGCGTCGACGACCTCCCAGGCGTCGTAACTGGACGAGACCTCGGCGATCTCGAACGCACGCGTCCACAGCGCGGGTGACATCGCGGTGGACGCGTGCGAACCGACCAGGGTCAGCGAGCTCATACCGACTTCGAGACACGCTCTGCAACAACACCTTCTGCTGCAGGAGTCTGTACAGAGACGGACGTGACGTCGGAGGAACCCATGTTCTTCATCAGCGCTGCGACCACGGCCGAGATGATGCATCCCAGGGCCAGGTACGCCGCGACGTAGTGCCAGGAGCCGTCGTTCCAGCTCACCAGAGCGGCCGCGATGAACGGGGTGAAGCCACCGGCGATCGCGCTGGCGACCTGATAGCCCACACCGGCACCGCTGTAGCGCAGTTCCGGGCCGAACATCTCGGTGAACAGGGGCTGCTGCACCGAGACCACCATGTCGTGCGAGACGTTGACCAGGATGACGGCGAGGATCACGATGGCGACCACCGAGGCCGCTTGCAGGGAGAGGAAGAACGGCACGGCAGCCAGTGCGCCCACGACGGCACCGGTGACGAAGATCGGCTTGCGGCCGAAGCGGTCGGCGACCGCCGCGTAGGCCGGGATGCTGAGGATGCCGATGGCACCGACCAGCAGCGCGACGTTGAGCATGAACTGGCGCTCGTAGCCCAGTTCGTTGACGGTGTAGCTGAGTGCGAAGGTGGTGACGATGTACATGGTGAACAGCTCGGCCATGCGCAGCGAGATGATCTTGAGGAACGAACCGGGGTGCTCGGTGATCGCCTGGATGACCGGTAGCTTCTTCTTCTCACCGCTCTCCTCGACTGCCTGCTCGAACACGGGCGATTCCTCGACACCGGATCGGATCCACAGGCCGAACAGTACGAGCACCGCGCTGGCCAGGAACGGTACGCGCCAGCCCCAGCTGGTGAAGGCGTCGTCGCTGAGCAGGTTGCTCATGATGGTGACCGCGCCGGTGGCGAGGATGAGGCCGACGGAGTAGCCGACCTGGACGCCACTGCTGTAGAACGCCTTCTTCTTCGCCGGCGCACTCTCGACGGCCATCAGCGATGCTCCGCCCCATTCGCCGCCGACGGCGAAGCCCTGGATCGCGCGCAGCAGCACCAGCAGCAGCGGCGCGAACCAGCCGATGGACTCGAAGTTGGGAACCAGACCGATCAGGGCCGTTGCGACGCCCATCAGCAACATGGTCCAGATCAGCATCCGCTTGCGTCCGAGGCGGTCACCGAAGTGGCCGAAGAAGATTCCGCCGAGGGGCCGGAAGAGGAAACCGACACCGAAGGTCGCGAACGCGGCCATCACGCCCACTGCGGGCGAGACGCTCGGAAAGAACTGGGAGTTGAACACCAGCGCGGCGATGATGCCGTACAGCAGGAAGTCGTACCACTCGACCACGGCACCGACGAAGCTGCCGATGGCAGCTTTCCGTGCTCTGGATCCGTCCGCGACTGCGACGTCAACGTTCACTTGTCGGCCCTTCGATTTTGTGCGCATCGCGCACAGTTGTTTGTTATTCGCACAACTGTAGCCAGAGGCGGCTCTTGTGGTCAAGACCACAAGCACGGAGCGGTGTGATGCAGCGCGATCAGGGCGATGAGGCAGACTCGAACCATGACGGCCGAGATCGCCCCCGACGACCAACGCCCCGCCTGGTTCGTGCAGTCACTCGAACGAGGCCTGAGCGTGCTGCAGTGCTTCGACGACGCACATCCCGCCCGCACTCTGACCGAGGTCGCCGGGGCCGTCGGAGTCACACGAGCTACGGCCCGCCGACTGCTGCTGACGCTGGCCGAACTGGGATTCGTCCGCCAGGACGGCCGTCGGTTCACCCTCACCCCACGAGTGATGAACCTGGGCTTCACGTTCCTGTCCGGAATGGACCTGCCGCGTCTGGCCGAACCCCACATCGAAACGCTCGCACGACAATTGGGCGAAACGACTTCGGTGGCGATCCTCGACGGATTCGACATCGTCTACGTCGCGCGCGTTCCGTCGTCGCGCATGCTGCGGGTCGTCATCACATTGGGCACTCGATTCCCCGCGCACGCAACGTCTTCGGGTCGAGTGCTGCTCGCAGCGCTGCCCGAGAGCGAGCTGGAGCGTTACTTCGCCGACGCGCCCATCGAAGCCCTCACCCCGCGCACGCTCGTCGATCGAGACGCACTACGTGCCGAGATCGACCGAGTGCGCGCAGCCGGGTGGTCCGAGGTGGTCGACGAACTGGATGTCGGAATGCGTGCTGCTGCAGTGCCTTTGCGGAACAGCAACGGCACCGTCGTGGCTGCGCTGAACACGTCACTGCACGCGAGGAATTACACCAATACCGACATGGTCCAGACCGTGATCCCGGCGATGCACGACACCGCCGCCCGCATCAGAACCTAGGTCTACCCGCGGCGTTGCCGAGCGATGTCGGCCAGCACGACGCCTGCGGCGACGGACGCGTTGAGCGATTCCACCGGCCCCGCCATCGGGATCGACAGAATGTGATCGCAGGTCTCGCTGACCAGACGCGACAGGCCCTTGCCCTCGGAACCGACGACGATGACGACCGGCCCCTTACCGTCGAAGGTGTCGAGTTCGGTGTCGCCGCCCGCGTCGAGACCGACGACGGTGACACCCTTGGACTGCCAATCCTTCAGTGTGCGAGTCAGATTCACTGCTCGCGCGATGGGCAGGCGAGCTGCGGCACCGGCACTGGTTCGCCATGCCACTGCCGACACGCTCGCGCTGCGCCGCTGCGGAATCACCACGCCGTGACCGCCGAAGGCAGCCACCGAACGCACGACGGCACCGAGGTTGCGCGGATCGGTGATGTTGTCGAGAGCCACGAGCAGAGCCGGCTCCTGGTGCGTGCGTGCGTTCGAGATCAGATCGTCGGGGTGCGCGTAGCGGTACGGCGGCACCTGCAGGGCCAGGCCCTGGTGCAATCCGTTGGCGCTGAGCTTGTCCAGATCCGAGCGAGGAACTTCGAGGATGGAGATCCGCGCATCGCCTGCGCGCTGCACGGCTTCCTTGAGGCGATCGTCGCTGTCGGTACCGACGGCAACCCACAGTGCGGTGGCGGGCACGCCTGCCCGCAGGCACTCGACGACCGGGTTGCGGCCCAATACCACCTCGGGACCGTCTTCGGCCTTGCGTCCGGCCGGCCTGCCACCCGCGCGGCCACCGGTGCTGCCGCCACGATTCTGCGCGGACTTCTCGGCGAGCTTGGCCCGACGCGCGGCGGGATGCTTGGTGCGCTCGGAGGCGGGAGGCGTCGCCCCACGACCCTCGAGGCCCTTACGACGCTTGCCGCCGGAACCGGCGACCTGCCCCTTCTTGGTGCCGTCCTTGCGGATCGCGCCGCGCCTACTCGAATTGCCTGCCATCACAAACCTGCTTCGTCGGTCTTGCTCGTACCCAGCGACCATTCGGGCCCGTTGGGTGTATCTGTCACGTCGACTCCGGCCTTCGCCAGTCGTGTCCGTATGTCGTCGGCAGTGGCCCAGTCCTTGGCCGCCTTCGCCGATGCTCGACGCTCCAGCTCGGCCTCGACCAACACGCCGAGAGCGCCGAGGGCGGCCGAGTCGGAACCGCTGTCGCGACTCCAATGCGGATCGAGCGGATCGACACCGAGGATGTCGAGCATCGCTCGCACGCTGCCCGCGTACTCCGCCGCAGCCGGTAGATCGCCGGACTCGAGTGCTGTGTTGCCGAGTGTGACGGTGGCGTGAATCTCGGCCAACGCCTTGGGAACTCCGAGGTCGTCGTCGAGGGCCTCGGCGAACCCGGCGGTCCACTTGCCCATCGGTACCTCACCGGCACGTTCGACGGCTCGACGGACGAACCCTTCGATACCCCGGTACGTCACGGCGGCGGTCTCGAGAGCGGTGTCGGAGTACTCGAGCATCGACCGATAGTGCGCACCACCGAGGTAGAACCGAAGCTCTTGCGGCCGAACCCTCTCGAGTACGTTCGGTACCGAGAGAACGTTGCCGAGAGACTTCGACATCTTCTCCCCGCCCATCGTCACCCACCCGTTGTGCAGCCAGTACTGCGAGAAGCCGTCACCGGCCGCCATGGACTGCGCCCGCTCGTTCTCGTGGTGCGGGAACACCAGATCGAGGCCGCCGCAATGGATGTCGAACTCCGAGCCGAGGTAGTTCTCTGCCATCGCCGAGCATTCGAGATGCCAGCCCGGGCGGCCGGGACCCCACGGCGTCGGCCACGACGGCTCGCCGGGCTTCGCGCCCTTCCACAGCGTGAAGTCGCGGGGATCACGCTTGCCCTCGGCGACGCTCTCGCCCTGGTGCACGTCGTCGAGCTTGTGCCCGGACAGTGCGCCGTAGCTCGGGAAGCTCTGCACGTCGAAGTAGACGTCACCGCACGAATCGGCGTAGGCGTGGCCGCGTTCGATCAGGCGCTCGATCATCTGCACCATCTGGGTGATGTGCCCGGTCGCGCGCGGCTCCGCCGACGGCGGCAGCACCCCGAGCCGGTCGTACGCCCAGGTGAAGGACCGCTCGTAGGTCGCGGCCCACTCCCACCACGGACGGCCTGCGTCGCGTGCCTTGTTGAGGATCTTGTCGTCGATGTCGGTGACGTTGCGTACGAACGCCACGTCGTAATCGTGCGCCAGCAACCAGCGGCGCAGTACGTCGAAGGCGACGCCGCTGCGCACGTGGCCGATATGCGGTTCGCCCTGCACCGTCGCCCCACACAGGTACACCGATACATGGCCAGGGACCAAGGGGGTGAATTCCCGCAGGGCCCTCGTCTCGGTGTCATGCAGGCGAAGGGTCACGACCAGCAATGCTACCGGTGGTTTTACCTCGTCATGACAAGTGCGGTCGCGATGGCCGCGATTCCTTCACCACGACCGGTCAACCCCAGCCCGTCGGTGGTGGTCGCAGACACCGATACCGGCGCACCGAGCACCCGCGAAAGAACTTCCTGAGCCTCGACACGGCGCGGTCCGATCTTGGGCCGATTGCCGATGATCTGCACCGCGGCGTTGCCGATCGCGAAACCGTCCTCGTCGAGCAGCCGCTTGACCTCGGTCAACATGGCGGCTCCACTGACCCCGTCCCATTCCGGACGCCCGGTCCCGAACACCGATCCGAGATCGCCCAGTCCCGCCGCGGACAGCAATGCGTCGCACAGGGCGTGCGAGGCCACGTCGCCGTCGGAATGCCCGTCGAGTCCGTCCGCATCGGTGAACAGCAAACCCGCCAGCCAACAGGGCCGACCGGGAGCGATGGGATGGACGTCGGTTCCGATGCCGACTCTCATAGCGCGCCTCTCACAGCAGAGCCTGTGCCAGTAGTAGGTCGTGTGGAGTGGTGATCTTGAACGCGAGTGCGTCGCCGACGATGGAGTGCACCGTCTCGCCGATGCGCTCGACGAGGCCCGCGTCGTCGGTGGAGATGTCGGATGCGGCGTCGTACGCCCGGCGCAGGACGTCGGCGTCGAATCCCTGCGGAGTCTGCACCGAGCGCAGACTCGCGCGGTCCGGGGTACCGACCACCGCGCCCATGATGTCGACTTCCTTGATGGTGTCGACGACCGGGAGGACGGGGATGACGGCGGAGCGTCCGGCTCGCACCTCGGCCACGACGCGGGCGATCAGCGTCGGTGGGGTGAGGGCACGGGCTGCGTCGTGGACCAGTACGACGGCTGCATCGCCGACAGCGGCCAGACCGGCGCGCACCGAATCGGTGCGCTCGAGCCCTCCGGCCACGACGACGACGTCGTCGCCGACATGACGACGGGCCGCGTCGAGCAGCTCGGCCGGCACGATGACGACGATGCGATCGACGGCCCCCGAGGCCCGAAGACCGTCCACGGACCGTGTCAGGAGAGAATCGGTGCCCAGACAGACGAATGCCTTCGGCTCGTCGTGTCCGAGCCGAAGGCCTTTGCCTGCTGCGGGTACCAGGGCGACCACGTCGCCGGAAGTACCGTTCACTCTAGGAAGCTGTAGCGAGAACTTCGTCGAGCATGGTGTCGGCCTTGGCCTGATCCGTTCCCTCGGCGAGTGCGAGCTCACCGACCAGGATCTGACGCGCCTTGGCGAGCATGCGCTTCTCGCCTGCCGACAGGCCGCGGTCCTGCTCACGTCGCCAGAGATCACGGACGACCTCGGCAACCTTGTTCACGTCACCGGACGCGAGCTTCTCCAAGTTGGCCTTGTAGCGGCGCGACCAGTTGGTGGGCTCTTCGGTGTGCGGCGCGCGAAGCACCTGGAAGACTTTGTCGAGACCTTCTTGCCCGACGACGTCGCGAACGCCTACGTATTCTGCGTTGTCCGCGGGAACTCGAACGGTGAGGTCGCCTTGCGCGACCTTGAGAACCAGATACTCTCTCGGTTCACCCTTGATGGTGCGTGTCTCTATCGCTTCGATCAGCGCCGCTCCGTGATGGGGGTAAACGACGGTGTCTCCGACCTTGAAAATCATGTGACAAGTGCCCCTTTCGATTTACCCAGAATACCACGGCTCATATCAACGGTGCAGGTCAGGGGCATAGTGGTGCCGAATCAGGGGTTGACACAGACCGATCGACGTGTATCCGGGGCCACATTTTCACGTGCGTCACTGCGCCGTCCTCACACTCGGCAGGCACCCTCACCTGGCGTCATCGGGCCACCGGCAGACCCCACGAGCGGCCGGTGGACGAGAACTACTACTCTCCCTAGTGGACGAGATGGACCGAGCCGGCCCGGCACCACATGGAGGACGACCGAAGTGACTGCAATCGACGCTGCGACACCGCTTGGCCGCCATCGCAGGACGGCCGCTGCCCTCGCTCTTCTCGCCGGTGGCGCGCTCGCCCTCACCGCGTGCGGCGCAGGTCAGATCTCCCAGACGGCCACTCAGGTCGCCGCGGTCAACGGCAACTCCGTCGACGTCGGCGACATCCAGCTGCGCAACGTGCACGTGATGTACCCCGATTCGCAGGAGTACAGCATCGAGCCCGGCGGCACCGTCGAGCTCGGTTTCACGGCCATCAACTCCAACCCGGGTGTGGCCGACGAGCTGACCGGCATCTCCTCCCCCGAGGCCGAGGTCACCATCGTCGACGAGGCGGAATCGGGCAGCACCGAGATCGCTCCGCTGACCGCGCTCGGCGCAGGTACGCCCGCGGACGTTCAGCTCGACGATCCGCTGCTGCCGATCCAGCTGATCAAGGTCGAGATGGCAGACATCTCCGAGAACGTTCGGCCGGGCCTGACCCTGCCGGTCACGTTCGAGTTCGCCAACGCGGGCGAGGTCGTCGTCAACGTTCCCGTCGATGCCGGCCACGAGCTCGAGCGCGACGAGTCCGCGGTGACCGAGCACAGCGAAGGCGAGTAGCCGCCGCCCCGACCCTGTCGGTGCCCATCGTTAGGCTCGCGGCGTGGTCAAACTGAAGTCGAGCTACCGCTGCTCCGCGTGCCGTCACTCGGTCTCCAAATGGGTCGGTCGCTGCCCCGAGTGCGGTGACTGGGGCTCGATGGACGAAGTCCAGGCCACCGCTGCTCCGCTCGCCACACGCGCAGGCGCATCGGCCCTTCGTTCGGGCGGTGGGGCCATGATTCCCACCACGCCCGCTGCAGCTCTGACGACCATCAGCAGTGCCACCTCGCAGGCCAACACCACCGGAATCGACGAGTTCGATCGTGTTCTGGGTGGCGGCCTCGTCCCCGGTTCGGTCGTGCTCCTCGCCGGCGAGCCCGGAGTCGGCAAGTCGACGCTGTTGCTGGAGGTGGTGCATCGGTGGGCCCGATCGGCACCCGATCGCCGAGCGCTCTACGTCACGGGCGAGGAGTCGGCGGGTCAGGTGAGGTTGCGTGCCGATCGGACCGGCGCGGTACACGAGCGCGTCTTCCTCGCCGCCGAGTCCGACCTCGCCACCGTCTTCGGCCACGTCGAGCAGGTCGAGCCGAGCCTGCTGATCGTCGATTCCGTGCAGACGATGCTCGCCGCGGACGTCGACGGCGTCATCGGCGGTGTCACCCAGGTTCGCGCCATCACGAGCGCGCTGACCACGCTGGCCAAGACGACCGGGGTTGCGGTGCTGCTCGTCGGGCACGTCACGAAGGAGGGCGCGGTGGCAGGTCCGCGCTCGCTCGAGCACCTCGTCGACGTGGTCCTCAACTTCGAGGGCGACAAGCACTCGACTCTGCGGATGATCCGCGGCGTCAAGAATCGGTTCGGCGCATCCGACGAGGTCGGCTGCTTCGAGCTGCGCGAAACCGGGATCGTCGGCATCAGTGATCCGTCCGGGCTGTTCCTGCATCATCGGGGCGACGCCGTGCCCGGCACTGCCGTCACCGTCACGATGGACGGCAAACGGCCGCTGTTGGCCGAGCTGCAAGCACTGATCGTGGACACCGCGATGCCGTCGCCCCGGCGCGCGGTCAGCGGGCTCGATCACGCCCGCGTGGCGATGATCCTGGCCGTGTTGGAACGCCGCTGCGGGGTCAAGGTGTCCAAGGCGGAGGTCTATGCGGCGACGGTCGGCGGCATGCGCACCAGCGAACCGTCCGCCGATCTCGCGCTGGCTGCGGCCGTGGCGTCGGCGGTCCGCGATCAGCCGCTGCCCCCGGGCATGGTGATTCTGGGCGAGGTGGGGCTGGCAGGCGAGGTGCGCCGCGTCGCCGGACTGGGTCGCCGTCTAGCCGAGGCCGCGCGGTTGGGCTTCAACTACGCCATCGTCCCCGAGGACGCAGGCCCCATACCGGACGGCATCAAGGTCAAGACCGTCACCAACGTCGGCGAGGCGTTGACCTACACGCGTATGCGGCCCGTATGACACCGGGCAGTATTCTTTGTCGGGCTGCCTGCACGTAGTTGCGCAGTACTCTTTATCCGCAGACATGCATCGCCCGCACGGGCAGCAACCACGCCGCACGCCGAGACGACACGAGGGGGTTGGCCATGGAGGGCACCACGCCGTCCCCAGCGTTGCGCGAGACCATCGCCCGGCTCGCACCGGGAACCGCCCTGCGCGACGGTCTCGAGCGAATTCTGCGCGGCCGCACCGGCGGCCTGATCGTCCTCGGATACGACGACGAGGTCGAGGCCATCTGCGACGGCGGATTCGAGCTCGATGTCGAGTTCGCGCCGACCAGACTTCGCGAGCTGTCGAAAATGGATGGCGCAGTAGTACTTTCGACCGACGGCAAACGAATCGTCCGGGCCAATGTGCAGCTCGTACCGGACCACAAGATCCCCACCGTCGAATCCGGCACCCGGCACCGCGCCGCGGAGCGAACCGCCATGCAAACCGGCTACCCCGTCGTCTCGGTGAGCCAGTCGATGAGCATCGTCAGCGTCTACATCGGCGGCGTCAGGCACGTCGTGGAGGGCTCGGCCACCATCCTCTCGCGCGCCAATCAGGCCGTCGCGACCCTCGAGCGCTACAAGGCCAGGCTCGACGACAACACCCGTCAACTCTCGGTCGTCGAGATCGAGGACTTCGTGACCCTGCGCGATGCCCTGACCGTCGCGCAGCGCCTCGAGATGGTGCGGCGAGTGTCGGTGGAGATCGAACAGAACGTCCTGGAACTCGGCACCGACGGCAGGCAACTCGCGCTCCAGCTCGAAGAGTTGTTGGGCGACAACGACGTCGATCGCCAACTGATCGTCCGTGACTACCTCGCCGGGAACGAACCGTCGAGCACCACCGGAGTCGAGAAGGCACTCGCCGCACTGGACAAGCTGACCGACGTCGATCTGCTGGATCTGACGACGCTGGCCCGAGCCTTCGGATATCCCGCGACCATCGAGGCCCTCGACACCCCGATGAGCCCCCGCGGGTACCGGGTGCTCACCCGAGTTCCGCGGTTGCAGTTCAGCCAGATTCACCGACTCGTCGGCGCGTTCGGCACCCTGCAGGGGCTACTCGCGGCCACCTCGGCCGACCTGCAGTCCGTCGACGGCATCGGTGGACTGTGGGCCCGTCACATCCGCGAAGGCCTCTCCAGACTGGCCGAGGCCTCGATCTCGGGACCGTACGACTAGGACGCCTTCTTCTTCGTCCCCGGCAGGAAGCCTGCATCGATCACGGCCTTCACGTACGGTCGTGCGCTCGTGATCAACTCCTCGGCATCGGGGACGTCTCTCCACACGGCCGACGCCATGATGTCGGTGCGATCCTCGATGTGCTGATCGAGCGCGACGCCGTCGTCGGTCAACGTCTCGCCCTCGGCGGAGACGGTGAGCAGTCCACGGGCAGCGAGTCGTTCTGCGGCAGAACCCCATTCGCTCTCGGACCATTCCCGGGTGAGCTGCGTGATGCGCTTGCCGAGCGCCCGACGGCCGGGCTGCGGGTTCGGCCGGTCGGCCTCGTGGAAGACGGCCGCTTCCGTTGGATCGAGTTCTGCGTCGATCAGCGCGGCGAGGTGGCCGTCACCGCGCCATTCACGGAGGACGGTGATCGAGTGCCAGAGGGCCAGATGCGGTACCTCCGGTCGAGCGGCGGAGTGCCACGCCGCGGCGAGCGGTCGGCCCGCGAACGAGGCGGTGTCGCCGATATCGCCCAGACGCCCCGCCAACTCGGTGAGCGCAGGGTCGTCCGCCAGGGAGCCGAGAGCCGTGCCGAGAACGGAGTCGAGTAGGGCCCACCGACGATCGGACACCGCGTCCAGTCCGACGGCCACGGCGGCAGGCCACGCACGCTCGATCAGTACCGGATTGAAGTTGTAGAACGCAGCAGCGACGACACTCGGCGCGCACGGACCCATCGGAGCAGCCCGAGCTCCGACGTACCAGGCGTGCCCGTCGAGGCCGGTGTCCTCGTACGCCGATCCCAGTTCGGGATTGAAGTACGCGGTGACGTGGAAGGGTTCGAGCGTCTTGTAGGCCGCTCGGGCGAGTGCTGTCGAGGTGGTCATGAGAGTCGACCGTACTCAGCCGGTGATGTTGAACGGCTCCGGCGCGCTCTTGAGCTCGCCGAGCTGGGCGATCGCCTGGTAGGCACCGACGCCGACCGGGATGCGCTCTTCGCCGCAGCCGGGAACCGAGTTGGTACCCGACCACTTGACGGTGAAGCCGGCCTGTTCGCCGAGCTTGAAGGTGCGCAGATCCGAAGCAGCGTTGGGGAAGCAGTCGATGTTGGACCAGATGCGCTGATTGTCGAGGGTGTAGACGAGCGCCTGCTGCAGACCGGCACCGACGTCGCGCTGACATTCGGTGGAGCCGATGTTGGTGATGACCACGGTGAACACGGGCTCTTCGCCCAGCCGATAGGTGGCCTGCTCCGGCGTCACCTTGATCGCGAGCGACTGATCCGAGCACTGATTGGCGATCACCGGAGCCGGCGCGCCGCTGGTGGTCGCAGCTGCGCCACCACCGGCAGCGGAGTCGGTGGCTCCACCCGAGCCGCCGGAACCACCTGATCCACCCGAACCGCCACCGGAGCCACCTGCACCGGCGGAATCCGCATCGGAGGCAGAGGAGCTGGGTGACGGCAGAGCCGAGGACGTCGCCGGAGCCGCAACGACACCTGCAGGAGCGGCCTCGGTGTCGTCGGAACC
Organism: Rhodococcus sp. 14-2496-1d; assembly: GCF_002259365.1. NCBI lineage: Bacteria > Bacillati > Actinomycetota > Actinomycetes > Mycobacteriales > Nocardiaceae > Rhodococcus > Rhodococcus sp. 14-2496-1d. Next base: position 9,484 of record NZ_NPFV01000018.1, on the reverse strand, counting down.
GCCACTGAGCGAGGCGATGAACCACACGATCAATCCGAGGACGACAACGGCCGCACCGATGGCGAGCGCACGGCGTCGCCAGTAGATTTCGGGAGGCAAAGGCCCGGTCGGTTCCAACACGAATCAACCGTATGCGGCCGAGGCCACGCTATCCCTGAGCCCACGCGGCGTGTCGCGTCAGCGAACTCACCGAGATGGGATCGGAGTGGTTCAGGCTGGTATTTCGCCGATGTCGCCGATCACCTCACGCAACTGCGCATGACCCTTCGACAGTTGGTAGGTGAGCCCGACGATCGCGAGCTCTCCGGCTTCGACCTTCTCGGCGACGATTCGGGAACGCTGCATCAGCAGATTTCCGGTTTCCTCGACGTGGCGGGCCTCGAACTCGTCGACGGCATGGTAGCCGTCACGGCGGGCCGAGAGCACCGACGGGGTGACGCGTTCGACGACGTCGCGGATGTAGCCACCGGGTACGTCGCCACTCTCGAGGGCGTCGACGGTCGCCTTGACTGCACCGCAATGATCGTGGCCGAGCACCACGATCAGCGGCGCCTTCAGCACCGCGACGCCGTACTCGATCGAGCCCAGAACCGCAGAGTCGACGACATGGCCTGCCGTGCGCACCACGAACATGTCACCGAGGCCCTGATCGAAGATGATCTCTGCAGCAACACGCGAGTCCGCGCAGCCGAAGAGGATGGCACCGGGATGCTGAGCGCTCTCGAGGCGGGCGCGATCCTCGATACCCTGCGACGGGTGCAGGACCTCTCCGGAGACAAACCGTTGGTTGCCTTCCTTGAGTGACTTCCAGGCAGCGATCGGATTCGAAGCAGGCATGGGTTTCATTGTGCACGTGGATCGAGTTACCGGCGAGTCGGGTTGACTACTGTTGGGACCGATCACAGACACGACGAGAAGGGCGACCACTTGCCGATCGATGCCGACGCACTGCTCGGGTGGTTCGACACCGACGGACGCGACCTGCCGTGGCGAAGGCCCGGCGTCAGCGCGTGGCAGATCCTGATGAGCGAGATCATGCTGCAGCAGACGCCGGTGGTGCGGGTCGCGCCCATCTGGGAGCAGTGGGTGCAGCGTTGGCCGGTGCCGTCGGCGATGGCCGCGTCCTCGCAGGCCGAAGTGCTCCGCGCGTGGGGCAAGTTGGGCTATCCGCGTCGAGCACTGCGGTTGCACGAGTGCTCCCGGGTGCTCGCCGAAGAGTACGGCGACGAGGTGCCCACCGACGTCGAGACTCTGTTGGGTCTGCCGGGCATCGGCGCATACACCGCAAGGGCGGTCGCGACTTTCGCCTACGGTCAGCGAGTTCCTGTGGTGGACACCAATGTTCGACGCGTCGTCGCGCGTGCGATGCACGGCAATGCCGAGCCCGGAAATCCCTCGACCTCGCGGGATCTGGCCGACGTCGAACAGCTGCTCCCCGAGAGCGTCCCGCGCGCCGCCCGCTACTCGGCGGCGTTGATGGAAATGGGCGCACTGATCTGTACAGCCAAGAATCCGGCCTGCCTGCTGTGCCCACTGCCGGAGTGCGCCTGGATCGAGGCAGGCAGGCCCGCGCACACCGGCCCGGCCAAGAAGGTCCAGAAGTTCGCGGGGACGGATCGTCAGGTGCGCGGCAAGCTCATGTCGGTGCTGCGCGAGAGCACCGGACCGGTCGAGCGCGCTCAGCTGGACATCGTCTGGACCACCGACCCGACCCAACGCGACCGAGCTCTCGATTCACTGCTCACCGACGGCTTGATCGAACAAACCGAATCGGGATTGTTCGCCCTCGCGGGCGAGGGCTCGGACGGCTAGGACGCCAGGAACTCCACCAGCGCAGCATTGACCGCATCGGGGCGTTCGAGGTATCCGAAGTGACCGGTGTCGGCGATTTCGACGTACTGCGCACCGGGTATCGCGGAGGCGACGTCGCGGCACTGCTGCACCGGAATCATGCGATCGTCGGCGAATCCGATCACCAGAGATTTCGCCCTGATCGCCCGGTACGCCGCCAATCGGTCCGTCCCTGAACGCATTTCGAGTCCGATCTGCGCACGCATACCCGCAGTCTTTCTGCCACCGGAGTATTCGAGGATCGCCAGCCAATCACCGATCGCCGAGTCGTCGGCGAGGGTCTTCGGCGAAAAGTTCTGCATCGCAGTCATCGCCGCCCGATACGACGCGGGGAGTTCGACCCCGGCGTCGTGAAGATCCTTCTCACCCTTCGACATCTGCGCACGAAAAGTGGTGGTCTTGCCGAAGGTGGCCATCATCACTGCATGCGACACCAGATCCGGCCGGGCCAAGGCCAGTTCCTGCGTCACGCGCGCTCCCATCGAGGTGCCCACGACGCGTGCAGGCCCGCCACCGAGGTGTTCGATGAGGGCAGCGGTGTCGGCGACCAGATCGTCGAGCGTCATTCCGCTCGCGCACTCGGAAGACGGTGCGATACCCCGATTGTCGAAGGTCACCACCCGATACCCCTGCTTCACCAGCACCGGAACCTGATGGGTTCGCCACACGCGTCCCGGGCTACCGGTACCCATCACCAACACCACCAGCGGACCGTCGCCGGTGACGTCGTAGTTGAGGTCGATTCCGTTGAGCTTCGCGAGCGGCATTCGGATCATCCTAGTGCGCGCAGGAACTCCTGCACCGCCGTGCGATACCCCTCGGGTGCCTCGTCGTGAATCAGGTGCGCCGCCTTCTCGATCCGCACGTACGCCGATCCGGGCTTGCCCGAGTGCATTCGCTGCATCTGACCGGCCGGGGTGATGGTGTGTTCACCTTCGATCAGCAACACCGGAGCGTCGACGGCATCCCACTCGTCCCAGAAGTGTCGAGTCCCCCACTCCTGCGAGATCGCCTCGAAGACGTCCACCTCACCGTGCAGGTGCCAGCCATCGTCACTTCGCACGAAGGAATCCAGAAAGTATTGTCCCGCAACATCTCCGAAGAACGCCAGCACCGCATCGGCGTCGGGAAAGGGTTGCGGCCACGCCCGCATCATCGCTGCCCAATCATCGGCGGTCCGTCCCCTGAAATCCGGAGAGATGTCCTCGACCACCATGGCGGAAACCAGGTCGGGGCGCTCGGCGGCGGCACACCAACCGTGCAGTGCGCCCATCGAATGGCCGATCAACACACTGGGACCCAATGCCTCGAGATGCTCGAGCAGGTCGGCCACGAAGAACTCGGTCGTGAGCTCGGTCGGCGCAGGACGACGATGCCCCGGCGCATCGTAGGAGTGCACATGCCCGAATTCTCGAAGCCACGGAACCTGCCGCCGCCAGGTGGCGGCGCTGCCCATCAGCCCGTGCAGCAGCAGAATCGAACGGCCGGATCCACCCTCGTCGTAGAGCATCACCACCGAGCATATCGGCGGAGTAATCTCGCGGGCATGGCCATTGTGAAGATCAATGCGATCGACGTACCCGAGGGCGCGGGCCCCGAACTCGAGAAGCGCTTCGCCGCGCGCGCCGGGTCGGTCGACGGCTCCCCGGGTTTCCTCGGGTTCCAACTGCTGCGGCCGGTCAAGGGCGAGTCGCGATACTTCGTCGTCACCCAATGGGAGGACGAGGAGTCGTTCCAGGCATGGTCGGCGGGACCGTCGCGGGAGGCTCACGCCGGAGCCAGTTCTGCGAAGCCGGTCTCGTCCGGAGCATCCCTGCTCGAATTCGAGGTCGTACTGGACGTGCCTGCCGCGTCCTGAAGAGCGCACGCGTCCGCTCAGATGCGTTCGCGGGCGAGCTCCCATTCGAGTCTCGTCGGCATCTGCGAATCCAGTTTCGCCACAGCTTCGGCCAGGAACTCGGCCGGCATCGGCCTGCCGAGGAAGTAGCCCTGAGCACCGTCGCAGCCCAATTCTCGGAGCGCGTCCAACGTGCCCGCGTCCTCGACTCCCTCGGCCATCACCCGCACCCCGAGACTTCGAGCCAGGTCGATGGTCGAGCGCACGATCGATGCGTCGGTCTCTTCGGTTTTCATCTTCGACACGAACGAGCGGTCGATCTTGAGAGTCTGCACCGGCAGAGTCTGCAGATAGGCCAACGAGCTGTAGCCGGTGCCGTAGTCGTCGATCGCGATGGTGACGCCGAGGCCACGAAGGGACGTCAACGCGTTCACCGAGCGCACCGGATCGGTCATCGCCGTTGTCTCGGTGACCTCGAACTCCAGGGCATGCGCGGGAACCGAATGTTTCGCCAGCGCGGCCGCGACCTGTTCGGTGAGCGTCTCGTCCAGTAGGTTTCTCACCGAAAGATTCACCGAGACAGACAAATTGACTCCACGTCGACGCAGCTCGCTGCACTGAGCCAAGGCCTCGTCGAGCACGAGGGCGGTGATGGCGGGCAACATACCGGTGCGCTCGGCGTCGGGCAGGAACATCGACGGTCCGATCAGACCCTCACGTGGGTGCTGCCACCGCAGTAACGCCTCGACGCGATCGACACTGCCGGATTCCAGATCCAGGCAAGGCTGAAAGAACACTCGAAGCTGGTGGTCACCGATGGCCTTGTCGAGTTCGCCCAGCAACCGCATGTGATCGTGTCGGTCGCGATCCATGTCGGGTTCGTAGCGACCGATACGAGTGTGGCCCGCCTTCGCGGCAGTCAGGGCCACGTGCGCCCGCTGCAGCATCGATTCGCCGTCTATCGACACGGTCGCCGAACCCGAACCCGAGGCCGCCGGGCAGACTTCTATGGCTGCGATTCCGACCGTCGCGTCGAGTGCCACGTTGATGTCGTGCACGAACATCGTTCTACTGACTGCGAACTGGAGTTGCTCGGCAGTGTCCGATACGTCGATCTGGCCGGGACGCCTGCGCATGGCGACGACGAACTGATCCCCACCGAGCCGTCCGACGAGGTCGTCGGATCGCACCGATGCGACCAGGCGATGACCGATCTCGCGCAGGACACTGTCTCCTACGCTGTACCCGAAGGTCTCGTTGATCTGCGCGAAGCGGTCGATGTCCACCACGAGCGTGAATACGTCCGACTCGCCGCGTCCGGCGAGCATCGTGTCCAACCGCTCTCGGAGCAGGCGGCGACTGGCCAGCCCGGTCACCGCATCCGTCCGAGCCACGTCCTCGAGCACTGCGGCCTGCCGCCGCAGCGTCTCGAGGAAGTATGCGATACGGCACCCGACGAGCGCGATGATCATCGCCGACGACAGCACGATCACCCACCCCCACTGCTGGACGGGGACCCCGCGGGCCAACTGAATTGCCATCGCTAGGGGTGTCACGGCGACCGCGACCGCGAGTCCGAGAAATCTCACACGCCCGAATCTGAACGGGCTGGACCGGTCGACCCGCGACACCGCCCGCTCCGGAATGTGCAAGGCGATCACTCCGAAACACACGTACGCGGCCAACCACAGCGTGTTCAGGAGAGTCGAACGGTAGAGCTCGGACGAGTCGACCGTGGCATAGGACGCGAAATCGGCAGACACCAGGAACACGACTCCGGCCGCTGCCGCCAGGAACGGCACCGTTGTCGAGCGGGTCAGCAGGTACAGACTTCCGACGAGCGTGAGCAGAAACGCGTCGATGGTGAGGTAGACCGTGGCAGGCCACAATTCCATCGCCGACGGAAACGACAGCGTCGAATCGCCGGGGATGACGAACACCCACGTGGCGAGTCCGATACCGACTGCAACAACCAGACACTCGAGCAGTTCTTCCCACCCGAACACGAGCCCGTTCTCGTCGGCGGCTCGTGCGAAGCCGACGGCGATCACCAGATAGCCGAACAGGTAGAAGATGTCGGACGAGGAGAACGTCGATACTCGTCCCCCGCTGACCTGCACCATCGCGATCAGCGCGTCGCCGATACCCCAGGAGCCGACGCCGACGGCCATGTACCTCCACGTCCGCTTGTCCGGCCCGGGTTCCCGAAAGTAGCGGTAGACGAACGCGACGATTGTGGCCAGAAGCACGATTGCGTATATCGCACCCTGGGGTATGCCGGGAGGGGCTATCGCGTACGCCGCTACGGCGAGTACACCGAGGCCCAGGAAGCGCGTCCACAACATGGTGGGGCTGATCCTTCCTAGGCCGGTCGGTGCATACCCCGAACGTACGCATCAGCCGATCGAACCCGACGTTTGAACACGATTCGTAACCGAATCACCCTGCAGATGGGTCGAGTAACGAACTATTTCAAACCTGACGATTGTTCGCCAGTCTCACATCGGGCGATTTGTCCGTTCAGCTTTCGAGAGCCGCGTCCAATGTGATCTCGACACCGGTGAGAGCCTTGCTGACGGGGCAGGTTTCCTTTGCCGCCTGAGCCGCCTTCGCGAAGCCGTCTGCATCGAGACCCTCGACCTCGCCCCGCACTGTGAGTTTGATGCCGGTCAGCTTGAAACCCGGTTCATCGGGACCCAGCGAGACATCGGCGGTGACCTCGAGGCTCTGTGGGGTGCCGCCCGCCTCGGCGATCAACGCCGACAACTGCATCGCATAGCAACTCGAGTGAGCCGCGGCGATCAATTCCTCGGGACTGGTGGTGCCGTCGGCGTTCTCGGCGGCGCGCTTGGGAAACGACACATCGAAAGTCGCCGCGCCGGAACTGGACAGCTCGACTTGACCGGAACCTTGTTCCAGCGTTCCGTTCCAAGCTGTGCGTGAAGTACGAGTTGGCATCGAACCGAATCCTTTCGTAGTCGACCCTCTGTGGGCCTGTTTCTCAGGCTAACGTCAGCGGGGTGACCGGGCTACCGAGTGCGAAGATGTCGACACGACGGGTGCGACAATCGAGAAACTGCCCGCGCGCAGCGACGATCGTGGCAACCGCGATCCTGTCGATCGCGATCGCCGGATTCTCGACGCCGACGGCCGGCGCGAGCCCTCTGACGGACTTCTACGACGCGCCGGTTGCGGCGGTCGACACCGCGACGCTCGGCGAGGTGGTCCGAAGCCGGCCCGTCAACTCGCCCAAAGGGTTCGGTCTCGGATTCGACATCGAGCGGATTCTCTATCGGTCCACCGACACACACGATCAGCCCATGGTCGTATCCGGCTACACCATGACCCCCACCGCTCCGTGGGTCGGCCCCGGACCCCGGCCGGTGATCGCGTACGCGCCCGGCACCTCCGGTATGGCGGACCGCTGCGCCGGATCGGCTGTTCTCGGGACAGTCGGTTCGTCCCCGGCCATCCTGCCGCTGCTGTTGGCCGGATATCGCGTCGTCGCGACCGACTACCAGGGCCTGGGCACCCCCGGCGGGCACACGTACCTGAACCGAATCGCCTCGGGCCGTGCTCTGCTGGACGCCGCCAGATCAGCGGACGTCGAGCCGACCACCCCGGTGGTGCTGTTCGGCTACTCCGAAGGCGGGTTCGCGTCCGCATCCGCTGCCGAACTCGCCTCCACCTACGCTCCCGAGCTGAACGTCCGGGGAGCGTACGTCGGTGCGCCACCGGCCGATCCGACCCTCAACATCGACACGCTCGACAACACCCGCCTCGGTAGCGCCGCGCTCTTCACGGTCGACGGGATGATCAACGCCTACCCGGAACGAGCGGCAGGCATCCGCGACCTCTTCGACTCCGACGGGATCGCCGCGCTCGACGCCGCACAGAACTGGTGCACCACCGACCCCGCGGCCACCGTAACCGTACGAACGACCGAGCTCACCCGCGACGGCCGACCACTGACCGAGCAACTGAGCAACCCGGTGCTGGCCGAGATCACCGAGACGAACACCGTCGGGCGCATCGCCCCTGCCATGCCGGTGTATCTCTCGCACGCAGTCGAGGACGACACCGTGCCCGTCGAGCAGAGCCGCACCCTGCTCGGGCGCTGGCGCGATCTGGGCGCAGACGTCACCTACCGCGAATACGATCTGCCGGCCATCCCGGTGGAGGGCGCGAACCACCTACCCGGATCCCTGGCGGCCTACGACGACGTGATGCCCTGGATCGCAGGCCTCGTCCGCGCAGGAGTGGAGCTTGCAGGAACGACCCGATAGGCGGAAGCTGATCTCAGGTGTGAAATCAGGGTGTTCACCGAGGCGTCGACCGCGATGAGGTTGATTCACTCCCATCATGCGCATCGTCCACGCCCTGCTGACCGTCGTAGCGGTCCTGACCGCAGGCTCCCCCACCCCACCGGACCCCGGCGTGGCGTCGGACATCCGAGCCGTCGCAGACGAACTCGGACTGCCGGGAGTCGCGTTCCGCGTCGTCTCCGAGCACGAGGTCTTGGAGAACGTCGAGTACGGGGTGGACGGAGACGGTGCGCCGATCGACGAGACGACTCCGTTCGTGTGGGGTTCGGTATCGAAGTCGGTGACGGCGGCCACGGTGTACTCACTCGCCGAACACCGAGCCCTGACGCTGGATGGATCCGTGAATTCGATTCTGCCGGAGAGCGATTCGATCCTTCCGGACAACGTCACGATCGACGACCTGATCCACCACACGAGCGGCCTCCCGCACGATGTGACCGAACTGGACGTGTGGGGGCGCACGGAGCGAGCGCTCGACATCCTCCCCGCCCTGGACGTCAGGGCCGCCGAACGCGGCACCTTCCGTTACTCGAGCCTGAACTACCTACTGCTGCAAGCGATCGTCGAGAAGGCCACCGCCGAACCTTTCGCCGACGTCGTCGCCCGTGAGACCGGGGTGCACACCGCAGACACCGTCGCACCCGGCCACGTACCGTTCTTCACCTTCCCCCGAAGAATCGATACCGAAATCGACTCCGCAGGAATGGGTTACGGCTACCTGAGCGGTTCCATCGACGAACTCTCACGCTATGCATCCAGCCAACTGACCGCTCCGGCGTCGAACAGTCCGGATACGGTGCCGACGGGTTCGGGGGCGGCGTACGGATACGGGTGGTACGTCGAAACGCTGCCCGACGGTACCGAGATGCGGTGGCATTCCGGGGCGGTCCCCGGCTATTTCACTCACGTTGCACTCGTTCCGGAACGACACCTGGCTGTGGTGTTCGCGACCAACAGATACGGCGAGCTCGAGGCCGATGCTCTGGCCTCGGCTGCCCGCTCCCTCGTGCTCACGCGTTTCGGCATGGACGACCCTCGTACCGCCGGCTTCGGTCCGTACGAAGTAGCACTGATCGCGTCGACCATCCTGGCGGTGCTGTTGGCGATCTGTGCGACGAGAGCGCTCCTCGGATTCCGAACCGCTCCCGGACGATGGGCACCCGCGCGTGCACTGGCCGCCCTCGGCGCAGCTGGACTGCTGTACTTTTCGCTGCCCGCACTCGCCCATGCGCCGATCTCGACACTGGCCCGCTGGGCTCCAGACATCGCGCTGCTGTTCTGGATCCTGCTCGCCGAACTTGTTGTCATTGCCGTTGCCCTCGGCGCTCGGGTCCTGCGTCAATGGACCACTGCACACGTCTGAGCGCTGCAATGTGCCATTCACCCGCGGAGCTGATCTGCGTGAATGGACCACTACATACGTCTGAAGAGTGCAATGGTCCATTGACGCGAACGGGGCGGGGGGTGGGCG
>NZ_NPFV01000008.1:0-128568 GCF_002259365.1 Rhodococcus sp. 14-2496-1d | reverse complement strand
CCCGCTCGCGACACTGAGTGTTGCGAGCGTCGGCATCGCCACCACGATCGCCCTGTCGAGCCCCCAGAAGGTTGCGAGCGCACCGATCCCAACCGCAGTGAGACCCTGCGACAGGTACGCCACCAAGTACATCAACGACAGTGTCGCGGCCCGCGTCTCGGCCTCGGAGGCTGCGACGACCATCCCGAGCCCGCCGTAGAACATCAGGCCGTACCCCACCCCACTGATGACCGCAGCGAGCAGGAAGACTGTGAGCAAGTCCACGTTGGCTGCGGCGACGAGGGTGACAGACCCGGCGGCGGAAAGCACCGAACCGGCCAAAGATGCGGACGTCGGCGAACCGCGGCGGGCGATGATGGACGCGGGAACGATGGCAACAGCCCAACACACAAGTGCGCACGCGGCGACGAAAGCGTCGACGGTACCGACGAGATCCCTCACGATCTGCGCACCGAGCCCGATGAACACCGCGCCCATCATGAAGGCCACGGTGAGGGAAGCAACACCGATGGCGAACTGCATTCGAGTTCTCGCGGGTGCTCGCACCCGACTGGGCCGCCATCGAACATTGCTGCGCGTGGCCTCCTCGGGGAGGAACCACACCAGCGGCAGCAGAGCAATCGTCACGCCGAGCAAGATGGCGAACGGGAACGTGGTGGGCAAGGCGGAGTACTGCACGAGCGCACCGCCGACAACGAGCGCGAGTGCGGTACCGCTGGCCGTCGCCGCCGTATTGACGGAAGTGGACAGTGCCGCGGTGCGGCGCGGTGCGAACTCGACGAGTGCGGCGCTGGCCGCACTCATCGCGATACCGACCCCGAGTCCTTGAAGAGTGCGGCCGATGAAGATCGGGACGAGACCGCTTGTGACCACGAACAGCGCAGTGCCGACGGCGACCATGCCGACGCCCGCAAGCAGTACGCGGCGTCGCCCGATCGAGTCCGAGAGAGACCCACATGCAACGAGAGCGAGAACCAGCGCTACCGGATAGGTAGCGAACAACGCGGTCGTGACGACCTCACCTACGCGCCACCGATCCGCTAAGAGCGGATAGACCATCGACGGCGCGCCGCTCGCCCACAACGACACAACCAGGACGCCCGCCGCCGTCGACAACGCCACAGGTAACGGCAAGGTCTTGCGTGAACGAGGGCGGCGGTTCACCGATCTACGCCGACCGAACCGACGGTGTGCGACCAACCGAGCGGAAGGTGGTGCGCCCAAGCCTCAATGGGTGTCGAGTAGAGCAAGGATGGTCCTCACGATCAGATCGGGTGCGTCCATCGAATCCAGCCGCCCTGCTGCTATCTCGGCTCCGGCACCGTGAAGGACCTGATGGAGCACGGCGACTTGCCACGAGGTGGGCATGTCACGTGAAAACAGTCCTGCACTGCGTCCGCGTTCGATCAACGATTCGACCCGGCTCGCGGGGCCGTCGTGAAGCTCGCGGATACGCGCTGGGGGGAGTTCTTCCTCGGCGGCGGCAATGACCGATCGTGACCGGTCCACCAGCTCCCAGCTGCTGTGAATGAGCCGGGACAACGCTTCTCGGGGATCCCCACCCAGATCGACCGCAGCCAACGTCTGCTCACCGCGATCGATCACACGCGCCACCACGGCATCGATGAGCGCTGGGCGAGAAGCGAAGTGACCGTAGAGCGTCACCCGCCCGAGACCGGCTTCCCGTGCGATATCGCTCATCGTGGCGTTCTGCCGCCGAGACAGGCAGACGATCGCAGCATCGAGGATGCGCTCGACGTTGCGCACCGCGTCGGCTCGTTTACCGCCTACCTGTGACGTATCGGTCGTCATAGAACCCTCACTTCCCGAACACGTTTGTATGAGTTACGGTACCAGTGTCCAACTCAAACAACTATGTACAACTTAGGAGGCAGTGGTGACCACGTCGAAAACGACACCGGAAGCGGGCGAAGGGCTTCACCCGAAGCGATGGCTCGCACTGGCCCTGCTGGGCACAGCGCAGTTCATGCTGATCCTCGACGTCACAGTGGTCGCGATCGCGCTACCGCAGATGGGCATGGACCTGGCCCTCTCGCGGGAGGCGGTGACGTGGGTCGTCGCCGCGTACACCCTGACCTTCGGCGGCTTGATGCTCCTCGGCGGGCGTAGCGCGGACCTGTTCGGGTCCAAACCAATCGTCTTCGCCGGCCTGGCCGTCTTCACCGCCGGCTCGCTAGCGGCCGGACTGGCTGCCAATGCCGAGTTCCTGCTCGGCGGCCGCATTGTCCAAGGCATTGGCGCGGCGATGCTCTCACCGGCGGCGTTGTCGGTGGTGGTGCGCCTGTTCGCCGGCGACGAACGCAACCGCGCCCTGGGCATCTGGTCGGCATTGGGCGGCGGCGGCGCGGCGGTCGGTGTCCTGCTCGGTGGCCTGATCACCGCCGGACCGGGATGGCCGTGGGTGTTCTACGTCAACATCCCGGTCGGCCTGATCGTCATTTTCGGCCTTCTGCGCGTCCTTCCGCCCCTCGCCCCAGCTCCCGGGCCGCGTCCCGCGCTCGACATTCTCGGTGCAGCGCTGGTCACCGCTGCGACCGGATCGGCGATCTACTCGTTGACCGTCGCCGGTGAAATCGGATGGACCAACCCGCAGACCCTCACCGCAGCCGGGGCAGCGGCAGCGCTCTACCTGCTGTTCTACTGGCGACAGCAGGCCGCGTCCTCTCCGCTGATGAACCTAGGACTGCTCAGCCGACGTCCCGTCGGTGCCGGAGTGTTCGTGATCCTGATCGCAACAGCCCTGATGGTCGCAGTGTTCTTCCTGGGCACCTTCTACTTTCAGCAATCCGCCGGGCACGGCCCCCTCGTGACCGGACTGTTGTTCCTACCGATCGCCGTGGCCACGATGACGGGAGCGAACCTCGGCGGACGCCTCATCGGCCGCTGGGGCGCACGAATCCTCGGCACCGCCGGGATGCTCATCGCAGCGTTGGGATTACTTGTGCCAGCCCTGTGGGCAACCACCGCGGCGACCACGATCGGCGTCAGCTTCGGCGCATTCGGTATCGGCGCGCTGTTCGTCGTCGCCTCAGCCACCGCGCTCGGACAGATCGGCCCCGAGGAGGCCGGCATCGCATCCGGCCTGCTGAGCACCTTCCACGAATTCGGTGCATCCATCGGCGTGGCCACCGTCTCGAGCATCGCTGCACTCAGCCTCGTCGCGGGTGGCGGTGACACCGGGTTCCAACACGCGTTCCTCTTCGCCGCAGCCGCTGCTGCACTGGCCGCAATGATCTCCGCCGTCGTCATCCCGCCACGCCCCGCACTCTGATCGTGCAAAACCAGGCACCGCCGGTCAGGAAGTGGTGAAAGCGTCACCGTCACCGTCGACGACTGAGCTCTCGGTCCGGATAGTGTTCGTGGAGAACGTGATCAGGTTGCCGTCTCCGTCCACGGTCGCGAATTCCATCGTCCCCCAGTCCGTCGCGACGGGGTGGCCGGCGTCTGCCGGATGCAGAACGCCCGCGCGCGAGAGTTCGTCGTACAGCGCGGTGACCTCGTCGACGGTGATGCGGCAACTAGCCGTTCCCGCGAGGAAGGTCTCCGCTCCGCTGCACACAGGCCAGGGTGCGGTGTCGGGCCGGCTGCTCCAGCTGTCGTCGTCGGCGGCCCACAGGTGGATCTCGACGTCGTCTCGAGTGAGCTTGGCGAAGGTGGGATCGGAGTACTGCGCCGTGAAGCCCAAGGAGCGGGTGTAGACAGCGACTGCTGTCTCGATGTGCCGTACCGGCAGTGCGGGGACCGCTCTGGACATACGCATGGGCAACACTAACGCCAATGAACGGCACGAGGAAGCGAACGCTGCCGTGCCTTCGGGGAGTGCGTGCGGGCCGAGGTGCACGGTCGCCGCGCGGACGCTACCGCTCGGCGTTCGACAGGGTCGGCGTGACGCGACCCTTCGCTGCGTTCATCGTTGCAACGCTTCGCCTTTGGATCGCAGCGACGCGGCGAGTTGGTCGACGGTCGGCAGACCCGCCAGGCCGCGGTCGGTCGAGTAGACGCGGCAGGCAAGTTCGGTCAGTTGCACGGCATCGTCGAAGGCGTCGACGCCGTCAACGAGGATGGTCGGTGAGCCTGCGAAGGCCGACGCCGCTGCCTCGGCGTCGGAGGAGATCAGCCGGTGTCCGATCTCGATGTCTGACTGTCCGATCAGGCTGGCTGCAGCACGAACCCGGTCCGCAGCTTCCTGCCAGTTCGGGCATCCGTCGAAGTACAAGATCTCCACCTTCATACGAGCGAGTCTGCCCTCGAATCGGATGGCGTGCCGGTGCGGCCACAACGGGGGTCAGTTCATGGTGAGATCGTTTCGGCTGCAACGGGCGAGGCGGCGATCGTGCACCTGATGCTATTCCGCATCCTTCTTCAATAACGTCCTGCTGATCCTCGCCCAGAAGCCGGAGGCGACACAGGTCGCCGGATTCCGTGCCTGGCAGCAGCGCGGGCGGCAGGTTCGCAAGGGCGAGAAGGCGATCCGGATCTACGGCTACAGCTCCCGCACCGTCACCGAGACCGACCCCGACACCGGCGACGAAGAGACCCGCAAGGTGCCCACGTTCCCGATTCTGTCGGTGTTCGACCACTCCCAAACCGACCCGATCGAGGGACACCCCCAGCCCGAAGAGATCGCGCAGCTCCTCACCGGTGCCGATCCGGACGCGATCTACGACCGCGTGGCCGCGATCATGACCGCACGTGGTTGGACCGTCACCCGCGAGGCGATCACCAGCAGCGCGAACGGCTACACCACCACCGACGGCTCCCACCGGATCGTCGTCGACGCAGCCCTCGAACCCGCAGCAGCCGCGAAAACGATGATCCACGAACTGTTGACCGCACCAACGCACACGTAGTGCTGGGAGTTCTTCTCTCGGTTGCGGATGAGGCGCGCCGTGTCTGGTTGCTGTAGACGGCATTGCTTCCAGGCTGTGCTCAGGTCGTAGTAAGGGTCGGGCCTACGGAGGGGAACAGCAGAGGAATGGATGATCGAACGAACGGGTCCCAGCACTACCCGTTGCGGGATGTGGCGACGTTGATCGTTGCCGCAGTTGGAAGCATCGACTCTGTAGAGGGCGTTCCCGGCGTCGTTCTCCGGGACGCAGCGGATGAACCTATACCCGAGGTGAGCGATTTTTTCGCCACGATGCTGGCATCGGGTGCTAGCCCGAATTCACTTCGATCGTACGGGTTTGCCTTGCTGCGGTGGTGGCGGTTCCTGGCGGCAATCGAAGTGTCCTGGGATCGAGCAACGCCCGTGGAGGCTCGTGACTTCGTGCTGTGGATGCGGGTGGTTGGGCCCGTAGGTAGGTCGACAGGATATGCGCCTGCAACGATCAACCATGCGCTGGCGGTCGTAAAGGCGTTCTACGTCGACCGCGCAGCTGCTGGTCAGGGTCCGTTGGTCAACCCAGTCCCGAGCGCGGCGCACAGAGCGGGCCGGCAAGTGCAGGCGCATCACAACCCGATGGCACCGTTCACTGCGGGTCGACGTGCACCGCTGCGACAAAAGGTCCTGGATCGGTTGCCGCGCAGCCTTCCCGACGGGATGTTCGATGCATTGTTCGCGGCTCTCGGTTCGCACCGCGACCGTTCGTTGCTCGCGTTCTACGTCTCCACTGGGGCACGGGCATCGGAACTGCTCGGGGTGAGCGTTGACCATATCGACCCGGGTGAGCAACGGATTGGTGTGCACCGGAAAGGTTCTGGTCGATTGCAGTGGCTTCCGGCCTCAGCCGATTCGTTCGTGTGGCTCAGGCTCTACGAGCAGCAACTCGATCGGCCGGAAGGCGAGCGTGCGTTGTGGTTGACCAGGCGACGGCCGGTACGGCCTCTGACGTATTCTGCGGCGCGACGCATGCTTCAACGCGCCAACGTTTCGCTCGGTACGTCGTGGACTCTGCACGACCTGCGCCACACCGCAGCACAGCGCATGATCGAAGATCCGAATCTGTCGCTGACCGATGTGCAGTGGGTACTTGGTCACGCGCACTTGACGACCACGCAGATCTATCTTCGCAGCCGCACAGACGAGGTGGTGGCCAGGGTTCTCGAGCACCACCGCACGCGCAGAGATCGGCCCACAGTGATGCCGCCGGCAGCGGGCTATACCCGTGACGTCCTGGACGTTCTCCTTGGTGGTGGCCGTCGTGACTGAACGCACCGCTTCGTCATTCCAACGTGGTGCCAGGCCATCACAGAAGAGCTCGGGCTTCTACCACTTCGTCACTCCGAAACTCCCCACGCCGTTCATCGAACGGCCCGTGATCTGGACTGCATCGCAGCAATCGATCGAAGAAGTACTCGCAGCTGTCGAACGACTGGACGAAGGTGCCTCGGCGAAAGAACTGCGTAGGCGGGTACGCGAGGTAACGGGGCTGCTTGTGTGGCTGCAACAGTTCGAGGGCGAGTCCTGGCAGCAGCGCTGGCGAGCCTCCGGTGCCGATACTGCTGGGAAGCAGTGGTCTGATCCTGTTCTTGCGCAGACGATTCCGGGTGTGCCGACCATGGATCGAGGGGCAGCGACAGGCGCAGCAGGGCGGTTGATTCTTCTCGACGTGGTCCGCCCGGATTACCCGTGGATTTATGGCACTCCGTCGCCCACGCTCTACACACGATTCACGCAGGTTCGCGACCCAGAAGGCTTCGCCGCAATCATTGACCTTTGCCGCAACGACGAGCGAGCCACTATGACCGACGAGCGGTCCGCGCTGATCCAACTCGCCCGAATGCTGGTGCGTAACGGGGGCAACCTCGCAGCGGTAACTTTGGCGGACTGCGTCGAGGCGTACCGGGCTCAAACCGGGTTCTCTTCGCGCCAGCACTCGCACTGGTACACGCTGCTCCGCCGGGCAGGCATACTGTCCGTCGACAGCCCGCCGTCCATTCATGCAGCGTCGCGACGAGGACAACTCACCATCACCGAAATGGTCGACGGCTACGAAATTTCCTACGAGCCTATCCGAGACTTGTTCGTGGACTACTTGACCGAGCGATCCGCAGGCCTGGACTACTCCACGATCGGACCGCTCGCCTCCAAGCTGATCTTGCTGTTCTGGCGTGACATCGAACTGCACGAGCCGGGAATCGATTCGCTTCACCTGTCCGATCGAGTGGCGCGAGCATGGAAGCAGCGTCTCACTGAGGTTCGATACGGCAACCGACGACGGGGCGAAAAACGGCAGGACCCGTACTCCATCTTGATGGCGGTCCGAGCGTTCTACGCCGATCTGTCGCATTGGGCTCTCGAAGACCCAGCCAGGTGGGCCCGATGGGCCGCGCCCTCCCCCGTTGACTCACGTGACCTGGCTGGAATGAAGAAGGCTGCACAGCACCGAAGATCGAGGATGCATCAACGCACCCGCGAACTCGCACCGCTCCTGTCGCGCCTGAGCGAAGTTGCTCATGCCAGGCGCGTGGCCTCGGCAGCGCTACTGGAGGCAGCGCAACGCGTTGCACCAGGGGAAAAGTTCACCGTAAACGGACAGACGCTGCGCCGGGCTGTGCTTTCGAGCGATCCGGCCTTGGGCGGAACCGGCCGGCCAGGAGTTGTCTACGTCACCAATCACGTCACGGACAAGGACGTGGGCAGCGCACGAAGACATCACACGGCGGGACGTCGAAATCTGACCTTGGAAGCGGAAAGAGCGTTCTGGGCGTGGGCGTCGGTCGAGGTGTTCCGTCACACCGGGGTACGCATCGAGGAGATGCTCGAAATTACGCATAGATCCTTCGTTTCCTACACCCTGCCCGCCACCGGAGAAGTGATCCCGATGCTTCAGATCGCCCCGTCGAAGACAGACAAAGAACGGTTGCTGGTGATCAGTCCAGAGCTGGCCAGCGTGTTCGCCGAGATCATCGCCCATGTCCGCGACGGACACGAACAGATCCCACTGCTATCGCGATACGACCACGCGGAACGTCTGCACAGCCCGCCTCTGCCGTTCCTCTTCCAAAGACGCTGGGGGTTGATCAACATCGGCATCACGCACATGCGAATCAAGAGTCTGCTCGACGAACTAGTCGAAGTAGCCGGCATCACGAACACAGACGGCACACCTGCACACTTCAGCCCACACGACTTTCGACGCATCTTCGCCACCGAGGCTGTCTCTCAGGGATTACCAGTGCACATCACCGCCAAAATACTCGGCCACGAATCGCTGGACACCACGCAAACCTACGTCGCCGTCTACGACCAAGACGTCATCGATCACCACCGCGCGTTCCTCACACGACGCCGCGCAACCCGGCCCTCCGAGGAATACCGCGAACCAACCGACAGCGAATGGGACGAGTTCCTGGGCCACTTCGCCGCGCGCACACTCGAACTCGGCACCTGTGGGCGTGCCTACGGCACGGGTTGCCAACATGAACATGCCTGCATCCGCTGCCCGATGCTCCGCCCGGACCCCACCCAACGAACCCGGCTCGAAAACATCATCACGAGCCTTCGGGAACGCCTCGCCGAGGCCACCGAACGCGGCTGGCTCGGCGATGTCGACGGCCTGACCGTCAGCCTCGCTGCCGCACAACAGAAATTAATCCAGATGCAGCGCACCGCAACCAATCTCGGTCTCCCCTCAATTCAGACCGAGAGAATCTAGAGGTGAACCTTCACGACTTCGGCACGCGCCGCGAGGCGTCGATCAGACGCGCGACGTCCAACTCGGTGGGGACCTGCATTATCGGGGCGTGGGGGTACACCATTTGAACGCCTCTGCCGATCAGCAGGACGCGGCCGTCGTCGTCGATTGTCACATTCGGCCGAGTGGCGAACACCGGAACACTCGTCAACGGTGCAAAGGTCTCCGCATCGTAGATGGTGAACAGCCAAAACTGCTCACCTCGGTCGTACGAGACCGGCCCGGGAAGTGGCCACCAACCCGACGATGAGGTGCCATCCGGCGGGTGGCCGATTGTCCAGGCGTAGCGCCCGAGTTGGCCGCCGTGGAACTGGTCGCGTCCGAGCTTGTCACCGTCATCACGGACGCCCAGGTCGCGGCCCACGCGAGCGATATCTATGCCACGGATGAGACGCAAAGGCTCACCCGCTAGATAAGGCCTGCCGTGCCGGCGAGACTCAGGGGGAATTTCTGGACCTATCGTCGATTCGCCGGTTACCGACACACGAACCAATCGGATGACAGACTGATCAGCTGGACGAACGACGGCAATGAAGCAGTTGTCCTCGACAGCAACGGAATTCACCCAGCCACGAAGGGCGTCCACGTCGATTGGAGTTGAGTTGGGAGAATAGAGGCGCCAGGTAGCGTCGTCGGTGCAGGCAAGCAACGTGTTGCCGTTTGATGCCGCGTTGTACACCGGTCGGTCGTCCACTTGGACCGGGTCGTTGCCGTGGGAAATCCAGTAGGTTCCGTTCGTGCCAGCAGCCCAACATCCTGTCTCGGTTGCCCAGATGCGTGGGCCTTGCCCAATTCTGGTCGGCAACCGATATTCGGTGACACTGCTATCGGCCCCGAGGGCAACGACAAGTGGAAGCTCGGAATCCGCGATCCACCGCTTCCGGCCTGCAACAGATACGTCCCCGGGTAACACGCTCGGTCGCACTGGTAGGGCGGGCACGTCATCGAGATCGATGTCGACCGCCACGCTGTGCTCCAAGTCGATAGGGCCGAGTTCGTCGTCGGTCAGCGGTGGAGCGCCGAAGAAACGGGGCGCTGCGTCGACGTCGCGAGAACTGCGATGTCCGGGAACCTGCGCCCAGCCCACATCCGGTTGCTGCTCGAAGCGCTCGGAAATCATCCGCACCCGGGTCACTCGACCACGGAATCGGCCACCGGTGTCGTATCCGAAGTCACCACTGAAACGCCCGACCAGCTCGACTACACCAGTCAGAGGTTGGAATCCGCGCCAGGATGCTGTCCATCCGTCGCCGCGCAGCAGCCCGCTCCACTCCCATCGGCGAGACGTGTTCGGGCTGGTGTATTGCAGAATGGGTTCTTGTTTGGAGGGCTCGAGGCGAGTTCTGATTCGAACGACATCAGGGGCGTCGACTGGGAGCTCAACGAATCGTAGTGGCCCGGTGAGCATTGCGCCCACCTGTGGCGCTGCAATCTCGCCATCGCCGACGACCGATGAGGGGATATGCACAACGATCGTGCGAGTGCTGGTCATGCGCCTTTCAACAGAGTCATGAGGGGAGCGTACTTGACGACTGCGGAGGTACGACAGACAGATTCGACACCGGCTATTGATTCGAGTCAGAGCTACGCGCACAGCAAAATTGGAGCATGGGCGGGACCAGGCGATTGGTCGACCACGCTGCACGCGTTCGACGTGAGTCGCTCGAATCATCCTGTGCGGTCTCGTAGATCGCGTCAGCGGCTGGGCCTCTACGGCCCGTCGAGGCTCGGCTCTTCTGCCTCCATCAACTCGACGTCCTCGGGTGACAAGATCTCGTTCGGGTCGTAGTTCTTCGTCAGCTGCCCGCCGTCTTCCGGTGCGGTGGTCGGATCCAGAACGATCTGCACGCCCGCTGCAAGGGGCTCGACCAGATCGCGTGACCCGAAACTTCGTGCGAATGCCGCACCCACCGCATCAGCTGCCAAGATCTCGCCCAGAACGGAATCGTTCAGATCGACCTCGCTACCCATATCGCTTGACGACATCATGCACGACCAAAAGTATGTTCCAACAATCGATTGCGCTGTCTCCCACTGAGTCTCCAGCCCGGCTGCAACAGCTTGGTCGCGGAGCTGCGCTCGCATAGCCTTACCGTCAGCTGCGCGCATCGGCTTTGCTTCGCCGACCTGGTCGATGTACTGCTCGTACCCGGGACGGGCAAACGACTCTGTCACCTCCACGACCGACGTCCAATTCGGGCCGAGCCACTGGCCCATCTTCTCTTCGGTGACCTCGAACTCTGCGATCTTCCGCGCCTGGTCGATGTAGTACTCCCGATTGGGGTTCATGACGTCCAACCCCGCGTCTGGTCGGGCGTACTCCACCCACAGCGCCTGTGCGATGGACGCGTCTCCGGGCACGGTGCTGGCTCGGTCTGCCGCTTGGTCGGACGACAGTTCGCCGTTCCGTGCAACTTCAGGGCCTGGGGCGATTCCGTTGGTAAGGAGAAGATCACCTGCTGTCCGCGACAGATCTGTGAGCCTCTGCTCGGGTGCGACCTGTACTGAACTCGAACTCTCTGCAGTGCAGGTGTTCTGCTGTACGTAAGGCCCACTGGAAGAACCGAGCTCGGGTTGTTCGGCAGTCGGCTCGCTACTGCTGCAGGCGGACAGGCATGTTGATAGTGCCACGAGGAACGCGAGAGCAGCGAGATGGGGACGCGCCATGCGTGAAGCTTAGACTTAGTGCAGAAAAGAGGCAGCGCACGCGATCATGCACGCACCCGACCTCATCGGCCCCGAAGCCCGAAAGGACCTGCACCGGGGCCGGATGGAAGTCGAAGCCGAATCCGTCGCCTACGTCCTGGCCGGGATGCTCGGACTCGACACCAGCGCCTACAGCGTCGGCTACATCGCCGGATGGGCAGCAGGAGACCTCGAGCAGGTCACCGCCACCGCGAAAGCAGTACTGACCGCCGTCCACGAACTGGCAGACGCCCTCGATCCTGCCGCCGCCGAGTCGGACGACGGCGAGGGCACCGGGACCGGGCAAGCCGCATAGGTGCACAGGGAGGTTCGCCGGCCGAAATGTTCCGGCCGGCGGATCAGGCCACCTGCGGTGTCCACCGAATCGAGCTCCGCTGCGCTCCGCACCGTGGAAGAGCAAAGACGTTTTTTCACAGCGGTTCTGGCTCCCGGCGAGCATTCATCACCCGTGACCGCCGCCTCAACCCCTCGCTCCGCTGCGCTACGGCCAAGGCTCCGAACACTTTTCGTAGAGCAGTCGCTGCGCTCCCACGAAAACTGTCCGAGACGAGGGGTTGCCCCGTCGTCCCCGTGCGCTGACTTCTCTCCTCACGCCAGAAACGGCGAAAAAACGTGGCAGGGCAAAGGGTCAGGCCACCAGTTGAGAAGGGACGTAACGACGTGCACGACACCACCACACGACCGAGGACGGTGGGACTGCGCACCGCAATCATGACCGCGATCGGTCAGGTACCGGCGCAGGTCAAGACTCACGCACTCGCGCAGGTCACCGCCTACACCGAGCAGGTCAACCGAGCCGCAGCGGACGCGAACTCGACCACCGTCGACGCGCACCTCGAGCGAACCGCGTACTGGGCTTGCATCGCCCGCGAACACGGAGCCAGCGAGGCCGAAATCCACGCTGCACGGCTCGCAGGCCACCACCAGGCAGCGACCGCTCAGCAGTAACCCCAGGCCCGGAAAACAAGAAAACACCGGACAGTCCTTACCTGCCCGGTGTCTCCAACCGAAGAATCTACCAGGGAGAGACACCACCATGACCGCAAGCATCGAAACCACCGCCGCCGCAACCGAAGCCCCCACGACCGGCACCACGCCGGTCGTGGGGGCGGGCGAGGAATTCACCCGCCTGCACCCCACCGCACTCGAGGTCGGCCCGAACGTCCGCAGCGAGGTCGACACCGACACACCGGCATTCCGAAACATGGTCGCCTCCATCATCGAACACGGAGTGCTGCTGCCGATTCTCGCGCGCCGCGACGGCGACCTCATCGTGGTCATCGACGGCCAAGTTCGCACCCTCGCCGCAATCGAAGCCGGGGCCGAGAGCGTGCCGGTGCTGATCCGGCCCGACGCGAGCACAGCGAAGGACCGGGAAATCGAGCGTCTCACTCGGCAGGTCGTCGCCAACGACCGCCGTATCGACCTCACCGCAGGCCAGCGGGCGAAGGCCGTGACCGACATGCTCGAACTCGGTGTCTCGGTGCCCAAGATCGCCAAGGCCGTCCAGGTCAAGCGTGAGACCGTCAAAGCGGCAGGGGCAGCGGGCCGCTCGCAGGCTGCGATCGATGCCCTCGACGCGGGCCAGCTCACCCTCGACCAGGCCGCGATCGTGGCCGTGTTCGACGCCGAGGGCGACACCGACGCCGTCGCACAACTGCTCAATGCCGGGTCGTGGTTCCGGTCCGAAGCGCAGCAGCTGCTCGCGGACCGCGCCGAGCACAAGGCCCGCACCGCAGCAGGCGCACCGTACGCCGAGAAGGGCCTGACGCTCCTCGGGGAAGAGCCGTACTACGGCGACCCCTACACCGCCGCTGAGGACTTGGTGACTACAGATGGAGACCCGATCACCGAAGCGATCATCGAGGCCACAGCCGAGCACTGGGCGGTGTGGCTGACGAAAGAGGAAAAGCTCACCCTCGCCGCGACGGGCGAGTTCATCGACAAGGACAGCATCGACTGGGACACCCAGGTCGATCTGTCAGGGGACGCGGAGGAGGGACTGCACCACTACAAGGACGTCGGGTCCGTCGAAGTGTGGGTGCCGGAGTACTTCACCGCCGACCCCGATGCCGCCGGTGTGAAACTGGGTCCGATCCTCGCCGCCGCATCAGCCGAACCCGCCGCCGACGAGTCCTCCGATGCAGCCGCAAGGAGAGTGCGCGAGCAGGAAGCAGCCCAGAAAGTGCTCGCGGCGAAGGAGGCCGAGAAGCTCGCACGTCGGCGCACCATCGCACTCAACAAGGCCAGCGCCGCCGCCACGATCGTCCGCAAGGAATGGCTCGCGAAGTTCCTCACCCGCAAGACCCTGCCGAAGGGTGCCGCGAAGTGGATCACCGACACACTCGTCGACGAGCCTGGACTGCTCACCCAGAACAAAGCGTCCGAGCACCTCGCAGAGCTGTTCGGTGTCACGATCGGCAAGCCCGAAGGCCACCTGTGGGGCGACTGGAAAGAACGCGCCGCCCGTACCGCTCTGGCTCCGGTGATCGACAAGGCCAGCGACGCACGCGCACAGGTGATCGCGCTCGCGCAGATCCTCGCCGCCTACGAAGCGCGGATGAGCGGGACCGGCAAGGACTGGTGGAAGCGAGTCGGCGGCTCCAACCAGGACAACTACCTGGGCTTTCTCGACCAGCACGGCCACGTGCTGACCGTGGTCGAACAGGTCGGGGCCGGAACGCTCACCCCCGAGCAGGCGTACGACGCACTCACCGCACCCAGCGAGGAGACCGCCATCGAGCATTAGTGAGCAGAGGGGTGGCGGGCATGCAGGTGCCCGCCACCCCGGTGTCTTCCCGGTGCGGGTCGAGGGGGCCTGCGGCAGCCCCTCGAGCTCCCCCGCTCGGCGCACCACCACCGGCGCGCCCGCTCACTGCGATGCAGGCGGCTCACCGAAATCAGTGAGCGGCGTTGTACGCCTCTTCGATATCGGCCGGGATGCGGCCACGTTCGCTGATCTCGTAGCCCTGATCGAACGCCCACTGCCGAATCGCGCGTGTCTGCTCCGGATCACGCTTGACCGATCCGCCGGCCGCTGTTGCGGTCGACGCGGCAGCGGGGGAGGGCTTACGCTTGCGGCCACCGACCCGCGTCGCATGCCCGACGTAGTAGTCGAGTTTCTTGTGAAAATCGTTCGCGTTCTTCGCTTTCAGGTCGATCGAGTACTCGACGCCGTTGATCGCGAATTCGATCGTCTCGCCGGACTCGTCGTCGATGACCGACCCGTCGATATCGTCCACCAATTGGGTTGTCACTCGTTTGGCCACAGCCGGAAAACCTTTCATCGACACATTCGCAATGCGCAACCGCATTCGTCTCCACGAGGATAACCAGCGTCGATATCCGCATTCTTCATAGACACGGTAATTCGATCCGTATTCGACTTCCCGCAGTCGGTCTCGTAGCACGGAGAAAGCAATCCAGTCCTCGCAACGCAAAGGGATAAAGATAGCTGTAGTCATTGCAGCGCAACAGTATTCGTCCGCGTGGGCGCGTCCGCACGTCCCCTCCGGGGCCGCCCCATATGGGTCACCATTTTGGTCGTACGAGTCGCCCGAGTCTGACATGCCGGGGACCCCGACCAGTCACCCCACGCTCCGCAAGCTCTGCTCTTCGGGGTTGACAGGCCACCCTCGTCATGTCGATCGGGTACGTCTCATCCGAACCTTTGGAAGGTGTCCCTGATATGAACAACAACTGCGAACTGCTCAACGATCACCAGATCATCACCGGCCTGATCGGCAATGCCGCTCATTGCCCCGCCGAGGATCCGCAGGCGGCCCGGTGGGCCACCGAAGCGCTCGCGCTCGCCAGCGCAGCAGAGCTGCCCATCCTCATCGAGGAGGCCGAAGGAGTGCTCGGACGCATCGAGCACGACACCACCTGCCGGTGGTGCGCCGGGCAGCCGGGCGCAGCCATCCCGGCCGGGTCCTTCTGGTGCACCAACTGAAGCCAGGCCCCCCCACGGGGTCTCGGTCCCACCACGGGGCCGGGCCCCCTTTTTTGTCTCCCATTCCGTTACGGCAACGTAATGAAATGAAACGTAATGATATGAAACGAAATGGTAGAGTTGCGTCATGACCGCAGCCGAGCCGCCCCGCAAGCCAGGCCGACCCCGCATTCATGCCAGCGCGTCCGACCGGGTGCGGGCACACCGGGCCAGGGCAGCGGAGAAGGCGGGCAAGGTCGCCGCAGTTGCCGGCGTAGACGAGGCCGACACCGCGACCCCCGAGCTGGCCGTCGCATCGCTCGCCGCCGTCCTCCCGGCGCTGGCCACGCAGGCCGAGCAGTTCACCGCCCTGGTCCAGCGAGTCGAATCCGCGATCGGGACCGTCTCGGACCCCAAAGCCCTCGACCAACGACTGGAGCTGATGCGCGCCGAAACCGCACGCACCGTCTCGGCCGCCGAGGAGCGCGCCGCCGCCGCCGAAGCGGCAGCGCACGCCGCGACCGTCCGCGCCGACGCCCTCGACGCCGAGAACGACGAACTACGCCGCGACGCCGCCGAGGCATGGGAGCAGACCGCAGCAGCAGAAAGCGCTGCCGAGCAGGCCCACGCCGCCCTCGAGGAACAGAAAGCATCACACCAACGCAGCCTCGACGAGCTCGACGCACGCCAACGCGCCGAAATGACTGCCCTGCAGGACAACCACGACTCCATCGTGGCATCGCTCAACACCAGCCATCGCGATGCAGTCGACCGGTACGACGAGAAGAACCGACGCCTCGAGGCCGAGCTGGTCGAGCTGCGCACCGAGGCGAAGGCCCTGCGCGCCGATCTGGCCGCCGAACGCAGCGCGCATCAGGACGACAACCGCAGTAACGCAGCAACACTCGCGCAGCAGCGCACCGACGCCACCAAACGCGAGGTCGAGCTGCGCCGCGACTACGCCGAACGGATCGACGAGCAGAAGACGATCGCCGCGGACCTGCGCGAGGAGATCTCACTGCAGCGCGCCGAACTCGATCGACTCCGCGGCCTTGAGGAAGACCGCCGCCACAACTGAAAGGCCCGGTCATGCGGGGGAGTGGGCGTCCACTGCGCTACCTCGCCGCCTTCGGCGTCGCCCCCATATGGGTCACCAAGAGGGTCGTACGAGGACGCCGAGTCTGACATGCCGGGGACCCCGACCAGTCAACCCACGGTCGCAAGCTCCCTCTTTGGGGTTGACAGGCCACCCTCGTCATGTCCGATCGCTGCGTCTCATCCGAACCTCGAAAGGATCTCGCCATGCTTCCAGATCGCCTCTCCGCCATCGCATCCGCCGCCCACAACCGCGGCGCGACGATGGCCACCCACAATCTGGGCGGACTGCACGCGGACGTGCACCACGCCACGATGTGCGGACATTGGGTCGCACCCGAGCAGCTCGATACCCGGACCTGGGAATGCCTACTCGGCAAACACCGCACCGACGAACTGATCCAGCCACTCGAGCTCTAAGCCGGACGGCCCCGCCCACACCGGGCGGGGTCGATCGCCCGTCCCAGAGGGGTGCTCAAGTGGCGTTTCGAAGACTTCGAAACGCCACGCCGAACGGTTGGACTGACATGTGTCCGACATTGGACTAACCTCGGGCAGCAAGAAGGCCAGGCCCCCGTAGCAATGGAAACCTGGCCAACTTGTTTCAGATGATTGCGTTAACTGAAGAGTCCGATGAAGATCCTGGCCAACTGGATCACGGTCGCCACCGCTCCCCAGTTGACCGGGCTCTTCCTCTTCTTGCGCTGATAAATCATCTTCCATCACCCCCTCTCGGGTTGTGACTTAAAGGCGACGGTACCGCCGAAATCGAGGTTCGGCTCGCTGGAAGTCTGGCGTGTCGGTGAACAACCCGTTACGTCGACACCGCCCCACTTCGTGGGAGCGTTCACCTGCTCTTTTCGGTATGGCCGCCAGTCGTTAAAACTCAGGCCCCTTGAGTTCAGTCATTTGATCGAATGACTGTTGTCGGAACCAACAGGAACCCGGCTACGTCCAAGCAGTTATGGACCACGACGAACGAGAAGCCGTCCGAGACGAGGGGCGCGACCCCGACCACCCGGCCGTCGCGACAGCTCTCCACCAGGTCAAACGCACCCTGAGCCTGTACCGGCACCTCGCCTGGACCTTCACCGCAGCCGACCTCGACGGCAACCCCATCCCCCGCTGAACGAGTTGACCAGCGCGTTCGACAGTCGAACATCAGTTCGACTATTCTTGCCGTAGTTCCTACCGGCACGGCGAAAGGTCGATCCACATGGCCACCGTCGACGCCATCCCCGACCTCACCGGCCTCGACAAAGCCACCCAACTCGACGTACTTCGTCGCCGTATGGCGACCGTCCCCGGCGGCCGCCGCGACCACGCACCCGCCGAACTGCCCACCATCATCGCTGCCGGACCGGCGGAATCGGTAGCGCCCGTCATCGACGACGAGCCGGAACCGCTCACCGCCGCTGTACGTGGCAAAACCCTCCGGACCATGCCTGTACCCCCGCCGCTCGCCGCTCTGCTCCCACGCCGAGCTCTGGCCCGCGGAACCGCCATCACCGTCACCGGTGCCGGATCGACGCTCATCGCCCTCATAGCCGAAGCGTCCGCCGCCGGTCACCACGTCGCCCTCATCGGCCAACCACGCCTCAGCCTGCTTGCCGTCCACGAACACGGCGGAGATCTCGCGAAGGTTCATCTCGTCGATCCCGGGGCAGGGGATCCCCTCGACGCCGCCTCGATCTGTCTCGACGGGTTGGATTTGGTCGTGACCACCGTCCACGGACGAGATGTACCACCCACGCGTGCAAGGGCTTTGCTCGCGCGCAACCGCCGACACAGCAGCATCCTGGCCATCACGGACGGACGCATGCCCGGCATCGACCTCACGGTCGCATCGACCGTCATCGGCTACGGCGGCATCGAGCAGGGGAGGGGCCGCATCAAGTCGATCACTCTCGAGACCACCGTCCATGGACGCGGAACCCAACAGCGGA
This sequence comes from Rhodococcus sp. 14-2496-1d, assembly GCF_002259365.1. Classification (NCBI taxonomy): domain Bacteria; kingdom Bacillati; phylum Actinomycetota; class Actinomycetes; order Mycobacteriales; family Nocardiaceae; genus Rhodococcus; species Rhodococcus sp. 14-2496-1d. The sequence continues at coordinate 110,230 of NZ_NPFV01000008.1, read as the reverse complement.
CCGGCCGCTACACCCTCACCGCCCCGAGCTTCGGCGAGCAAGGCCTGCGCTGGACACCCGCACCCGGCGACGAACTCGCCGGCCGCCGACCACTCGCGGCCGCGCAATGACCACCGACAACTCCGCCGGCATCTTCGACTCCTGGCCCACCACCTTCGAGCCACCCACCCGCCGCATCGTCGATCCACCGAGGTCAGTGAAAGTGAATGTGTTGTAGACGGGGTTTGCCTCTGACCACTGTGCATCCGATTAGCATCCCGCTGTTTCGGGCCATCACCAACGAGGGTTCGACACCTGCCCGAATCACGCTCGGACCATGAGCTGCCGCTGTAGCGGAGCCACCGCGGATGAGGATTTGGCCCGTCGACAGCCAAGACGGGCTAAAACGTCAGTGCAGTTCGGGAATAAGTCATACACCCCCGAACTGCACTGGTGGGACGTGAAGATCAGCTTCCGGTCCAGTCGACTGAAGTCACACACCTACCTTGGTGGCACTGGCGGTTCGGAGCTGACGGGCTCCGATTCGCGGTTCGGATCGAACGGAATCTCGTTGTCGATGGCATCTCGCATTGTTGCGACCGGCGCTGGCTCATCGGTTGATCGCCGCGCAGTTCCATCGCTGACGGCAGCAACTTCCTCTGCTGACAACGTCACTTTGCCCGCGCGTGGAGCGACCGTGTACCAGTTTTCGGACGGCAAGAAGCCAGCCGACATAAGGTATGTTGCTCCCGGCTCGATCAGTGGGTCATCGTCCAGTAAGTACAACGTACCGTCGGTGCCATACCCGCCTTGCTGATTGACGAGTATTTGGCCCGCGACGTCACCCTTTAGGGTCTGAAGCACCTCAACAGAAAACTGCGTCTCGGGAAACGGCCCAACTGCCTTCGTACCGACTTGCTCAATCACTGTTCCGACGAAGACCGCGTCGGCCCAACCGGCAAGCTGCTGAGGGTCTGTCACATCGAAAGCCGAGTCCATTTCCACTGCTTGTGTGCGCGTAGTCACGCTGGCAGTCGTGCCAGCATCTCCAGGTTGCGTGCCTGCCGAAGTGCTGCAGCCAACTAATACAATGCAGGCGAATAAGCTCGCAACGCCCACCGTGCCGTACTTTGATCCTAAACTTCTGACCTTCATCATGTCATCCCCAGAGTTGACGGTAGGCGGCTTGATCCATGAACTGCGGCGCAAAAACCGATGAGTTTGAAATCGGATCCATCAGCTGACTTTTGCAGTTATGCGCCAAACCGAGCGCATGACCCATCTCGTGTGTCATAACGTTCCGTTGATTACTGGCGTTACCGAGCTTCGCTGTATTCATTTGAATAGTGTCCACCCCAAAGTCGGTGTTGCTGTATAGCCCGGCCCATGTGACGTCCGGACGGTTGGCGTCGGAAATTTCCACATTAGTGAGCGTCGGGTTCACAGGGTCATAGGGGGTAACCTGGACGCTCCCAAGTGCATTCCAAGCAGTGGATGCCTGCGAAATTGCGGTCGTGTATTGGGAAGATGACTGATAGGTGAGTTTGGAGAAGAGGACTGAGCTGTAGCCCAATGTCGGCGGCCTGCGTCCTGACGTCAGATACTGGCCGTTCTGGAAGTTCTGTCCGGAAGCGCCATATGACTCGTAACCATCATTGGACGTTGTTCCATCTTGACACAGGTACTCATCACTGCTCGGGAAGCCCAAGGGTCCAAGCTCGTAGTTCTGCGCAGCCCACTGATCGCGAATGTTACCCCAGGTGGCATAGGCAGATGTGGCTCCGAACTTGTATGTAATCGCGCCGCCCTGGAAGTTGTTGTACCGCCCGCCAGAAGCAGGGCTCTCACGTGTGACCGGGTACCCGAGTCGTCCACGTTCGTCGCTTCGCTTCTCGTACTGATACGGGCCGTTGACATACGTTCTGTACTGACGCGATGGCAAATTAAGCCACTTGTTCATGATCAAGCCGCCGATTTGACGACCTTTGTTTGGGTCGACATTCGGCGACCAGTAAATGCGATTAGTAAACCCGAATTCCTGCCACCGCCCCTCGTTGCTGTTTCCTGCGTAAAGCTCGCCACTGGTGGGTTCTCCGATACTCGAGGTGCCGCCTTGGCCGTATTGGTTAGCACCGGAAAGGAAATCGATAAATTCGCGTTCGATGGAGCCGAATACCCACTGGTTGTTGCGAAATTGATCGGCGTTCGCAACGCCAGGTGTAGAAACTAGCAATGCAAGGGATGTAATTAACGCACCGATAAGTGACATTCTTCGAGCGACAATTTGATTTCGCGTCCGATGCTCCCTGAAGCGGACATTGATCAATGGGCTTGGATCGCCAATATGCGACTTGAGAGGTAGCCTGCTCGGTTTCATGGAGCTCCCACAGTGAAGGGCATCAAGGACGAACCGAACAGTACGGTCAGTTTGCCCACCGTTGGAGAGACACGCGAACACGAGTTTGGTCACAATTCGGTCACCGTGACCGCCGCCAACTCGACGGCGGCTAGACTTCGAACGCATGAGCAATACAGGTTCTCGGTGGCTACGGCCAGCTGTCCTGCTGGTTCTAATCGGCGTCTTGCTCGTTGGTGTTGCATTTGGGGCGACCAGCCAGATTGGGCTCGGTCGCTCGGCCTCAGAAATTTGCGAGAATGCTTATCCGGGGGCTGTCGACGTCGAGTCCAGTCGTCCCCTCCTACCGCTAGTCGTCGTGCGTTGCGCTGCACAGGATTTTGACACGCGTGTGGAGACTCATGAATTTGATCCGCTGTCAACGCTTGTCCTCGCGGCTGGGATCGCAAGCATTGTCGTTGGTGTATCTGCCATCCGACGTCAAAAGCTGAACGAGTCATCTCAAAAAGGACAGCGGTGAACATACTCGGAGTGGTCTGGTCTGATTCGCTGTGTGAGAACTCGAATTAATTCTGGTCGGAGGATACTTCCTCCCCGACGCCCAGTATCTTGCAGCTTTATCGGTGGATCGAGGCTTAGCGGTCCTGCCGGCCACACGCGCCCACGACAGCGTCCGCGGAGCTCGAGCGTGACTGCAGGGAGGTCACCCCTGACGTTGTTTCCAGTTCTTTCCGTAGGGCGTGGTTGTCGAGTGTTAGCCGCTGGATGACGGCCAGTGCGAGGGTGAGGTCTTGAGTCAGCGCCGCGTTGTCTCGTTGCACGCGTTTGTTGGAGGCAAGGAGTTCGGTCCGGTCGTCATGCCGTGTGGCGACGGGAGCTGCGACGGAAGCGGCTCTGAGTTCGGCAGCGATAGCGGGGTAGTGCCGCCAGAAGGTTGCGTTGGACAGACCCAGTCGACGGGCAAGGCCGATGACAGTGGCGCGGCCGCCGGCCGATGCTGCGTCTTCGATGTGCTCTGTCATCACTCGACGGACGTCCTGCTCGCTCGGGAGGTCGATGCGTTTACTCATCGGATTGAGTTCGGATCGTGTCGGTCGACGAACTGATTTATCTGCTCACTCCGTTGCCGTAGTCGATGCTGCAGCAACGGAGGCAGCGACGGTTTTCGTTCGAGCTCGCGCTCGATATCGGAGCTCTCCGAACGCAACTCGTCGAGGTTGCCTGAGGTGAGCGCGACGTTGCGGCATTCAAGAGGTCGACAACCACCGAGCGTCGGCGCGTTCTGGCCCGAAAGGTTTTGTGCGCGTGTGCACAGTGCCTTGTCCGGATCGTAGACGCAGGTGGCGTATCGGCCTGGATAGATTGCTGGGTCGAATCGGCGTATTAAGCGGTCGTGCCGACGCCGGTCGGTGACGACCTGTCCTTGGTATCGGATATTCGACTCGAGCTCGCTCAGACGTCGGCGGGCTTCGTCGGCGGCGGCTCCAACGAGATCGGTGTGTTCGTGGGCATCGATCATTGCCATCAGACCCTCCCCTCGGGCAAGGGCCTCCTCTGACTCGACTTCGGCGCGGAAACCGCTATCCGATGTGCCGGCGTAGCCCTCGAACATCTGGACAGCTTGGTGGCGATATTGAATTGCCCCGGCAATGGATCCGCCGGGTTGGCGTGCGATGAACCAGGCGAGTGTTCGTCTGAACTGGCGGGTTGTCAGCCGCCACGTTTGGGCATTCACAGCCGGAATGTCCTCTGCGAGATCATGTGCGCGACAATAGCCATCGATCCAGGACACCAGATTGTTGATGTGGTCGTTCGTGGTCTTGGTCAAATTGACGTGGGCGGCGGTTTTGCCGATCCGCACAGCGGTGCCATGAGTTGAGGGTGCGAACAGCCGGGTTTCGTTACGGGGTTGGAGGAGTTCGAGGACCGCCACGGCGCGGGCGGCCGGAGCGCCGACAACCCAGGTCGCTTGCACTCCGGTGGGGTCGCGTTCACCTTTGAACGCCAGGCTGGTGATCATCCACCGGTAGGGCCTGCCGTGAGGGTCACGTTTGACGCTGATGCAGCCCCGCTGCAGATGCTTGATCTCGCTGTCACGCATGCCGGACAGGAACGCGATGATCACGTAGCAGGCTGCGCTCAGCGCCGACAGCAGGTGCAAGATCCCGGCCTGCCGATCACGCCGATTGAACAGGATGCGGTCAATCCAGGGGGACCCGTTGATCCGTCCGTTGATCACCACGTCACACGAGACATCGTTGTCGACCCCGACCAGTCGAGCTGTGTCCTCGATGAGGTCATGGTAAGTCCGCAAGGTCGAGCGATCGCATCCAAGCAGGCGGGACAGGTGGCGAAAGCTCGGTTGGCCGTTGTGTCCCGGTAGTGGGCGTTCTGCGTCACGGTATTCAGCTAACAGATGGACCAGATCCTTCTCTACCCAACGCCTTGCCTCGGGCGGAACTACCCCTTCTTGCAATCGAACTCGTCGCCACTCGCGGTCTGCCGCGAGAATGTCCGATGCAAACTCATCGACGAACCGCAGACTCCAGGTGAGTAGGGGTCCGAGCACCGCCTCCGGAATTCTGGCGGTCGCGTTGTCTGGCCCGCTCCTGTCGCCGGACTCGCTCCAACCATCGATGTGGTACGGGTCGAAAGTCAGCTGATCGGTAACCATGAGTCCGCGGTAGCGATAGAGCGACCGAACCGAACTGCGATAGCGATCACGAACCGTGAGAGTGGGTTGCGTCGCGAGCAAATGCAGTTGGTACGCAATCAAATCGGAAGGTTGCAACTCCGATAGCAGCGGCTGGCGCAGGTTGGGTCGCGAAGCGAGCCAGGAGAAGAAGTGGCGGAGCGTGGGCAACATCGAGGCAATCGTCGCTACCTTCGGTAAGCCGCGTCCTCTGGCGGGTGCAGGCCCGCCCAGCAGCCCGATGAAACGTTCTTTGGCCACGGTGCGATAGACAGACGGCACGGATGTGAAGTCGAGGATCAGAGCAACATGATGTTGCTGAAAGAAAGCTGGACTGAGATCCCAGACGTCCTCTACGAATCGGGAAGCTCGGCTGAGTTCTGTCTCCGGGCGCACCGGCCGCCCGTTCAGTACGCATCGTTCGTCGAACGGGTGCGACGTCGACGGTTGAGGGTGGGCGTTGGTCATGTTTGCTCCCATGGTGATTCGACGAGATCGAGAAGTGCATCGGTGGGTTTGATCTCCGTTGCCGCCAGGATCTCGGACCGATTGAACTTCGAGAGAACGTCATGGCGGATGGCCGCCCACGTCGGTCCGTATCGGACCCACCAATCGGCCTCCGACAGCTGATCGCGGCGGGCCGCCAGCGCATCGAGCAATCCGAGCAGTCCAGGAAGGTGATCAGGCGTGATCACGCAGTTTCCGCAGTGAAAGCAGTCGAGAAACGATGCGCGACAGCTTCTCCCGGTGGCGGGATGGTGGTCGTGATCCCGGCACGCTGACCAGGCGGTATCGGCTGCGTCTGTGTGCGTCGGCGGGGTATCCCCGTGAGGATTGGTGGCGGAGCGTTCCGGCTGCACGTTCAGTGTGCCTCCTGCAACGTGCAGCGCCCGTCTGTGTGCTGCCAGAGCGCTCGATTCGGCGTCGCTGACGGCAGCCGCAACAACGGTGTGTGCCCATTCCTGTGTTGTCGGGTCTCCGCGTAGATAGTTCCGGAACAGAACCGGGATGGTGTTGCTCCGGGCAGCGGACGGGAGGTGACCGCCGATCTGTTTGGTACGGCGCACGTCTGCCGTGGTCTTGATCCGGTTGCCGGTGACCGCAAGCGGAGCCGGGGGCGTTCCGTCGACGACGTCAGCGTGGAGGCAATGCCGGGTGCGCCATCCGGCAAGGTTGATTGCTGTCGCGGTCAGTTCGCGAGCGAATGGGTCGAAATGTTCTTCGATACCGCGAAGGCCGGTGTTGTGGCCGCTACGCCAGATCGACCAAACGGATGCGCTGCCAGAAGTGTTCCTGCTGCGAGTGGTCAGTTCGTGTAGCAGTAGGTAAAGACCGCCGGGATAGTGCAGTTCGCGACCCGGTGGCCCGATCTCCCACGTCGCGGTCTCGAACCATCGGTGATTGCCGCGGCGGCGTTTGATGACACGAACTTCGACGGCGCGTGTCTCCAGGATTCGGTGTTCCCAGGGGAGCTCTTTGATGGTTTCGATATTGCGGCCGGTCAGCGCCACCATCAACACGAGCATTGGCGCGAGGTCCCGGATCGTCATATAGAGCCGGCTCGCAAGCTCCAGTCTGACGACGTGCGCGCTGAAGCTCCGGCTCGGGGGTACGACTCCTGATTCCGCAATCGCGACGAGCTCTTTGTCGCCCTCCAAGCCTTCCTGTTCACCCGTTTGTCCTATTGCAGCTTCCGAGAGTCGAATTCGATCGCGCAATGCGGTGATGTCTGACCGAGCGGCTGAGAGAATACGATCGAACTCTCCGTCCGAGTAGCCAGGTTGGCCAATCCGGGTCTGCCCGATTTGGCGGCAGGTGTAGTCGATCACTGATGAATTCACCGTATCGACCAGCGGTGGCAACGTCAGGAACTGTCCGAAAAGTGCGATGCCTCGCCAGGCGTAGACGTCCTTCTGCGTGATTCTGCGCTGGTTGTAGACAGATTGGAGGTGGGCGGTCTCCAGCAACGGTGGTCCGGTCGGTGGATCCGGCAGTTCCGAGAGGGATCGCAGCATGGATCGCACCCTCGTAACCAGTCCCTTCGCTGAGCTGAGCGTCCTGCTGCGTCCCGTCGCCCCGAGGGCAAGGGCCAGAGCCTCTGCAACTGCCGTGTGCCAACCGGGCAGCGCCATCTTCGCGACGTCCACCAGCAGAGTCCGGCCGTCTTCACCATCGAATCGGACCGTGAGGCCGGAGGCGATGGCGTGTTCGCCTTCGGTCGGTGTGTACGGGCCAGATGGGAGCATCGCGCGGCGCCCGGTGCCGGTACTGCCGCGACCGTTCACTGTGTTTTGTTCTCAGTGGCGACGTCGAAGACGTCGAGTGGAGTGTCGCGGGGATCTTCCCATGTGTTGGGCACCAACATCATTCGCGTTTCCATTTCCAATTCCGACAGCGCGTGTAAGTAGATCTGTGTTGTCACCACGGAGCGGTGTCCGAGGCGACGTCGCACCCAGTCCAGAGGGTCACCGAAGATCTGTGTCCATTGCCCTCGCTGTTCGGCAGTCATTTCGGTCATCGCGCTGATATGTCCGCGCTGTAGCTGTTCCAGAGTCACCACCGCGAACGTGTGCCGCAGGAGGTGAGCATGTGCAGTCAGAGGAACTCCTGCTCGACGACACCGTGTGTTGGCGACTGCGAACATGTCTTTCCAGGTCGAGACCGCGATGGGGGTGCCGAACTCCGACAGCCAGAACGCGGCCGGCGTCAAGCCATCGGGCCCGTCGATGAGCAAGCGGCGTCGTTCGTCGGCATCGAGGTTGGAAACTTTCACGGTCGATCGCAGACCGGACCGAGTCTGTACGACGACCGGCGAATGCGGATCAGGGATCACGAGCGGGCGGCGAACCTGTTCGTACCGTCCGCAGGCGCGTGCGCGGGCGATGACCTCCGCGCGATCGAGTGTCGCGTACCCGATCAGGTCGGCGATCACGGATTCAGGAACGTAGACTCGGCGGGCCGAACGACCTTTGGCGATGGCCGTCGGCAGCCAAAAACGTTGATAGCCCCCGAGACCGCGAGCTGTTGGCACATCGAATACCGTCAGCGCCGCTTGCTCGGACAACCGCATGCCGGTGCGCACCATCAAGTCGCAGAATGATGCATTGCGCGCCGCCCAGCGACCGCGAAACCCGGTGTCGTGGACACCGTCGGCGCGATATCCGCGAATCCCGACATCGCGCCATAAACGGTAGGACTGGGGTGGGAGCCACTCGATACGATCCGTCGCGGCATCGTGCGAGTAGGTTGCCGGTGTTGTGGTCGAAGAGTCATGACGGACGAGGCCCGCGCCGAACGGCATTGGTCGTCGAACTCTCTGCGGCACAGGGTTGTTCAATATATGGCCCGCGCGGACCTGCCATCGATAGAACTTGTCGACTGCGGCAACCTCTCGGTCCCATGTCGCACCTTGTATGTGCGGCCCTTGAGAGTCGATCCTGCGCCAGCGCCAGTACGCCAGATGGTCAGCCTCGTTGACGTCGCACCAACGAGCTCTGTCTCGTGAGACAGCAACGAAGTTCAAAAACGCGGCTAGATCGCGGGCGTAGCCCACCTGGGTGTGGCGCGCCTTCGCCTGCATATCGACTGATCTGAAGAAGGCATTCAACTCGATGTCATACTCAAATGATGGGTCAATGAGGAACGGCGTGCCGGCCACCAACTCTGGCCGCGCGAACCCAGGCCACTCCAAATTTGTGTCCGGCACCGCTGGCCGCGGCACCAACTCGTGTGGAGTGATACAAACACGCCAACCAGGTCTCGGCATGGTGGGCAACAGTACGTGGACATCTGTCCATCCGTGCACAAAACGTCGCCCTCGCGATCGGACGATCCGGAGGCGGACGATTCCGCGACACCACGGCGTTGAAAGTCCGGGCCGAAGGCCTTGCAATGGACACCATCGTCGAGGGAACCCTGTACGCGTGGGCCCGGACCAGCGTCGGGGATTGGCTTGCGAGCGTGACGTTTTCGATCCCGACCGGCAACAAGATGGGGCGGCTCGACCTCGATCGGCAATGGGTCCCTGCCGACGCGATCACACCCCTCACGTGAACGACACCACCACCGCAGTAGCCGTCCGAACCGCCCTCGAGCACCGACAATCACCACACACCACCGCAAGCACAGGAGACACCGTGAACATCGGCGACCGCTACCACCTCGCACCCGGCGCACCAGGCATCGTCGTCGTACGCGAAATCCAACCCGAGGGCCTCATCCTCGTCGAAAACGAAACACCAGGCACCGGCGTCTACCCCTACCTCGTCAAACCCAACACCCTCGTACCCGCCACCACCTGACCGCTCTAACCACGACGCCGACGGAGCCGACGAAGGTTCGCAGCATGAAGCCTCGCCGCCCGCTCCTCCGAATCGACCCGCAACGGATACCTGCACTGAGAACAGAAGTTGTCCAGCGGCAACGGAATCGGGCTACTGCACCTGGGACAGTCATCGAAATGCGACCGATTCGTCAGCGCCGCGACAGTGGAGTCTGTTTCCATGAACCGCGACCCTGCCACAGGCCACCGACACCAACCGAACTTGCCGCAAACCGCCACCGCCGCACAGTCCGATACGGTGACCAGCGCCAGTAAGCTGCCGCGCAACGGGGCGCGCCTTGCGGGTCCTTGAACGGCCGAAAAGGAGCGTAGACCGGTGGCAGGCTTCATCAAGAATGCGCGCGACGCCGAACACGCTGCCGCCCGGTCAATGAAGTCGCTCGGATTCACCGACGCCACGGTCACACCCATCGGCCCCGACGCCGGAATCGACGTCACCTCCCGCGCCGCCCTCGCCCAGGTCAAGTGGAAAGGCGGTGCTGCCGGCCGCCCAGACCTGCAACGCCTATACGGAGCATCCGCAGGCCAACACCACAAAACCATGCTGTTCTACTCCGCCTCCGGATACAGCAAATCAGCCGTCGAATACGCAGACCAATTCAAGATCGCACTCTTCGACTACGACCCCCACGGCACAGCCGAACCCCAAAACTCAGTCGCCGCGAACCTCGTATCCGAGCCGCCCCAGACCGAACCCGCCGAACAATCCAAACCCACAACGCCACCCTTTCGCTCCAAATCCACACGGGCGCAAAACATCACTGGAGAGCCCCGCCTCTGGACGTCCCCAGCAAGCGCACTCATCACCCCGAAACCGAAAGGTGAACGCCCATCCACCCAGAATGGCAGCCATCCGCAGCGAATCACCGGACCGAAGAAGCCAGCGGAGAGCTGGCGCGATGAGGTCAAAATGGGGGACGCTGAACCACCAGGACCCATCGCGAGAATGGTCTTGGGTGCCGCAACGATTCTGCTCTGCCTGAGTCTCGCCGTGCTTGCAGGATGGCTATCGTTTGAGCTCTACAGCAGCACATTCCCCACGGCAGTGAAAATCATCCTTGGAACAGTCCTGGCACTGGGCGGCCTGACCTCGTTCGCGATCGCGTGCATAGGAGTCCGCGAAATCCGCACCCCGGCGACGCCATCGGCCTGACCACGACAAACTGCAACACCAGCGCTACCGCGACACCGAGCGGCGTCACCCTCCGTCGCTTGCGCACAATCACGTTCACAGCCGTACCCCACTACCGCGCCGCCGTAAAGCACCAGCTCCGGCGGCGTTCTGCGTCCCACCACCAGCGGCCGGCCACGTACACAGGCAGGCCCCGGCGGGCCACACGCACCCCTACGGGCTGCACCGAACCGAACTCCGCTGCGCTCCGCACTCAAAAGAGCGAAAAGAATCAAATTTCTTTCGACGTAGGTGGCTTCTCCGAGCATCCATCACCCGTGCCCGCCGCCTCAACCCCCCCGCTCCGCTGCGCTACGGCCAAGGCTCCGAACACTTTTCGTCCCGCACTCGCTGCGCTCCCGCGAAAACTGCCCGGCCGAAGGGTTGCCCCGTCGTTCCCGTGCGCTGGTTTCTCTCCCCAGCCACCACGGCGAAAGAAATTGGCAGGGCAGCAGGTCCGGCCACCAGTCGAGAGGACAAGGTCACCATGCGAGCACAGCACCCCACCACCGCCGACGAAATCGACATCATCATCCACCGCAACGGCAGCCGCAAAGTCCGCCGCACTGTCAAACGCGCCAGCGCACGCCGCGACCGCCGCACCGCACGCCGCGAACTCCTCCACTGAAACCCTATGCAGACCGACACGGAAGTTGGACGTCGACAGCCCTTCCTAGGTGCCGATAAATGTAATTCATCAGAGAACTCGGATAGACGAAAAAGCAAGTGAGGCAATGGGAATAACGAATAACTCAGGTCTAAAAAAATTGGTGTAATTGCCGTCATTGCCGTAGAATAGAAGTCAACAGAACAATTCTCACAAGGAGAGAAGTATGTCCATCACCGTCTACACGAAGCCGAATTGCGGACAATGCGACGCAACGAAACGACGACTCGACAAACACGGCCTCGACTACCGGACCATCGACATCACGCAAGACGACACCGCCCGCCACTTCGTCACCTGCGAACTCGGCTACCTCCAAGCCCCAGTGGTGGTCGTCGACGGCGGGGAGCACTGGTCCGGGTTCCGGATCGACGCCCTCGACAGGCTTGCCGCAGCCTGACCCGCCAAACTCGCCGACCCCAGCGCCGTTGCAACCCCACCGCCTGATCCGCCCGAGACGAACGCGAGGCCCCACGATGAATGCACTACGCGCAGTCCCCACACCCGGCGACGACCCGGCAGCGCAGGCACGCGCGGACCTCGCACCCGTCGAGGACCTCGACACGTCCGTCGAGCCCGGTTACGACCCGGCCACCGACCCCGAAGCGATGCTCCTGTGCGCCCTGATGGACGTGCGCAATCAGAGTGCCGACGGAACCGACATCGAGCGGATCACCAGCACGCTCACCGCGGCGGACTTCGAGGATCCCGCGCACGCACGCATGTACGGGCACATCGTCGACCTCATCACCGCCGGCCAACCGCACGACTTTGCATCCGTCACCGGTGCACTCATCCGATCCGGAGCAGACGGAGCAAAAGACGCACCGCTACGCAAACGCCTCATGGGTATCGTCACCGCCGGCGCACACTCTGTCGCCGCCGTGCACTACGCCGACAACGTCCTGTCCCAGTCCTACCGTCGCAGCTTCCACATCGCCGGCCAACGACTGACTCAGGCCGCCGAAGAATCACCCGAGACCGACCTGTTCGACTACATGGTCGAACTAGGCATCAAACAGCGCTCAGCATTCAATCGACTCAACATATTTCGGCAGCAGAACTCGTGACGCTTTAAGGGCTAGCCTCCGCGTCACTGTGCCCGAAGGAAGCCGCCGACGGCCGGGACCGATCAGGGGAGTGCAGTGAGCGTCGTCGCCACCGGGAGGGCGAGGAGTACTTCCCACGTGGGTGTGGCGGTCATCGGTTGCCCGGTCCAGTACTTGTGGGCGCAGTCCAACATGAAAGCGAAGTTCCCTGCTTTGAGCCAGTCCATGTCACCTCGGTGGATCACCGCCCCCGTCGGAACGGACAGCTCACAGATCGGGGCACCCCCGATGTTGGTGGCAAAACCGCGAGCGTCGGTGATCGAAGTGAACGCGAACAGGGATTGGAAACGTGACGGCAGGCCAGGATGCATGGTGTGCCGGTATAGCTCCCAGAAATTTTCGATCGCGAGATTGGTCGACACGATATTGGCGCTGCTGCCGTTCCACACCACCGACCCGACCGCCGGCTCATTGAGTTGATACTGGCGGCCGTGCTCGGACAAACCACCGTTCAGATCGATGACCCCGCCTGTATTAGCGAGCGTTCCACGCCGATCGACGTGAAAGAACGTACGGGTTGCCGATGTTGCTTGCGCTGGCGTCACTGAGGCCTGTGGCTCGTCGTGGTCGTGCACTCGGCACCCCTTTTCGCATCGATGCTGTGTCCGGTCGCTGCTCGTGGGTGAGTTCGCCCGTCTCGCTTGTATTTCCAAGAGACTACGGATCTGGCCCTGCTGGCATCGGAAAGTGCCGACGCACCGACATGATGCTCAGGTGTTCGGTCATGGCCGCGAAGATTGCCGGTTACGGGGAGAACCCGCTTCGGGCGGAGCTGAACAGCGCACCAAGTGTGATCGCGAACGCGAACACGGCCACGAACACCACGATCCGAAACACCCCACCGGCGAGCATCCCCGTCGCGCGCAACGGCGCGAACTTCCACGTGCCGTCCGCTCGCTGACCCGACCGCAACACCACGTACGCCAGGATCGCAGCGGCCACGAGATACAGAACCATCTCCAGCCCACCCCTTTTCGTTCCTCGTGTCCTTCACTCGCGCAGACGGTTCGACGCGACCGGTCTTCGATGGCTGTCAGTACACACCCACCCACCGACACGGTCGGTGGTGCAACGTCCGAGTACGGCCCTCGCACTGCGGTGTCAGAACAGTGTCGGGGAAGCCTCATCGAGCAACGCAGCACGCACAGCGTCCTCGTCCCACCCACCGCGCACAGCATCGCGAAGCCGCCGCGACCGTGCCGCCCGCGCGAGCCGGTCGGGTCCGTACCAAAGGCCGGGCTGACGCCGGCCACCCCCGCGGCCCTTGGCTCCCATGTCGAGCAGGTTCTGTGACTGCGTCCCGTCGACGACGTGACGCACCCCGCCAACGCGGGTACTTTCGTCGAGGGTGACCCGGACACAGATTGGGTTGTCGCACAGGTGTAATGCCGTTACGTCGTCGGTGAGCGGCACACCGAGCGCCCGCGCCAACGCGTACCGGTGTGGGCGCACCACCCGTTGCCGGCCATCGCGCATCAACCAGAACCGGCCGTACCCGTCGTCGCCTACTGCGCCGACCCAGATCGCACAGGAATCATCGCGCGGACCGCGCACGATGTAGCGCTCGAACCGCGCGAGCTCCGCCGCGCCGCCGATACCTAACGGTTCCGGCACCGACCCGACCCGCCGACCATCACCTAACGTCTCCCGGGGCCGGCGACTCTGCGGCCTCGTGGATCGTGCGCAGCATCTGTACCGCCGCGACTTTCAGGATCGGGTCCGTCGTAGAGAGAGCCCCGAACGCATCCAGTCGAGTGATGTCGACAGGGGAGCGGACGGCCGCGAACACTGCGGCGTCGACCGCAGCGGCGAAGTCGCCTGCTGCGGCGAGGCTGTTGATCATCCGCAACAGGTCCGCGAACCGCGGCGCGGTCCGCGCGGTGATGAGAGGGGCGTAGGTGTCGAACGCGGCGACTGCCTCCGGACTCTGCAGCAGCGCAAAGATGTCGAGCTCGAGCACATCGGTCTCGCTCAGGATCGTCTCACTGTGTTCGCCGGTCATCGCGCACCCGCCTGATCCATCAACAGTTCACCGATGGCGTCAGAGATCTCCGTCGGTGTCCCGGCCGCATCGAGCAGATGCAGCCCGGGGTCGACCGGGCCGCCGCGCACAATCGTCGCGGCGAGGTGCTCGTACTCGCGGGTGATCGCCAGCACCCAGGATTGCGTGACGACGAACTGGGTTGCGTCGAGCAAGGTGAAGAACTCCCCGTACGCAACCTGTACGCCCGGCTCACCCGCACCGTCGGCGTAGGCGATCGACGCCGCGAACGTCGACGGATCCGGTCCGACCGAATTCGACACGACGACGCCGAGCGCGCCCAGGGCGCTCACTGCGCACCCTGCCCGGCGGACGCGAACTCCTGCGGCGCAGACGGCGTCTCTGTGTTCGGTGCCGCGTCGGTCGGCGGGGGAGTAGCTGGTTCGGTCGACTCGCCCGAACCAGGCTTGTCCGACTCGGCAGCGGCGCTGGCAACACCGATGCGCAACGGCCGCTTCTTTCGTCCCGATCCCGTCGAGGCCTGCTTCGGGGCCGCGATGACAGACGTCGGCACCGTCAACCCAATGTCCCGCAACTGCTGCGCAGTCCATCCACCGTTGAGCGCGGCCCGCAACGCGGCAGCGACTGCGTCCTTGGCCTTCTCGACGGACTTGGCCGACGAGCGTTTCGCGGCCTGAGCTTCCTTGATCGCCGCATCGGCGGCTGCACGCGCTTTCGCGTCGTCGGCTTCGGCCTCGACGACCTTCTGCTGCGCTTCGGTGATCGCCTCGACCTTGGCGATGCGATCGTTGATCGCCGCTTCGGCGGCCGCGCGAATCGCGTCTTTGTCCAACGGGGTGACAGTCATGGTGGGTGTGGGCCTTTCTCGTCGAACCGACCGCCCGCAGACACGGGGAGAGTCGGTGAGGGTGCACGTGATCGACGTCCGGCGGAGGGCCCACACGGCACCGCCAGAACGCACTGCAAACCTTACCGCCCGAGCGTCGCAGACGACAGCGGACGGACGAGATGAACCACGCGCGCGACCGGCGCTCGGCCGGGCGGCGTAGTTGCCCAACGAAGGAGGGGACCTGGTGCGGTGCCCCCAACTGTGCACCGGCCTGCATCCTCATGTGGATGCCCGAGATTCCTCCCACCGCTCCGCTCGATCTCAAGCACCCACAATCGGGGCCGGACACACAGATAGGGGACACGCACCCACCCGGTAGTCACGTGTCGCTACAGGCCGGGCAGCTCAGATCGCACCACTTGCGATGAGGTTCCAATACGTGTGGCCGACGACAGCCGGAACAAGGGAACGCGTCCACAATGCGGCACCACCCCACACCGCCCCATTGATCACCATCGACACCACATTCAAATCGGAGAACTCCCAATGGATGATCCCGAACACGATCGAAGAAGCAGCCCAGGCGGCAACCACCACCACTGCACGGACGAGACGATGTGCGCGTTGCTGTGAGTCGGTCACTGCGAAAGTCGCAGCCACGATCAACAGCGGGACCCCGCGGAAGACGAGCTCCTCTGACACCACCCCGGAGACCAACACCAGCCCCGGAATGCTGCCCGCCCACCCCGACGTGGACCACCGTGACCGATCGGCATTCAATTGAACCTGAGCGTCACCTACCGGACCGGACACATGCTCGGTAAGCAAGTGCCAGAGCGGGGTTCGCAACAACGCCACCGCCAGCACAAGGACAAGCAGGACCGACACCATCAACCGGGCCCGTCCTCGGCGGCGTTCGGCCGGCAATCGAAGACCGACCGCGGCTACGACCCACAGAAGCTGGACGCGCAGTACGCGCCAGTGATTCAGCGACGGTGTGGAGCCCGACTGAAACACCCAGCTCGCGACAACGACGATCACGGCGATCGCGAACAACCCCACGCCGGTTTCCAAGGCGGCGGTGTCCACGCTCTGCCCCCGCGCTGCGGCCGCATGTGGCATCCCTACGGCGATCGCGAGTCCGAAAGCTACAAGGAGGCCGATGATGATGCGGGTGACTGCCGCAAGGGATCTCGTCCGCGCAGACCTCCACCGCCCACGGCCAGCGATCGCGGTGTTCATTCGTCGTCTCCGCTCTCAGTCGACACGGCGACCGCTGCCAGTAGCCGCTCCGCCTCATCGCGACCTAGATCGACTCGTTCCGCAGCCGCTTCCACTGACCCCAAGCTGCCCACCAGCGTGCTCAGCGATACCGCCATCACCTGTTCGGCTGCATCTCGTTGAGCACGCGCAGCCTCGAACCGTCGAGCCACCTGCTCATGTTCGATCCGAGCCTTCGCGACACGCTCCGCCTCCTCAGTACGGCCACGCCCGCGGGCCGCGACGCGCTCTCTTGTCGACCCCATCGCCTCGTTCCTCCCCGAACAATCTCTCTGCCGATGCCTGTTTCGCCAGGTCAGTTCCGTACCCCAGCCAGATCAGCAACTCGCCTCGTGCTGTTGTTCACAGGCTTCCGCCTGCCCAGACACTAAACGACATACACACCTCTTGCACTATTAGTGTCCATGGGCGCTTCCTGCGCTACGATCGCCACTGTGCCGCACGCTTTCAACGCCGACGACTTTGAGCGAGTCCCGCGTCGAAACGCGCCTTGTCCAGCCGCTGAGCGGCCCGAACGCGGTCGGCGGTGCCCGCGATGATGACCGTCCACGCGCTGCACGCGGGCGACGGCTACACCTACCTCACCCGCGAGGTCGCCAGCGACGACATTCGCCGCGAACGCGGCCAGGACCTCACCGACTACTACGCCGCCGAAGGCACCGAACCGGGCATCTGGGGCGGGCGAGCTGCAGCCGAGCTCGGCGTGGCCGGGTACGTCCGCGAGGACCAGATGAAAGCGCTCTTCGGTGAAGGCCTGCACCCCGAAGCCCAAGCGCTGATCGAGGCCGCCGTCCTCGACGGCACGAAGGCGAACGCGGCCATCGAGAGCGTGCGACTCGGCCGCAAATTCGCGAGCTTCCGCAACGAAGTACCGCTGATGAAACGCATCCGCGCCGAGATCGACAACGACCGCGCCGCCGGCGGAAAACCGCTCACCGCCGAGCAGTGCCAGCAGATCCGCTACCGTGTCGGAGCAGACGAGTTCCACCGCGAAGTCGGCCGATCACCGGCCAGCGAACCAGAACTCGTCCGCTACATCGCCTCGCAGCAACGCCGCGAACGCCAACCCGTCGCCGGCTACGACTGCGTGTTCACTCCACAGAAATCAGTGTCCGTTCTCTGGGGCCTGGGCGACGACGACACCCGCGTGGCGATCGAGCGCGCGCACAGCGCCGCAGTCAGCGATGCCATCGGCTGGGTCGAGGACAACGCCTCCTACACCCGAGTCGGCAAAGCCGGTGTCGGACAGATCGAATCGACCGGCCTGATGTACACCCGGTTCGATCACCGCGACAACCGCAACGGCGACCCGAACCTGCACACCCACGTCGCGATCTCCACCAAAGTGCAAGGCGTCGACGGCAAATGGCGCAGCCTCGACGGCCGCGTGCTGCACAAGCTCGCCGTCGCCGCATCCGAGCGCTACAACACCCTCATCGAGGAGTACGTCACCCGCGAGCTCGGCACCGTGTTCGCCGACCGACCCGGCACCGGAATCAACAAACGCGCCGTCCGCGAAATCGAAGGCATCCCCACCGAGCTGCTCAGCGAGTTCTCCCGCCGCGACGCCATCGAGTCACGCCTGGAAAAGCTCGTCTCGGACTACCGCAAGACCCACGGCAAAGACCCCTCGACCGCGATGCAGATGCGCCTCGCCGACCAAGCGACCCTGGAAACCCGCAACGAGAAAGCACCCCCGAAATCCCTCGGTGCCCAACGCGCGGAATGGCGCGAACGCGCACTCGATGTCGTCGGCCGACGCGCCCTGAACTCCGCACTGAAAACGAGCACCGGGAACACGATCACCGTCACCGACGCCGACTCGATCGACCACCGCGAGATTGCCCGCACCGCCGTCGCACGCATCGCACAACAACGCTCGAGCTGGAACCGCTGGCACATCCAAGCCGAAGTTCAACGACAACTGCGGCCGCTGGTGTTCGCCACCGCCGCCGAGCGTGACGCGGTCGCCGAGAAGGTCACCGAAGCCGCTCTCGGCGGGGAGTCGATCCGATTGACCCGGCAGGTCGACGCGGCCCCGGCAGCGTTGCAGCGCAGTGACGGTGCGTCGATCCTGACCGTGCACGGTAACGAGACCTACACCAGTGCAGCGATCCTCGACGCCGAACACCGCCTCGTCGGTGCCGCCCACACCCCGACCGCGGTGATGGCACCCGGCCACGCCTACACCGCCGCCCTCGCCGCGCACACCCAACGCAAAGGCTGGGACCTCGGCGCAGACAAGAAAGCACTCGTCGAGCACTTCCTGTTCTCCGGTGCCCTCCTGGCCGCCGGTGTCGGTCCGGCCGGCACCGGCAAGACCACCGCCATGCGCGTGGTCGTCGACGCCTGGCGCAGCACCGGATACGACGTGATCGCCCTCGGACCGTCCGCGAAAGCCGCCGGCGTCCTTGGTGACGAACTCGGTGTCACCGGCCGCACCATCGCCGACGTCCTCACCCGCTACGAGAACGAACTCGACACCGGCATCACCCCGGGGTCGATGATCCTCGTCGACGAAGCAGGCATGGCCTCGACACACGATCTGGACCGGCTGACCTACATTGCTGCCGAGCACGGCGCAGTGGTCCGCTTGCTCGGAGACCCGCAGCAGCTCGCCGCCGTCGATACCGGCGGTGCACTGCGGCTGGTCGCTCGATCGAGCGCGGCACCGGAACTGGTCGACGTCCACCGCTTCCGCGACAAAGAGGAAGCCGAGATCTCGCTGCGACTGCGTGACGGTGATACCTCCGTCGCGGCCTGGTACGCCGCGAAAGACCGCGTCCAGCACGGCATGGCCGATGACCTCGCCGAGAAAGTCTTCACTGCGTGGGCGAAGACCTCGGACACCGACACGACGTCGCTGATGATCGCCAGCAGCAACCACGCCGTCCGGGACCTCAACGACCGGGCCCGCACCGAACGACTCGCCAAGGGACTGGTCAAGAAGGGCGGCAACGATCTGTCCGACGGACTGCGCGCCAGCGCCGGGGACCGCATCGTCACCCGCCGCAACGACACCAGCCTGCGGGTCACCGGTACCCGAGGGGAACGAGTGCGCAACGGCGACCTGTGGACGGTCCAGACCGCGCACCGCGACGGCTCGCTGACCGTGCGCCACCTCGAACACGGCGGGCGTATCCGCCTGCCGGTCGAGTACGTCACAAAGCACTGCGAGCTCGGTTACGCCGCCACCATCCACCGCTCCCAAGGCATGACCGTCGACCAGGTCCACGTCCTCGTCGACGACACCATGAACCGACAAGCCCTCTATGTCGCCCTCACCCGCGGCCGCGACGGAAACCAGCTGTACGTGCCCATCGACCGGATCGTCGACCCCCACCTGATCCACGTGCACCCGGACAAGAAGATCGCCGACGAAGTCGTGCGGACCATCATCGGCCGCGACGGCTCGGACGTCTCGGCGACCGAACAGCAACGCGACGCCGCCGTCGCACACCGCAAGCTCGACTACAACGTCGGCGGATACGAGTACGCGAGCGAACTCATCGACGCGCACCGCATCGAAGCGATCGTCCGCGAGCAGATGGGTCCGGCGCTGGCGAACACGATGATCGCCGAAGCCGAATGGGATGCCTTCGTGCACCAGTACCGCCGCGCCGAGCAGCTCGGCCTCGACGCCGCCCCCACCCTCGTCGCCGCCCGCTCGCAGCGCGAACTCGCCAGCGCCGACTCCGTCTCCGCCGTGATGCACTGGCGACTCGAAAAGCACATCGAGACGGGCGCGGACGAGATGCACGCGTGGGCGCAGAGCATCGAACCGACGCTGCGCACCCAGTTCGGTGAGCACGCCGAAACGATCCTCGGCGACGACGGGGCGTGGCCCGACCTCGCCGCGCACCTACGCAATGCCGAACGCGCCGGCAAAGACCCCCACGCCGCAATCGTGGAACTGCGCCGCGGTGTCACCGACCCCGACCCGAGCGCAGCGGATCTGCTCGACGACGCCGAACGGCGTTGGCCCCTCGGCCGAGAAGCACGCGACCACAGTGCCCCGAGCTGGGTCCTGCCGCCGATGCAGGACCGCGAGGGAATCGACCCCGAACTCGTCGCCTGGAGCCGCCGCCGATACACCGAGATCGCCGAACGCACCCGCGAGCTCGGACAGCACGCCGTCGACGAACAACCCGCCTGGACCCGCCACCTCGGCGAGGTTCCCGACTCCGGCGGGGCCCGCCTGCGCTGGCAGATCACCGCCGGCCAAGTCGGGGCCTACCGAGAACAGTTCGGCATCGATACCGACCGCACGCTCATCGGAGACCGACCCGAACACGGCGAAGCTGCCCGCGCGTGGGACCAGGTCAACGCCCGCATCAAGACAGCCACCGCACCCGCGTCGGTGCCTGCACACGCAGGCCCCGGACTGCAGTCTGCACCGGCTCCACAACCTGCGACGCCCGATCCGATCGTCGACACGGACCGGGCACGACGAGAGGCCGCCGAGCAACGCGCGGCAGAACAGCGCCGACTCGCCGAGCAGCGTAAAACTGAACGCCGCGAACAACTGCGCCAACAGCAAGCCCGCCGATCGGGGCCGACCCGCGGACCACGTATCTAAAGCCGCCGCACCTTCCGCCGCCAGTAGCGCCAATGAGCCAGAAGCATTACCACCCAGCAGCACGTCCCCTTGCGTGGACCGACCTGGCGCGCGCGAACAGCGACTTCGAAGGAGCACCCTCGACATGGCCCGATACCTTCCGGCGAACGATCCGTACGAGCTCAGGGATTTCACCTACATGAGGATCGAGCAACACGACTTTGACTCCCGCACCGTCGACCTGCCCGACGGGAGAAACCTGCGCCTGTTCACCACCCGAGCGCAACTGGGCCGCGAACTGTTCGAGCACCTCGAGACCGAACGCGGCATCACGCCAGACGCCCTGACCGCGATCGACATTCGAGAGCTGACCCGCCCGAGCTTCTGCGCATCGCTCACGGGACCGGACCAGCCGATCGATGTATGGGAGTACATGCGCACTCCCGACGAGCTGGCGCACCATTTGGCCATGGACGCCGGCGTCGAGCTGCCCCATACGGCTCGTCTGCACATGCACGCCGACTCGACCGTCGCCGAGTACGCAGACCTGCACCTCGACAACCTCGGTCTGGTCTTTCAGATGGAATCACTGCGCCGCGATCTCGCAGTGCTGAGCGAGAGCGCCACCGATGACGCCGCGATTGCGGCACAGACCCATACCCCCGGGCTGCTGCAACACCTGCAGACAGTGGAAGCGCGGCTCGACGTGCACCGCGCTGCAACTGTCCTCGGAGAGACGTCGACGTACGAGCTCATCGGCACGCTCGACGACGAGGTCACCCGGGAGGCCCGTGTTGCCGAACTCCGCTCCTGGCCGGGAGGAGACCACACCCGCGCGACCGTGGAGAACCTCGACGAGGCAATCGAGGTGACCAGGGCGGCCGCGCACCACGACATCGTCGACCACATCGACCACAGCGCCGACCTCACACGCGATTTCTCCACCGACATGTCGCACGCACGGATCCGCGAATGGAGCGAAAAAGCAACCGGATTAGATCGAACGAAGCCTGTGCAGACCGAGCGCCGGACCACTAGTACCCAGGCGGCCGGGATTCGCCACGAACCCCGCGCGGACCACCTGAACCGCTCACCGGCCGAGCCGCACCGACGATTTAACGTTCCTGCGTCGGCGCAGCGACGGCCCACGATGTAGGGACGAGCCGTTTGGCGCACGTGTCTTCTGACGGGTGAGTGCGGTCGAAGCGTCCGGGCAGGTCACTGCTGCAGCATGGACGGTCTGACCTTCGATAGTTTTGATGCCATGACGGTGGTGGTTGCAGTCCGTCTGTGACTACAACCACCACCTTCACCTCCTAACTTATTGTTGACTTATCTGGAAGCTGAGGTATGTTATCTATTGAGTCACCAACTCACAGATAACTAAATACATCAGAGATCCAGATCGAAAATAGTGAGAAACACTTCACGCAGGATCGTGTGCACGATCCAGCGAAGTGCCAACCTGAAGCGCTTACGACGCTTGGATGGTTCAGTCTTCACTGTTTTTCCTCCTCTCTGTAGTTATTGCGCACAAGCCCGGAACGCATCGCGTTTCGGGCATGACTCATGCGCTAGTGACATCCGATCATGGGGTGGCAAAGGTCCTGCCCGGTGGGATGGAGCGGCCTAGTTCTGGTTTCAGCTCGCCTCCTTATGGACGCTCAGCGCCTGGTCCCGGTATCGGTTGACCTTTCTCCGCACAGATTCGCCTTGTTTCAGAGGAGCGCCGCACTCGGTAGCGGCATCTGCCCACGTACGTGCCCCACTTGCTTTTGCCGCGAGGATGGCCTGCTCCATGTGGTCGAGCTTGCCGAGGATCAGCAACAGCGTCGGGTCGCTGAACTCGGCCTCGAACGGATCTCGATCAGCTGATGCCGACAACAGATCTCTGAGTGTCTCCCCGGCCGGGTCGCGGCCCACTGTTGCGTCGAGACTGACAATCTTGAAGTGATTGAGCTGCGACTCGGTGATCCAGCGTTGGTTGCTTCGGTGACGCTTCTCAAGACGTTCGATTGTGGGGATTACCTGGTCGGGAGTGACGTCCAGCCAGTCATCGTCGAGGAGAGCGGCCGCGACGGCATCCTGCCCTTCCTTTGTGGACTTGACGCCCAGCCAGGTCTCCATGAAGCGCATCAACGGCTCCGGTTCCCCGTGAAGAACAGCCTCTCGAGCAGCGAGCGCAGCATGGAGCCCGAAGCGTGCAGCCCGATGGCCGAAGTCACCCAGAACCTTCCAGGCATCGAGCAGCGACGACACCCTCGCGCTGAGGGTGTCGACGATCGGAAAGATCTGGAACGAGGAGAAGTCGCTCCACTGGCCGAGCCCGTTCGCCACCTTCGTGATCGCGCTCAACGCACCCAGATCGATTCGCGGTACAGCCAAGTCGAGACCGAGGTTGAGCTTGGGGATCGAGACGGGGAGGTCGGGGATCTCGATGGGCGGAAAGAGATTGATCTTGGGTGCGATGTTGTCGAGACCGAGGTTGAGCTTGGGGATCTCGATGGGCGGGAACAGGTTGAGCTTGGGTGCGATGTTGTCGAGACCGAGGTTGAGCTTGGGGATCGAGACGGGGAGGTCGGGGATCTCGATGGGCGGGAACAGGTTGACCTTGGGTGCGATGTTGTCGAGACCGAGGTTGAGCTTGGGTGCGATGTTGTCGAAGAAGTTGATCTTCGGGATCGCGGCGGTGAAGTCAGGCATCTCGATGCGTGGGGCAAGCCCGCTGAGGTTCACGGGGCTACCTGGTTTGCGGGTGCCCTTGGGTGGGGTCGGCCGAGTAGGAGCCGGACTGGCGACAGGTGCTCCCGTGCCTGCGTTAGCCGCGTCAGCGGTTTCGGCGGCCTCGTGGGCTTGCTTGGCGTAGGTCGACAAGTTTCTGCGGACGTGGGCGAGCTGCGCGGCGGCAGCTGGTCCGAGCTCGCGCTCGACCTCGTACATGGAGAGCGAACGAGTCGTCTTCTCGGGCAGAGTCGTGTTGTCTGAGTCAGACATAGGTGGGGCCCTTCCGTCATTTCGATTGTGTCCTCACCTACTAGCTGCGCCAACAAGCAGAAACGACAAATACTCGAGTGTGATCTACCTCACTTTTTCATGGCTGACTCGAAGCTCCGAAATTGTCCCGGACATCGGCCGGCGTCCGGGCGGGGAACGTCCGGCCGATGCCCGGGTTCGGCGGGCCTGTTCTCTTCGGCGGCCGCGCGGGCCGTATCCGGGCGGGATGTACGGCGTCGCGACCATCCGAGCTGTACAGGCCCGCAGCTCAGGGAGTGGAAATGACGGTCAGGTGGAAGGAACCCAGGCACCCATGCGGGCGTTGAAGGTCCATTCGATGCCCTCGAAGCTCACGGGGCTGTCGGGGTCGGCGGGGTCGAGCGGTTCGGCGAGACCGGAGTCGATGGCCATGTCCATGTCGTCGGCCGGGATGGTGCGCACTTCCTCGGCCGCGGTAACGTCGACGACCGGTGCCGGCGGGGCCGGTTCCGGTACCGGTTCGGGGCGGGCGTCGACGTCGGCGTCGACGAACTCCTCGATGCCGGCGAGCGTGGCCGGCGGCAACGGCCGGTGCGCGCACCGATCGTGGGTGCAACTGTCGAAGTCCGAGATGTCGCGGATGCGCGCCATGAGCGGCCGAAACCACTGGGTGTGCCAGGCGGTGAGGTCGTCGCGGTACTCGTCACCGCGGTAGTAGGCATCGGTCCATGCCGCCATCAGGGCGCTCAGTTCCTCGACGACGGGATCGTGGCGGTACCAGCACGGCGGGATCTTGGTGCCGAGCTCGTAGCGCTCCCGCAGCCAGGCGGTCCAGTCGATCAGCTCCGACCACAGGGCCCGCGCCTGCTCGGCGTCGAGGTAGCGCCAGGTGAACCGCGACGGCACCAATTCTTCCTGCTCGGCCCCCGGTGCGGTCACGACAGCGTCGTCCCGTTACTGACCTTGTCGAGTACCACCGCGCCGGACTCGGCCTCGGCACGAGGCGCGGTGCCCGATGCCACGATCTCGTCGAACACCTGCTGCGAGCGCAGCACCGCGGCACGTGATGGTTTCTCGTCCCACACCGTCGGCAGGTGCACCAGGATCGGCGGGGCAGTCCGGTAGATCAGCAGCCCTTGGTCGGGGTCCATCTGACGGATCTGCGCCGGCGACATCACCGGTACTTCCCTCAGTGTCGGGCCGGACTGGGCGTTGCCGGAGGGCTGCCACTCGTATCGGTCGCCGAGCATCTTCGAGATCGCTTGCAGCTCGTCGCCTTTGAGGCCGGGCAGGATCAGGCGGGCGGGGGAGTTGTCGGCGAACATCTTGCCGGCGACCGCGCCCCAGCGGAGCTTGTTCTGCTCTTCGTTGTGGGCGTAGGCGTGGATGGTGATGCCTCGGCCGCCCGAGTCCGACATCAGATCCGGCAGGCCCGGGATCGGGGCGACGTTGTTGACTTCGTCGAGCTCGAACCGGATCGGGGGATCGAATCGGCCACCGGGCAGGGACTGCGAGTGGCGATCGGCGAGGTAGTGCACTTCGCTGGCCAGGGCCGCGATGAACGGTGCCGCAGAATTGTCCTTGCCCTTGGACACCAGATACAGCGTGTCCGCATCGGATCGAATGAACTCGTCGATGTCGAACGACTTGCTCATCGGTACATCGACGGCTTTGAGCAGTGCGGGGGAGGCGAGCGGGGCCAGAAGTCGGCTGGCCGCGCCGATCATGTCGTCGGACGAATCCGATCCGGAGTCGAGGATCTGGCCGAGTTCGGCTTCCCAGCCGGGCATCGTCCGCATCAAGATCTCACGTGGCTCGCGACCTTTACGCGAGTTCACCCACACGCGCAGCGTGGCCAGATCCGCACCACTGATCGCGGCCGCGTGCAGGTAGCAGCGCAGCAGAACCACTGCTTTGTCTTCCCAGTAACCGCCGTTCTTGGTGTCTCCCATCGGCATTGCCGATACCAAGCTCTGCGCGCGGCGGATCGCCACGTCCGGATCCTGGCAACCGGAGAGGATCGACCAGCGGATCGGTTCGGGCCATCCGGTGATGTTGTCCGGATCGAAGATCGACACCCGCCCGAGCGCGGCGCGGTGCTCGTACGTCGCCGAGATCAGATCCACTTTCGTCGAGGTCACCAGCAGTGGACCGGGTGCGTCCATGCAGCGCTGATACGCCACGCGCCAGGTCTTACCCGAGCCGGTGACACCCTCGACGAGCATGCAGTCGTTCTGCTTGATGTAGACGACCCTGTCGGGGTCGACCATGTTGCGGCCCAACGCGATCGCGACCTCGCTCGCGTCCAGTCTCGAGGCCCGCGTGCCCTTCAACGACGAACGGGTGGCGACGGCAGCGGTGCGAACACTCTTTTCGTCAATACCCGCCCGGGCGAGCTCACGTCGGCCGGCGAAACCACGTTGCGCCTGACCGCGGTGATGCTGCCAGTCGTCGATCTCGGAACTGATCCACAGTGCGACAGCGGTATACAGCGCACCGAGCACCAGAATGCACACCCACGTCACCCACGCCGGACCCGGCTGCGCGGTCGCCGGCCACGCGGCCGCGGGGTCCGACGGGTTCGTGACCAACCCACGGAAGATCGAGAACAACTCACCGAAGCTGGTGGGCATCGCGATCACTTTGCCCGAGACCAGCGAGGAGACCATGCCGCCGCCGGCGACAGCGAACACCAGACCCACGATCAGAGCGGCACCGACCCAGACCTCGGACGGAACGAACGGATCGCTGGGCCTACGGGGAGGGGATTGCATCGCACTCATCGAACTGTCCTGTCGTCGGTGGAAGAGACATGGCGGGAATAGCTTTCGAGCACGTGTAGCTCGGCGGCGGCACCGACAGCGCAGTCCGCGTCGGCGACCGGGTCGAGGGCCGCGAGGTTGGCTCGTAGCTGCGTGATCCGGATGTACCGGGCCACCGCGGCGGCGTCGGTACCGGAGATCGGGACGGGATGGGTGATTTCGTACCGCCCCTGGTCGGGGAGGTGCGTCACGGTGGCCGGGGTGCGCTGACCACTGCGCTCGGTGATCGAGCGGGCGAGGTCGTGCGCGAGGCGGTGCGCGAGGTCCGGTGCCCACTGCCCGAGCAGCAGTGTCGAGTTCGGCAGCGGGTCGGGCCGAGTCGAGAGCACACGCACATCCACGCCGACTTCCGCACTCACACGGCCATCGGGGCCGACGCCGCCCTGCCACTGGATCGGCAGGGCGACCTCGTCGAGGGCGGCACGCAGGTAGCCCGGTGCCGGCATCCGTGCTGTGCGGACGCCGGCGCTGTAGGCCTGGATGGCGGCGAGTGCGCAGGCGATCTCGCCGGGGGTACCGGACACGCAGACGTCGCCGGCACCGTCGACGGTGATAGTGACGGTGATGTCGGTGCTGTCGAAGTCGAGTGCGGCGGCGTGGGTGACGGCGAATCGTGCTGCGGCAGAGGGGGTAGCGAACCGGCCTTCGGTGCTCAAGCAGGTGTCGTCGTACCCGATCGGGGCCGGCGAGGTCACGAGCACGTCGATGGTGCGGGAACGCCGGGCCGCCGGCGAGGAGGTGTTCATGCTGGCTTGACTCCTTTGACGGCAGCGTCGGTGTCGGTGAGAGCGATCTCCTGCGGGGAGCGGACGTGTTCCATCAGGATCGGATCGGACGAGCCGATCTTGACCAGGCATTCGCCCTGGCCCAGGCCCATGATGATGTCGATGGACCCGGGCGGCAGGTGATACATCTCCGCGGTCTCGCGGGCGTCGTCGAAGCGTTCCTGCGCGAACAGGAACACGATTCCCGCCTCCTGCATGAGGGCACGCGCGGGGGAGTCGTGGGACATGTCCGAGGGGTGATGAAAGGCCGAGACAGTCGACAGACCCAGTCCGCGAGAGAGTTTCATGTTCGACCGGAACACCGCACCGGTCGATCCTTCGGCGACGTGCCAGCCTTCCTCGACGATGAGGATGGTCTGCTTGGACACCGACGAGCGGGCAGCGAGCAGGTTCGCCAACCAGGTGTTGATCACGGTCATCACCACCCGCAGCGCAGGCCCTTCGGTCGGCAACGCGGAGACGTCGAAGTGCGCGAACGGGTGCTCGAGCGCGGCCCGGACCTCCGGGGAGGTCTCGGCGTCGACGAGGCCCTTGAGGTCCCGGTCGACCAGACGCAGCAGGGCCAGGCCGGGCTCGTAGCCCCATTCGAGCGAGCGCTCGGACCAGCGTTCACCGAAGTACGTGCCGTCGTCGGTAGAGGGTTCGACGAGGCGGCGGGCGAGATCCTCGAGCACCGGCGCGCGACCGGTCGCGGCAGCGTCGGCGTTGACCAGCTCCAACGCTCGGCCGACGGCGCTCTTCTCCGGTGTGGTCAGCGGGCGTTCCATCGTGTCGGCGAGGACGGCGAGTACGAGGGCTTCCTGACCGGCCGGGGTGACACCGTCGAGGCCGCCGGCGTGCTCACCGCCGGTGGTGATCGCCGGGTCCAGCAGGTTCAGTCTGGCGCCGCCGCCACCGGTTTTGAACCGGACCGATTCCACCCCGAGGGTGCGGGCGAAGATGGAGTACTCGCCCTCGCTGCCCTGGCGTTTCTTGTCGATGACCACCACCTGCCGGCCGAAGATGATCTGCCGCCACAGAAATGCGGTCTTGATCATCGAGGACTTGCCCTTGCCGATGTCCCCGACGACGCAGACGTTGATGTTGGAGATGTCGGTGCCGTAGAGCTCGAACGGATCGGTGATCACCAGGTCCTGGGAGACCCGGTTCAGGCCCGTCACCGCTCCCTGGTGGCGGGCACTGCGGCGGCTGATGGCCAGGTTCAGCGCTTCGGACTGCCTGGTCGTACTCCACGCGCCTTCGGTGCGGGGTTCGTACCAGCCGTAGCGGTCGAGGAGCGTGAACCGCCGAGGCGGCTTGCGGCGGGCGACCTTGGCGGGGATCGCCTCCGCGGCCTCGAGGACGGCGTCGACGTCGCCGAGTCGTTCGCGATCGCCGCCGAGCAACCGCGGGCGTACCGGTTGCTCGGTCGCGGCCGGTCGGGTGGACGGACGACGGGTGGTGTGTTGCGGCATCGAAATCTCCTGGGCTACTTGGTGTAGCGCGTCACGGCGAGACCGCGAGCGAAGGGCAGGGTGGCGAACAGGGCGACGTCGTTCGTGTCGTCCTGCCAGGTGATGGTTTTGATTGCCGATTCGTCCGCGGATTCCTCCACGCGCATGCAGGCCCGCTCGAGGTCGTCTTCGTCGCGGCCGGTGACCGCGACCGCGAGGGAGTAGATGGTGCCGTGATGGCCCGAGCCCGGCATCAGATCGGCGCGTCGACGCCCGGAGGCGGTAGCCATCACTTCTGCCGAGCCGTCGCCGATGATGCCTTTGCGGAGGGCGCTTTCCTGCGAGGCCCGGTCCTGAGTGAAGTCCTGACTCGCCGCTTCCCGGGCGACCGCGTCGGGCACGAAATCGACGCGGACACTCACTGTTCGGATCGTCGGGGACGGCGGGTTCTCGTCGTCGCCGATGTCGGGGGCGACCCCGGTCAGCAGCGGCGCGAGCCACAACGGGCCCAGCGGAATGGGTTCGATGCTCGCCGGCGGGAGGAACCCGACACGGGTGTGCCAGCGTCCGGAGACCACCACCGAGTCCTGGCCACCGACGTAGGAAGGCCAGCAGTTCGACCACCGCGCCCCTTGGTGACGATCGAGGGGGTTCGACGGGTCGACGAACGCGCGGATCAACGCGCAGGTGCGCTGCTCACCGAGGACCTGGACGCGGCCCATGCCGACGGCGACGAGTTTGCTCACCGCGCGCATCGTCTCATCGCGGATCACCTGGGCGACACCGCCTTCGAATCGGGCACCTTTCCCGCCCGCCGCCCGCGCGGCTTCGGCCTCGAAGCGGTCGGTCTGGGGGAATTTGAGCACCACGTACGCCCGGTGCTCTTCCGAGTGCGGCCGGATGGTGTCGATGAGGTCGCCGTAGGACTCCACAGGTGCCCGCAGACGCATGTCGCCAAGCTTTTCGACCTCCCGCTCGACCCAGTCCTCGTGCATGGTCAGATCCGCGGGAATGGAGCGGTGGATCAACTGCACTCCGCGGATGAGCGAGGTCTTGCGGGCCATCGAGGCGCTGAACAGACCGAACTTCTCCGATGTCGTCGCCCAGGCCGCGTCTGTGCGCAGCCCCCCGGCCAGGCCCTGCACGGACAGTACGACCGTGTAGTAGGCCCGCTCGCCGGGGTTGGCGGTGCGGACGATGAACATCTCGTCCAGGCCGGTGCCGGCGACGTCGAGCGGAGCGGTCCGCCCCAGCGGCACCGGATACTCCCAGCCGGGATCGAGATCGGCTATCCCGTAAGCCGGGTCGTCGGCGTTGCGGTAGACGTGCTCCCCGCGCCGCATCCGCGACCAGTTCCGCAACCGGTGCAACCGCCGCGCAGCCAGGGAGGTGTCGCCGAATTCGTACGTCGAGGCGAACACCCCGACGTAGAACACGGCCACGAGCCCGACGGTCATCGCGCCCCCGCCGGCCGCGAAGTAGTACACGACGCCGATGATCAGAGCCGCGGTCCAGGTGATGAGCACCGGTGCCGAAATCCCGGTCATGCCGCGGCGCGCGATCTCACCGCCCAGGATGGAGGTTCTCTGCTCGCTGTCGTGCTCGACGGTCTCGGTCGACATCGCTTACCTGCCTTCGGCTTCGGACGGTGCGGACTCGGCACTGGATTTGGCTTTGTTCATCGCTGCCGCTGCGGACTGCGCGGCGATCGGCACCGCTGCGGCCCCGGCCGAGGCGACCGTCGCGGCAGATCCCGTCGCGAGCTTTCCGCCGAGTCGGCCGGCCATACCCATCGTCGAGCGCTTCGGTGTCGACGCCCCGCCCTTGTCGGCGCCGCTGTGGGCGGCCGCGGTGGTGTGGCCGGGGGTGGAGTTGTTCGCCGGGGCCGAATGCGCGGATCGGGTGGCCTTGTCGACGCCGTCGCCGGAGCGGGTCGAGCGCGGTGTGACGGTCGACCCGCCTCCGCCACCTCCGCCGCTACGACTGCGGAACAGGGCCGAGCTGCCCACGCCTCCGATGACACCGCCGGCGACGGAGCCACCACCGCCGCCGAACCCTTCGGAGTCGGCCTTGGTCGGCAGGATCGGTGCCCACTTGAGCATCGCCCACGGTGCCAGGCCGACGACGACCATCGAGGCCCCGACGAGCACGAGAGCGCCGAGCGAGGTCAGGTCTCCTGAGCCGCCGCTGCCCGAGAGCAGAGCGTTGTTGGCCCCGGCGAGCACGATCGCGATGAGCAGGAACAGCATCGGCTTGCTGAGCACGATGCCGACGAACGTGAACAGTGGCCGCAGCGCCTTGGTCCGCCACGTCGGGTGCACCCACATTCCGTAGCCGATTCCGGCGACGCATGCGGTCAGCGGAAGCCCGATCTGGTGCATGAGCAGACCCAGGTAGACCGACATCGCACCGAGCAGCAGGATCCCGAAGAAGACCAGGCCGACGATCGAGCCGCCGACGACGGTGTCCTTGTTCAGCGTGCCCATCGTGGCGTAGATGTTCTCCACCATCTCGGTGATCGTGGAGCCGCTGAAACTGGCGATGCCCTCGGTGAGCACTGTCGCGAACTCGATCAACAGTTGAGCCAGGGCCAGGGAGAACAGCATCATCACCACCCCGGCGGGCATGTAGCCGAAGACGTTGGCTACCAGCTCCGATGGTGAGCCCTTGTGCCGTGATCGCATGATCGCCAGCAGTACCGCCAGCGACATGACCATGATTCCCAGACCTGTCGATCCGGCGTAATAGGTCACGAACCATTGCTGGGTGGGATCGAAGTCGCCGGTCGAGGTGAGCCCGCGCAGCACGGCGTCGGTGAGCGAGAGGGCCCCGCTCTTGGTGGCGTTGACCCAGTCGTCGATGACGGTGGTCGGATCGGTGACGAAGTCGACGACGTCGTTCGCAGCCCCCGAGATCCAGGAGAACGCCTGCAGGTAGGCCTTGCCGAGTTTGTACTGCGGGGTGGCCGCGATGACCTTGCCCAGGGTGTCCTCGAGGCGCTCGGTGAACGAGGTGTTCTTGTCGATCCAGTTCGCGGTGCCGGCGAACAATCGCCCGATCGACAGATTCCAGTCCTGGCAGCGGCTGGCATCTGCTCGTTCGGCTTTCGAGCAGTCGACGAAGAACGCGTGCATGCAGTACTGGTCGCCCGACCCCTGCGAGCAGGGGTCCGACCAGGCGGCGTCGGGCACCTTGTCGGCACCGGGCAGTGCCTTGATCGCGGTGAGCGAGTCCGCGTCCGGGCTCTGCGCCCAGGCGAAGCCCCACGTGCCCCATTCCTTGTTTCCCCACCGGGCGAGGTCCTCGGCGCACGTTCCGGTCGGCGGGTGAAAGCTGGTGTCCCCGGCCGGAAACACCGTCGGAAGTGCGTCGGCGGGTGGTTCGGTCCCGTCGGCGACGGCCTGACGGGTGATCTCGGCCGTGGCCGTGGCCTGGGCCTGAGGGTCGCTGCCGACTGCGCTCGCACCGCCGAGCATGGCGGCCTTGTTCTCGTCCGATGCCGTCCAGTACAGGAGCCGGTTTTCGTTCGTGAGTGCTTGGGAGATATAGGTTCCCAGGTCGCCGCCGTGGTCTGCGCAGTTACCGGTGAACCAGGGCCCGCTCCGAAATTCCTCGGTGCCGCCGATGAATTTCTTGAGATCGTCCGGGAAGTGCGCGGGCAGCCTCGAGGCCGGTTGTTGGGCGGTGACCGCCCCCGGTGCGGGGGCGGGAACGGCGGAAGGCTGGGCGAGCGCAACAGCGGATGATCCGAACAGTGCCACCAGTGCGGCGGTGACCGCGATGAGAACGAGACGGCGAATCATGTTCTCTCCTAGTCGATGTAGAAGGTGTAGTACCCGGCGGTCAGTTGACCGCCGAGCGCGGAATCAGCGGCCGGGTAGGACGCGTCTTCCGGGCGCGGGCCCTGGCGGTAGGACCAGTCCTTGGCCTTCCAGTCCCCGTCCTGCCAGACCAACGAGATGTCGGTGGTCGCCCACAGAGTGCTCACGGCGACGGTGCCGGTGTTGTTGATGTCGGACTGGGTGGTGGTCATCGACCACACCGAGATCTGCGCGGCGTCGGCGGCGAACGAGGACACGTGCACCGCGGCCGGCAGGGTGTTCATCACGTCGCTGCTCTCGTCGCGGTTGCTGCCGAGTTCGATCTCGCGGGCCAGTTCGGCGCCGGGGTCGGCGGCGATCATCGTCGAGCGGACATCGTTCATGTCGATGCGGCCCTGGCTGGCCTGATCGAACGCCTGGAGCACGTTCACCGCGGCCGTCGATGCGCCTTGGGTGTCGCGGGTGTAGCCGCTGGGGACACCGTTGTTCACCGTCGTGGGTCCGTGTACTGCGCGGATGGCATCGGAGCCACCGCCGCCGGAGTTGTCGGAGCGGCCCGACAGACCGACCACGATCATCGAGACGACGGCAAGGATCGCCAGGGCGACGGCCCCGAGAATGATCCAGCGTTTGGACCCGGACGTGCTGTCGGTTCGGCGGTCGCCGGAGACGGTGCCGGTGTTGGGGGAGCTGGGGGGTTCGGAACCGACGTTGCGGTAGTCGATGGCCATGATGGGTAGCTCGTTTCTGCGGACGGTGCCCGCGTCGGGGAGGAGGAAGAGCGGGGGTCAGAGCCGCGATCGGCTATGCGCCGGACCGCAGCCGGGATCGGCTATGCGCCGGGCTGGACGAGGAGCAGGACTGCGCCGACGATCGGCGAGACAGCGGCCACTCCGCCCAAGATGATGAGCGAGAGCTTGAGATCCTCGCCCGCTTCGCTCAGATCGCTGGACATGTTGCGCTTGCGGGCCTTCCTGGAGCTGAGGAACGAGGTCAGTACCCACAGGCCGGCGAGGGCGATGCTGGCTCCCCAGATCGCCGCGAGCAGGCGCTTCCACGTCTGGTTCAGAGCGGGCCCGAACAGGCCGATGTCCGGGTTGACCCCGTCGTACGGGTTGACCGCCTGTGCGGCGGCGACTCCGCCGGCCAGGACGGTGAGCGCGGCGGTGATAGCGAGGACGCCGAGTACGCGGCGCGCTCGGTGCGAAGTGCGGGAGGTGACGGATTCTGTGTCCATCGGGGGTTCCTTTCCGAAACGGGTTGTTCTGCAGTGCCAGTGGATGTACGAGGCGGGGCTATTTGTCTTGAATGCGGCTCACCTCCCAGCCGCCGGACCCGCGCCGCAGGATCATCGCGACGACCCTCTCGCTCACCGGTGCACCGTCGATGGTTTGGGTGACGCGGTAGGACCGGTAGGCCGTTGAATCGGTCTGCGGGGGAACGGGTTCGTCGTCGGCGACGAGGTCGGGGGTCAGGACCGCGCCGCCTGCGGCCCAGTCCAGCCACTGCGCACCGGGGCTCGATTGCGCTGTGGTGGAGGTGATCTCACGTGCGTACTCGGAGGTGAGCAGCGGTGCGGTGCGGGCGGCGGCGTCGTTGGGTCCGGTGTCGACGGCGGTGTTCCAGGTGAACCAGACCGTCAACGCCGCGGTGGCCACCGAGTCCGGATCCTGCCGGTCCACCCCTGCCGCGAGGTCGGGCAGCGCAGTCGCGGCCGGCGGCGGGGTCCGGGTGGGATCGCTGCCGCTCGGCGGGGGCGTACCCGGGGTCCACTGCTGCGCCGGGATCGACGGGGCATCGGCGCCGCCGGTCTCCTGGCCACCGCACGCGGTGACAACCGTTGCAGTGATGAGGATTACGGCGAACGCGGTGCGGGTGGTTCTCATCCGAATCTCCGTGCTGTCAGGCCGCTCGCGGGCGGGGTCCAATCCGATACCTTCACCACGTCGCCGGACTGCGGTGCCTCGACGACCTTGTTTCCGCCGAGCCAGATGAAGATGTGGCCCGAGTGGGGTTGGATGATGTCGCCGGGAGCGAGCTCACCGGGGGTGGCGATCACGCGGCCGCGGCTGTCGGCGATCTGCGCCGAGTCCTGGTGGGGGAGCACGATCGCGCCGCCGGAGGCTTGCGCGACGGCGTAGAGGACCAGTCCGGAGCAGTCGAAACCGACCTTGTCGAAGTCGCCGATCATGTCCGCACGGCCGCCGCCGTCGCTGACCCCGCGTGTGGGGCCGTTGCGGTCGCCTCCGCCCCAGGCGTAGGTGGTGCCGAGCCAGCGCATCGCGGCCGCGACGACGTTCTGACCGAACGGGCCACCGGGGACGATGCCCGGTGTGGCCTGGGGGACGGCGACGGAGAACGCCTCTGCTGCGCGGCGGGGAATCTTCGCGACGTAGTCGAGGGTTTCGGCGTTCTGGCACACCCGGCCCTGCGAGAGGGTCGCACCGGGACCGCAGTTGTACATCGACAGATACAGCTCGGTCAGGTCGCCGCTGACCTTGCCGGCGGCGAGCGAGTCCTTGGCGATGCCCGCCAGCTCGCAGTCGTAGGCGGCTTGGCTCATCACCGCATCGGCGATGCTCCGGGTGTCCTTGCGGCCGTCTCCGTCGCCGTCGACGCCTTTCGCCGCCCACGTGGCCGGCATGAACTGCGCCGGCCCGTCCGCGCCGGAGCTTGCGTTGTGGGCGTTGACGTCGAAGCCGCCCTCTTGTTCGAGCTGCGCGGCGACGACCGGGGCGGTGACCTCGGGGCACACGGTGCCGGCCTTGACGATCCACGGCTCGAAGTCCGCCGGCACCGACCCCGGTCGCAGTCCGGTCGATCCGGCCGGGACACCGCAACCGGGTTTGATCGCGGCGGCAAGTTTGACCGATCGACTCGATACGCCCTGCGCCGCGGCACCGGCGGTCGGGGTCACGGCGGAGGGGCCGGCCGGTCCCGCCGCGAGAACGTCCGCGGTGGCGGTCGGTGCGGTGGCACCGGCGGCGGCGAGCCAGGCAACGGGATCGACCGGGCTCGATCCGGATGCGAGGCGCGTGCCGGGCCAGACCTCGAAATGCAGGTGCGGCCCGGTGGATTGACCGGCGTTGCCGACGGCCCCGATCGGGTCACCGGCCTTGACGGTCTGGCCCGCGGTCACCCCGACGCCGTCGTCGTTCATGTGGCCGTAGACCGTCGAGAGCGACTGTCCGTCGACGGTGGTGTCGATGATGATCCAGTTGCCGAACCCGCTGGCGTGTTCGGCCTTGACGACCGTGCCGTCGGTGGCCGCGTAGATCGGGGTACCGATCGGGGCTGAATAGTCCTGGCCCTGGTGTCCCTCGGGCTCGCCGGTCACCGGATTGGTGCGGGCACCGAAACCGCTCGTCGCCTGATACGTGCCTTCACGCAGCGGCATCACCACTGTTCCCGAGTGCGGGGCCACCACGGCCGCGCCGGCCGGCAGGCACGTGCCTTCGTCGACCGGCGGTGTGCGATCGCCCGAGAGGACACCGAACATGCCGATCGCGGCGACGGCGAAGATCAGCAACAGGCTCAGTGCGCCGGCACTGCCCTTGCTGCCCTGCTGTGATGCTGCCATCGGTGCATGTCCTCACGAATCGAAAGAATGATCAGTGCCCGCCCGGACACCTGTGGTGGTACGCGTAGTTCGGTTGTGGTGCTCTAGTTTTCGGCTGCTCTGCGTCATGCCCGCCCGGCTGCAGAGCCTGCTCGGCGGCTGGTCAGCCCCCGACCTTCTGGGTGAAGAAGTCGATGAGCCATTGCAGGGCGCTGCGGCCGGTGGAGTCGACCGTGAAGTCGCCGTAGGACTGGTGCGCACCGGAGGCGAAGAACGTCGCCGCGTCGATACCCGCACCGACCAGCTCGGCCGCGTCCCCTGCACCCGGTGACGAGGCCAGTGAGACGAGACTGCCTGCCAGACCGGCGAAATCGCCGCTGGAGGCCTGTCGACCGATCGCTGCGGACTGTCCGGTGACCTGAGTCTGCGCGCCGAGCTGGTCGGCGCTCGTCTTGGAGGATCCGGTGAGCACTCCGACCGCGACCGAGGCGAGGTCGAGCCCGATGGGCAGCAGCTCGGCGGCGGCCGCGAGGTTGCCGGTTTCGAGGATCTTCCACGCGACTTCCTGAATCGCGCCGACATCGTTGGCCAGGCGGATCACGTCGACGTTGCCGAGCAAGCTCAGCACCAGGGAGGCGATCTGCGCCGATCCGCTGGGGTCGGGGATCATCGCCACCAACGCCGCGAGCGTGTGCAGGTCCACTCCCGCAGCCATTTTCACGATCGGCGCGAACTGGTTGTTCAGGTCTCCGGCGATCTTGTGCGATCCCGCGACGTCGAGAGCGGCGACCTTCTGCGGCAACGCGATCAGGTTGTCGACGATGCCTTGGTAGTCCAGGCTCGTGAAGCCGGTCGCGACGTTGACGACCTGGTTGACCACCGTCTTCGGCTTGAGCAACGAGAGCACCTGCGTTGCCGAGGTCAGCGCATCCGGGGACACGGACTGCAACGGTGCGACCTGCCCGGTGAGCGTTGCGGCCGTATCGGTCAGGCCGGCGGTGGTGCCGGTGCCGCCCAGCACCGACGAGGCGGTGTCGGCGATCGAGGTCGCGGTGCTCAGGACTGCGGGAATGTCGATCTGATCGAGTGCGTCGAGCACCGTGGACGTCTTCGCCTCCGGCGATCCTTCCGGTGCGGTGTCGAGAGTCGAACGGATGCCGGGGTTCGCGGCGATCACCGACTGCACGTCGGCGACCGGTTCGAGGGTGTTGAGCAGCGATGTCGCCGAGGCCCCGACGCTGGCGACCTGAGACTGCGTGCGGTTGGTTCCCACCGAGTCGGGCAGGGTGGCCACCCGCTCACCGAGAGTCGATGCGGTGTTCGCGGCACCGGCCAGATCGACGCGGGAGAAGTCCGAGACCAGCGACGACGAGAAATCGCTGACCCCTCCCGACTGCGTCGGTGTCGTCCCGGGCTGTGTCCCGGCACCGGTGACGCCGCCCTGCGCGGACGTCGACGGCACTGCGGTACTCGACGCTGCTGCGCTTGATCCGGATCCGGTCTGTCCGCCGGTGGTGGCCGGGTCGACGGGCTTGTTCGCCAGCACCTTGCCCAGACCAGCGAGCAGACCGTCCTTGCCGGCGTTCGTCGAGCAGTACAGGTCCGTGGGATTGCAGAGCTGCTTGACCACCGGGGCGAGAGAGCCGAAGCCTTCGGGCCGGACCCCGCCGATGCCCTGGCCGTCGACCTTCGGCCCGACGACGGTGCCGCCCGCGGTGCCCTGGTGCGGATCGGCGACCAGACCGACACCGAGAATCCGGGCCGCGGGAACGACGCCGCGTCCGTTGCCGATCTCGGCGGCGATGTCGCCGGCGGCGTCCGCGCCCTGGGAGTAGCCCGAGAGCAGGAACTTCGACGTCGCGCACGCCGAGGTCAGGATGTTGTTGATGGCGCTCTTGCCGGTTTCCTTGCTGTCGGCGTAGGTGCGCCCTTTGTCGAACGCCGAGGCCGCGTACGCCGGGTAGTAGACCTCGATGTCGTTGCCGTACTTCTGCTTCAGTGCGTTGCCGACAGTGGCGAGCATCCCTACCGGGGTGGTCGGATTCGCCGCGGCGTTGGTCTCCCACGTACCGGGGGTCATGATCGCGACGTACTTCGCGCACGAGGTCGCCGCCGTCGCAGCCGGGGCAGCGTATGCGGGGACGGTGCCCGCGGCCAGGACCACCGCGGAGACGACGACGGTCAGCGCCGACAGTGTCCGGCGTCGTCGTCGCCGCGGGGTGGTGTGCGTTCTCTGGCCGGTCATCGTGTTTCTCCTCGTGTGCGTTCAGCGGGGGTGGGGACGGGTCAGGCTCCGCGACGGTCGCGGCTGCGCCGCTCCCACTGCGAAAGCTGTGGGGGTGGTGCGCTGTCGGGCTGGCGGTACACCGATTGCGGGGAGTACGGATCGGTGAACTGATAGGCCGCGCCGGCTCGTGCCGCGGCGACGTTGTCGGCGACCAGGGCGGTGACGTTGGTGTAGGCCTCGATCGTGGCGGGCGGGAGGTCCTTGTAGACGATCCGGTCACCGCGGGCGAGCGCTGATTCGTACGGGGCCTGAATGAAATTGCTTTCCTGGACACCGAGATTGCGCAGATCCTCGAAGACCGCCGACGCCAACTGCGGGTTGGAATCCGGTGTTGCACAGGTCACGACGATCGTCGACGCCAACAGGTGCCCGTAGCCACGGGCGATGATGCCCTCGAGCATCTGATAGACCTGCCGGGCGATGTCGAGGCGCAGCGGGAGCGGAACGACCAGGGCATCGGAATGCTGCACGGCCCACTGCCAGCTCTCGGCCAAGGGATTTGCGGCGGTGTCGATGACGATCAGGTCCCGGTGTCGGCGCAACACCGCCATCACCGCGGCGCATTCGTCCCACCCCAAGTTGCGCTCACGGTCGGCCGAATTGTCCGCAGCGAGAATGTCTTCCATCGTCGGCTGACGCCGCAGGAACGCAGTGAGCGACCCCGACACCGCCGACGAGGACGCCAGCTCGTGTGCATGATCGAGCAGGTCCCACACCGTGAGCTCCGGATCGGTGGTGCGGGCGGCGCGATCGCCGAGACTGCCGAGCGATTCGCTGGCGTCGAAGACCGTCACCCCGTGGCCACGGTGCTTACCGAACGTCGAACCGAGCATGACCGATGTCGGAGTTTTGCCCGCCCCGCCCTTGGGGTTGATGACAGAGACCACCGAGCACCCGGGAAGAGGCTGCTGCACAACGCGAATCGACTGACGCAGTCTGACTTCGGCAGATGCAGGCTTGGGCCTCAGGTGAGTTCCCAAGGCGGCATTGAGCCGTCCCCGCAGGCCTGCTTCGGCCGGCTCGGCGGTCGGGTCTTCCTCCTGGCGGTCGAACAGTCGCGCTCGGTAGAACGCTGTGGGGTCGACATCGGGTGTCTCGACCGCTGCCAGTGCGTCCTGCCCGACCCCGTACGGGTCCGGTGCGGTGTCGTCGGCCGGCTCTTCTGCAGGCTGTTCGTCCGGTTCGGATTCGGGTCGGCGAAGACGCTGAGCGCGGAGGTTGACGGTGTCCTCGGCTTCGTACCCCGCGACGGGGTTATCGACGTCCGGGCGCGGGTGCTGTTCGGCCATCAGCCGACCTCCGCTTGATCGTCGACGAGCAGATCGGAGAGCCGGATGGCCTGCCACGGACGGTGCCCGGGAACCTCGCACCACACGGTGGCCGGATTGTCGTCGTCGATCTCGAGGCGCTCGAGGTGCACTCCGTAACGCGCTGCGAGAGCTGCGAGCCGCGCGCCGTCGAGGTGCGGGTTGGAGATATGCAGTATCAGCCGGATCGCAGGGGCGTCGAGCTCTTCGCGTAGCTTGCCGGCGAGAAAGGCTGCCTTGCCGGCCGCCGAGTCGTCGGCCGAGGTCTGATCGCCCTGCCGGAACACCGCGTCCTTGGCGTGAAATGTTCCGTACCAGGCTGTTTCGTCACCATCTCCGACCACTGCGAAGCTCCCGCGCTCATCGCCTGCGGCGTAGAGCTCGACCAGTGGTGCGGCCGACGCCGCAGAGGCGACCGCGTCGGTGACCTGCTCGGCTTCGTTGGCACGCAATCCGTCGTAGTCGAGGTCGAGCTGCTTGTAGAGCTCTCGTTTGATCTTCTGCCACATCGACCAGTCGGTCAGCCCCGATTTTTCGGCCCAGGCGCGGATCTCGCTCGCGGTCGACGCCTCGAGGGTCTCGCGTGCCTGTCGTACTGCGGTGGCGGCCTCGGCCCATTCGCTCGCTGCATCGCTCATGTCCTGGCGTTCCTTTCGTGGTGGCTGTTCGCCGCGGTGCTGCGGCGATCTCGCGCTGTGGCGGCGGTGGGTGATCACGCTTGCTCGATGGCGGCGATGACGTAGCGACCGTCGACCTGATCGGTGGTGATCCGCTGGCGGTACTGCGTCCCAGGCCCGTTCGGGCCACTCTCGGTCAGGGTGAGGGTGTAGGAACCGGTGCGTAGCGGGTCGATGTCGAGGCAGTAGGTGGTGCCGGCCGGGACGGTGGCGATACCTGCGTCGAGGTTGGCTTCGACGTTGAACGGGGCACTCGCCGGGGCATTCGGTGAGACCAGAGCGTGCGCGGCCGCACCCGAACGCTGGACGTAGTAGGCGTGCTCGAACGCCGCGATGACCCCGGGTCCGCTGTCCTGATCACCGGCCGGCATCGAGCAATCCGGCCCGGCCGCAACGGTTGTCGGCGCGACCGAGGAAGACGTTGCAATCGTGTCGGTGGCTGTCGTGTCCGGCTCCGAGTCGCCACCGCTGAACAACGCAGCGGCGGCGACAGCCACGCACACAACAGCCCCGACGGCCGCGACCGCGCGTCGGCGCGATCGCGGCACACGGGGCGAGCTCGACGGCACCCCTGATCGGGCGGGGCCGGTGGCACTGGCAATCGGAGATGTCGTCGAACGGCGCATCATCTGGGAAAGTCCTTCCTGGCTGGTCCAACTAGCTGGCTGTAGGGCGAATCAGGCGGGCGCGAACGCCGCCTGCAGGCCGCCGAAAGCGGCAGTGGCCTGTTCGACCAGAGGAGCTGCAGCCGACTGCACCGTCTCGAAGGTCTGAGCCACCTGCGGCTGTTCGAGGGCCTTCGAGGTGAAGCCCTGCACTGCCGAGGCCGCCGGTGCGGTCCACACCGACGCATCGCTGACGGCTTTGTCGACGATCGGAGCCGCGTTCTGAACGGCTGTGTCGGCCGCCGCGAGAAGCTGGCGGCCGTTCGGGTCGGCCGCGAGAGTGTCGCGAACCTGCCCGATGGGGCCGGGGAGATCGACTGTCGCGGCCGGCGGGATCGTCGGGGCGCTGTCGGCAGCCGGGGGAACCACCACAGGGGCGGGGGCCGGCTCTTCGATGATCTGCTGCTCGCCGCCGAGAACGGTGGCTCCGAGGACGCCGCCGATCACAGCGCCCGTGCCGGCCAGGCCCAACACGATCGGTGCCGACAGGGCCGCGCCCACGCCCGCTCCTGCGAGGGCGGCTGCTCCTGGGATGAAGACCCATCCGACCGGGCCGCCCCAGACGATTGCGCCGGTGCCGGTGGTGGCGGCGACGCCGAGTCCGCCGCCTATGGCAGCAGCGGTGCCGGTGATCACTGCGGCCGGGACCACCGATGCCGCGAGGCCGACAGCGCCGCCGGTGATGACACCGGTCGCGGTACCCGCTGCGATCCGGTCGGCGCGGGGCGCGTCGGCGAATCCGTTGTTGACGAGCCAGTTTCCGCCATCGGCTTGTATCGCCTGCAACGTGTTGTTGGTACGTGTGAGCAGGTTCTGGTCGACGATGTTGGTATCGACCGGCACCAACGTGCCGCCGGCGATGAAGGTTCCGGGCGGGGCCTCGATCGGGGCGATGACCTTGCGCTGCACCGTCGGGACCGGCGGCGGTGGCGGCGGAGTCGCCTGCAGCGCCGGGGGTGCTTCGCTCGGGGCAGCCTGCTGAGCGGGGGCTTGGTAGTAAGTGTTCTGGTAGTTCGAGGACTGCTGGTTACCGGCCAGGTAGTCGTCGTAGCTACGCGACGGGGTTTGCTGCACCTGTGGTGATGGCTGGTAGCCGTCCAAGTACTGGCGCGGTTTCGGAGCTAGCGGCGGCGGGGTGGCCGGTGCCGTCTGGGGTGTGCTCGTGACCCCCGGTTGTGATCCTCGAGGACTGGTCACTCCCGGCTGAGATGGTGCAGCCTGCGCGGGAGCGGCCTGCATGGTCAGGCCGGCGATCGTCACCGCGGCCACGGCGGGCAGCGATTTCATCACCCGCCCTCGCTTCTTGGATGAGCGGTGGTGTCCGGTGCCCTGTGATGCTGGCATTGGTGTCGATCCCTTTCTGGTGCGACCCGGTGATCGGGCCCTGCTGGTGAATGCGATTGCGAAGCAACCGTTCTGGCGACAATTGGTTATAGGTGGCGAGAGGGTTGAGAAGTGGATGGGTGCGTGCGATCCATAGGTTGTGGGCCAGTCACACGCACCCATCACGTGCTGGGGCCTCAGAGCCAGCCGAAGACCACCGGCCAGAACCAAGGCTGCTGGAAAATCCACATCGGGTATCGGAATCCTTTCTGTGCGAATGGGTGTGACTTCGAGGGGTGATGTCCCGGCGGGGCCGCCCAGCGCTGAACATGATGAGATGCGCTCGCTGCGCGACCCTCGCGCCGGTCCATCGGTCGAGCTGCAGGGCGTCGGGGGGCCTGTAGCTCACGAGTGGGACTATCAGCGAAATCCCACTCGAGTCGGGTTGCAGTCCGAACTGGCAGGTCTACGGCTTGCGGGTTGGCATGGACCGCTCATTGCACGATGTGGATGGACCCCATTCGGCTAGCAGGGCTCCGTCGTCACCGATGTATTGGTGGCGACCGGAATGCACGTGGTCGAGCGAGCATGCAAACAAGTCGCCGTGTGTCCGATTTACGACGATTGACGCGCAGAACTGTTTCTGTGAGAGAACATTTGGCACCATCGCATCCCGTGCGGCACTCACTTTGATTCGCCCCCGTAACCTCGGCGAAAGCAGCGATGTCGGGTGAGTGCAGCTGCCGTCGCACCTCGTCTGTGGTGGCCCAACGCTGAGCTTCGACGTTGGTAATTGCTGGTCTCAGCCGTCGACGGCAACTGTGATGCGGCAAGGGCGAGCGACGCGAACATGTGGAACTCCCGACAGGAATGATCGGACGGATTCTGTGAACAGACCGACCTGATGTCCCGCGCTACAAGCAGTGCCGAGATAGACAAGCACCGAGGAATCCCTTTTGGGCGCGCATCAGGACTGTAGAACAGGTTCGGTACACCGCGCAATTGGTTCAGCGGCGCGGAACTCAGATATGACTGAAGCATGATTGCAACAATAGTGCGCAACGATAAAACGCACAATAGAACGCGGTCGTCGCCGATCGAGGAAAATGGGACTG
Source organism: Rhodococcus sp. 14-2496-1d (assembly GCF_002259365.1). NCBI lineage: Bacteria > Bacillati > Actinomycetota > Actinomycetes > Mycobacteriales > Nocardiaceae > Rhodococcus > Rhodococcus sp. 14-2496-1d. Next base: position 66,477 of record NZ_NPFV01000008.1, on the reverse strand, counting down.
TCTTGCAAGATCGACAGGGAGTTGGGGACAGTGCCGCGAAGCGGAGTTCGTGGATTTCGCGCCGACCGGTTGCGCGAGCTACGGGTGCGCGCGGGGTTCAGTGCCGACGACCTCGCGGCTAAAGTCGGCGCGACCAGGCAGGCGGTATCGACATGGGAGACGGGGCGCTCAACGCCTCCGCCTGCGACGCTTGGCCGAATTGCGAACGCACTGCACACGTCGGTCGCGGCGCTGGTTCCGATCCCGGAGTCTCAGCTGAAATTGTCCGACCTCAGGGTGCACGCCGCGCTGTCCCAGGGCGACGCGGCGCAGCTGCTCGGGTTGTCGACCACTGTTCTCGCCGACATCGAACGGGGGCGCAAGCCCGAGAGCGAGGAGCGCATCGAGTCGTTTGCCGGTACGTATGGGGTAACGCCTCAAACGGTCGCAGCTGCATGGAGTCGAACTCGCGAAGCCCGCACGACACGCGCAGAGTCCTTGTAAAACTACGCAACTATAAAACGCAGTCAGGTCCTAAGGGATTCCATCTCCCTGAGTCCGCAAAGGTCTCTGTGGATCCATAGGAATCCGCGAGATTATTTACTCCTCGCACAATTCGGTCAGAGTGACGAGTGCGGCCGTGGTGTGCTGATCGAGTGAAACTAAAACCGCGTCGATTGTCATCGGCTTCCAATTTCTGTCAATAGTTCTGAAGCGAAGCACGCCGTTGGCGCGTTCGCGTGCGAGTGTGTTCGACATTTGCTTCGCAATTGGTACGTCGTCCGGATGAATTGCAGGTACCGGTTCGTCAGGAAGGTTTTCCCAGCAGATATCCGGTGCGGGGTCAGAGTTGTACCAGCGCAACAGGTTGAGCGTTCTGAGGTTGACCAGTGCGCGGTACTCGCCCTCCTTGGTGGAAGCCTCCAGAACGCGATGCTCAAGAATTGTAGGTGGGGGAGCGATATTGATTTCCCCTGCGGGGCCGATGTCGTGGGTGATGCCCCTCAGGATGACTTCGGTGCCCGAAACCCCGTCTTCGGCAATCATCCGGCACGAGAAGTGCGCGGCCCGAAGTTCACCGTCGTCCCGCCTCACTGTCCAGACCGCTTGGTGAGTGGTGCCCGGCGCTGACTGCACGATCTTGGCCATTGCTTCGCTCTCGTCACGGTTGGTGACAAGTCGGGTGAACGCGCCCGCGAGTGCACGCTGGGTCTCGCGCTCGTCTTGCGGAACGCGGTAGAGATCGAGCAGGTCGTTGCTACCACTTGCCGTGCTCTTGGTGAGGTTGAACTGCCACGCCCCGGCGGCGTCTCGTGGTGGTGGAGTCTCGTCGCGCTGACCGAGCCACACCCACGCACCGTGCGTACGGCCGGCAAACGTTCGCAATGGTTCGGCCAGTACTCGCCTGTTGCCGTCTTTGGATAGCCGATCCACCATGGCTTCCGCAGAAAGTGCCTCCGCTACCGCGGCCCCTGCCTCTTTCCGGCTGGCGGAGCTGCGGAGAACGTTACGAGGAGGAACGAAGGATTTGGGTGAAGACCCAACTCCGATCACGGACGGCTCTGCGTCTCCGAACGTCTCGATGAGAATCCAGCTGTTCGACATGGTCGACCGACCCCCGCAGGTCTAGTTAGATGGTTGTCTGTGTTCGATGGCTTGTCAGTGCCTTCGCAATGCCTGGACCGCAGGCAGAATCTTGGTGTAGTGAGGGCCGAGTACGCGTGCGGTAATGTCCACGAGTCGGGCGTCCTGCCCGATTGTCACTTGCGGCTTGCCTTTCCACGCTCCTGCGATGATCTTTCGAGCAGCGTCTTCGGGTGCGGTTCGGGCTATACGGCTGTCGAAGAGCTCGGCAGTGCGGCCCTGGTCGACGCTTGGTGCCGACCGTGCTGTTCTGGCGATCGATGTCTTCAGCCCGCCGGGGATGACACATGTCGCGCGGGCGGTTCGTGATGCCAGCCGCAACTCCTGATTCAACGCCTCGGTGAAGCCTCGAACGGCAAATTTGGACGAGTTGTATGCCGAGTAACCTGGTGCGGACACAACCCCGAATGCAGATGAGACGTTTACAATTCGACCTCTGCGCGAGTTCAGAATGTCTGGCAGGAAGGCACGAGAACTATTCACCACACTCTCGAAGTTAGTTGCCATCACGAAATCGAAGTCAGCTGGGGGAGTATCGATGACGTCGCCGCTGTAAAGAACGCCTGCGACATTGAAGACAGCATCGATACCGCCGAGTGCATTGCGCGAAGATGCCGCCCACGAGTTGATCTCGGCCCGGTCGGCGACGTCGACATTGGCCGCGCTTGCGATCTCGGTTGTAGCGGCACATCGAGACTGTGTGTCCAGGAGTGCGTCGTAGTTGTTGTCCGCGAGAGCAAGTGACCAGTTCTGGCCCGCTAGCCGCAGTGCCACTTCACGGCCCACTCCCGAACCCGCGCCGGTAACCGCTGCTTTCCATGCCCCTGGCATCTGCCTGCGCCTCCCGCATCTCGCTACCCTCAGTAACTAGGTACCGTAACGAACAGATCGCGGCTGCGCTAGCAACCAGCTGGTCTGTGATCCCATTTGTACCGATCTGTCGTGATTTCTGGGTTGCGACTGTTGGTGAGCGAAATCGAAGCGCCCGGCCGCGCACCTTCGGTCAGCTAATGCACCGTCCGGTCGTGATCGCAGGGGAGGTCGCCACGCCTGAGGTAGCTGAGGTGAATCCCGACTTCCGCTGCGGATCGATCAGCAGGCCTCCATCGCAAACTCACTCGCGCCAACGGGACTGACTGCGGTGAGCGCAACAAGACCGTTCCCTGCACGGCTTCGTTGCACAACAGCACTGCGCGACGGACTGCCAGCGTCGCTGTGATGAGTGAGCCCTGAGCCAGTTCGATTCCACCGTAATCTCGTCGCATGGTGCTATCACCACTGCGTGGTAATCATAGTGGTGTCTTCGACCGTCGAACCGTGCCAACCGACGATTTCTCGGGAGGAGCAACCGATCACGAACGCTGCCGATGTTCCGGTGTAGTGAAGGCGGTGACCCATTGCCGACTCGCGCCCTCATACAATGTTTCCTTTACAAAGGATTGCAGCAGAGTCAAGACCGGGCCGCTCCAGTGACAATTCTCGGATTTGTCAACGAATCTGATTGGGAGATGAAGCTATCGGGTCAGGCATGGCTAAACGTCGCGGCGTGAGGAGCGGTGGAGTCGGTGGACCTGGCGTGGATTGCGATCGATACCAACAAATTTTACGATGTACGACCGAGGCGTGCACCTGAATCAGCAATTGAGTGTGCTACGGATATTTGCTCGGTAGTACTGGAACTCAGCATCGCTAATTACCGACCTCTCAACGATGAGGGGGTGTATCCCGGAATTCGTTCAGCAGCAGAATTTTTAAGACCCAATCCAACGACATTGACACCGAAATAAGTAGCCTGTAATGACGATCACGATGTCGATTTCCCACGAATCTGCTTATCTGATGGGCCATTGTGTTTCGCGCAAAAGTTACAAGGTCCTGCCATGATTCATGTGGCGCAATGTCAGACTCTGAAAAATCCGAGATTATCCCTGGAGCTGTTGTAGCAGCTTTTGTCGCCAAACGGTTCATCCTGTCAGAAAAGGTCATTCTGCCGAAACCCGCCAAGCTGTCGGTCAGGCTTCGTTCGATGTCCGCGCGAGCGGCAGGCGTTCCTAGATCGTCAAACGCGCGAAGCCCTGCGGACCGGGCCGACCTGCGGATCGTCTTTCGCTGTCCCTCCGTCAAAACGAGCTGCTCGTTGGTGTCGCCGAAAAGACGGTTGTCCAGGCCTTCGGCTACAGCACACAGAACGAGTACATTGGCCTCAACCACATCATCTCGGCCAGCGATAACGGCATCACCCAAGTTTCCGATTTTCTGCCAGACGCTGAGCCAGTGAACCAATACTTCTACCGTAAGTGCCTCTAGAGGTATAAAAGTCCGCATTGGGCGGGACTCAGTGTCGCGTTCCTCGGTCAGCTTGACTGCTAGCAACGGCCCGTCTACATCGGCTGAGACGGAGATTGAGGAAACACGCGGTTCACGTCGGGTGCATAATTGCACCAAGCCTGCAATCGCGTTTGAAGCGCTCATTCTCAACTCAAGCAATGATCGGGGCGAGCTTGAGACGTACTCGAATAGCAGACGCCCGGCGGTGTCTTCGATGACGGTGAACGAAATACCCTCAGCAACAGCGTATTTACCTGACGAGTCAGCGGCCAGGTGGTCCCAACCCCCAGGGATGTCTACTGAGAAGCGAATCGAGTGAAATTGATGTTCCGGACCAGTCAGATGCGCACCGCGGACAGTCGTTTGTACTGTCGCGCGTTGCTGGGGCGACCGAGGTGGCCACAGCGGGGACGACATAATCCGTGTATCGAGGAGGGTGAGTGCGGTTCCGTCCTCTAGAGTCCCGTGAACTGTCACCGGCTCAAAGTCAGCGACGGCATCATCAGGATGGGGTGCGCGAATGGTGGTTGCGCTGGAGCCGGTTGTGTGCCGAAGCTGGGACCGGCCGGGTGTGATCTGCCCGTCGACGGTCAAGAGTGCTTCGGTGCCGTCGCGGTATTGCAAGCTGGCGCGTACCGAGTTTAACGAATCGCTGGCCAACCAGAAGGTCCCTCTGAGTGGCTGCGGGTCAGTGTCGTTGTCGCTCAAGGCGGCTCCTTGGATAGCGGGTGCAATGTCTGTCAGTGATGAGACTAGTCTCCGACTGTATCGACGGACTTATTGTGCGGTAGCTTTAACCCGTACTGGCGATGCCGGTGTCCGCTTCTCCTCCACCGAATCGAGAATGCCACGAGAAGAAAGGCTGTAAGCGCGAGTGCGCCGAAATATATAAACAGCACCAGGGGCCCACGTCCCCCTAGTGTGTCCGACGCAAGCGATACCAAATCCTTTGACCATTTACTCTGTCTTTCAAACGTTCGGATCGATTCGCTAATGCGAGGCATTAAAAACATAACTACTACGAGGAAACCGGACGATGTGATTGCGATCGAGCGTCGAGTCTGCATTCTGGAGTAGCGCGTAGAAACTATGCTCTCAAGAATTTTGACGCGGTCAAGTAATCTTTCATAAAGAGTGTCAGCAGAATTTGAGGAAAGTATTGCATTTATTATGTTCTCGTCATCCGGCCCGTTCAATAGATTTCTTCGATACTCTTGGAGGCCTACTGCCAGCATTCCCTGTGAGGCGAACAGTTTCTTGTCACGAACCGTGGCCGTAGATGTCTCGCGATCGACCTGCTGCAGCTGGCGAATTTGTCGAACGGCTGATTCGATCGGAATGAGTTGCATCAAGTCTTCCCGATAGTCCGGCTCATTCGCGGCCCAGTTTGCATAGATTGCGCTACCTGCAGATACCCAAAGCTCCCGGTCTGAGACCTTCAGTTTATTCGCGAGTAATTCTGACACTGTGTCTGCGTTTAGAGGTACAGCTGACGTCGCCCTGAGCGCAGTCAGCGCTAAATCGTGGCGATGTCTGTCCTTTGCGGCTTTGCCCTCGCACGCACACACCGGTGCCCCTATCGACAACATGGTGTAGGAGCTCCAATCGTTGCGCCCACCACTGCCAAAAACCGATCTTATCGCATCGCGATAGATCTCGAACACCGAGTGAAAAGTCAGCTGGGCTGTGTCGCTGGTGCTAAGGGCAATCCAGCCGACACCTTCGCGCATGAGATCATTCGATTTGGACCGTTGGACTCCGTTTGCGCTGCAATAGTGGTTGTAAATTGGCGCAGCAATGTTGACGGTGTCGATTCGGTTAAGATCGCTCACCATGCAGTTTCGCATTTCTTTAAGGTCCAGGGCGGTTGATACGGCAGACGCAAGAGTGAGAATGCAGACGCCGGACGTGTGGAGCAGTAGTGAGACTTCGATGACGTCTTGGCCGACTAGAAAGCTCGTGTATGGGACCTGTCTCATCTCGACCCGGATGTAAGGGATCTTGTCGAAATAGCGTGGAGCGTATCGATCACGTTCCGCGAGGTTGCGTATCGATGCCCACGCCTCAGATCGTGATTGACTCAGGCGCAGTTCCTCTTGCGATTTATCCAGTTTAACGCTCAAATCCTCAATTTCGCCTGTTGTCTTTGACGTTTCCTCGGTTGCGTTTCCTGATCTGAGCTTTTGAAAATATCCCGAAGATGCAACCTTGAGAGATAGCCAAAAATATCGGCGAAAAGTCGAAAGTGTAGACAAGTCTCCAGATTTGAGTGCGTGTTGCAAGGTCTTGATCGATTGAATATCACGTAAAATTATTTCCGTCTCGATATGGGACTTGCTGAATCTGACTTCATCCGAGATTGGTGATGCCGCGCTTTTGCCCAGGTTCTTTAAAAGAAGTTGATCGGCTAATTTTTCTATATTCAGACCAGGGCCGAGGTCGAACGAATACGAGTAATACACAGCCCGACCTCTTATCGCGATGTCGTGGGGTCTTCTTGCCGGTTTGACGAGAGAGGATATCTTCATCGGTTGATCGTAGTCGACTGCTGTCAAGCAGCTGGGTAAGTTGGGGAACTGGGGTGGGATGGTGCATGCGTTTTTCGCGAGTTGCTTGGCTTTGAATGTTCTGCACAGTCGCTGAGCAGTGTGCCGGGCTTCCCTGGCTTTGGTTAACATCTGATCTGCGAGGATCGTTCCTCACAATGGAAGGATGTTCCCGTGCTGAAAGCATTTCCCGCGGAGTTCCGCCGCAACGTCATCGGCGTCGCCCGTAAGGGCGAGGTCCTGTCACGTCAATGGCGGTCCGCGTTGATCTACTGGAGCTCTTGACGCGATGAGCGTGTACGCACCGCACTGTAGTCACTGAATCCACTAAAGATTGCCAGCATTCGACGAAGGGTTGTCAGGAGTGTCATTGTTGACCGAGCCGATTTGATTCCCCGGATGATCGGCACGTCTATAGTTATAACGAGCTCAAATCCTATCGAAAGAGTTCGCCGGTGGTTCCATGACCAGTTATCGCCCGCATCCAGATCGGCACGCAGGTTTATGCGTCCCCAGCCGTCTATGTAAAGGCCAGAGTGGTCGCTCACGCGGACGCCTGGCCCATCGACGTCCACGCCAACCTGACTGACCTGCAGTGTTGGCCTAAGCGCACCCCAATTCGCAGCATCCCACTCGGCGCTGGAGGACGTCCAGGACCATCGGTAGTTGTGGAGCATCACCCGGTCGTTTGCTGAGATGAAGAGACCCGCGTGGAAATTCCGCGGGCGCTGGCGACGGCTGTGGTGGCTGTGCCGACGCGGCACGAGCCGGCGTTGGCGTGAGCTGACCGGGCCGTTCTTCGTCGAAGCCCCGAGATGCAGCACTTATGAAACACAGGTAAGGGCCTCGGCCGGACCGATTCGGTCGTGTATAGGTTCTGCTCTACCCCGCTGGGGCTGTGTGAGTGGTCCACATCTGTCCGTCCCAGTATCGGAGACTTCCGTTGCGATCGGGGTCCGGGTACCACCCCGCGGGTACGTGCGGGGGAGGCGGTGGAATTGGGTTCGATGTGGCAGGGGGAGATGGAGTGGGTGCTACCAGTGCGTCGTCTATCGCTTGGCGTAATGCCAGCATGTCGCGGACGTGCCTGCGCTCCAGGGTTACGGCGTTCTCGCTTTCAGCCGTTCGTCGAGATGCCGATGTGAAGCGTGAATTCACCTCGATGCCACCTGGAATAGTGAATTCGATGTACCCTAGGACGAATGGTGTCGGCTTCTTGAATTGAATTGCTTGGATGGAAGACAGAGCGATTCGCTTCTCTCCGACCCCGACCGACAGTCTGGCCATCAACCCGCTTCGCTCGATGGTGACGTATCGACCGTCGAAGCGGACCACGCCGTTGAAGCCTGCTGCAGCGATCATCGGAACGGGCTCCTCTTTGTCCGCGGGCGACGGCTTCCAGCTTGTCGCCCTGTCCGTGGCTCAACAGACAATACCGACAGAGCCAGGTCGCTCCGGTACGATCCGATGTTTTCACGACGCGACCGAGCCGGGGCAGTCCCGACATCGCAACAGTGTGCGAGTTCGGCTTGCTCAACTGGACTTACACATAGGACAAGTTGGGGCGTCACGGAGGAATTATACAGGAATGAGCCTGTTTCCGCGTGAGTGGACAATGAAGAAGTGCGCTGGACAGACTAACTGAGCGGCTTGATTGAACTATGTTCTCCGTATGACCAACGGGGACTCGTTCACGGCATTTCCAATACGGATCGAGCAACGAATGCGGATGACAGGCATGGTCGTACGGCAGTCGACGCCTGGATTGACCGACCTAATCGGAGCTGTGGGTGTTGTGGATTCGACTGAGGAGCCGGTGGTGATGGTGGCGATGGAGTTACCTGAAGCGCGGTCGGCAGGTCGAAGCAAATCCGAACAGGAAATCGAGGACGTCGCGGCTTTTGTGCGCGATCACCTATCGGTACCAAATTTTGAGCGAATCAGTCCGGGGCCGCACAGGAACGAACCACCGGACTGCTTGGTGTCCATTCGCGGGCGCGAATTCGCTGTTGAGACGGCACAGTTGATGCTCCCGTCCAAGGCGAAGTATCCGAATGCGGTCGGGCGTTGGAAGCTTTTCGAGCAGCTTCGGGAGCACCTCTTTCGCGATTGTGGACGCTTGCAGCCACGCCTTCGTCAGCATCGAGGTTCCATGGTGTCGGTGTGGTTCAATTTGGATGGAGAAAACCGGCTGCCGCCTCGCGGTAACGAGATTGAACATATGATTGATCACCTGAAATCAGTGTCCCCTCCCTCCGGCGAAGTGCTCCGCCGACTTCATCGAGCGTCGGACACGATACCGGCGAATACTGTAATAAATCAGAACGCGGCCGGGAGTGTTGGCTGTACCTGGGCGGCCTTGCCTGTGGACTACCGATCGAGCCTGCGGGCGACCTTGGGATTCGACATTGGCTTGGCGTATCACGACTCCTTTACACGGTCCGACCTTCGGGCCGAGGTGAAGCGAGTCGTGCAGCAGCACGATGACACCAGATCTGACGTCTTGGTGCTGAGCGTGGGTGGGCTGACTCGCGAGGGCACGTTCTTTCCGTCGTCTGGCATGTTCGCGAATGCGCTCTTCGACGATCCGAACCCTCTGAACGGCTGGGCCCCGCGTCATGTGCCGGCGGTTGTTCTCCACGATCAGGAAAAGAATCGGTCGAGATGGTTACATGGTCGGGAGCCTTGGATGGGCCACTGATCAGAGCGACAATGCGAAGCGACTGCACGGGCTGCCGAGGACAAACAACCTCCAGTAGGTCTCAGTGTCACGAGAGTGTCACATGTCGGTACCTACGACGGTGGATTCGGATGGTCCCGCTTGGACGATTGACACAGGTCAGAGCCTCTGTGGTGGTTCCATGCGGACGTATTTGGTTGTCTCGCAACATACTTGTAAGCGAGCGGTCAACGGTTCAATCCCGTTAGGAGGCTCCACTGCTCCGATCCCGCTGCTGGGGTCGGAGTTTTTTGTCTGTGCGGGCCGGTGCGGACGGCTCGCGCGCACATACGCCCCTCGTGGGAATTCACGGCGCCCGCAGGAGGTGCGGATTCCGACGAGGGGAGTGGATTGCCGGGTACGCCGACCGTTTCGGTCAGGGCGTACGCGTGGTCGCCAGTCGATGCTGAACGATGGCGACCACAGCCACGACCGCAACTCCGACGGCGAAGAGTCCCACGGCGGCGGGCCATTCGTTGCCGACGGCCAGCAGTTCTCTGTTCTCGCCCTGCCACGGCCACAGTGCACGCAACGACCCCAGCAGCAGGCCGGCAGCGGCGACCATCGCCAGATCGTGGTAGTTCGCCAGCAACCGTTCGAGCACTCGAACGAAGCTGACCAACCCCACCAGAGCACCCAGGGCGAACACGGCCAGGTACGTCAGGTTCCGCTCGTCGACGGCCGTGAGCGTCGGCGCATACAGGCCGATGACCAGCAGAAAGAACGACCCCGATACACCTGGCAGCACGAGCGCACATATTGCGATCGTCGCGGCGAAGAACACCAGAATCAACGACGGATTCGACGCCTCGACCCCGGGTAGCGACGTGAGAACGACGACCGCGACAGCGAGAACGGCGAACAGAGCCACGGCGGACAGTCGGGACCTGATGGTGGGGAAAGCTCCACGACTGATCTCCATGAACGGGATCGCCACCGACATCGCGATCATGCCCATGAACAGTGCCTTGGAGTAGACGGGCTTATCCGTGACGAAATCCGCCATGATCCCCGCCACCGAGAACACCATCAACAGCATGCCGACGCCGACCGTGACGAGCAGCCACCAATCGACCTGACGGATCTCGGCGCGCACGTCGGATCGTGTGAGCACGGCCTTGGGGATGTCCGTCAGATGCTTCGCCGACGCGATGGCCCTGGTGTAGATGCCGGTGACGAGGGCGACCGTGCCGCCGGAGACCCCGGGAACCGTTTCCGCCAGACCGATCAGGCCGCCGCGAACGACGTTGGCCGCCAATTCCGTCGCCGGCGGCCGCCCCCTGACAACGTCATCGAGTCCGGGTCGATCCTGCTCCTTGTCACCATGTTCGGAGGGTGTCTGCCGGTTCGTCGTCATGCCCGAATCGTCCCAAACGCCGCAATGCTGCTCGACACCGGCTCGACAAGCTCGGGTGTGATCGCACCCGTGAGCGAGCGTTCGACGGTTCGATCCGCCCTACCCATTCAGCTGCCACGAATCAGCTCCCCGTTCTTGTGAACCCGACGCCGATCGGAGTCGGGTATCCGAAACGGAGGAGCCGATCCGAGGTGGTCGGTCGCAGAGACGGCCTCCGCGAACATCGGCGTGGATCCGAGTATTCAGCGGACGATCAGCTCGTGCCAGAACCGATCACGTCCAGTCCAGTCGAGAGCGGTTGTCCCAGTACATCTCTGGCGATTCTGCAAGATCCGGATCGCTCGCTGCGATCAGTTCGCGGTCGATCGACAGAGCAGCGACATTCTGCTCGAGTTGTGCCGCTGTGGCCGCGCCGGAGAGCACGACATCGGCCCAGGGTTGGGCGAGTGCACGTGCCAGCGCCAGTGCGTCGCGGCCGATTCCGGCGGAGTCCGCGACGCGGGCGAGTGCAGAATCTTCGGCCACCAGTCGGCCGTTGGCCATGGCCTCTTTGACGACGACGAACCAGCCGGCTTCGTGTGCTCGTGCCAACGCCGGGCCGACGGACGGCTCTAGGGGGTTCCACGTCGACTGCACCGAGCTGAACACCCCGATCTCCAGCGCTGCATGCACCACGTCGGCTTGATGTGGCCCGCTGGTGCTGATGCCGATTCGGGTACCACTCTCGGCTATGGCACGTAGGTCGTCGAGCAGGGCAGTGTCGCTCAGGGCTGGACTGTCCGGGGTGACGCTGTGGATCAGGTAGTGGTCCGGTGCACCGCCCAGGTCGCGCAGAGTCTGCGGCCACTGCTCGGCCAAGCGGGCAACCGAGTGCTCTTTCACTTCGTGCACCTCCGCACCCCGCTGGAAATCGGCGACGTACGCGTATCCCCATTTGGAGCCGATCACCAGCTCGTCTCGCCGAGAAGGGTGTCGCGACAACCAGCTGCCGAGGAAGCGCTCGGCAAAGCCGTAGGAGCGCGCGACGTCGAAGTGTCTGATTCCGCTGTCCCATGCGGCGTCGAGTACTGCGTGGCACAGCTGCTCGAGGGCTGCCGGATCGAATCGCCCGTCGACGGCATCGGAGTGCCCGACCGTCAGGTACTCGGGGCGTCCGAGGGCGGCAAGGCCGAGACCGAGTTGGGTCATGTCGTCAGTACTTTCGTTGTGCCGTGGCGGAAACAACCACCATATCTGCGATCGGACCGCGCTCGCGTGATCGATACCAGATGTTGCGAGGCAGGATCATCGAGCTGAGACTGTGAACTCGGGGCGCACTCGGTGTGCGCCTGCAGTACGGCCACGAAGGAGAGAGCTGTTGACCGATTTTTCAGGTAAGCCATTGATCGGCGAGATTCGGCTTGCACGAGCTCGAGCCGGATTGAGTTGGGCCGCTGTGGCCGAGGCCATCGACATGCCGGTGGCATGGACGGTGTCGGCACTCTACGGACAGCATCCCCTCAGCCTCGCCCAGGCCGACCTCCTTGCCGAAAAACTGGGCATGCCCGACGGTTCGTTGTTCGAGCTGACCCTGGCTCCCTATCGTGGGTCGCTGGACATCTCCTCGGACCCCACGGTCTACCGATTCCACGAGGCGCTGCAGGTGTACGGCCCTGCGCTCAAAGAACTGATCGCCGAGGAATTCGGCGACGGCATCATGAGCGCCATCAACTTCACGATGAACATCGAACGACGACCGCACGATGACGGAGATCGGGTCGTGGTGACGTTCGACGGGAAGTTCCTCGACTATCGATGGACCGAGTAGGCCGAAATCGACAGTCAGGGGGACGATTCGGAAGGCGGGCCGACCAGTGCGCGTCGCATCCATTCGTACACTCTCTCGTCGTTGAGGAGGGTGAAGTGGTGTGCGCTGTTGATCGCCAGACCGTCGTCCGGACGAAGTCCTATGTCACGCAGCTTGTTCCGCCCTCCGGCGCTGTCGGTACGGACCAGGCCGTCGCCCACGAAGATTCCGATCGGGTGTCGCGGGTTTCCTGTGATGACGGCGGACGCGTGATGATGCCGCACCCCCTCCGGAACCGAGATGTCCGCGGCCGCTCCGACGTCGAATCCGTCGGCGTAGCTGGCATGTCCCTCGTCCTCGGTGATCGATCCGTGAATCAGGTCGCGGACTCCGGCGCTTCGACGCGCCAACAGGTTCGCGAACGGACGGGTCTCGGGCGCTATTGCCAGCGCTGCCGTGGCGACGTGAACGCCGCGCGCAAGCGGCGCACCCAGATGTGGTGTGCCCAGGGTGAATACGTCCGTCAACAGCTCCACCCATCGGCGGCCGTTCTCCGCAGAGTGGTGTGCGGCGCTGCGCGAGACCAGCCCGCCCATGGAATGACCGACCAGGGTGATGCGGTGAACCCTGACGGGCCAGGCCGGCACGAGCTGTTCCAACAGGTCCGACAGGTCGGCACCGTTGGTGGCAATTCGACGACCGGTGTTGTAGCGCAGAAAGATCGAGGTCGTTCCGGATTCTGAGTCCAGGCGCTCCCCGTACGTGGGTCGCCCACCGAGCCGCCATGCCGATTCGGTCTCCACGAGCCCGTGCAGGAACACCACGAGGTGCGCTCCCGCGTCGGGAAACGCCGTGGCCAGGGCGCGGTACTTGGTAGCTACCGGGCGTCCGTCGACACGTATCGACATCGGGTAGGCGAGGACCCGGGAACTGCGCTCCATGTCGTCGCCGATGAGACCGTGCAGGACGGCGATGGTCTGAGCGCCGCGGGTGGTGTGCGACGGTGACGGCCGCGCATCGTCCTCGGTGACCTCGTCGCCGGTCACGTCGGAACTGCCGGTCAGTGCACCGACTGCTGTGGCTGCGCCGGTGCAGGCGGCTGTGATGGTCGCGTAGGTTCCGGCGGCGATCGCGTCGTGCATCAGCTGTGTCGGCACGGCAGCCGGCCCGACGCCGAGTTTCACGGCGGCAAATGTGCGTTGTGCAATTGCCGAGTGAACTGCGTGAACACCACCCGCGGCCGATGCCAGCTCGCGAAGCGCGATTTCTGCGAGTTCACCCAACTCCTGTGTGCGCTGAGTTCTCTTCCCCACTCGATTCAGTGTACGTGTGTCCACTAGATCCGTCAGGGCTGCGATGGTTGCGGTTTTCCCACGTCACCGTCGCTCGAAATACTCGTGGACCTGGCGTACCGACATCGCTCCTTCACCGACTGCGGATGCGACTCGCTTCACCGAGCCGCTGCGGACGTCGCCCGCGGCGAACAGGCCGGGTCGGCTCGTTTCGAGCGTCCCGCACAGCGCTGCTCCGATCTGCAGGGCACCGTCTCCACGAGCGAGAGCTGCGTCCGTACCGGTGACGACGAACCCGTGTTCGTCGAGTGCGATGGCGTCGGCAAGCCACCCCGTGTAAGGCGTCGCTCCGATGAACACGAACAGGGCGTGCGCTCTGATCGTGGCCTGTTCGCCCGTGCGGTTGTTCTCGACCACGACTTCGTCGAGGTACTTCTTGCCGCGGACCTCGCGAACCTCGGTGTGGCGGTGCACGGTCACGTGCGGGTGGTGCTCGATCTGGTCGACCAGGTAACGGGACATGCTCTTTCCGAGATCGTCATTGCGGATGAGCAAGTGGACATCCGAAACATGTTCGGCGAGAAACACTGTCGCCTGGCCTGCGGAGTTACCGCCGCCGACGATGGCCACCGGGTCGGTCCCGCACATGCGGGCTTCCTGATGAGTGGCGGCGTAGTACACACTCGTGCCTTCCAGTTCCGCGATACCGGGAACGGTCAACTTGCGGTAGCGCGCACCGGTGGCGAGCACGATGGACCGGCCGCGAACCGTGCCGCCGTCAGAGAGCCGGAGCACGTGGTACCCGGCTTCGGACGTCAATCCGGTCACCTCTGCCGAGACCAGGATGCGGGCACCGAACTTGTCGGCCTGGATCACAGCCCGCTCGGCCAATTCGGATCCGGAGATTCCGGCCGGGAATCCCAGATAGTTCTCGATTCGGGAGGAGGTGCTGGCCTGTCCCCCTGCGGCGATCGTCTCCAGTGTCACCGTGTTCAACCCGTCCGACGCTCCGTATACGGATGCGGCCAGTCCGGCCGGTCCTGCACCCACGACGACGAGATCGAACACGTCCTGGGCAGCGTTCGGCACGGAAAGTCCGACGATGCGGGCGAGCTCTGTGTTCGTCGGATTGCGCAGTACCTTCTCGCCGTGCCAGATGACGACGGGAACGTCCTCGGGGGCGATGTCCAGGCTGCGCAACAGCTGCTCCGCCCGCTCGTCCCGCTCCAGATCGATCCATTTGTGAGGCAATCGATTTCGCATTGCGAATTCTCGAAGCCGCAACGTGTCCGGTGAATAGCAGGACCCGATGATCCGGAACCCCGAGCCGAGCCCGATCAGCAGGTGTCGACGCAGCAGGTAAGCCCGCAGGATCAGATCGCTCAGCACTGGATCGTGGGCAACCAGTTCGCGCACCCGTTCGGCGGGAGTGACGAGCAGCTCGCCGTCTTCGATCGCTTCGGCGGTGTAGAACGCCACCTGACCTTCGAGCAGTCCGAGCTCACCCAAGAAGCGGCCGGGTCCGTGCACGCGAAGTATTCGACGTTCACCGTCCCGGTCACCCTCGTCGAGAACGGCGACCTTGCCGGACAGAACGACGAAGAAGTCATTGCTGGGCGCACCCTCGCGTATCAGCACTTCTCCGGTACGAACCGATCGACGTGTGCCACCGACCTCGAGCACTGCGACCTGATCGTCCGTCAGCCGCGGGAACGCGCCGTGCTCGTCCGTGGTCTCGTCGACGACCGCTGGTCCGGCGTCCTCAGACGAAATTTCGGTCGACATAACACCACCTCCAATCTTCTCCGGGTTCCATCGACCGAACGATCGGATGACCGACGACATGTGCGTGCGCGCTCGCGTGTCTGCCCGGCGAGGAGTCGCAACACCCGACGTGCCCGCATGTCAGGCACAGCCTCAGGTGCACCCACGGGGTGCCGAGACGGAGGCATTCTTCGCAGCCCTGCGGAGTTCTGGGCACCACGGACCGGATTGCATCGACGTGCGGGTCCACTGGCACGAACGTCATGATGTCGCCTCCTTGCCTGCATTCTCCGAAAGCGCTCGATCGAGCCATGCGCGTAGCTGGGGTACCGGGGCTGCACCGGCCTGCCGAGCGAGGACCTCACCCCGATCCATCACCAGCAGGGTCGGCACGGCCCTGACGGTGAATCGTTCGGACGTCAGGGGTGCGGCATCCACGTCGACCTTGACCAGCTTGATCCGGCCCGCGCGTTCTCCGGCGAGCTGTTCGAGCGCCGGGCTGACCATGCGGCACGGTCCGCACCAGGTCGCCCAGAGATCGACGAGTACGGGCACCGAGGGGTGTTCGGCGATCTCCGCGAAGTCCTCGTCCCGTGCTGCGGCGATCCACGGCAGCGGCTCGTGGCAGTTCCCGCACCGGGGTGTCCCGTCCGCTGCGGCAGGCACCCTGTTGACCTTGCCGCAGTGCGCGCACTTCACCTTGTCCGATTCCATGGCGACATCTCCTCTCAGGCCGCCGCGACGGCGGGTTCCGCATACGCGACGACGAGTTCTCCGTCGACCACCGTGACGGTGATGGTGCCGCCTGGTTCGATGTCCCCTCGCAGTAGCGCGCGACCGATCTTGGTCTCGACCTCGTGGGCGATGTACCGACGCAATGGCCGTGCACCGTAGACCGGGTCGAATCCGCGTTCGGCGACGAGCCTGCGCGCGTCCGGGGTGATGTCCAGATCGATCCTGCGCTCCGACAACCGGTTTCGAAGATCGGTGAGCTGCAACCCGACGATGTGCTCGATCTGGGGCAGGGTGAGTGGGGTGAACAGCACGATGTCGTCGACTCGGTTGAGGAACTCGGGACGGAAATGCCCACGCAGTTCCGCGAGAACCCGCTCGCGGGCGTTCGGCTCGATCTCGCCGTCGGGTGTGACTCCTTCGAGGAGATGCTGGGAACCGATGTTGGAGGTCATGATGATCACCGTGTTCCTGAAATCGACCTGCCTGCCTTGTGAATCGGTGATCCGGCCGTCGTCGAGCACCTGTAGCAGGGTATTGAACACATCTGCGTGCGCCTTCTCGATCTCGTCGAAAAGCACTACCGAGTACGGCTTTCGGCGCACCGCCTCGGTGAGCTGTCCGCCCTCGTCGTACCCCACGTATCCGGGAGGTGCCCCGATGAGCCGGCTCACCGTGTGCCGCTCCTGGTACTCGCTCATGTCCAGGCGCACCATGTTGTCTTCGCTGTCGAAGAGAGCGCCGGCCAATGTTTTTGCGAGCTCGGTCTTTCCCACGCCCGTCGGGCCCAGAAAGATGAACGACCCGATCGGCCGGCGTGGATCACGGATGCCGGACCTCGCCCGGATCACCGCGTCCGCGACCAGCTGCACCGCCTCGTCCTGACCCACGACCCTCTCGTGCAGAATCTCGTCGAGCTGCAACAACTTCTGTCGCTCGCCTTCCTGCAGCCGAGCGACCGGGATCGAAGTCCACGCAGCCACGATTTCGGCGATCTCGTCCTCGGTGACCACTTCGCGCAACAACGGGCTCCGGCCTTGTCTGGTGACCAGCTGCTCCTCTGCTGACTCGAGCCTGCGTTCGAGCTCGACGATCTCGCCGTAACGCAACTCGGCGGCCCGATTGAGGTCGTAGGCGCGCTCCGCCTCCTCGGCCTCGTGGCGCAAGCGCTCGAGCTCGCTCCGTAGCTCTTGCACCCGGCGGATCGCCTGTCGCTCCGCCTCCCACTGAGCGTGCCGGGCATCGGCCTCGGCCCGCAGGTCGGCCAGCTCCTTGCGCAGCTCGTCGAGACGTGCCTTGCTCGCGCCGTCGGTCTCCTTGGACAGCGCGGCATCTTCGATCTCGAGCCGGGTCACCTTCCGGGTGAGTTCGTCGAGTTCGGCCGGCATCGAATCGATTTCGGTGCGCAACCGAGCGCACGCCTCGTCGACCAGATCGATGGCCTTGTCCGGGAGAAAGCGGTCGGTGATGTAGCGGTGCGAGAGGGTGACGGCAGCGACGAGAGCGCCGTCCTGAATCTTCACGCCGTGAAACACCTCGAGGCGTTCGCGGAGTCCGCGCAGGATCGAGATGGCATCCTCGGCGCTCGGCTCGTCGACGAGGACGGTCTGGAACCTTCGCTCCAGTGCCGCATCGGATTCGATGTGCTTGCGATACTCGTCGAGCGTGGTGGCACCGATCATGTGCAGCTCGCCTCGGGCGAGCATCGGCTTGAGCATGTTGCCGGCGTCGAGAGACCCCTCACCGCCCACTGATCCCGCACCGACCACGGTATGCAACTCGTCGACGAACAACAGAATCCGCCCGTCGGCTGCCTTCACCTCGGCCAGCACCGCCTGCAGACGCTCCTCGAATTCCCCGCGGTACTTCGCGCCGGCCACCAGGGAACCCATGTCGAGTGAGAAGATCGTTCTGTCGCGCAGGCCTTCCGGAACGTCGCCGCGGACGATCCGCTGGGCAAGGCCCTCGACGATCGCGGTCTTCCCGACGCCGGGGTCGCCGATCAGAACCGGATTGTTCTTGGTCTTGCGGCTCAGGATCTGCGTGACCCTGCGGATTTCGGCGTCTCGTCCGATCACCGGATCGAGTTTGCCCGCCCGCCCCTCGGCGACCAGATCGCGTCCGTACTTCTCCAGCGCGTCGTACGCACCTTCCGGGCTGGCCGAGGTGACGCGTTGATTGCCGCGCACCTTCGTCAGCGCTGTGAGGAAGGAGTCCCTGGTGATTCCGTGACGGGCGAGTACTCGCCCTGCCGCAGTGGCCGAACCCTCTTCGGCGAGGCCCATCAGGAGATGCTCCACCGACACGTAGGAATCCTTGAGCCGCTTCGCCTCTCGATCGGCGGCGTCGAGGAGCACGGACAAGCGTCGGGTGATCGCCACCTGACCGGTCCCGGCACCGGGGCCGCTGACCTTGGGCCTTCGCGAGAGTTCACGTTCCAGATCGGATTGCAGGGCATCGACCTCGGCACCGGCCTGCTCGAGCAATCGGGGCACCAAGCCATCCTGCTGACCGACCAAGGCGAGCAGTAGGTGCTCTCCGTCGACCTCGGTGTGACCCATTCTGGTCGCAAGGCTCTGGGCCTCCTGCAGCGCTTCGCGCGACTTCTCGGTCAGGTTGCTGATGTCCATGTGGTTGTCCTCCTTCTGCGGGAAGATGCTTCGAGTGTCTCGATTCGTTCCAGCAGGTCGAGCACGAGCCCGATTGCCGAGTAGTTCAGGCCGAGACCGGTCCGCAGTCGTCGAATGCGGGCTGCATGGGCCACTTCGGTTGGCGCGAAGAACATTTCGCCACCTACGACGCGGTCGGCGTCGAGCAGACCGAGGACCACGAGCTTCCGTGCAAGTTCCGGATGCAGCCCCGTACGTTCGGCGAAGGCGTCGGTCGACAGTTCGGTGCGTCGAACCAGTACGTACCGGACCACCGGGTTCGGGTCGCTCATGTCTTTGTCCTCGGATCGAAGTTCGATTCTGCGGCCAACTGCTCGAACAGTGCGTGTTCGCGTGCTGACGGTTTCGACGGCACCATCACCTTGATCTCGGCGTACAGATTGCCGTTGGTGCCACGTGGATTCGGCATTCCTTCGCCGCGCAGTCGCAGCTTCCTTCCAGTCGACGAGCCCGGGGCCACTTTGACTTTCGCCTCGCCACCCGGGGTGGGAACGGCGACGGTCGCCCCGAGGACCGCCTCCCATGGCGATACCGGGAGGTCGACGTGAATGTCTCGGCCCTGTACTCGGAACCGGGAATGTGGCTCGATCCGCACCACGAGGTACAGATCCCCCGGCGGCGCGCCGCCATTGCTCCGTCCGCCTTGCCCGGCCAACCGAATTCGCTGGCCGTCCACGACCCCGGCCGGAATGTCGACGTCGTACTGCCGTCCGTCCAGTCCGAGCGTGCGTGTGCCGCCCCGGTACGCCTCCTCGACCGTCAAGGCCAGTTCCGCTTCCTGATCGGCACCGGGAATCGGCCCGTACCCGCCACCGCCGCCGAACATCTGCCCGAAGAGGTCGTCGAGATCGACGCCACCGTCGCCACCGGAACCGAAGTGCACGCGTCTGCTCCCGCGGTCGTATCCTCCGCCGCTGTTCCCGCCACCGCCGTACCCACTCGAGTTGGTGCGGGTCCGTTCGTCGTAATCCTCGGGGACACGCCGAAAGTCGGCACCGAACCGGTCGTAGCGTTTCCGCGTGTCCGGGTCGGACAACACCTGGTAGGCCTCGTTCACCTCCTTGAACGTGTCTTCCGCAGTGGGGTCCTTGTTCACGTCGGGGTGATACTTGCGAGCCAGCTTGCGGTAGGCCTGCTGGATCTCGTCGGTGCTCGCACCCCGCGGGACTCCGAGCGATTCGTAGTGGTCACGCGCCATCGGTGCTCACCCCTCGGGGCGGCTGACGACCACCGACGCCGGCCGCAGTTGCCGTCCGTCCTCTCCGTAACCCGGACGGACGACGTCGATCACGGTCCCGGACGGAAGGTCGGGCCGGACCACCACGCTGACCACTTCGTGCAATTGCGGGGAGAACGGAACTCCGACCTCGTCGTGACGCTCGAAACCGAACCGTGACAGCACCTGCACCGCCTGATCGCGGATCGCCTTGACGCCGTCGACAACGGTCTGCGAATCGCTGTCCGCATGTGCCAACGCAAGTTCCAGATTGTCCAGTACCGGCAGCCACGCCGCGGACACCTTCGTCACCTCCGCGGCCCGTTCTCGCTCCAGGTCCTTGGCATACCGCTTGCGCAGGTTGTCCAGATCGGCAAGGGCTCTGCGCCAGCGGTCGTCGAGTCGAGCCTCCTCGGCACTCGTGGCGGCGTGATCCGGTACCGTCTCGGTTCGATCTCCTTCCGTGACGTCGGCCGCTGGTTCGGGTGTCGAATGATCTGCAGCCCTTTCCATCTCGTGCCTCAGCTTCGATCGAATTCGGCGTCGATCACGTCGTCGTCATCGGTCGAGGCCGCGTCCGCGCCACCGACCTGACGTCCGTCACCGCCGTCCTGTACCGGCACGAGCCCGTAGAGGAGCTGTTGGAGCTCGGAGGCGAGTGGTTGTACATCTGCAGGCGAAGCGCCGTCCTTCACGGCCTTTCTGGCATCGGCGATCAGCATCTCGGCCCGTGCCCTGTCGTGCGGTGGCGCGCTGTCACCGAGTTCGGCGAGTCGCCGTTCCACCTGATACGCAACGGAATCGAGTTCGTTGCGCGCGTCGACAGCTTTGCGCAGCGCCTCGTCATCGCCCCGATTCCGTTCGGCCTCGGCCAGCATGCGTTCGACCTCGCTCGGGTCCAGATTGCTCTGCTCACTGATCGTGATGCTCTGTTCCTTGCCGGTGTCCTTGTCCCTGGCCGTGACATTGAGGATGCCGTTGGCGTCGATATCGAACGTGACCTCGACCTGGGCGTCGCCGCGCGGTGCGGGCCGGATGTCTTCCAGACGGAAACGTCCGAGCGAACGGTTGTCGGCGGCCCGCTCGCGTTCGCCCTGCAGCACAACGACATCCACGGCGGACTGCTCGTCCTCCGCGGTGGAGAACACTTCGCTGCGGCGGGCCGGGATGGTCGTGTTGCGCTCGATGATCTTGGTCATCACCCCGCCCTGTGTCTCGACGCCGAGAGACAGCGGGGTGACGTCGAGCAGCAGCACGTCGGAGACCTCGCCCTTGAGCACGCCGGCTTGAACCGCCGCGCCGAGAGCCACGACTTCGTCCGGATTGACGCCCATGTGGGGGTCCTTGCCGCCGGTGAGCCGGCGAACCAGGGCTTGCACCGCCGGGATGCGCGTCGAACCACCGACCAGAATCACTTCGTCTATGTCGTTGGCGGTGACCTTGGCATCACTCATTGCCTGTTTCACCGGGTCGAGGCAGCGCTCCACGAGATCCGCCGTCAGATCCTCGAACTTCGATCGCATGACGGTGGTCGTGAGGTGCTTGGGACCGTCCGAATCGGCGGTGACGAACGGCAGGTTGACCTGGGCCTGGGTCACCGAGGACAACTCGACCTTGGCCTTCTCTGCGGCCTCGAAAAGGCGCTGCAACGCCTGTGCGTCCTTGCGCAGATCGATGTTCTCCACCTGCTGGAAGTCGTCGGCGAGGTAGTCCACCAGGCGTCGATCGAAGTCGTCCCCGCCCAGGTGAGAGTCGCCGGCCGTCGACCGAACCTCGACGACGCCCTCGCCGACGTCGAGCAAGCTCACATCGAAGGTGCCGCCGCCGAGGTCGAAGACCAGTACGGTTTCGTGGACCTGCTTGTCCATGCCGTACGCCAGCGCCGCAGCGGTCGGCTCGTTGATGATCCGCAGGACTTCGAGGCCCGCGATACGGCCGGCGTCCTTGGTGGCGTTGCGCTGCGCGTCGTTGAAGTACGCAGGAACTGTGATGACCGCTTCCTTGACCTTCTCGCCGAGAAACTTGCTCGCGTCGTCGACGAGCTTGCGCAGTACGAGGGCACTGATCTCCTCCGGCGCATACTTCTTGCCCCGCACATCGATTCGGGCCTCGCCGTTGTCACCGGCCACGATGTCGAAGCTGACCGCTCTTGCCTCATCGGAGATCTCGTCGTAGTGGCGTCCGATGAAGCGTTTCGCCGAGTAGATGGTGCCCTTCGGATTCAAGATCGCCTGCCGTCGGGCAAGCTGACCCACCAGCCGTTCTCCGCTCTCGGTGAAGGCCACCACCGACGGCGTCGTCCGCGCTCCCTCGATATTGGAGATCACCACCGGCTCGCCGCCTTGCCAGCTGGCGATGACGGAGTTGGTGGTGCCCAGGTCTATACCCACAGCAGTCGCCATGACTCGTTCCTTTCGATCGGTCCGGCCGGTGAGCATGTGGACAGCGGCGTCCGTTACCCCGACATCGGCGAAGACTTCGTAGTGAGGTGGTTGTACTGGTTGGTACGAGTCGAGATCGGCACGCCTGTTGGGAAATGCAGGTCGAGAAGGTGGCCGACGCACCCGCAGTGAAAAATGATGGGATGAGAACGAATGCGGCTGGTAGACAGCATTATTCACCGTACAACGGAGGTCGACCGCCTGAATCCCTGGTCGCGACTGTCGACGTCGGCCAGTGTCGGTCGTTCGATATTTCTGTATCCGTGCAACAGATCGTGATGTTCGAGCCGATACGCGGTGTGGGCAGTTCGAAGCAGCACACTGAACTGACCGGTAACCCAAAACGTTGGCACATCAACATGTTTCGCGACGTGACCGAAATTCGGCCGGCGCTGCACCTGGCGTGCTTATTCCCTCTACCGGTCGAGTCTCCTCTCTCGGCTGCGAGATTACTAGGGGTAAAACCAAATTCGATCGCGCGCGGACTGCAGGCCCTTCCCTTTGCCGGTCCGAGGTGTGATGCTTGGCCGTGTCCACCACTTCGAACAGGAGAATCGTCATGGTCACCAAGGCACTGCTGGTCCGACTCGAAGCCAAGCCCGGCAAGGAAGATGCAGTCGAGGAGTTTCTCCGGTCGGCCCAACCGCTCGTCGAACAGGAGCCCGGCACCCGACCCTGGTTGGCGGTACGGTTCGGCCCATCGACGTTCGGCATCGTCGATGCTTTCCCGGACGACGCCGCCCGTGAAACGCATCTCAACGGACCGGTCGGCCAGGCTCTCGGCGAACGGGCGGACGAACTCTTCGCCTCGCCGCCTGAAATAAGCTACCTCGATGTACTCGCCGAGAAACTTTGACGGTTCCTCCGTCTGCGATGCAGCCCACCTCATTCGGAAGGGAGCGGTCGCATCGGTGCCGGTAGTGCCAGGGTCTGTTGCGCCACTACGGCAGCGTCGACCGATCCCATCGCATGGGGTCTCGGGCGAGCAGTCCGGTTCAGTCTCGGCGGCCGACCACCGGGTTCAGTTCGGAGGCCGCGAGGCCGCCGGGCTCGACACCGGGGAGGAACTCGCGCCACGTGCCACTGATCAGTGTCGGCGATTCCACGACCCGAGCCCCGTCGGCGAAATAGGTGGTGGCCAGTGCTCGGCGCGGCTGTGTCGTCCGATTCGGCCCGGCGGTGTGGAAGCACAGCGCGGAGTGGAACGACACGTCGCCCACTTCGAATGGCTCCGATGCCACCGCGACGCTGCGCTCGACGAAGCGCTGGGCGACGGTCTCGTCGTACGACGTGCCGACCTTGTCGAACTCCAGGTCTTCGACCTCGTCGAGCACGTCTGCTCCGCGCGCGAACGACAGCGGACCCATTCGGCCGGGGATGGCCGACATTGGCATCCACGCGGTGACCGCCTGGACGGTCTGCAGTGGGAAATGCTCCGCGTCGTGATGCCAGGGCGTGCGTCCACAGCCGGGCTCCTTGGACAGCGCGTTGTCGTGGTAGAGCCGCACGGCCGGTTCGTCCAGCAAGGCCGCGGCCAGGCCGCCGATCCGGGGCGAGAGTGCCACGGCACGCATCAGGTCGTCGTGGAGCCACATCTGCTCCAGTGCGGTGAACCGACCGGCGACGTTCTCGCCGTGCTCGGCGCGCAGTAGCTCCTCGAGGCGCTCGGCGAGGCGTCGTACCACGGCAGGGGAGAACACGGCGGGCAGCCGAACGAAGGCCTCCCGGGCGAAGGACTCGACCGCGGCCGGGTCGAGGTCGTACGGCTCGGCAAGCTCATGCTCGACCTGCTCGTCGGACGCTGCGTCGACGTCCGGCAGGCCCGGCCCGTCGACCAACTCGGCGGGCACCTGGTCGTTGGCAGCCAGAGTGACGTACCAATCCCACCAGTCCTGATCGTCGCCTGCCCAGTCCTGGTCGATACCGCCATCGCGATTCTGCTGGGGGAGCCGTTCGTTCGTCGGAGCCGCAGGTTCGTTCAGAGCCACAGCAGGGCCGCCTCGTGCGAGAAGGTGTAAGAACCCGACTCGTCGCGACAGGAGGCGAGGTAGTCGCCCAGCACCGGTGCAGCCTCCATCTCCTCCAGCGACACGGAGTCGTCGAAGGCGCAGCGCTGCAGAAAGCCCTCGGCGACAACACGATCGGATGTCCCGGTGGTGTACGTGACGCGCTGGTCGCGCACATCCGCGCCGGCTCGGATCAGCGCGTCGCGCACCTGCTCGGCCGTCGTGTATGGGGTCGCATCACGCACGCCTGCCCGGAAGGCGTCGTAGAACGCCAGGTAGTGGGAGCTCGCCGTGGCCTGGGCGACCAAACCGAGGCCGCCGGGGGCCAGTGCAGCCACGAATCGTTCGGCTGCGGCGTCCAATTCTGTGGGCGGAAGGGCGTACAGCGCGTGGGTGGCCCACACGATGTCGTACCCGGTCCGATCCGCGGGCAGGTCCTGCAGGGTCATCACCAGGTCGTCTCGAGGCACGAACGGTGTGCCGAGGGCTCCGCGAGCCTCGGCCACCGAGAACGCAGACGGGTCGAGCAGGTCGTAGGCCAGCTCGGGCACCGTCGACAGATCGGTGTAGCGGCGTAGGGCGGTGGGGAACTTGCCGCTGCCGCAGGCCACGTCGAGCAGCGACCAGCCGTCGCGGCTGTGCTCGGCGAGCAGGGCGGGCCAGTCGGCGGCCAGTGCCAGTTGGTGGTAGTCCTCCGTGGCCAGGGCGTAGAAGGCCTCCATGCCCGTGCGGCCGGCCTCGCTCCAGTGCTCGAGACTGCGCTCGGCCGTGTCTCCGTTGCTCATGGCACTCCTCTCGGGAAGCCAACCGCAACGCATTCCCGGGTGCGTCGTGGTTCACTCGATGTGGTGTCCAACATAGCTCCGTATCCGTCGAGCGACGCTGCAGCCGGGTTCCTCGACGCGTTACGCGCCCTGCGGCGTGACTCCGGGCCTCTGCCCGGTCTCGCGCCCGACTCCTACGCCCGAGACCACGCCGCTTTCGAGCGACTGTCCGACCAGCGCGGTCTGATCGCCGAGCACCTCGCCGCCCGGCTGGCAGCGATGGGGGATGGACCGATCTCGGTGCTGTCGGTGGGCTGCGGTGACGGGTCGCTTGACGTCCGGCTCGCCGCCGGTCTGGTGGAGCGGCTGTCCGGCGAACCGGTGCGGTACGTGGGTATCGACCCCTGGCCCGGGAGTGTGGAGTTGTTCAACGCCAGGATGGCCGCGCTGACGACCGCCGAGCTCAGCGTCGATGCGCACGTCGCGTCCTTCGGCGACGCCCCGGTCGACGAGACTTTCGACGTCGTGTTGTTCGTGCACTCGATGTACTACGTCGCCGACGTGGGGGCGACGCTGCGCAGCGCTCTCGACCTGCTGCGGCCCGGCGGTGAGCTGTGGGTGGCCGTTGCACCGTCGGCTGCGCTCAACGCTCTGGTGGGCGTTCTCGCCCCGCCGCTGGAGGGCCACCGGCAGTGGTTCAGTGCAGACGTCGAGAAAGCCTTCGTCGACGGCGGGATCGCAGTGGACGACGTGGCCACTCTGGCCGCGTTGGTAGACCTCGCCTCTGCCGGCGACGAGGTACTCGACTTCGCAGTGCAGGCCCGGCTGACTCCCGAGTTGTACGGCACCGTGCGGGCCTATCTCGACGCGGTCTCGGTGCCGGGCACCGACGGCAGACTTCGGGTGCCGCACCCGGTCGACGTGTTCGCCGCAACCCGTCGTTGACCGGTCACTCAGGATCTGCGCCGACGATGTGCGGCCCTTCGCCGCGAATGAGCTCCGCGGGCCAGGAAAGTCGCCCCTCGTCCTGACCCACAGCGCGCGAACGGGGGGAATTGCCACCGGAGGCGCAGATCTCCGGTGACATATTGACACGAAGACGTTCCTAGTTGCATGGTGAACTGAGAACGGTGCCGTTCCTGTTTGGTGCCGATGACGGAACGTGGAGGTAAGTCATGGCAACGAACGCGGCACTGATGTCTCGGAAGTGGGTGACGGGGCGGGCGGTCGGTCGCCGGATCGAGGAACTCGACCCGGTTGTGGGCAACGAGGAAGCCACGCATCTGAGCCTCGAAGTCCGTTATGGCGACGCCATTTTCGCCCATGCCGCGTACACCGTGGCATTCGCTCGACAGGTGGCGGTTCCGTCGATCGCGCGAATTCTGTACCGGACCGGTACCGGCGACATGATGCACGACGTGCGCAGACGCAACGACGACACGCTGCTCTTCTTCGGCGAGATGCTCCATCACGGGCATTCCAGCGAATACGGCCGATCGATCATCGACCGCATGGAGCAGATCCACTCGCGGTTCGGTATCACCGACGACGACAAGCTGTACACATTGGGTTCGCTGGCCTTCGAGCCGGACCGCATCGTCGAACATCTCGGGTTGAGCGTCTTCACCGACAACGAGCGTGAAGCGCGTTTTCACTTCTGGCGTCAGGTCGGGGAGTACATGGGCCTCGATGTTCCGCAGACGCGAGAGCGCTTCTTGCGCTGGACCTTCGACTACGAGTCTCGGTACGAGCACACCGACGGTGCCCGCAAGATCGTCGATCAATTGTTCCTCGATTGGCAAGAGCGATGGTTCCCCGGTCGGACGAAGCGCTTCGCCGACGGCATTCTGCTGTCGGTGTTCACCGAAGACCTGCGTGCGATACATCGATTGCCCGAGCCGTCCCGAGGCCATCGGCATGTCGTGCCGCCGGCGATCGGTGCGTACCTGGCATTTCAGGGCGTTCGCCCGCATCGGCCCCACCGATCCTGGTCCGACCACTTCGGAACGCGGCATCCCAAGCCGCTGGACATTCCCACACTCGGCCACCGCAAGGCCGTCGGACGCACCGAGGGGCCGGCACTGGGAAGCCCTTGATGGACAACAGAGTCACGAGGACTCCGATGTACGCACGCGACGAGGCCGGAGTAGTCCCGACCGTCGGGTCCTCCAGTCGTTCGAGCACTCGCACGGCAGTGGACGAATCACGTTGCTCTGACAGATAGTGGTCCGATGGACACGCTGAATCCCGATGTACCCGACGACGTCTTCGCCGACGTGTTGAAGCAGGTCTCGCAGTTCGTGCGGTCGCGTGTCGTCCCGCGCGAACTCGAGATCATGAACACCGATGCCATCCCGGAGGATCTGCGCACGCAGGCTGCCGAGATGGGATTGTTCGGCTATGCGCTTCCGCAGGAGTGGGGTGGGCTGGGCCTGAATCTGATTCAGGATGTCGAGTTCGCCATGGAGCTCGGGTACACCTCGTTGGCGTTGCGATCGATGTTCGGCACCAACAACGGAATTGCCGGGCAGGTGCTGGTGGGGTTCGGCACCGAGGAACAGAAGGCGACATGGTTGCCGGGTATGGCGTCCGGTGACGTCGTTGCGTCCTTCGCGCTGACCGAGGACGGGGCCGGATCCAATCCGGCGGGCCTGAAGACCACTGCGACGGTCGACGGCTCCGGGTGGGTCATCAACGGCAGCAAGCGGTACATCACCAATGCGCCGATCGCGAACATGTTCGTCGTCTTCGCGAAATTGGATCCGAAACCGCTGAGCGGCAACGGTATTGCGGTATTCCTGGTTCCCGCCGACGCTGCGGGAATCGAGGTCGGTGTCAAGGACGCGAAGATGGGGCAGCAGGGATCCGGCACGGCCGACGTGAACTTCACCGACGTACGCGTCGAGGCCGACGCCTTGGTTGGCGGCAACAGCGATGCAGGAGTGGAGCCTGCGGAACGACCCATGATCGATATCGGCTACAAGGCGGCGATGACCTCGCTGGCGCGGGGGCGGGTACACATTGCGGCGCTGGCCGTCGGTCAGGCGCAGCGTGCGCTGGACGAATCGGTCTCGCATGCGGCGGCGTCCACTCAGGGCGGTGAGCCGATCGGGAACTTCCAACTGGTGCAGGCCATGATCGCCGATCAGCAGGTCGGGGTGATGGCGGGCCGGGCCATGGTCCGTGAGGCTGCGCGGGCGTGGGTGCAGGAGACCGATCGGCGTATCGCGCCGTCCGCGGTGAAACTCTTCTGCACCGAGATGGTGGGCAAGGTCGCCGATCTCGCCGTCCAGATTCACGGTGGTGCCGGATACATGCGAGAGGTCCCGGTCGAACGCATCTACCGGGACGTGCGACTGCTGCGTCTGTACGAGGGCACCAGCGAGATCCAGCGGTTGATCGTCGGCGGCGGATTGATCCGGGCGGAGCAGAAACGCAACCGCTGAGTGTCATCAGGTAAGGGTGCCGATCGGTGTTGGAGGACTGGTGATGGTCGTCGATTTCACGCATGTGCATCTCGGCCCATCGGCGAACAACCGAGAGCGGCCCTTCGAGCGGCAATCCTCACGGCGACAGAGCGACGGTATGTGGCCTGTGATGATCGACGCACAGGCCTTCGCTCGAGCGCGAACGAGAGCGACTTCTCCGTGCAGCGCTACCGTGCCGGAGCGGGAACGAGAACGAATCCCGTTGTGGTGCTCTCTACATGGCCGCCTGTGGGCGGTGTGAAGTGGCTGCCCAGTAGGAGGGTGTTCGTGTCGGCGATGCTGGAGAGGATCAGTTCTCGGGTGCGTCGAGCCAGAAGTGGATCGACGTCGGCACCGCAGCATAGACTCGGGTGGGCGAGCTGCACGGGGTGGTGCATCGAATCCCCTGTGATGAAGGCTGTCTCGCCCGCCGACGAGATCCGCACCGACACATGACCGGGGGTGTGGCCCGGTGTGGGAATCAGTTCGATTCCGTCGGCGATCTCGACCGCCGATTCGGCAGTGACCACATCGAGTTGTCCTGCCTGCCTGATCGGGGTGATGGAGTCCGCGAACATCCGCTCCTGGTCCGCGCTCAACTCCTGGGAAGCCCAGAAGTCCCATTCCGTGCGGGACGTGAGATATCGGGCGCGAGGAAAGGTCGGCTCCCACAGACCCTCTCGCACGGTGGTGTTCCATCCGACGTGATCACGGTGGATGTGGGTAGTGACCACGAGGTCGACCGAATCCGGAGACACTCCTGCGCCGGCCAGCCGCTGGAGGTAATCGGTGTCGAGGTCGTTCCACGCAGGATTTTCCCGGACCTTGCCGTTTCCCACACCGGTGTCGACGATGACGCGTGTATCGGCAATATCGACCACGAAGCTGTGCACGGACACCCGAATCTCGCCGTCCTCGTCGGTGGACGACGGATCGAGCCAAGGTTGAGCGCCGACGAGCTCGGGGGTGGCGTCGGGAAGCAGCCACCGTCCCTGCCCCTCCAACGCAATCTCGTCGACGCGAGTGATGACGACGTCGCCGACCGACCATTGTGTACGGGAAGAAGGCACGACCGGATCCTAACCCCAATGATGCTGCCGGACAGTGCCGATCCACCAACGACCGAACCACTGACTCGGACGGCACCGCTTTACCTGACGTCTGAGCCGGCCGAGCGCGTCGCCTGACGGAGTGTCCGGTTCGGCGGTGTACACGGTCATTCCGCGAGGTCACTCGACCCGGATAGAACCTGCGGGTACGGGGATCGCGAAAGGTACACCTGGCCAGGTCGACCGACGTCCCGTATGTCTGTCGAGATCGGCATACAGGGCGGCGCAGAGACCGTTGTTCGAAACGAGGTCCGGCCGCACACGCTGCCGAAAAAAGGACTCACTTGCCCACTCTGTGCGGTGTCTGAGGCGAGATCGGCAGGCAGGCGAACAGGAGGCATCCTGGCGGGGTGGCGGCGAAGGGGATTCTGGTCGAATGAGATCCCGGGTCCTGCACACTGTCGAACAGGTCACTGGTGTCGAGGAAGCTGGCGGGGTCGATGTCGACGTTGAATGTCGGTCGATACGGGCGCGGCACGATATCCGCGTCCGGTAATGCCGCGGCGAGTGCGTTGAAGAAACTGGAATACAGCTCGCTGTTGACACTTGCACTGAGCACTGTCGCCGGATCCGGCGATACGTCTCCGAAAGCACCGTTCCACGTGACCTGAACGCCAAGACTGGGGATGATGAAATTGTTCTGCTGCAGAAACCCGACCATGGCGTAGGCATCATCGGGCATCGGTCCCATCAGCGGAGCCTCCACGGTCTGCTCGGACGGAAAACTGGGTCCGTGGCATGGTGTTCGGTTCAGCCACACCAAGAATCCGTAGCAGGCGTTCGTCCGGGACGGCTCGCGAAGTGCGGAAACGTAATCGCGGGAGATGATCCGGCGACCGTTCCACGACCCGTCGTTAGCCAACAGCATTCCCAGTCGCGCAAAGTCGTTGGGCGGCATGAACAGGAGTGCAAAGCCGTATGTGTGCCCTGTGCGGTCTCTCGCCCAATGATAGTCGGCCGGTGTGATGCCGATGGGAGAGAACAACTCTCGCTGGGCGAAGGCTTGAAGATCTTCGCCGACGGCGTTCTCGACAACGTAGGCCAACAGGTCCGGCCCGCGTTGAGAGTATGCGAAGTCCTGTCCTGGGGCCGTGACGAACGGCCGAGACAGGGCTTCGGCCGCGACGTCGACGGTCACGTCGAGGCCGCTCGGGATGCCGTCCGACACGATCCCCTGCGCGAGCCCGGAACTTTGGTTCAACAACTGCCGTACCGTGATGCTGCGGTGTGCCGCATCGCCCTGGCCTGGGGGAAGGTACCGGTCGATCGTCGCGTCGACGTCCAGTTCGCCCAAGGTGGTGGCCACACCCGCCAGCATCGACACCACACTTTTCGTCGAGCTCCACAAGTGCCACGGTGTGTTGCCTGTGGCCTCGTTGTATGGGCCTTCCCCGACGAGGCAGTTGTACCGAAACACCTGCACGTTGGTACGCAGGCGTGACGATGCCAATGCCACCGCGTCGGCGAGAGCCCTATCGTCCATCCCAACTTCGGACGGGGTTGCGCGCTCGAAACCGGCTTCCGCGACAGACGGTGCCGAACACGTGCGCGCGGTTCCCTCGACACCAGGAACCGCATGTGCCGAAACGGGAATGCCGACGCCGATCAGAACGACCTAGCACACCGAGAGCACGATCGGAGGCAGGTTTGTCATCGATCGCGCACGAGCACCCCAGGGCCACAGCGTCTGCACGCAACACAGTCTCTCACCGTGGGCCGCACCCGGTGCGGTTTTCGTGAGTTGACGAGGTCGGCAGGCGATGTCCATCACGACGACCCTTGCCGGGGCCTGCAGGTGCAGCGGCTCAGGTGCCGCAGAACGTCCGAAAGCCGGCACTGAAGTTCTCAGGAGCAGGCAGGGCGTAATCCGCCCAGTCATCGTGTCGGTCGAACGGCGATGTGACGACCTCGAGAAGACGCTCGAAGGGCCCGAGATCGCCGGTAGTCGCAGCCTGGAGCGCAGCGTCGACCAGGTGGTTCCGGGGAATGTATGCTGGGTTGACGCGGTCCATACCGTCGGCGACGGATGAAAAGTCCTGTCCCCGAGCCGAAACCGCAGTCCTCCAACTCTCGAGCCAACTCCTGGAGGCGTCGGGTGGGACGAGGGAGTCGAACGGCACCGAGTTTCCGCGTAGGTTCTCGGCGAGGGCGCGGAAAGTCAGGGTCCAGTCGGCGCGGTGATCCGTGAGCAACCGATGCAGATCGTCGACGAGAGCGCCATCGACTGCACCCTCGTCCAGGCCGAGTTTGGCGGCCATCGCGGCGCCGTAGTGCTGTCGGTAGCGATCCCCGTAGGTGTCCAGGACCGCGGTCAGGGCGGTGATCGCGAGATCGGGAGTCGAATTCACCAGTGGCAGTAGTGTTTCGCCGAATCTCGCCAGATTCCACCCGAGAACGGCGGGTTGGTTGCCGTAGGCGTAGCGTCCACCGTGGTCGATGGAGCTGTACACCGTGGCGGGATCGTAGGCGTCCAGAAAGGCACACGGCCCGTAGTCGATGGTCTCGCCGGAAATCGTCGTGTTGTCGGTGTTCATGACGCCGTGCACGAATCCGACCGACATCCATTGTGCGACAAGGGACGCCTGAGCATCGACGACGGCCTGGAAGAATGCGAGGTACCGATCCTCGGGTGCTCGCTCGACGAATTCGGGGTAGTGGCGGGCGATCGCGTAGTCCGCGAGGGTCTGCGCGAGTCCCTCTCTTCGGGCAGCGAACTCGAAGGTGCCCACCCGCAGATGGCTCGACGCGACCCTGGCCAGTACCGCGCCGGGCTGCGGACCTCCCTCTCGCACCACCTGTTCTCCGGTCGTGACGACGGCGAGTGAGCGGGTGGTGGGGATGTGCAGCGCATGCATCGCCTCGCTGATCAGGTACT
This sequence comes from Rhodococcus sp. 14-2496-1d, assembly GCF_002259365.1. Taxonomy (NCBI): domain Bacteria; kingdom Bacillati; phylum Actinomycetota; class Actinomycetes; order Mycobacteriales; family Nocardiaceae; genus Rhodococcus; species Rhodococcus sp. 14-2496-1d. The sequence continues at coordinate 33,783 of NZ_NPFV01000008.1, read as the reverse complement.
CGCGCAGCATGGCTGCCACCACCGCACGCCCGTCACCACCGCGCGAGAACGGCGTGGCACCGGAACCCTTGAGATGCAGATCGACCCGACGGCCCTGATCGTCGCGAAGCTCACCGAGCAGCAGCGCTCGGCCGTCCCCCAGCAAGGGCTGGTAGTTGCCGAACTGATGACCCGCGTACGCCATCGCCACGGTGGCGGTCTCGGTCGGAGAAACGGATCCGGACAGCACGCCGGCCCCGTCCGGAGTGCGCAGCGACGCAGGGTCGAGCGCGAGTGACCGGGCCAGGCCGTCGTTGAGGATCAGAACGCGAGGATCCGGTGCGTGGGTGCCCTGCCACGGCAACGTGACGCCGGGGACCTGGTCGGCCAAGGTCGACTCGAACCCGAATGGGGGCAGGCTCGTGGTCGAAACGCCCGGTCCGAAAGATTCGCTCATGGTTCAGGGGTACCACGAATCGTGGCACCCAACCTTCCGGGACTGCAGTCCGACTCCGATCAGCCGCGAGAGCCTGCCGTCACGCGGGTGTTCTGCTCACCCTCGACGGTCTCGTACCCGGCCGCCGCATCGAAACGGATGTGCACCCGTCCGTTCTCGTCGTCCACCGACACCCGCGCCCGCACTCGATACACCTCGGCGATGAGTTCTTCGGTCAGCACGTCCGCAGGTGCGCCACCTGCGACGACCTTGCCGTCCTGGAGCACGAGCACCTCGTCGCAGAACATCGCGGCCAGATTCAGGTCGTGCAGCGCGACGATGCTGGTGATCGGCAGACGGGCGACGAGGGCCAGCAATTCGAGCTGGTGATGGATGTCGAGGTGGTTGGTCGGCTCGTCCAGCAACATCTCGCGAGGCTGCTGGGCGAGTGCGCGTGCAATGTGCGCCCGCTGCTGCTCACCACCGGAGAGCGTGCGCCACAACCGATCCGCTTTGTCGGTGAGTCCGGTCTGCGCGAGCGCGTCGTCCACTGCGTCGTCGTCGAGGTCGCTACCGCCGAACGCCCCGCGATGGGGGATCCGTCCCAGACGCACGACATCGCCGACCGTCACGTCGACGTCCGTGTGCGCGTGCTGTCCGACGACCGCGACGGCGCGAGCGATGTGCTTGCGTTTGAGCGAACCGAGCTCGGCACCGTCCAACTCGACGACGCCTGAGGTGGGCGACGCGGCCCCGGCCAGCAGGTGGAGCAGCGAGGACTTACCGGAACCGTTGGGCCCCAACAGGCCAACCGTTCGGCCGGGTGCCGGGTGCAGCGTCACTCCGTCGACCACGAGTGCGCCGCCGCGCTTCCAGGAGACGTTCGACGCGTGCAGTGTCATCGAATTCCTCTCTTGCGAGCCATGATTGCGATGAAGGCAGGGACGCCGACCAGTGCTGTTCCGACGCCGACCGGCAGTGGGGTCGGGGCGAAGGCGACTCGGGAGACGGCGTCGACCCACACCATGAAGATCGCGCCGATGACGGCAGTGGTGGGCACGAGGCGGCTGTGGTTGGGCCCCACCAACAGTCGCGCCGCGTGCGGAAGAATGAGGCCGACGAAACCGATGGCACCGGCCACGCTGACGAGTGTCGCAGTGATCAGGGCGGTTCCCACGAGCAGTGCCAGGCGCACCTTCTTGACGTCGAAGCCGAGCGAGGACGCCACCGAGTTTCCGAACGCGAATGCGTCGAGCACGTACGCGTAGTAGCAACAGACCACTGCGCCGATACCGGCAACGGTCACACAGAGCACGACGTCGTTCCATCGCACTCCCTCGAACGATCCGAGGAGCCAGAACATCACGCCGCGGGTCTCGTCGGAGTCCGCGAACGCGAAGATCACGAAAGATGTGAGCGCCGAGAACAATTGAGTGGTCGCGACACCGGCGAGGATGACGCGGTCGTTTCCGCTACCGGACATGCGGGCAAGGAAGAGCACCAACCCGAACGCAACGAGCGCACCGATGAACGCGCCGCCCGACAGACCGAGTGCGGCACCGCCGACACCGAGAACGCCGACCACCACGGCTCCCGTCGACGCACCCGAGGACACCCCGAGCACGAACGGATCCGCCAACGGATTGCGCAGAAGCGACTGCATGATGACGCCGCAGATCCCGAGCCCGACGCCACTGGCCGCAGCGACGAGTGCTCGGGGGAGCCGCTCCTCCCAGACGATCGCGTTCTTCGACACTTTCACCGGCACATCGGTGACGCCGAGATGGTTGAGCACCACATCGCGAACGTTGACCAGCGAGATGTTCGCGGGCCCGAGCGTGATGGCGACGAGAACAGACACCACACACAGCACGACACCGCCCAGCAGAGCCAACCCCCAACGCCACAGGTCGGTGTGCGATCGCTGGGCGGTCCGCCGCGGGATGATGGTCGCGGTCAGGACGACAGTCCCAGGTCGCGCAGTCCGGCCGACACCTTCTCGACGCCGTCGACGGCCCGGATCGACGGGTTCATCTCCGCGCCGTGCAGCGAGATGTAGCGCTTGTCGCGGACGGCGGCCATCGTGCTGGTGACGGGGTCGGACTCGAGGAATGCGATCTTGTCGGCGAGCAGGTCACCGGGAAAACGGTTGCGCGCCAGATCCCCGAGGACGAGCACCGTCGGGTCTTTGTCGACCACGGTTTCCCACCCGACTGCGGACCAGTCGTCGTCGATCTCCGTGAACACGTTTGTCGTGCCGACGGAATCGGCCAGTAGGTTGGCCGAACCGCGTGTGCCTGCGACGTAGGGGCTCTTGGTGTCTGCGAACCAGAAGGCCACGGACACATCGGCATTTGCGGTTCGCGCGGTGGCGTCGGCCATGCGGGTCTTCAGTTCTTCGACGAATTCGGCACCGCGCTCGTTGACGTCGAAGATCGCCGCGAGTTCGGTGATCTCCTGGTACAGCGACTCCATGGTGAGCGGCGTCGTCCGGGTGTTGCCCCCGTTGACGCTACGACCGGCGTCGCAGTCGGTGGGTGAAAGATACGTGGCGGCACCGGTTTCGGTGAAGCGCGAACGCTGCGCGACGCCGCCCTGCTCGAAGTGGCGTCCGAACGATGCGGTGACGAGGTCGGGTTCGGTATCGACGACGACCTCGTAGGTGGGGGCATTGTCGGCCAGTCGAGGAACCGCGGCGTTGGCGTCTGCGAGGTTGTCGCGGACCGGATCGGTCCAGGATGCGGTGCCCACCATCCGATCCTGCACACCGAGCGAGAGAAGGATTTCGGTGGAGTTCTGGTCGAGTGACACCACTCGCTGCGGGGCGGAGTCGAAGGTGACCGACTCGCCGCAGTTCTCGATCGTCAGCGGATACGACGTCCCTCCGTCGGTGGTCTCCGCGGTGGCGTCGGAGACCTCCTCGGATGCTCCGCAGGCGACGAGCGATCCGATCAGGGCGGCGGCGGCAGCGAGGGTGCCTGCGCGGCGAGGAACGTTGAGCACGTGGAATGTCCTTCGGGTTCAGACAGCAACGAGCCGCCGGGGATTGCCCGACGGCGGCACACACCGATGTGCGTATGAGCGCAGGCTAACCTTTGTCTTGCGCCGATGGAAATCGTGGCATTCGATCGGGTCCGAAACGACGTGGTGGGCGGCATACTCGTCCTATGGCCGACTTCAACCAGATGATCATCGACGAGTTCCGGAGCAACGGCGGACACGTGTCGACGGCAGGGTTCGGTGATGCGCTCGTCGTGCTGCACTCCATCGGAGCCAAGAGCGGTGAGATCCGGTTGAACCCACTCATGGCGATTCCGGAGGACGACAGCTGGCTGATCGTGGGCTCGGCAGCCGGCTCACCGAAACATCCTGCGTGGGTGCACAACCTGCGTGCACACCCCGCCATCGACGTCGAGGTTCCCGGCGACGGTGCCGTCCGAACCATCGCGGTGACCGTGTCGGAACTCCCCGACGACGAGTGGGACGCGAACTGGCAGAAGTTCTTGGACGCGTCCGAGGGCTTCGCGAAATACGTCGAGACGGCGGAGGGTCGTCGGTTCCCGATCTTTCGGTTGACGCCGGCCTGACTCGATCGCGCCGGTGCGGGCGCGGTGCTGATGTCGATCGCCGCGCTCGCGAAGTGCTCGGTTAAACCCACTTCGCTCGCGGCACAGGGTCACGGCTGCGGAATCTTTGTCGACCTACAGGTGAACAGTCGGTGTGGTTGCGCTCGATTTCGGGGTGCCGGTCTCGGTGGACGCTGTGCCGCCGCGCAGCAGATCTGCTGCCGCACATGCCCGGGGGCACCGGAATTGTCGCGATAACCGTGGTTTCGCGGGTTTCGGATATCGGTTCGGGACCATCGGACCGGAAGGTGCCGAATGGCTTCTGTTGGTGCACAATGCTTGTCGAACTGCACTGCTCGACGACAGGGACGAGATATGCACATTGTCGTGGGAACCACGTGTGTCGCCACAGCGGCGGCTCTTCGTCGGTTCGTGTCGCAGGCGTCTGCGCCGTTCGTCGACAGCTCGCGAAACATGATCATCTGCCGAACGTGACCGGCACCGGCACCAGACAGCGTGCTTCCCCTCGGTCGACCCGCGAACAATCGTCGCGGACAATACTGCAACACAGAAGGATTCGACGTGGCCGCAACCGTGGAGCAAGCCTCCTATGTCTTTCGTGAGTGGCACAAGCGCATCGGGGATCGAGACGCGCCCGCTCTGTCCGAGTTGTACGCCGCAGGTGCGGTTCTCGAAAGCCCCTTGGTTCCGGTGCTGTTCGATCTGCGATCCGGAATAATCGAAGGACGAATCGCACTCGACAGCTTTCTGCAGGAGACCACGCGCCGGCGATCCGACGAGAACGAATCGCCGTCGCCGGACCGCGTGGGCATCTACACGTTCGACGGGCACCGTCTGGTCTGGGAACACCCGCGCCAGACGGCGAACGGCGACAAACTCGATCTCGTCGAGATCGTGGAGCTCGACGGACCCCTCATCTCGAGACATCGAATCTATTGGGACTGGCACTGCATCGGGCGCATCGATCCCGCCGAACGACCTCGGGTCACTCGACGGGATCGAATCGGTCGGAGCTGACGGTGCACTGCGCCGCACGTCGGCGGTGCTCTTCGGGCGCGGCCCTGCTCAGTGGGTGAGGGCCTTCTCGCGGTCGGCAATCCGGGCCGCCAGGGAGGTCGCGAGATCGGCGACCTCCGCAGAGAGAGCGTCGGGGGTCTTGGTATCGGTTTCGTGCAGGAAAGTCGTCGATCCCACTGTGGCACCGCAGTATTCGACGATACCGCGTTCGATCTGCGTCCGGAACGCGTCGTACACGCCGTGGCGCTCGAAGCTGTCGGCGTCGTCGCCGGCAAGGGAGACCAGGTGGACGGTGAGTCGATCCAGCTTCTTGACGATGCCGTAGTCGGCAGTGAGATCGTAGGCCCACCCGCTGACGAAGACGCGATCGATCCACCCTTTCAGCAGTGCAGGCATGGACCACCAGTACATCGGGAAGACCAGAACCAGGTGATCGGCGCGGTCTATCCGTTCCTGTTCGGCAATCACGTCCGCAGGCGCGATGCCGTTGCCCCGAAACAGATTCAGGTCCTCACCGGCGAACCGTGGGTCGAAATTCTCCGCGGCGAGATCGGCCGTCTCGACGGTGTCACCTGCAGTGCGGATTGCGTCGGTCACGGATCGAGCGACGTGGTGGGTCAGTGAGTCGGGGTCGGAATGGGAGACTACGACGAGTGCGGTCATGGCTGGTTCCTTCTGCGAGGCGAAACGGCTATGTACCAACAGTAGGTTACTATTCGTATATAGCGCAAGGAGGTGCCCGATGGCCCGGACGCGACTGTCTCGCTCCGACCGATACGACCAGTTGGTGGCGGTCTCCTGGGCTCTCGTGCGAGCGGAGGGGGCCGACGCTCTGACGCTCGGCCGACTCGCCGAACATGCCGGCGTCGCAAAACCCGTGGTGTACAGCCACTTCGCCTCGCGTGCAGAACTGTTGGCCGCACTGTTCACAGAATTCGACGACCGACAAACGGTCATGCTCGAGGAATCGCTCCGATCCGCGCCCGACTCGTTGAACGGACGCGCACAGGCCATCGCCGACTCGTACGTCGGCTGCGCGTTGGCGCAGGGGCGTGAGCTGACGGGTGTGCTGGCGGCACTGGAGGGCTCGCCCGAACTCGAACAGGTCAAGAGAACGGCCGAACGGGCGTACTCCGAACGATGCCGGTCGATTCTCGACCCGTACAGCGGATCCGGGGGTATCTCGGCACCGTCGATCACCGCTATCTTCGGTGCAGCGGAGGCGCTCTCTCAGGCGGCGGTATCCGGCACTCTCGCACCGGAGGACGCGACCGATGAATTGACCGAGTTGATCATCGCCGTCGTGGGAAAGCTCTGACCCGCAGCTCACTCGGCGATGAACATCGGCCTACCGACAACCGGGTCGGCCACCACTCGGGCGCGGATCTCGAATACGTCTTCGAGCAGCGTCGGTGTCACGATGTCGCGCGGATGACCGTCGGCGACGATGACACCATCGCGCATGGCCACGATTCGATCGCAATACCGCGCTGCTTGATTGAGATCGTGCAGCACCATCACGACGGTCTTCCCCCGATTCGCGACCAGATCGACGACCAGCTCCATCACATCGATCTGATGACGCACGTCGAGGTACGTGGTGGGTTCGTCCAGTAGCAGTACTTCGGTTTCCTGCGCCAAAGCCATTGCTATCCACGTACGTTGACGCTCCCCGCCGGAGAGCGAATCGACAGTTCGGTCGGCGAGGTGGAGGATTCCGGTCGAGGACATCGCTGTGTGCATGGCCTCGTCGTCGTGCCGTCTGAGCATCGACAGGGCACCGAGCCTCGGGTATCGACCCTGTTCGACGAGCTCTCGGACACGCAGCCCCTGCGGTGCGATTGCGGTCTGGGGCAGGATCGCGAGTCGTCGGGCTGTCTCGATCGACGACCGATCACGAAGAGGGGTGCCGTCCAGCCGTATCTGTCCGTGCCGAGGAGCCAAGACCCTGGCCAAGGCCATCAGCAACGTCGACTTGCCCGATCCGTTGGGGCCGACCAACGCGGTGACCGTTCCCTTCTCGATAGCGATGTCGAGGTGCTCCGAGACCGTCCGATTGCGATACCCGAGCCCGAGGTCGACGGCCTCGAGAATCGGTGTGGTGACGTAGCCCGTCATCGGGCGTCCTTTCTGATCAGCCAGATGAGATAGGGAGCGCCGACGAGTGCCGTCACGGCCCCGACCGGAAGCCCTGATACATCCGGTCCGCTGCCTGGGATGTCGATCGACGCACTGAAGGCGAGTAGGTCTGCGGAGGACAGCAACACGGCACCGCCGATCACGCTGACCGGAATCAATACTCTGTGGTCGCCGCCGAGCGCGGCCCGCGCGGCGTGAGGCGCGATCAAACCGACGAACGCGACGGCACCCGCGGCCGTGACGGCCGTTGCCGTTGCCAGTACCGCGATGGCGAGCAGCAACATTCGAGTCCTGTGGGGGCGAATCCCGAGGCCGGTGGACGTCGCGTCGCCCAGCACGAGCGCATTGGCGAGTGACGCACATAGAAGCCCGGCCGGTATCAAAATGATTGCCCAGGGCCACAGTCGATTCCAATCGTCGATAGTCCTGGCATTGAGAGAGCCGATCAGCCAGCGAAGGACCACCCCCATCGGTTGGGCATCGACGACGAGCAGCAGTGACGTCACCGCGGACAGGACAGCGCCGATCAGGATTCCTGCGACCGCCAGGGAGCGTCGGCCCAGGAGGTACAGAGCCAGTCCGGCGCCTGCGGCACCGAGTAGTGACGCCAGGGGCGCGGCACCGGAGGCAGGTAGCACCAGAATCGACAACACAACGCCCAGTGCCGCACCGGATCCCACGCCCGTGGTCGACGGTTCGGCCAGGGGATTGCGCATGACCGCTTGCAGCAACACGCCGGCCAGTGCCAGGAGTGCGCCGGCGACCAATCCGACGAGCACCCGTGGAAGGCGGTAGTTCCGGACGATGATCTCGTGTGCCCGTACCTCCGACGTGCCGGTCAGTACTCTGATCACCTCGGCCGCTCCGAGTTCGCTGCGCCCCGAGACGAGGTGAAGTATCACCAGGCCGGCGACGCACGTCATCGCGATCACCACGAGGTGACGAGCCTTCATCGCGTGGCGGCCTGTCTGTGCAGAGCGATCAGCAGTACCGGAACCCCGAGAAGAGTCGTCGTGATGCCTACGGGAATCTCGATCGGATACAGCATGATTCGCGACGCCAGATCGGCGGCAGCGAGCAGGAATGCGCCGATGACGGGCGTGAGCAGAAATACCCGCCGCGAACTGCTCGTGTGCAGAGCCCACCGAGCCAGATGTGGGGACAGCAACGCGACGTAGGCAACCGGACCGCACACCGATGCCACTGCGGCGGTGAGCGCAGCGGCACACACCAGTGCGATCAGCCGGGTCGGTACCACGGAGATGCCAAGTCCCGCAGCCACATCGTCGCCGAGTGCAAGGGCAGCGACCCGATGCCGCATGAGCAGAGCGAGCGGGATGAAGACGGCGAGCCAGGGTGCCGCGACACCGAGATGGGTCCACCCCCGCTCACCGAGACTGCCGAGCAGATACCGAAAGAGCAGTGGCAGGTTCCCTTCGGTGCCCAGGCTGACCAGCGCGATGACCAGTCCCGACGCGAGAGCGCTGACCGCAGCGCCGAGCAGTACCACTCGGTGCGGGTCGCTGGTCGGTCCGACGGTGGTGATCACCGCGATGCTGGCGACAGCTGCGCCGCACAATGCCAGATAGGGAAGAGCTGTGAGCGGCAACGGAATGGCAAACACGGCAACGGCCGTCATCGCGACAGCTGCACCGGAGGACACGCCGAGAATCTCCGGACCGGCAATCCTGTTGCGCAGTACATCCTGCATCAATGCGCCAGCCAGGCCGAGGGCCGCACCGCTCACCAGGCCCAACAGCACACGCGGCAGTCGAACGAGCGCAACGTGCCGATGGAGGGCATTCGACGGGTCGAGCACGGCGTGCAGCGCGCGCGCCGGATCGAGAGTCGGCTCACCCAGGCACAGGGCCAGCACCATCACGGCGACGCAGGCGCAGGTACCCGCAGCGTGGACCCCTTTATCGGTAATGGTTATCATTTCGGACACATCATTCTGCAAAGGAGTTCCCATGCGCAAGTTGTCCGGCTCTTCTCGATCGTTCGGCGCACTCGCACTCTCGGTGTTCGCGCTCGCAGCCTGCGGTACTGCCGATGCGGGCGACGTCGACGCGGCATCTGCGGTCACGGTCACCGACGACAGCGGGACGGTGATCGAGCTCGATGCACCCGTCGAGCGAATCGCGTGTCTGACGCTCATGTGTGTCGACGCGTTGAAGGAGGTGGGCATGACCCCCGTCGCCTACCGTGAGGAACTTGCGGCCGATCCCCGCTATGCCGGCCCGGATGCCGACATGCGCAAGATCACGGGCGGATTCGGTGAAGAGAACGTCGAGGACATCGCGCTCTCGGAACCGGACCTCGTCATCGGACTCGGGGGAGTGCAGGACGGGTTGCGCGGTGCCGTCGAGGAAGTGGCACCGATGTACCTGGTGAACCCGACATCCTGGCGGGATTCGGTCGAATTCCTTCGCACCATAGGCCGTGTGACGGACCGGCAGCAGGAGGCGGACGCCGCTGCAGAGGCGTTCACCGCCGAGGTCGACGCGGCCGCGGGGAAGTGGAGTGGCCTCACGACGCTGTCGATGTACGGCGAACCGGGCAGTCTCGGAGTCGATTCCGTCGACACCCCCGTCGGCTCGCTTCTCGCGGAGGTCAGTGACTATCCGTGGCAGGCGGGAACCGATGCCTTCGCGACGGTATCGGTGGAGCAGATCGCGTCGGTGGATCCAGATGTGGTGTTCGCGCAGGCGTTTTCATCGGGCTCCGACAATGAGCCTCTCTCGGACCGGCTGGCGAGCAATCCGTTGTGGTCGGGTGTGGCGGCGGCCCGCAACGATCGGGTGATCGAGGTGGACGCCGGAGTATGGGCGACAGGGCGCGGAACGATCTCGTTGCGCATGGTGCTCGCCACTGTGACCGATGAGCTCGAAAGCTTGTAGTCCTTATTGAAAATCATTATCACTTGACGTAGGGTTGGACACCTCGACGATGTCGAGTCCATGGATCGGTTGCACCGCAACCGATTTGCCCATCGAAGAAGGAGAACCATGAACGACAACGAGCTGTTCCGTTCGATCCAGTCACCGGTATCCCTGGCGACGCACTCCGCGGGCCACAGCAACGCCCTGGTCGAGAATCCCTTCGAGGAAGCCGAGGACTGATCTCGGTGGGGTCTGCACACCACGATGTGCAGGCCCCGGCCGGGCCGTCGCCATGAAACTTGCACCCAGAACCGAACTGTACGAATCCGATTCGGGATTCGTGCTCCGCACCGCCGACGACGAACACTTCGCTCTTGCGCTCGACCGCGACGAATTCGACCAACTGGCACAAGCTTTGGCCGGCTCCGTGGCACCGGTGTCCGCGAAACCGAAGACGGCGCTGTCCGCGCTACTCACCGCAGGCCATGTCGTTCCCGATTCGTCGACCGAGGAGGTTGCGGTGCTCGGCTGCGGCTCTGTCGCGGCTGCGCTGGTGGGAATGCTGGGACGCGTCGGTAAGTCCACAGGGCATGCGGCGACTCGATCGATCTCCGTGAGTGACGACGGCGTCGAGTTTCTGGGGTCCGGTGGGTCGATCTCTTGTTTCCGTGACGGTAATCGTTACGTCGTTGTGCCCGAAGGGGTCCGGCTGACCGATGTGACGATGCGGCGCGCCGCCTCCCGTCGGAACAGGCAACGAATCGAGGACGGCTACGCCCCTCGCGCCGGCGGGCTGCGTCTGATCTCGTCGATCCATCCGGTGTCCGACGCGGCGGCCGAATTCGTGGCGGCTCAGGTTCTGGCGGAGGTCATCGATCCCACGGCCGACCATTGCGTGACGGCGATCGACCTCCGTACGCTCCGGGTGACTCGGCACCCGATTCTGCCTGTACCGGAACCGCCTCGATGACGGGGCGCGAGTACATGATCGGGGGACTTCGTACCTTCGTCGTGAAGGCGCGGAGTCCGCGTGCTGTGCTGTCGATTCGCACTCCGTACAACAGCGAAGCTCACCTCGCCGAGGCTGCGGGCTGGGCCGCGCGCGGATTCACCACCGTCGTCCAGGACGTGCGCGGCCGATACGGCTCCACCGGGTCGTTTCACCCGTATCACGGTGAAGGGGCCGACGGCTTGGCCTGCATCGAGTGGATCACCGCACAAGCGTGGTGGTCGCAGGCCCCCTTCCTGTTCCTCTACGGCACGTCCTACGGAGCGCACTGTGCCACCGAAACGGCTCTCGCTGCAGCTGAAGTCGAGGGAATTGCCGGCGTATCGGTCGTCGTGCCCGCTCTGGGGATGGGGGAGACGGCGCGAAATCGAGACCGGGCCTTCTACCTGCAGTCGCGCCTCGGCTGGTGGTGCGAGCACGGCGATGCTGCCCACTCTCGCGAGAGTTCGGCATCGGCGGATCTGCTGGAGACGCTGCCGGTGTCCGACATCGGAGGCTCGTCGAGCCCCCCGATACCTTCGTGGCTCTCGGTCCTGGAGGCCGGCAGGTCGGATGCGGAACGCAGGAACCACGCCGCAGCACTACACTGTCCGCTGCTGGCGCAGGGTGGGACTGCGGACTGGTTCGGCCAGGACACCGTCGACCTCTGGTCGTCGTGGGGTGGCCCGTCGGCACTCGCCCTCGGACCGTGGGATCACTCGATGCGGGGGTCGGGTCGCGCCGAGCGCATGAGCGCATGGCTGGGTGCGGCGCTCGACGGTCGGCCGTGGACCGGAGCGCAGCTGTACGGACACCCCGGTGGTCCGTTGCGGCTGGAGACGTGGCCCACTGCCCGAGCGACGATCGAGCTGCCCGGTGGCAGCTTCGTCGCAGATCCTCTGCAGCCCTTCCCTTCCTGTACACCCAGCACCGATGTTCGTGGACTGGCGACACGCTCGGATTGCCTTGCCCGTCCGGTGCCGTGGCGAGCCGGAGCCGTTGTCGGAACTCCCGTGGTGCGCGTCGACAGCGGCGACTGCGACCGGCACTGGGGCGCGATACTCGTCGCCCACCGGCGCGGCGGCGAGGTGGAGCAACTGACTCACGGCATGTCCCTCGACTCCGTCGTGCATCTCGCGCCGCTGTCCACACACATTCACGAGGGAGAGGAACTGACACTGATGATCTCGGCCCACGCCTTCCCGCGATATGCCCGCGATCTGCACACCGACGACGATCATCTGTACGGAACCCGAGCGGTGCCGATGCAACGTACCGTGCGCGGCATCGAGTTGGAGATGCCTGTATGAGCGATGTCTCCTTCCGCGTAGACGATCTGGTCGACCCCTTCACCGGATTGATCCGTGCGCTGCATCCGGTCGAGAGGCTCGACGGGATGCCGGAACGGTACGTCGGACTGACGGCGGAGATCGCCGATACCCGTGCGCTCGGACAGTGGCCGTGCGACTTGGTGTCGCTCGGTACCACCTTCGCGGATCCCGCAGGGGCCCGTATTGCGGCGATCGGCGAGGCAGTGGAACGGTACTGCGGAAACTACGTACCGAACACGCTGCGCTACGCAACTCCCGCAGAACTGCGCGCCGAGGGTGTTCGCCATTGGGGGATCGAGACATTCGAGTTCTTCGCGCCCTGGCAGCTGAACTCTGAAGGCTTTCCGTTCGAGCGTTTCACCGAGAACTCACGAGTCGCCTGGGTCGACGGGACATCGGACGACGGGGCGTGTGTCGCAGTTCCGGCCTCGTACGTGTACCTCAACTGGCGCGGCGGATCTCGCAGGAAGGACCCGTGGATTCATCATCTGAACTACGCCGGCATCGCCACCGGACAGGGGCTCGACGACGCGGCCACACGTGGACTGCTCGAGCTCGTGGAGCGAGATTCGCTGTCGCTCTGGTGGCACTTGAACCTGCCTGCGCGGGGTATAGATCCGGCATCGGTGCCTGGACTCACGGCAGACCTCGGCGATTCACGACTGCGGTGTCATCTCCTCGAGCTGCCATCGTACTTCGGAGTTCCGGTGGTAGCGGCCGTTGTTCACGATCTCGAACTCGGAATCGTCGCAGGCGGCTTCTCGGCGAAGCTGGACCCGGTCGAGACGGCACGCAAGGCCGTTCTCGAAGCGATCCACAGTTGGGTCTTCACCCGAGGGCTGGTCGAGGCAGACGGCTGGGTGTTCGGGTCGATGCGCGCCGGGGTGCTGTCGCCGGGTCTCTACCTGGACCACCGCGTCGATCGCAGCTACCTCGATGCCGCTGGAGCGCGCAGTGAACACGTCCGCGACCTGGGCGCACAAGCCCAGGTATGGCTCGATCCCCGTACTCAGGCCGCGTATCTTCCCCGCTTCACGAATCCGGCGGAGACGGTATCGATAGACGAGCTTCCCCGCGGCACCGCCGACGGTATGCGGAGCGCGCTCGCGGTAGCGGGCCACGAGGTGGTCGTCTGCGACATCACCACCTCGGACGTGGCGTCGACGCCACTGAGGGTGGCCCGGGTCTGTGCCTCTGGCTTGATTCCCAACGCCCCGGCCGCATTTCCCTACTTCGGGCTACCCCGATGGCGCGACATCGCTCGGCAGCACGCGCCCGATTGCGACCCGACCGATCCGAACACACTGCTGCTGGCTCCGCCTCCGAGCCTGTGACCGCCTTTCGACGCTTCGTCCTTGCGCGTGCAGTCGCCTGGATCGGCAACGCGATGTCCATGGTGGCCGTGCCGATGCTGGTCTATCAGCTGAGCGGCTCGCCGCTCCTCTCCGGTGTCGCCTTCGCAGTGGAGTCGTTGCCCTACCTGATGTTCGGACTGATCGCAGGTGCGCTCGCCGACAGGTACGACCGGCGCGCAGTCCTGCTCGCCGCTCAACTCGGCAGTGCTATGGCTCTGGCCAGTATTCCGGCGGCCCACATGATCGCGTCGGTGACCGTTGCACACCTGATGATCGTTGCGTTCGCCGTGTCGACGCTGTTCGTCTTCTTCGATGCAGCGTCCTTCGGCGTCGTACCGGCCTTGGTGGGACGCCATCGAATCGCGGACGCGACAGGCACACTGGTCAGCGTCGGGACGGTGATCGGGATCGCGGGCCCGTTGCTCGGTGGTATCGCCGCGACGACGCTGGGGCCGCCGGGTGCCATCGCGATCGACGCACTGTGCTTTCTCGTCGCGACGGTGGTCACCTCGACGATCGCGATACCCGTGAGCGCCGCGTCGGCTCGGGGCGGTTCCGATCTCGGCAGGTCGATCGTCGAGGGTGTGGCATTCATTCGGCGGCACCGCGTGGTGCGGGCACTGACCGCGGTCGGCGTCGGGGTGAGCACCGCCAACGGTGTGGTGGTGGGACTGATGGTGGTCGTCGGCGTTCGGCAGCTCGGTCTCGCCGCCGAGGATGCGAGAATCGGATCACTTTATGCAGCAACGGCTCTCGGAGCATTCCTCATCAGTCTGGTCAGTGCACGAATTCAACGGGTGCTCGGGACCGGCGTGATCACGTGCCTCGGCTTGGTGGTGGCCTTCCTGTCGATGCTGGCGTGGTCCGTCACGGGCGCACTCGCTGTGTCTCTACTGCTCCTGATCGTCTATCAGGCCGCCAACACCATGATCGTCGTCAACGGCATCGTGGTTCGTCAGTCCGTCACGCCCGACCACCTGCAGTCCCGGGTGAACACCACGGCGCGGATGATCGCGATGGGTGGAACTCCCTTCGGAGCTGCGGCAGGCGGCGCCGTTGCCGATATGTTCGGCGTGACCGCGGCCGTCGTGCTCGGAGCGGGCGCGCTCGCTCTTGCGGGGGCGGTAGCCCTGCGGCTCGGGGTGCCGCGGCTACCGTTGCTCGCCGTCCTCGCCGAGTCAGCCGAGCGCGAAAGCCAGTAACGGAACGGACAGTCGGTCCAGGCGGAGCAAGTGCGAGAGCTCTTCGTCGTAGAAGCCCGAGATTGCACAGCACGCCGATTCGAGTGCAGTCGCGACCAAATACAGGTTCTGTGCGGCGATGCCGGCGTCGATGTGAAGGGTGCGATAGTGGCGTTCGCTGTATTTGATCAGGGTTCGGTCGAGGCGTCCGACGAGAATCACGACGAAGGGTGCCCGCTGCGCGAATTGTGGCTGCACGAGGCATGATTCGAGTGCGTCGACGCACGGTCCGGTGCCGGTTCTGCTCAGAACGTGTCGATGTGGATCGAAAAGGTAGGTCCCCGGACCGATCTCACCTGTACCGCGGAGGACCACGAGATGAAGGTCGATCGAATCGAGACCGCCTGCCGTCGGATTCATCCGGAAGGTGTGTGGCCTGCCGTCCGGCCGCTCGGTAGTTCGACCGGGCCCCGCTGCCGACCGGAGAAGAGTCGAGAGCCGCAGCGCGTCCATGTCCGCGAATCGGTAGTGCGACCGGCGGTCGCGCAGTGCTGTGCGGAGCGGCATCGGTGGGAGTGGCGGCGGCGACGGCAGAACACATGTCCCGTTGGCTGCGGGGACGGTCGGAAGGCCCGATCCGGTGCCGCGATCGACGAGGCGTCGGTGCACATCATGGACGCGCGCAACCGTGGAATCGAACGAATCTTCGGCCATGGAGCTGGACCCTAATCCAATACGGTAATCAGTGTCGATAAGGCGTCGAATGTTTCGATCGGCGGCCGTTCCTACGGGCGGTGCACGGCGGGGAATCGGTTGCGCAACGCATCGAGCTGGCGGTGCAGCTCGTAGAGCGACTGCTTCTGAGTCTGCGCTTCGTCGCTGTGCCACACGTGGCTGCGGGAATCGCCGACGCGCAGGGCTTTGCGGGCGAGTTGCTCGGAGTCCTCGATGCGACTCGACGCGGCCGCGATCTCGGCGGTCAGCATGTCGGCGAACACCCTCGCCTGAGCCGCGTCCGAATTCTCTGCCATGTGCGACCACTCTCGATCTCGCGGCTCGACCGTTGATCGTTCGAGTACCGATGATCAGGATAACCAACTGTAAAAAGACCGCTGGACCGGCTTTGGTGTAACGGGAGCGTCGCTGCCGTGCCCGAACTACTACTCGGTGTAGTCGGTAGTAAGCTCCCGTCCATGTCCGAGCCGACGGAAGGATTCGCGCCTCTGCGCGGTGCCTCCGTGGGCGGACTCTCGGCGCTGGTCACCGCCTGGGCGCACACCGTCGGCGGCGGGATGGCCCCGTCCGATGCGTCGATCGTGCTGCTGGCGCTGGTGTGCTCGGCCGTCGGATACGCAACCGCGGTGGCACCGACGGGGGCTGCACCGCGCACTCGACTGCTGGTCGTTCTCGCTGCGGCCCAGTCGATCGGCCATCTACTGCTCACCGTCGTCGACAGTCACCATCACGGTCCCATGATCACCGAGCAGATGTTCGCGGCCCACGTGGTCGCCATCCTGGTCGGTGCCCTGGCCATCAGGGGTGCAGAACTCGGCATCCGACGCGCGGTGACCTCGCTGGGCAGGGCTCTCCCACTACTGGCCGCCCTCGTCGTCGACGACAAGCGCATCGCCCCGCCACTGCCGGTGTACCGGATTCCGGGATCACCGCGACTTCTCGATCTTTCTGGCTGCGGAAACCGCGGGCCACCGGCTCGAACTGCCTGAGCACAACCCACCGTCACACCCTCCCTGCTCGTCAGGCGTCGGGTAGTGCGTTGTTGCCGCATTCGATCCTGTACTTCGCACTGTCGTCGATTCGCGCCGTCCGCGCACGGCTCGATCCGTCGTGCGATGCCACCTCGCGCACATCCGCGCGCCCAGTCATGCCTTCACGAAAGAAGTCCTCGTGTCCACACCGGAAATGGAACGCGTCGCCGATCCTTCCCCGCCCACCCGTCCGACCAGCCCCCGCAGTTGGCGTCCGCTGATCCTGCGGCTGCACTTCTATGCGGGCATCCTCGTCGCACCGTTCATCCTGATCGCCACCATCAGCGGCGGGCTGTACGCCGTCGCACCGACCATCGAACAACTCCTGTATCGGGACTACCTGCACGTCGACCCCACCGGCCCGGCCGTACCGGTGGCGGATCAGATCCGAGCTGCGCAGGCAGAACAACCCGACCTCACCGTCGCCGCAGTGCGACCGGCCACCGACCCCGGCGACACCACCCGGGTGATGTTCACCGACCCCTCCCTCGGTGAATCGAAGCGGCTGGCCGTCTTCGTCGATCCCTCGACCGCGACGTCCGTGGGCGAGTCGACGGTGTACGGCTCCTCCGGCGCGTTACCTCTACGCACCTGGATTTCCGAACTCCACCGCCACCTGCACCTGGGTGAGCCCGGTCGGCTCTACAGCGAACTCGCCGCATCGTGGCTGTGGGTGATCGCGCTCGGCGGGCTCTACCTGTGGGTCGAGCGCTACCGGCGCAACCGCGACAAAACCAGGCTGCTGACCTTCGATCGAAAGTCCAAAGGCCGCAACAGGTCTTTGAACTGGCATGGTGTGGCGGGCATCTGGATCGCCGTCGGTCTGGTATTTCTCTCCGCCACCGGACTCACGTGGTCCACCTACGCGGGGGAGAACGTCACCGAGCTGCGTTCGGCATTGAGCTGGACCACACCCGCCATCACCGAGACCATCGGCTCTTCCGACGCCGCGACGCCCGATCATTCCGGTCACGGCGGGCATTCGATGGACATGGCGGCCGACGCGTCGACGACGAACAGCAATGTCGGACGCATCGATTCGGTCCTCGACATCGCGAAGGCCAACGGTATCGACGGGGCCGTGGAGGCGTCGATCCCAGCGTCGGACGACGCAGCGTTCGTCGTCGCCGAAACCCGTCAGCCCTGGCTGATGTCGAACAACTCCATCTCGATCGACGGCAGCACCGGCACGGTTGTCGACACCCTGTACTTCTCCGACTGGCCGCTCGCGGCCAAGCTGGCTGCCTGGGGTATTCAACTGCACATGGGAACGCTGTTCGGTGTGGCCAATCAGCTGGCCCTGCTCGCGCTTGCAGTTGCGCTGGCATCGGTCATCGTGCGCGGCTACATGATGTGGTGGAAGCGCCGGCCCACCAAGGCAACCGGTCTCACTGCGGGCCGGCCACCTCTGCGCGGCGGTCTTCGCCGTATCTCGCCGATCTCCGTCGCCGTCTTGGCGGTCGTCGCCGTTGCCGTCGGCTGGTTCGTCCCACTCCTCGGGCTGAGCCTGGTGGCCTTCCTCGCTGTCGACGTCGTGCTCGGCTCGATTCGTCGAGCTCGGACCAGAGCCGCCAATTCCGCTGCTTCCCAACATGAAAGCGAACTCGCATGAATATCACCCGTCGCACCTCGACGCTGGTGACCGCGCTGTCGGTCACCGGCCTGATGCTCACCGGATGCTCGAGCACCCAGCCGGCCGCCGCGGCGAAGGAGTCCGATTCCGTCGTCGTTCGCGAGCAATGGGTCAAAGCCGCCGACTCCGGTATGACCGCGGCGTTCGCCGAATTGCAGAACACCGGCGACGCCGACGTGCACGTGGTCGGTGCATCGTCACCGGCATCGAGCCGAACGGAATTGCACGAGATGGCAACCGGGGACGACGGAGCGATGGTGATGCGGCCCAAGGAGGGCGGCTTCGTCGTTCCGGCGGGCGGCACGCACGTGCTCGCCGCGGGCGGCGATCACCTGATGCTCATGGACGTCACATCTCCGCTGACGCCAGGAGCCGACGCAGAGTTCACCCTCGAGTTCGAGGATGCGTCGACTGCGACGTTCACCGCCCAGGTCAGGGACTTCTCCGGGGCCCAGGAGAACTACGAGCCCGGCACCATGGGCATGAACACGGACGGGTCGGCGACCCCTGCGCCGACGCACGGTGGCTGAGAACGAGAACCGGTCCCCACGCTCGCTGAGCCGGCGACGCCTCCTCGGTGGAGGCGTCGCCGCGCTCGGCGTCGCGGGCGTGGGAGCAGCGACCGGTTACGGAGTCTTCGGCAACCATGCGGCCGAGACGACCACCGGAGCCGACACGGTGCCGTGGCGCGGCATTCATCAAGCCGGGATCGATACCGTTCCGCCGCAGGCACACTCGACGTTCGTCGGTCTGAATCTGCAGGATCGTGTCGGACGCGACGAGCTGATCGGGATTCTGAAGGTCTGGACCGAGGACATCGGACGGCTCACTGCCGGTGCACCCGCGCTGGCCGATACCGAGGCGGAATTGGCGCTTCGGCCGGCGCGTCTGACGGTGACGGTCGGACTCGGCCCCGGTGTGTTCGATGCGATCGGTCTGCCGGATCGGCGCCCAACGTGGCTGGCGCCGCTTCCTGCGTTCGGAATCGACCGTCTGGAACCGGGATTCACCGGTGGAGATCTGTTGCTGCAGGTGTGCTCGGACGATCCTGTGACCGTTGCGCACGCAGTGCGGGTACTCACCAAGAACGTTCGATCGTTGGTGACGATCGCCTGGATGCAGCGCGGGTTCCGCCGTTCGCTGGGTACCGAGGAATCGGGCACCACAATGCGCAATCTGATGGGCCAGGTCGACGGCACGGTCAATCCGGCGGCCGGAAGTACGGACTTCGACGGTCTGGTCTGGGACGACGGCAGCGAGCAGCCCTGGATGCAGCACGGAACGTCGATGGTGTTGCGGCGCATTCGAATCGAGATGGATACCTGGGACGAATTGGACCGACCCGGCCGCGAGTTGTCGGTGGGGCGAACTCTCGACACCGGTGCGCCGTTGACCGGAACCGACGAGTTCGACAGAGCCGATTTCGACGTGACAGATCGATTCGGCATTCCGGTCATCCCACCGTCCTCGCACATCGCTCGGGCGCGGCACACTCACGACGGCGAGCGAATCTTCCGGCGGGCGTACAACTACGACGACCCACCTGCTCCCGGTTCGGTGTCGAACTCCGGGCTGCTGTTCGCGAGCTATCAGCGCGATGTGCTCACCCAGTTCCTCCCGATTCAGCGGCGCCTCGACGAATTCGATGCACTCAACGAATGGACGACACCCATCGGGTCCGCGGTGTTCGCCGTGCTGCCGGGAGTGGTCGACGACGGCTATCTGGGCCGGAGCCTGCTCGAGTGACGGCCCGACACACGGGTGCGCTCAGAAAGAGGTCGCCAGGGCGACGCCGAGCGCGGTCAATGTGTCGACGAACTCCACTTCGGTGAAGTCCAGATCGCCGCGAAGCCACCGGTCGAGTAGCTCGGTCGTCCCTGCCACCATCAGGACGGTCGCTGCCTCGGCCCGTGGGTTCGCGGGGTCGGCGTCGAGCACTGCTCGCATCAGCAGTGGTGTGAACGTGTCGACCATCTGTCGGCGTCGGGCCTCGAGCGCGGGATTGGCCGACGCCGAGGTGTACAGCAGGGACGACCGTGGATCGGCGGTGAGCGCGCGCACCAGAACGGCTGCAGTCTGGGCGACGCGGTCCGAGGTCGACCCCTGTTCCTGCACAATCTCTTCGAGAGCAGTTCCCACGGTGTCGATCACGTCGTCGAGAGCGCTCACCAGAATGGCGTCGCGGTCTCCGAAACTTTCGTAGAAGTACCTCTTGGACAGGCCGGCGCGCGCACAGATGCCGTCGACCGTGACGGCGGCGACACCGGACCCCGCAACCACGTCGAGGCAGGCGTCGAGCAGTTTCTCGCGGCGCTCGCGGCGACGTTTGTCTGCGGCGACACCTCGGTAGGGGCGAACGACCGGCGGCATGACTACATCTTGACACGGGGGTGTGCCCAGTAGTGTCGCGAGCCGAACAGTGCGGTGAGGCGAGGACGGGGTGTCGGCCCTAGACGAGCGTCGGCGCGTTGTCCACGTTGGACAACGCCAGACCCATGCTGGTGGTCATGCCGATCCCGGTCGTGACGGTGACGATGTGCACACGGTCGATGGGCTCTTCCAGCATGAATTCCGAACCCGGTGCGGAGCAGTACGTTCCCTGCCATCGCTCGACGACGTCGATGCGGTCGACTCCGAACAGCGTTCTCGCTTCGCCGAGCAACACCTCGAAACCGTCTTCGCTCTGGAACGGCGAGGTGGTGATCTCGCGAACGTGGGTGTCGCCCAACAGGATCGACCCGTCCGGTTGTGGGGTGTACATCTGGTGCAGGTCGAGTTCGACGTAGTCGGGATACTCGGCCTGCAGGCGGGCAGCGACGTCTGCAACGGCGGGCAGGTTCTCGAAGCCCGAGTACCTCAGCAGCGACCAGCCGGTGAACAGCGGCGAGGGAAGCGGTGCACGCAGCGGCATGGTGGCTCGCATCATGTGCAGTCGGCACCGCACCAGTCCGCCGCGTTCGGCGCTCTCGGGAAACAGGCGATCGATGTCGTGGTTGACGGTGACGAACGTGGCACCGGCATGCAGGTCGCCGCGGGAGGTGCGAACGATTCCCGGCGCGAACGACGTTGCAGCGGTGCGCCAGTGGAAGTCCACCCCGGAATCGGCGAGCCAGCGTGCGACGGCCGGAGCGGCGGAGCGCGGGTCCACCTGGACGTCCAGAGGCAGGTACATGCCGCCGACCACATCGGTGTCGGCAAGGGGGAGTCGGTTCAGTACCTCGCTGCGGTCCAGCAGCTGTACCTGATCCTCGCCCCGTAGTTCGGCGAACTGCTCGAGCACCGCGAGCTCGTCCTCGTGCCGAGCGACGCAGTGCGTTCCCGATTCCGCTGCCCAGAAGTCGGCTTTGCGGGCGAGGTCGAGCCAGTGACTGCGGCCTGCTCGCGCGTACTCGAGTGCGGTCCCGGATTGCGCTGTGATGCAGGCGTGCCCGAAGTTCTGGACGGAGGCACCTGCGACACGATCGGCATGATCGACCACTGCCACGGTGAATCCGCGCCGATGGACGTGATACGCGTGTGCGAGACCGACGATCCCGGCCCCGACGACCACGACGTCGTACGTCGATGTCATACGGAAAGTCTTTCTGCTGAGGTCATGTCAGGCGTCCATGACGGCGGTGAAGGTCATCCGGTCTCCGCGATAGAGCGACCGACGGTGTTCGATGGGAACACCGTCCGTGTCGTAGGAGACACGGCCGAGCAGAAACATCGGTGTCCGAGTGTCGACGGTGAGCAGTGCGGCTTCCCTGGCATCGGGGAGGACGGTTTCGATGGTGTCGACAACGCGCCCGAACGTGACTCCCCGGGCTGCCAATTCGGCATAGAGAGACGTTCGGTGATCGAAACTGTCCTGTAGCCCCGGGATTCGATAGGCGGGAATACGAGTCGTTTCCAGTCCGACTCGCACGTCGCCGGTGGTGAAGACGCGTTCGAGTTGCACCACCTCCGAACCGATCTCGATCGCGAGGAGTTCCGCCAGCACGTCGTCTGCTCGGAACACCTCCCAGCCGACCAGAATTCGAGTGGCGCTCATGCCCTTCTCGCGCGCGGCCTCGGTGTAGGAGCCGATCGCCAACGGCAGTACCACCTTGGGTTCGGCCACCACCGTCGCCCGGCCGCGACGTTCGATTCGACCGGCTACCAACAGTTCTCGGATGGCTTGACGCAGTGTCTCGCGGGACACGTCGTATCGATCGGCGAGATCGCGCTCGGACGGAAACGCGTCGCCCGCAGACATGCCGTCGAGCATCGCGTCGAGGCTTCTGCGGACGATCTGATGCTTGAGTACGCGAGGTTCGGTGTCCACGGCCATGGACCAACCATAGCATCAATTGGTCTAGACCTAATTGTCGTGCGACGTTCACGGTCCGTTCACTCACGTTCCACGTAATGGTCTATACCAAACGGCAGTCTCTTCCCCATGCCGAACTCCACCAGCCCGAACACCAGCACCCCCGTCGAGCTCGTCGTCCTCGACATGGCCGGAACGACTGTCACCGACGACGGTCTGGTACTCGAATCGTTCGATGCCGCAGCCACCGCCGTCGGACTTGCCGACGCCGGTCCGGAACGCGACGCCGCCCGCCGCTACGTGCTCGACACGATGGGTCAGTCCAAGATCGAGGTGTTCCGCGCATTGTTCGGAACAGAGGACCGCGCTCAGGCCGCCAACCGCGCTTTCGAATCGGCCTACGACGCCCGCATCGACGCCGGGGTCTCACCCGTACCCGGTGCGGCCCAGGCGATCACGAAGCTTCGCGAATCCGGAATCACCGTCGTCCTGACGACCGGATTCTCGGCACCCACCCAGAATCGCATCATCGACGCGCTCGGCTGGCGGGATCTGCCCGACGCATTCCTCGCACCCGGGAGTGCCGGTCGTGGCCGTCCGCACCCCGATCTCGTGCTCTCGGCCGCCCTGCTCGCCGAGGTGACCGACATTTCCGCGGTCGCCGTCGTCGGTGACACGTCGAGCGACATCCTGTCCGGTCGCCGAGCCGGCGCATCGCTGCTGGTCGGCGTCCTCACCGGAGCTCATTCCGAGACCCAGCTGCTCGAAGCGGGTGCCACCCACGTGCTCGACAGCGTCGCCGACCTTCCCCCCATCGTTCTGCCCTGAACAGCTCTGCCCTGAACATCCACCACACCCCGAACGGACATCACGCCATGACCACCATCTCTCGCCGTCGTGCCGGAACCGCCGCGGCCGTGCTCTCTGCCGCGGCTCTCGTCGCAGCCGGTTGTTCGAGCTCATCCGAGGGAGCCACCACCGAGCAGGGATTCCCCGAAACCATCACACTCGCAGCCATTCCCGCCGAGAACTCCACAGACCTGAAAGCCAGCTACGACCCCGTCATCGAGCGGCTGGAGAACGAGACCGGAGCGAGCGTCGAGTTCATCCAGGCCTCGGACTACGCCGGTGTGGTCGAGGGCCTGATCGCAGGCAACGTCGACATCGCGTTCTTCGGCCCCTTCGCGTACGTCGTCGCAGGCATCAACGGTGCGGAGATGACACCGCTGGGTGCCGTCGTCCAGGACGAGGGAACTCCTCCCGGCTACCAGTCGTACGGAATCGCTCGTTCGGACAATGCCTCGGTGAACGGTCTCGCCGACTACGCAGGCAAGAAGGTCTGCTTCGTCGACCCGAGCTCCACCTCCGGATTCCTCTACCCGACAGCGGGACTCATCGAGGACAACGTCATTTCCTCCGGTTCCGAGGCCGACATCTCCGCCGCGATGACCCCGATCTACGCCGGCGGACACGATGCATCGGCGCTGGCCGTCAAGGCCGGAGACTGCGACGCCGGATTCGCGTTCGACACCATGGTCGACCGCACGATGATCGACAACGGTGAACTTGCACCCGGTGAGCTCAAGACGGTGTGGAAGTCCGAGATGATCGCCGGATCGCTCTTCGCAGCCAACAACGATCTCGGTGCCGACGCCATTGCCAAGCTCCAGGACGTCTTCAGCGAGGGCATGAACTCGGATGCCTTTGTGGCCGACGGCATCTGTGCCGAGGAATGCCGCATCACCGACGAGGACGCCTGGGGCGTCGTTCCCGCCCAGGACAGCGATTACGACGGCGTGCGCCACGTATGCGAGGTCACCGGCTCCGAGAAGTGCCAGGGCTGATGATGTCCGCACCGATGGACCGGGGCGACGTGGTGGTCAGTGTTCGCAACGTCACCAAGACATTCGGATCCACCACAGCGCTCGAGAACGTGAATCTCGATGTGCATCACAGTGAGATGTTGGTTCTGCTCGGGCTTTCCGGCTCCGGGAAGTCGACGCTGTTGCGGTGCATCAACGGCTTGCAGCCCGTGACGTCGGGGAGCGTGACTGCACTCGACATCCGGGTCGATCTGGCGAACCGCCGCCGTGTGCGCGAGCTACGCCGAGATGTCGGCTTCGTCTTTCAGCACTTCAATCTCGTGGGCCGGCTGAGTTGCCTCGAGAACGTACTCGTGGGAGGCATCGGCCGACTGTCGATTCCGCGCTACGGCGCACTCACCTACCCGAAAGCGATGCGAGAGGAAGCCCGCGCGTGCCTCGACCGAGTCGGGTTGGCGGACTTCGCCGAACGGCGCGCCGACACGCTGTCGGGTGGACAGCAGCAACGGGTGGCGATCGCACGCACCCTGATGCAGCGTCCGCGGATCGTCCTCGCGGACGAACCCGTCGCCTCGCTCGACCCCGAGAACGCGGGCGTGGTGATGGATCTGTTGCAGCGAGTGTGCAGCGAGGAGAAACTGACCGTGGTGTGCACGTTGCATCAGGTCGATCTCGCCCTCGGCTGGGCCCATCGCCTCGTGGGTCTCCGAGACGGTCGGGTGGTGCTCGATCGCCCCGCCGCCGGTCTCCAGCGTGATGACATCATGCCGATCTATCAACGGATCGCGCCCGACCCCGGGAGCATGACCACGGTGGCACCGACATGACCGTCGCCGTCGAACCGAAGCCCACGAACACTGCAGGGCAGAAGGATCCGCAGCGGCGTCGATGGCTGTTCCCGGCACTGGGTGTCGTCGCGCTCGTTCTCACCGTGCTCTCGGCGGGCTACATCGACTTCGCGCCGACGACCTTGATCGACGGTCTCGAGGATGTGGGCAACCTGCTCGAGCGGATGCTGCCGCCGCGTGTCGACGACACCGGAAGGATCGTCTCCCTCGCGCTCGACACCTTGCTCATGGCAGTGCTGGGCACCGTGCTCGCAGCGGTCGTCTCGGTACCGCTGGCGTTCCTCGCGGCACGGAACACCTCGCCCCACCCGGCCCTCTACGGCATCGCGCGCGCCGTCATCACCTTCTGCCGGGCGATGCCGGATCTGCTGTTCGCGGTGCTGTTCGTCCGGGCGTTGGGAATCGGTGTGCTGCCCGGCATCCTGGCTCTGGCACTACATTCCATCGGCATGCTCGGCAAACTGTTCGCCGACGCCATCGAAGAGACCGATGTCGGACCGCGAGAGGCGCTCCGTGCCGCTGGAGCCGGCTACTACCGGGAGATGATCAATGCCGTTGTTCCACAGGCCGTTCCGGCGTGGATCGGCGCTTTCGTCTATCGAATCGACATCAATCTGCGCATGTCGGTCGTGCTCGGCTTCGTCGGGGCAGGCGGCATCGGTTTTGCCCTGCAGGACGCTCTCCGCGGACTGATCTACCCGCGTGCTCTCGGAATCGTGTTGGTGATCCTGGTGATCATCGCCGCAATGGAATTTGTAGCGATGGCTCTGCGCCGCATGCTGCTGGTCCCGTCCGCGGCCGGCCCGCAGCGCGATCGACTGATGCGCCTCGGGGCGTCGGCTGTGCTCTTGTTCGCGATCGTGGCGTCGTTCGTGGTTCTCGAATTGGATCCGCGCTCGCTGCTGACCTGGATCGGGCCGTCGATCGAGGTGTTCGGTCGAATGGTCCCACCGGATTTCTCCGCTTTGGGATCGGACCTGTTCGACGCCGCTGTACAGACCGTCGCCATCGGAGTCGTGGCCACCGCAATCGGCATCGTGCTGTCGATTCCCGTCGGAGTTCTGGCTGCGCGCAACGCAACTCCGCATCCCGCGGTGTACTGGGTTGCGCGATCCTGGATTCTGTTGGTTCGGGCTGTGCCCGAACTCATCCTCGCCGTCGTGTTCGTCGCAGCGCTCGGATTGGGTCCGGTGGCGGGAACCTGCGCACTGGCCATCGGATCCGTCGGATTTCTCGGCAAACTCGTTGCGGACGCGATCGAGGAGATCGATCCCGGTCCCCTCGAAGCGGTGGCGTCGGTGGGTGGCGGTTGGTGGAACAGGACATTGAGTGCCGTTGTTCCTCAGGCCATTCCGTCGATGGTCGGTTCGAGCTTGTATCTGCTCGACGTGAACATTCGTACCTCGACCATTCTTGGGATCGTCGGTGCGGGCGGCATCGGCTTCCTGCTCTTCGAGTCGATTCGTACCCTGAACTTCGACGTCGCCGGTGCGATCGTTCTCGTCATCTTCGTCGTCGTGTACATCGTGGAAAGGATCTCCGGATGGATCAGATCACTGCTGGTCTGACACCGGCCGCCGTCTGGACGGGGAGCGGGATCGAGATGTGGGACATCGAGATTCCCGCCCTCGAGTCGGGTGATCTGCTGGTGCGCGTCGATCTCGCCACGGTGTGCGGGAGCGATCTGCACACGGTGTCCGGTCGACGGCACGGAGCGTGCCCGTCGGTACTCGGGCACGAGGCCGTCGGTCGCGTCGTCGCCGTCGGTGATGCCACATCCCCAGCGGCGGTCGGGGATCGGATCGTGTGGTCGGTGACCGTGCCCTGCGGCCGATGCAGTCGATGCGTCCGCGGGTTCACGGCCAAGTGCACGTCCGTGCGCAAGGTGGGTCACGAATCTGCCGAGAGCCCATGGGTTCTCAGCGGCTCCTACGCCCGACACATCGTGCTTCCTCGCGGGACCGCAGTGGCCCGGGTTCCCGACACCATGCCCGATGCCGTCGCCGCACCGGCAGCGTGTGCGACGGCCACGGTGATGGCGGCTCTCGACGCAGCGGGTGCTTTGGACGGCCGACGGGTACTGATCGTCGGGGCCGGAATGCTGGGGGTCACCGCCGCCGCAGCGGCATGCGAGCGAGAGGCATCGGTGACGGTCGTCGATCGAGACCCGGAGCGACAGAGACAATCTCGTGCATTCGGGGCCGGTGAGGACGACGGTGCACGAACAGATGTGGCGATCGACTTCTCCGGATCGTCGGAGGCCGTGCAGTCGGCGTTGGTGCGACTCGACGTCGGTGGGCGGCTCGTGCTTGCCGGATCCGTCGCGCCGGGTCCGCCGATCACCGTCGACCCGGAAGCAGTGGTCCGGAACTGGCTGACCATCAACGGCATCCACAACTACGAGCCTCGGCACCTCCATCAGGCCGTTGCCTTCCTACGCGACACCGGCGCGAAGTATCCGTGGGAATCCCTCGTCGAGGCACCGGTGCCGTTGGCCGAACTCGCGTCGGTGTTGCGGCCGACGCCGTCGGGAATTCTCCGATCTTCGGTCGCGCCGTAGGTTCTGGGTCTGTCCACCAGCTCTGTCGTGCCCACGTCGGCCGGGGCGTGTCGCCGACAGCGTCGCCCTCGACGTAGCGAGCGACGATCAGATCCGGCCGATGCGGGCCCGGTGTTCGGATTGCGTTTCGTTCGAGCGGGATACCCGGAGGTCATGCCCGAAGGTGACACAGTGTTCGTATTGGCCGCGAGGTTGCGTCGAGCATTGGACGGCGCATCGTTGCGGGCCGGAAGGCTGCAGGTGCCCGCGCATGCAGTCGAGAATCTGGCCGGGCGAACCGTCGTCGCACACCGGACCCACGGCAAGCATCTGCTGACCGATTTCGACGACGGCACGACGCTGCACACGCATCTGCGGATGAGCGGATCGTGGACGGTGGTGCGGGCCGGTCGCTCGATTCCGCAGCGTGTCCGACCCGACGTGCGGGTGCGGCTCGCCGCGGTCGACGGGCCGACTGCCTACGGAATTCTGCTTCCGGTCGTCGATTACGGATACACACCGGACATGAACGCGCTGATCGCACATCTGGGACCGGACCCACTGCACTCGACGTTCGACGCAGACCGGGCGGTTGCCAACATTGCCGCTCAGGGAACGCGGCCGATCATCGCGACGCTGCTGGACCAGAGGGTGATCGCCGGGCCGGGAAATCTGTGGGCGAACGAGCTCTGCTTTTTGCGCGGGCTGTGGCCGTGGACTCCGTCGACCGCCGTCGACGGACAGCGGTTGGTCGCGTTGCTCGAACGAGCGATGCGTCACTCGGCGACGGTCCCGGGTGCGATGCAGGTGACCACCGGGGACACTCGCCGGGGCCGCACGCATTGGGTCGCCGGTCGAGCAGGGAAGCCGTGCCTGCGGTGCGGAACATCGATTCGGGTGGTCGCAGAAGTGAACGGTGACCCGGACAGGCGTCGAACGTGGTGGTGTCCGAGCTGTCAACCGGAGCAATAGCGACGGGCGGTCGATCGCTGTTGTCTCAACGAGATAACCGCCCGCGGGTATCGCGTGTTGCCTGCCGATACCACTGACAGCCATTCCTCGCGAGCGGCGAATCGAAACCCCGTCGTCTCGTCAGAAGGTCGAGTCCGTCGGATGATCGGTCTCCACCAGATCACGGGCCACGAGGTGCAGAGGGAGGTTCTGTTGCTGTGACAGCTTGGCCAACAGCTCGAAGGCCTGCACCGCGTCGAGGTCGTAGCGTTCCATGATCATGCCCTTGGCCTGACCGATGATGTCTCGACTGGCCAGACCGGTTCGGAACTGCTCGTGGTCACGGGCGCTGAGCATCGCGATGGCAGCGTGGGCAGAAAGCGCTTCACCGATGGTCACCGCGTCGGCGTGGAATGCGCCGGGTCGGTCGCTGTAGAGCACGAGCGCACCGAGGTCGTCGGCGTTGCTGTAGAGCTGGAACGCAGCAAGTGATTTGAAACCCTCTTCGACGGCGGTGGCAGCGAATCGAGGCCACCGATCCTCGTCGGTCAGATCGGCGGCGACGACGACGTCGAAGTGATGAACCTCGGTGGAAATGGGTCCTTCGCCGAGCTCGTACTGCAGGCGACACAGCTTCTCCGCGACCGGATCGGTGGACGCGACCACCGTCCGCTCGCCCTTTTTCACCGTGGTGATGCATCCGGTGACTGCACCCGGGATCATCGTGATGGCAGTACGCAGAATCGCATCGAGTGTCTGCGGCATCGAGCGCCGAGTCTCACGCAAGGATCGGGCGAATTCGGCCAAGCTCGAGGCGTCCGCCGATGCGGCTGTGTTGCCTTCGATAGAAGAGTGCGGCATGCACACAGTCCTCTCGCATGGGACCCCTGCCGACTTCGTCGCAGAGATCCGAGATCATGCGCCTTCTGCTGGACGCTCGATTCGGCCGACGGTGTCGGCTCCGTGCATTTTATACGCTGCCTTCGGGACGGTTGTACGTAGAACCGTCGAGCATCGGCGGAGGCACCCGAAAGCGCAGCGAGGGCCGCCGATCCGCAGATCGACGGCCCTCGCGGGTGCGTCTTACTTGAAGGTGTCCTTGATGTTCTCGCCGACCTTCTTCACGCTTGCCGAACCCTGGTCCTTCTTGCCCTCGGCCTCGAGGTCCTTGTTGTTGGTGGCGTCGCCCACAACTTCCTTGGCCTTGCCGATGGCGTCTTCTGCTGCGTTCTTGGCCTTGTCGATGAAGCTCATGTGAGTCCCTTTCTCGTTTCGTGCGGTGTCAGTAGTTGGTCGATGCTCGAACCGGAAAGCGCACGCCGAACCTATGAGATCTGGGTCACATCGGACGCCGCGCTCGGTCGACGTTTCGAGGTGCGGCATGGCGGATACATTCGAGCGATGATGGTCGGCAAGGTGGACAGCTTTCAGCGCAGGCACCCGTCAGCGGGTTTCCCGCTCGCAGTTTTGTACAAGTTCCTCGACGATCGAGGTGGATATCTCGCGGCTCTCATCGCGTACTACTCGTTTCTCTCGTTGTTCCCGTTGCTGCTGCTCTTCACCACCGTGTTGGGAATCGTGCTGGCCGGCGACCCCGAATTGCAGAGTCGAATCATCGATTCCGCGATGAGCCAGATCCCGGTCATCGGTGACCAACTCGGTCAGCCGGACCGCCTCAGCGGCGGAACGACCGCCATCGTCATCGGCGTGGTGGGGTCGTTGTACGGCGGGCTCGGAGTGTCACTTGCCGCGCAGTACGCGATGAACACCGCGTGGTCCGTCCCGCGAAACGAACAACCGGATCCGATCAAGGGACGCCTGCGAGGGCTGTTGCTGCTGAGCACCGTCGGCACGGCGATCATCGGACTGACCGTTCTCAACGGAGTCGCCTCCTCGGGTGTGTTCGGTTTTGCCGGCGGTGCGTTGGCGCTCGTCGGGGCCGTGGTCGTCAACGTCGTGGTCTTCACCGCCGCATTTCGTATCGGCACCGCCCGAGCCCTGACCGTGCGTGAGGTGCTGCCCGGCGCTGCGATCGCCTCGGTGATCTGGCAGGCACTGCAATCGTTCGGCGGGATCTACATTCGCTATGTCGTCGGCAACGCCAGCGCCAGCAACGGAATCTTTGCAATCGTCCTCGGCCTGCTCGGCTTTCTCTACGTCTCGTCGGTGCTCATCGTGCTGTGTATCGAAATCAATGCCGTGCGTGTCGACCACCTGCACCCACGGGCGCTGTTGACGCCGTTCACCGACAACGTCGAACTCACCGAGGGTGACAAGAACTCCTACACCGGACAGGCAGAAGCGCAGCGCAACAAAGGATTCCAGGACATCACGGTCACCTACGACGAGCCGGATTCGGTGACGGGGGAGGACGCGCCGACCAAGTGACCCGTGTGTCCACTATTTCTGCTCGCGAGCGGGATCCCGTGTTCGGATGCGAATCGTGGTCACTCCTGGCGGCTCGAAATTTCTGACATGCATGGGAAAAATAATGCGTCAGTGCTAAAGTTGGGATCATGCCATCGCCCAAGGCGGACCGTCCCGAACCCACATTCATTCAGAACGCCCGTCGCGAACAGCTGATCCAATGCGCTGTCGATGTCATCGCGGAAGCGGGGGCGGAGAAGGCGTCGTTCGTCCGCATCGCCGAGCGCGCCGGAATCAGTCGCGGCGTCATCTCCTACCATTTCGGCACCCGCGAGGAACTCCTCGATGGCGTCGTCCAGCTCGTCTACGCACTCGGTGAACAGGAGGTCGGACCTCTCGTTCGTGCGGCAGGTTCGAGTCGAGAAGCGTTGCTGGAGTTCATCGGCGGCAGCGTCGTGTTCTACGCTGCCTACCCTCAGCACATGAAGGCACTGTCGGCAATCTTCGCCACAGCTCCCGCTCGCGGTGAACGATCCGAGCACGGAGCCGAGATGCTCGAAGTCCACGGCCTTCTCGAGTCGGGGCAGCGGACTGGTGAGTTCCGGTCCTTCGACACCCGGATCATGGCCATGACGATTCGCGCTGCTCTCGACGCGGCCGTGTGGCAAGTAGGAGCTGGCGACGATGCGGTGAAGCTGGCCGACGAGCTGCGTCGAACATTCGATGCCGCAACACGATCGGACGGCCGATGAGGAAGTTGCCGGTCGCCCTCGCTACCGTGCTCCTGGTACTCGCCGGGTGCGCATCTACCTCGGATCCATCCGACAGCGCGCCCCTCGACGTCGCCACGACCACAGCTACCGTGCACGGGGTTGCTGCGCAGAACACGCGGCAATTTCTCGGCATCAGGTATGCGGAGCCTCCGGTCGGTGATCTGAGATGGTCACCTCCACAACCGCTTCCGGCATCCGACGACGATGCCGACGCCACTGCGCCGGGTTCGCAGTGTCCGCAGAGCTCGGCCGAGTCCGGTGGAACACCGACGACGGACGAAGATTGCCTCTTCCTCAATGTGACGACGCCGCTGGTGACGTCGAATGAGCCACTGCCGGTGATGGTGTGGTGGCACGGCGGCGGTTTCACGTCTGGAGCGGGCTCCGCATACGAAGCTCAGCGGATCGCTTCGGAGGGCAATGTCATCGTGGTGACGGTGAACTACCGACTGGGCATGCTGGGTTACCTGGGGCTCCCCGGCCTGGACGGGGGCGGCAACTTCGGATTCGCCGATCAGATTCAGTCCCTGCGGTGGGTGAACGACAATGCCGCAGCATTCGGGGGAGACCCCGACAACGTCACCGTGTTCGGGGAGTCCGCAGGCGGCATGGCGGCGTGTGCTGCGCTGACATCGCCTGCCGCGCAGGGGTTGGTGGACAAGGTGGCCATCATGTCGGGGTCGTGTGCGTTGAACTTTCCGACCGACTCGATCTACCCGGGCGTGCCCGAACAACGACCTTACGTTGCGCTGGCCGACAACGAGGCCACCGGAGCCGAAGTGGCGCAGCAACTGGGATGCTCGGGCTCGGGCGCGATCGAATGTTTGCGTGCGCTGCCCGTCGATGCTCTCGTAGCGCAGGGACAGAATTTCTCCAATCAACTCGCCTACGGTACCGAGCTGCTACCCGCCGATCCGGCGCGTGCTGTCGAAGCCGGTGCAGCCCTGAACGGTCCGGTGTTCTCCGGTGGCAACCGGGCCGAACAGAATTCGTTCGTCGGTGGGGCGCTGTTGGCGGATCCGACTTCGGTGACAGCCGATTCGTATCCCGCACTCCTCGCCGATGCATTCGGACCCGAGGCCGCCGGCGTCGCCGATCTGTATCCGCTGCAGAACTTTTCGTCTGCGGCGCTGGCATGGGCGTCGGCGACCACCGATGCCGGTTGGTCGTGCCCGACGTACCGAAACAACCGGGCTCTGGCAGTGAATGCGCCGGTGTATTCGTACGAGTTCG
This sequence comes from Rhodococcus sp. 14-2496-1d, assembly GCF_002259365.1. Taxonomy (NCBI): domain Bacteria; kingdom Bacillati; phylum Actinomycetota; class Actinomycetes; order Mycobacteriales; family Nocardiaceae; genus Rhodococcus; species Rhodococcus sp. 14-2496-1d. The sequence continues at coordinate 664 of NZ_NPFV01000008.1, read as the reverse complement.
CCGATACCGGGACCGCTGACGTCAGTGGCGTCGGTGCGTCCGGCGTGCCACAGGATGCCGCACATGCGACGGATATGCCGTACTTCTTCGACATTGCGGGACACGATCTGCTGAAGACTCCGGCGCAGCACGATCTCGCCCGAACGATGATCGCGTACCTCACCTCGTTCGCCCACACCGGAACACCCAGTGCAGACAATGCACCGCCGTGGCCTCGTACCACCGCAGACGTCAGCCCCGTTCTGCAGTTCGTCTCCGACGACATCTCGGTGATCGACGCCGATGCCGAGCATCACTGTGACTTCTGGAATTCGCTCGCGCGCTGACAGATGGGTTCGGTCGACGGGCAAACGCGCGCGCATTCGTCAGGTGCGCGCGGAATTGCCGGGTGATCGGGCGCTGATTCGCGCGCGGATGGCAAGTGCGCGCGCGTTTGCGAGTGAACGGGGCAGGGGCTGGGGAGCGCTGCTGTCGCCGCGTAGGGATTGACTGCGGGGGACGAGTCGGGGGTCGGCCGGTTCGCTGGCCGATCGGGCTGAGGCAAACGCGCGCGCATTCGTCGGATGCGAGCGGAATTGCCGGGTGATCGGGCGCTGATTCGCGCGCGGATGGCAAGTGCGCGCGCGTTTGCGAGTGAACGGGGGACCGGCAGCGGGGGTGACGC
>NZ_NPFV01000034.1:0-662 GCF_002259365.1 Rhodococcus sp. 14-2496-1d | reverse complement strand
CGCATCTCCTCGAACTTGGTGGCCTGACGCTCGAGGTCTTCGAGGAACGCGGCGAGTTCCTCGCGCTTGTTCTCGCCGCGGCCGGTGAAGTCGTTGCGCTCGAACACGCTCCACTTGCGCAGCACCGGCCAGACGACGTCCTCGAGGTGCTGACGCAGGTCGTAGATGCCGTGCTTGGCCATCAACACACCGTTGCGGCGGAAGTTCGGCATACCGGCACCGGGCATGACGAAGTTCATCACGATGTCCGAGACCGCCTGCAACGTCTGATCGGGCGAGATGTCCATCGCCGCGCCGGTGATGTTGCGGTAGAAGATCATGTGCAGGTTCTCGTCGGCGGCGATGCGCTGGAGCATGCGGTCGGCGATCGGATCGTCGCAGACCTTGCCGGTGTTGCGGTGCGAGACGCGGGTGGCCAGCTCCTGGAACGTCACGTAGGCGACGGAGTGCAGCAGACCCACCCCTGCACCGGCAGGCGACGCATATCCGTTGGTCATGTGGATCATGCGGGCTTCTTCGAGGGCGACGGGATCGACGCCGCGGGTGACGACGAGGTAGTCACGCATGACGATGCCGTGCCGGTTCTCCTCGGCGGTCCACCGGCCGACCCAGGTGCCCCAGGCACCGTCCTGGGAGAAGTTCTCGGCGATCTCCCGGTGGTA
>NZ_NPFV01000049.1:0-664 GCF_002259365.1 Rhodococcus sp. 14-2496-1d | reverse complement strand
TTTCAGTTCGAACGCACGTTCTGAAATGTTGCTCACCGGGGGGTGAAAGATGGGTGCACTGCCAGCTGTGTCACTGGAGGCGTTGACCGCTGCCGCGTGTGCGGAGAATCGGCAGGCCGCCCGGAAAATCACCGCCTGTTACGAGGTCCATCGGAGCTGGATCACCCTCGACGCCGAACACAAGCATTACAGCCGGTACGGGCGCACCGAATTGGCCGTCGCGTTGGGGTGCTCGGCGACGGTCGCCGAATCGTACGTGTCCATCGCCGTCGCCTTGCACACGCGATTGCCCCTGTTACGCAGAGCATTCGAGGGCGGGGAGGTCGACCTTCCGCGGGTGCGGACGGTGTGCCGGATCCTCGACAACCTCTCCGACGACATCGTCACCTCCGTCGAAGCCGAGGTCGTCGAGGCAGCCCACCGGTTGTCACCGGGTCCGCTCGAGAAGGAGATCTGGGACATCCTGCTGCGGGCCGCCCCCGAGGAAGCTGCCGCACTACGCGAGTTCGCGAAGAGGTTCCGGACCGTCACCTACACCCCGGCCGGGGAACTGGCCCGGATCCGGGCGGAGTTGACCGCCCCGGAAGCTGCCGCTGCGTGGCAGTTGCTCGAGGAGATGGCCGACACCTTGTGCCCGAAAGATCCGCGCGGGAAGAAGGAACGC